>JAZUPW010000039.1:0-182131 GCA_045605385.1 Acutalibacteraceae bacterium
GCATTATTAACCAATAACCGTCAGATTTTCGAAAGGGCTCTTATTTATCACGACAGCAGCGCCGTTGCCTTTTTCGGGGACCAGATGCAAGACTTTATTACGGAAGGCTTTTGCGGTAACGAATATCGCTCTAACGAGTTATGTGCTGCTGTTTTGAACGTGCAGTTGGATCGGCTGAACGAAATCCTTTCTGATTTGAGAAAAAACAAAAAATATATGATGGACCAATTAGAGGGAAATTGCAAATTCATTCCCTCGAATGATATCGAGGGCGATTGCGCAACAACGTTGGCATTTAAATTTGAAACAGAAGAAAAAGCAAGAGCTTTCGCAACGGTCGAGGGCATAAACGGAACTTTGCCCATTGATACAGGCAAACACATATATAAGCATTGGACTCCTATTATGGAAAAACGCGGAGCATTCAATCCGTTGATGGATCCGTTTAAAATGGAGGCAAATAAAGATATAGTCCCGGATTATCACGCGGAAATGTGTCCCGAAACTTTGGAAAAACTGTCTAAAGCGGTTTATATCAGTATAAATCCGGACCACACCAAAGATCTGCTTGATGAAAAAATCGCACTCATAAAAAAAGCTTTAAATCATAATTAAAGAAGTTCTGAAAAGAAAAATTATAAAGTATAAATCTCTTGTGTTTACAGATACTAACAGTTGGGCTTTGTAAAGCAAGGAGATTTTGTATATATGAAAGCTACAGGAATAGTTAGAAGAATCGAGGCTTGTGTTATTATAACCTCTAAAAACAGTTGCTAAATCAAAGATTTAGACTGTTTTTGAGAACATAGATACTCGTTACACTCGTATGAGATAGGGCAAACTGCCTGAAACACGCATAAACACTAGGGTTTTCGCTAGTTTGCCCTATTGAACACAAGCCCCTAATTTTATGGTTTTGGGCGGTTTTTATACATAGCAAAAGAGGAGTGGCTTTCCACTCCTCTTTTACTGTTGAAAATGTTTATACAGAATAAACATCGTTTTCCGCTTTGCATTTTTCGATTTGCTTCTGTGCTTCCCACTGATGTGAAACGATCGATTTCATTCTGGTTGTTAAGGAATCTAAATAATTTTTATCTTTAGGCACAGGTATTTTTAATTCTTTCCATCTTTCCGCAATGTTGGGAAGTGTCGTGTCTATAAAAATTTTATTTGCGGCTTCTGCTGCTACAATTTTATGTGATAATGCATACATCAAATATTCTGGAGTTATACCATACGAATTGTTTTCATCAAGGACACGTATAACTAGTATTTCTCGTGTCAATATGCACTTTAGGTTGTAAGGAGAAGCCATTGCTACACTACCAATTCGATAACTGCCTCGACGAACATACAAAATATCTTTTGGTTTTAGTTGCTTTTCTTTTTTGTATAGACGAACATACTCGTTTTCTGGAATTAGTGCAGTAACATCTGTATACATTTGCCAATTAACAATATCTTTAACTCGAATATAAGGTATGTCACCAATACCTTTAAATTGTGCTTTAGGAGAACCGTTGCCGTCAAAAAATGTTATTATTTTCTCATCAATTAACGTTTGAAGAGATACTAGGTTTAGATTCTTTTTACTTGCATATAAATCCAAATCTGCTTGTTTATACATCCAATAGTATCGTGGAACTAAAATTTTTCTTTTTTTAACCACTTCGGCATCTACTTCGAAAG
Organism: Acutalibacteraceae bacterium; assembly: GCA_045605385.1. Lineage (GTDB taxonomy): Bacteria > Bacillota > Clostridia > Oscillospirales > Acutalibacteraceae > SIG607. The sequence continues at coordinate 1,693 of JAZUPW010000039.1, forward strand.
TATATTTCTTTTCTTTTACTTCGTTTTCAAATTCGGAAATTATTTCTGAAATATCATCCCAAAGAACTTTGGTTTCATCTCCATTTTCATCTAATCTAAAAATGGATTTTCCTTGATGGTCGTGCCCCATTTGTTCCGCAACAGCCATTTTGATTTTTTCTTGTTGTGGCTCACCCTTTACAAGAATTAGTATAACGCATTTTGCATTATTATAAGGTCTAAACGTATTGTGCGGCAAATCAATAATATGTGTTATGTTGTTACCTTTGAACATATAGTCCATTACATAGTTTTGTTTTGGGGCATGAAAATATGTTTCTGGTAATACAATGCCGAGGCGACCTCCTTTTTTGAGAAGTTGTAATGTGCGCTCAAAAAACAGTGTCGATACATTGCCTTCATCGACTAGTTTTTCTTTTCCTTTGGTGTCTGTTTTTTTGGCAAGGTCATACTGCTTTAATTTTTCCCTGCCTACAACTTTAATATCTTTACCAAAAGGAGGATTTGTCAAGACGATATCAAAACTCTCTTTTTTGATATATTGCTGAGTGACAGGGTTCCATTTTTCTGGGCGTTCTAAAGAATCTTCGCAGAAAATTCCGCCTTTTCCATCTCCTAAAATGGCCATATAGGACTTTGCAACTTTTGTAAGAAAAGAATCTTTATCGATTCCCCTAATTAGTTTAATTCCAGCTTCTTTCTTTTCTTCAACGATAGCAGATTCAGACCATCCATATTTTTTAGCTTCCAAATCAATGTTTCGCCAAATATATCTTAATGACTCTACTAAAAATCCACCACTGCCACAGGCGGGGTCAATAATCATTTCGTCTTTTTGTGGGTTTATTAAATTTACCATTAATCGGCTGACGTTACTAGGGGTAAAAAATTGACCTTGTTCACCTTTTAATGAATAACCGATAAAGACCTCAAAAGCATCAGAAACAACATCTCTTTCACATTCGGTAACACAAAATTTTTGCAGTTTACCGATAACATGCCTTAATGATAAGTCATCGAATTCAATGCGATCGGTTTCATCCAACACATCTCTATATTTCGCTTTTACTTTTTCAAAAAGTTTTTCAATACGTTCTCTAACTTCTTCATTTGTGTCGCTAATAGTAGTTCTAAAATCCAACAAAGCTTCTGGTGCGGTAAATCGTTCATCGTATATTTTGCAAAGAATAAGATTAATCATTTGCTTTGCGATAAACTCATCCCTCGTGGTTCCGGTTGCATTACCAACTAAATAACCTCGGGTTTCAATGAATACATCCTTAAGGTTGTGTGTTTTTTGTAGTTGATTTCTTCTGTATTTACCTATTTCATCTATAGTTTCTCTATAACTTGGTATAGCGGGAATCTCTTCGAAGGTTATTTTACCAGATTCTTCTACTTTTTTAAGATATAAACTTTCAGTACCGTTATACCAAACGCCAATAGAAGCATCACAAAATTTCAAATATATTTCTAATTGCTCACGACCGTCTTCTCTGGTTGGCCGTTTGCATTCTACTATCATTTTAAGTTTTTCGTTTTTTGACCCTTTATCTTCAAAAACAGCAATATCAACAGGATAACCTTTAGGGTCTGAAGGATGAGATTTTACATATAATTGAGGATGTGTTTGTATTTCTTTCTTAGGATAATTATAATCTTCTACCAAAATTTTCGAAAAGGGTTGAACTGCTAAGACCTCTTCAGGTTTTGCATCTACTTCTATACCAGAAACGTAGTCGATAATTTTATCGCGTGCCATTTTTCTTTCCTCCTACTATTTCAGAAACAAGTTCAGTATATTTTTGTGGGTTTTCTAGGTATGCTTCTGCAGCAGAGTTAAACAAATCTGCCATACTAAGCATATCATCATCGCTTATTACTGCTATGTGCAGTTTTTTGAATGTATCAGGGTTCATTCTGAACTGAACTTGCCTTGTGCGTTCAGCTCGAAATGTTGCTTTCCTACTCAACTTGCGACCTCCTTTTATGACATCATTTAATCATAATATAATGATATCATTTATAAACGAAAAAGTCAACAACGATTTTTAAATGACAGTATAATTTTTCTTTATTGACAAATAATAGTATCACGATTTGAATTTAAAGGAGATTTATATATGAAAGCAACAGGTATTGTACGCCGTATAGACGACCTTGGTCGTGTGGTTATTCCGAAAGAGATTAGAAGAACAATGAGAATAAGAGAGGGCGACCCATTGGAAATTTATACCAATGCGGGTGGGGAGGTTATTTTTAAGAAGTATTCGCCGATAGGCGAGTTGGCTTCGTTTGCGGAACTTTATGCTGAAAGTCTTATTAAGGAAACGGCGCTTTCGGTGGTTATTTGTGACAGGGACCATTGTGTTGCGGCAGCGGGTATTTCTAAAAAAGAAGTGCTTGAAAGGCGCAACAGTTCTGCTCTTGAGGAAATTATGGAATCGCGCAGAACGGTTACCTTTGGCGAGGGTGAGGGTAGCGCTGTTTTAGAGGGCAGTGAGTACGTTATGTGTGTTGCGTCGCCCATTATTTGCGCGGGTGATATTACGGGCGCGGTGGTGCTTGTTGCAAACGAAGAACGAAGCAAAGCAAGTGAATCTGACACAAAACTTGCGGCGGTAGCGGCATTGTTTTTGGGAAAACAGATGGAACAATAAAAAAATACTTGCTTTTATTAATAATGTATGGTATAATGTTCACACGAGATAAGGAAAAGGAGTGAGTGGCCAAGCGGTCGCTCACTTTTGTTTTGAAGAAGGAGGTAGTTGTTATGGCTAATATTGCCGACAAGGTTACAGAAATTATTATGCCCACAGTTGAAGAACTTGGTTTTGACCTTTGGGATGTAAGATTTGTTAAAGAGGGCGCCGATTGGTTTTTAAGAGTTTTTATTGATAGTCAAAACGGTATTTCGATTGATGATTGTGTAGACGTTTCCCGCGCTATTGATCCTATTATTGACGAAGCAGACCCTATTGATAAATCTTACTGTTTAGAGGTTTGTTCGCCCGGAATTGAAAGAGATCTTATAAAGCCTGAACATTTTAATAAAAAATTAGGCGAAAAAGTAAAAGTTAAACTATACAAGGCTATAGACGGTCAAAAGGAATTTGTTGGTATTCTCAAGCAATATAACGGTGACGTTACAATTGAAGCAGACAATAAAGAAATTGTGTTTGCAAAATCAGACGTGGCATCGGTAAAGCTTGACGATTTTGAATAGTTAATAATTACAATTAAATATTGGAGGTACAACGGAAAATGGCAAGAAAAGTTAAAAACGTAAAAAAGGAAGCAGATTACACAGAGTTTTTTGATGCTCTGGCAGCTATGGAAAGCGAAAAAGGCATTCCTCAGCAGTATATTGCAGAAAAGGTAGCAGAGGCTATTGTTGTTGCAAGTAGAAAGGACTACGGCGGAAACGACGTTGTGCAGTGCACAATTGACCCCGTTAACCGTATCTTTAATGTTGTGGCAAGAAAAGAAGTTGTTAAAGAGGTAGAAAATCCCTTTACACAAATGAGCGAAGAAGAAGCGCTTAAAATTGACGCTAACGCTGTTGAAAACGGTTTTGTAGACATTAAACTTGACCCGCACAAGTTTGGAAGAGTTGTTGCTCAGAATTCAAGAAACAACTTCCGTCAGGGTGTTAGAGATGCAGAACGCGGTCAGACTTTGGCTGAGTTCCAGAGCAAAACAAAAGAAATTGTTTCGGCTCTTGTTCAGCGTATAGACCCCAAAACAGGCAACGCTACGCTTCTTATAGGCCGCGCAGAAGCTACTCTTCCAAAGGCTGAACAGGTGCCCGATGAAGTTATTCACGAAGGCGACCACATTAAGGTTTACATTGTTGAAGTTAAAGACACCGAAAGAGGTCCAAGAGTTATGCTTTCGCGTACACACTCGGGTCTTGTAAGACGTCTTTTTGAAACCGAAGTTCCCGAAATTTTTGAAGGAACCGTTGAAATTAAGGCTATTTCACGTCAGGCAGGCAGCAGAACAAAGATTGCTGTTTACAGTGCAAACGAAGAAATTGATCCTATTGGTTCTTGCATTGGCCCGCACGGAGCCCGTGTTAACCAGATTGTTGAGGAACTTGCAGGCGAAAAAATTGATATTGTTAAATACAGCGATGACCCTGCAGCCTTTATAAGCGAGGCTCTTTCTCCCGCAAAGGTTTTATCGGTAGAAGTTTTGGATATGGAAGAAAAAACCTGCCGTGTTACCGTTCCCGATTCTCAACTTTCTTTGGCTATTGGTAACAAGGGACAGAACGTTCGTCTTGCTGCCAGACTTACAGGCTGGAAGATAGACATTCACCCCGAAAGCGGATTCTACGGTGAAAACGAGGAATAATTATGATGAAAAAAATACCTATGCGTCAGTGCACCGGTTGCGCTGAACATAAGCCTAAAAAAGAGCTTATAAGGGTTGTTAAATCGCCCGATGGTGTTTTATCTATAGATGCAACCGGTAAAGCTGCAGGCAGAGGCGCATATATATGTAAAGATATTAACTGCTTGGAACTAAGCATTAAGAAAAAGCGTCTTGAAACCTGCTTGGGCGTTACTGTAGCCCCCGAAATTTATGAAACGCTGAAAAAGGAGTTAAGCGGTATTGAATGAAAAAGTGTTAAGTCTTTTAGGCTTTGCAAGTAAATCTGCAAACCTTTCTTTTGGAATGGACAGTTCAAAAGAAAGTTTAAAAAAAGGCAAAACAAAACTTATATTAGCGGCATCTGATATTTCAGAAAAAAGTTTAAAGGAAATACGCTTTTTTGCTGAAAAACAAAAGGTTGACGTTATTTCGGTTGAATATTCAGGTGATACTCTTGCGGCTGCCACAGGGCGCAAGGGAAGCATACTTTCGGTAAATGACGAGGGCTTTGCAAAAGCTATCAGAGGAGGAATTGTAGGTGGCAAAAATTAAAGTCAGCGATCTTGCAAAAGATCTTGAAATGAGCAGTAAAGAACTTATTGCTTTTATACAGGAAAACATTGGCGTTGAAAAGAAATCAGGCGCTTCGGTTGAAGAAACCGAATTTGATGTTTTATTTGATAAACTAACTAAGGCTAATCAGGTTAAGAATTTTGAAACCTATTTTGCTATGGGTGCCGATGCGCGTGAAAAAAGCGCGGCTCAGCGTAAGGCAGAAAAGGATAAAAAACTTGCCGACCAGATGGCTATTCTTGAACAGTTAAAGGCGGCGCAAGAGGCTCAGAAATCTAAAGAAGAACCAAAGAAAGCCGAACCTAAAAAGGCTGAACCTAAAAAGACCGAACAAAAGAAGGAAGAGCCTAAGAAAGAAGCCAAAAAGGCTGAACCAAAAAAGGAAGAAGTTAAAAAACAACCTAAGAAGGAAGAACCTAAAAAGGTTGATTCCAAAGAGGTTGTAAAAGAACACAAGCCTTCTGATCCTAACCCTTTTAAAAAGCGTGAAAAGAAAGAAAATCCCGGCGCTGTACCTAACAGAGGCCCTGTTGATATGCGCCGTGTAGACACAAGAGCAAACAATTTCGATTCGGAAAAATATAACGAAAAGTACGAAAATATTGCTCCTGCTAATTCTATGAAGGATAATTTCTCACATAAGCAGAAAATACGCCAGAAATCTCAGGACAGACGTCCGCAGAATGCAAAACGCGAAACCGAGGCAGATAAACTAAGACGTCTTCAACTTGAAAAAATCAAGAAGACACCTATTACGGTTACTGTTGGCGAAGAAATCAGCGTTGGCGATTTAGCATCTCAGCTTAAGAAAACTGCCGCAGAAGTTATTAAAACTTTAATGAAACTCGGTATGATGGCAACCGTTAACCAGATGATTGATTACGACACTGCCGAAATTGTTGTTTCTGAAATGGGCGCAAAGATTAAGCGTGAAGTTGTTGTTACCATTGAAGAACGTATTATGGATGAGTTTGAAGATACTGCAGAAAGCTTAAAGCCCAGAGATCCAGTTATTGTTGTTATGGGCCACGTTGACCACGGTAAAACTTCTATACTTGATACTATACGTAATACTGCAGTTACCAACAGCGAAGCAGGCGGTATTACTCAGCATATTGGTGCTTACAGAGTAAATTACAACGGCAAAGACCTTACCTTCCTTGATACCCCAGGTCACGCCGCATTTACTGCTATGCGTCAGCGCGGCGCTATGGCAACCGATATTGCTGTACTTGTTGTTGCAGCCGACGACGGTATTATGCCTCAGACAATTGAAGCAATAAGCCACGCTAAAGCTGCAGGCGTACAGATAATTGTTGCTATAAACAAAATGGATAAGCCCGAAGCTAACCCCGACAGAGTGCTTCAGCAACTTACCGAACATGAACTTGTTCCTGAAAAATGGGGCGGTGACGTTATCTGCGTACCTGTTTCGGCTAAGACTCACCAAGGTATTGATGAACTTATTGAAAATATTATTCTTGTTGCCGAAATGCTTGAATTAAAGGCCAACCCCGACCGTAAGGCTAAGGGTGTTGTTATTGAAGCAAGGTTGGATAAAGGACGCGGTCCTGTTGCAACACTTCTTGTTCAGGGCGGTACGCTTCATTCAGGCGACATTATTGTTGCAGGCACTTCGGTTGGCCGTGTTCGTACAATGATGAATGAAAACGGCAAGAACTTAAAGGTTGCGGGTCCAAGTGTACCTGTTGAAATTACAGGCCTTGATGAAACTCCCGCCGCAGGTGATGCTTTTGATGCAGTTTCTGACGAAAGACTTGCCCGTGAACTTGTTGAACAGCGCAAACAAAAACAAAAAGATGAACAGTTCGGCGCGGCAACAAAGGTTACTCTTGATAATCTTTTCTCGCAACTTGCTGAAGGCGATTTCAAAGAACTTAACGTTATTGTTAAAGCCGACGTTCAAGGTTCTGTAGAAGCCGTTAAGGATTCACTTGTTAAACTTTCTAACGAAGAAGTTAAGGTTAAGGTTATTCACGGCGGTGTTGGCGCAATTAACGAAACCGACGTTACTTTGGCTGCTACTTCGGGCGCTATTATTGTAGGTTTTAACGTGCGTCCCGATGCTATTGCAAAGGAAACCGCTGCCCGCGAAGGCGTTGATATGCGTATGTACCGTGTAATTTACGATGCTATTAACGAAATTGAAGCCGCTATGAAGGGTATGCTTGCTCCTAAGACCAGAGAAGTTGCTTTAGGAACAATTGAAGTAAGAGATACTTATAAGATTTCAAGTGTTGGTACTATTGCAGGTTCTTACGTAACCGACGGTAAGGTTACAAGAAATTCTCAGATCCGTGTTGTTCGTGACGGTATTGTTATTGCCGAAGACAATATTGCTTCGCTTCGCCGTTTTAAAGACGACGTTAAGGAAGTAGCAACCGGTTACGAATGCGGTATTAGTCTTGAAAAGTTTGCCGATATTAAGGTTGGCGACGTATTTGAGGCGTTTATTATTGAGGAGTACAGAGAGTAATGGCAGGATATAAAATTGACAGAATTACTGCTGATGTGCGTTTGGCTATGTCGGAAATATTGCGCGAAGTAAAAGATCCAAGAGTAAGCAAGATGCTCAGCATTATTAAGGCTGACGTAAGTAATGATCTTTCTTATGCTACCTTTTACGTAAGCGCGATTGAAGGCAAAGAAAAAACGGTAGAATCGGTTAAGGCGCTTAAAGGCGCCGCAGGTTATATAAGACGCGAACTGGGTGCAAGAGTAAAAATGCGCAAGGTACCCGAAGTGCGTTTTATTGCCGATGATTCTCTTGAAATAAGCGCAAACATTTCAAAAGTAATTGAATCTTTTTCTACGGGCGGTGACGCTAAAAATGATGAAGAATAAAAACGGTGATCTTTTGAATGTGAAAGGCGTTTGTCGCTTTTTAAAAGAAAATGATAATTACGTAATTCTTGCACACGCTTCGCCTGACGGTGACACGTTGGGTTGTGCGGCGGCACTGTGTATGGGACTTAGAAATTTTGGGAAAAAGAGTTTTATAATGTGCTCTGACACCATTCCCGAAAAATATTCTTATTTCTTTAGCAAAGATTTGCTTGAACCTATAGAGTACAACACAGTTATTGCTGTAGACATTGCCACCGAAAAGTTACTTGGCAACCTTGAAGATACGTTTTCGGGCAAGGTTGATTTGTGCATAGACCATCACATTTCAAATACGCGTTACGCAAAGAAACTTTATTTGGATTCGGGCGCGGCAGCAGCCTGTGAAAGCGTTTATGATATTATAAAGGCTATGAAGTGGCGTTTGACCGACAGACAAGCGGCGGCGCTTTACACAGGTATTTCTACCGATACAGGTTCTTTTAAATATTCAAGTGTAACGGCAAAAACCCACAAAATTGCCGCTGAATTGTACAGTTATAACATCAACGCGCATAATATTGCAAAACTTATGTTCGATACTAAATCAAAACAGTTTTTAGAACTTGAAAGAATGATTTTAGCAAAATCTGAGTTCTTTTTTGAAGATAAGTGTTTTGTACTTTCAGTTACTTCTGATATGCTAAGCGCTACGGGTTGTACTGAAAGCGAACTTGAAAGTATTGCATCTATTTCAAGATGTGTAGAGGGCGTTATTGCCGGCGTTACAATTAAGCAAAAGGCGGAAAAACTCTTTAAAATTTCGCTTAGAACTTACGAACCCCTTGATGCTTCTAAAATTTGTATGGCGCTTGGCGGCGGCGGTCACCGCGCGGCGGCGGGCTGTACTTTAGAAGGATCTCTTGAAGAAGTAAAAGAAAAGATTTTAAAGGTTATTAAAGACTCTTTGGAGGAAAGCAATGCAGGGATTTCTGCTTATTAATAAGCCGTCGGGTATGACGTCTTTTTCGGTATGCTCTGCACTAAGGCGGATAACGGGCGAAAAAAGAATAGGCCATACGGGAACACTTGACCCAATGGCTACGGGTGTACTTCCCGTATTTATAGGAAGACCTACTTCACTTTGCGATTATCTGCTTTGCGCCGATAAACGGTACAAAGCAAGGGTGCGACTTGGTGTAGCAACCGATACCGATGATATTACGGGAAATGTTATTAAACAAGGTAAGGCTGTAAAAGATATAGAAGTAATAAAACAGGTTTTAAACGGTTTTGTAGGAACACAAATGCAGTTTCCGCCAATTTATTCGGCTATAAAAAAAGACGGCGTTGCGCTTTACAAGTTAGCGCGTAAGGGAGAACAGGTAGAAATAACTCCGCGCGAAGTTACCGTTCACAGCATAACCTTATTAAGCGATATATACGAAAACGGTGAATTTGATATTGACGTTGTTTGCAGTAAAGGTACATATATACGTTCTCTTTGCCGCGATATAGGTGAAAAACTTGGCTGTTTTGCTACGCTTTCAAAACTTGAACGCATAAAAACAGGAAGTTTTAGTGTAGAGGAATGCGTACCGCTTGATATTCTTAATGCTGAAAATATAGAAAACTATATTTTACCTGCAGAGTATTCTTTGCCGCATTTAAGAGAAATAAATGTAAGCGAAAAACAGGCTGTAAGGTTTTCTAACGGCGGTGAACTTAGTTTAGAACGTATAAAAAATGATTTTAATGAAGACGGCGAAACAGTAAAGGTTTTTTGCAATAAAATCTTTTTGGGACTTGGTAAGACAGATTTAAGCGAAAAACAACTTCGCGTTAAGTGTGTTTTAACTCAGTATGTAATTTAAAATAAGGAGGGCGGAAAATTGGAAACATCAATTGCTTTAGGTACGTTTGACGGCGTTCATATAGGACACCGTGCCGTTTTAGAATCTGCGGCTAAGCATAATAATTCAATAGCGCTTGCTTTTTCATTGCCGCCCAAAAGTTTCTTCTCTTCTGACGGAATTGTTATTACGGATAAACAGCGAAAGGCTGAACTTATAAAGCAAATAGGTATAAAAAAAACAGTATTTCTTGATTTTGCTGACGTTAAGGATATTTCCGCAACTTCCTTTTTTGAAAAAGTTGTGAAAAAATACAACCCTGAATATATTTATTGCGGTGAGAATTATACTTTTGGAAAGAATGCTTCAGGAAATGTAGAATTACTTGCGGAATTATGCGAAAAGAAAGGCATAAAACTTAACGTATGCAACTCTGTTTTAAATGACGGAGTAATTGTTTCAAGCAGTTATATAAGAAACTTACTTAAAGCGGGAAATATAAAAAAAGCAAATGAACTTTTATCAAGCGATTTTTCTTTTAGTGCGAAGGTTATACACGGGGACAAGCGCGGAAGAACTATAGGTTTTCCCACTATTAACCAGAAATATCCGAAAAACTGTGCCGAAGTAAAACGCGGTGTTTATAAAAGCTATATATTTGTTGAAAATAAGAAATACGATTGTATAAGCAATATAGGAATAAGACCTACTTACGAAAGCAATACGGTTTTATGCGAAACTTATATAAAGGATTTCAATTCTTATTTATACGGAAAGAATATCAGAATATTTCTTAAAGACTTTATAAGAGAAGAAAAAAAGTTCGGCGGACTAGACGAACTGAAAAAAGCCATTGAAAATGACTTAAGTTTTATAAAGTAGTAGGCTACAGCCTTATACGCTTCGCTTTACCAAAATCTACTCCAAAATCGGCACCTTTAAGGTAGGAGTACTTTGTGAATAAAGTTGTTTTTGATGTGCGAGGCGCAAACATAAGTAAATCCTTTCGGATTTACGAGTATTTTAACAAAGCAAAGCGGAAAAATACTTGTTTCAAAATCTGATTCGAGTTTGAATGCTTTTGCTAAAGGGGAATTTTAAATGGAAGAAAAATACAGACCGCTTAAACCTTTTAGTTATTTTGGTTATAATTTACTTTTTTCATTGCCTGTTATAGGATTAATTTTTCTAATAATTTTTTCCTTTAACGATAAAAACATAAACCGAAGAAACTTTGCAAGAAGTTTTTTCTGCGGCTACGCAATTCTTTTGATAATTGCCGTAATACTTTTCGTGCTTAACTTCTTTTTTGTTGGTGTTACTTTCAAAGACATTATAGAAGAAATTATGTACTATTAAGCAAACACGAATAATCCGAACCTGCCTAAAACGGCATTCTTTCGGCACTTTTCGGTTTGTCATCACCCGTAGGCGTTAGCCTGACGGATTCTTCCGCACCAAAAATCACTCGAAATTCTGCCCGTTTTAGGTCGCAGAATTTTAAAGAGTTGAATTTTTGGCTGTGCGAGGCACAAAACGCAGTTAATCCTTGACGGATTAACGAGTATTTTAACATAGCCACAGCGTAAAATCCTTATCCCAAAATCTGATTCGGGTTTGAATGCTTTGGCTAAGGAGATAAAAGAATATGAAAAAGTTTTTTAACCGTTTGTTTATAGATGGACTTTCGGGAATGGCATTAGGTCTTTTTTCAACTCTTATTATAGGTACTATAATTTGTCAGATAGCCGCATTTTTGCCAAACGGTAATATTGCTGTTTACGTTAACGCTATAGGAAGTTTTGCAAAAACTTTAACGGGCGCAGGAATTGGTGTAGGCGTTGCGGCAAAGTTTAAGTCTTCACCTCTTGTAAGCGTTTCGGCTGCTGTAGCAGGTCTTATAGGCGCATTTCCAAACGTCTCGCTTACATCTTTTGTACTTGGCGCACCGGGTGAGCCTTTAGGTGCATTTATTGCCGCATTTGTTGCAATAAGCATTGGCGAACTTATTTCGGGCAAAACAGGGGTGGATATAATTGTTACCCCTCTTGCAAGTATTTTAAGCGGCGCCGTTGCAGGTCTTTTTATGGGACCTTACATATCGTTTGCTATGAAATGGATAGGCGGAATTGTTAACTATAACGTTGATGCGCATCCTATTATAGGTGGAATAATAGTTTCGGTTGTAATGGGTATTTTGCTTACTTTGCCTATTTCTTCTGCCGCAATCGGTATTTCTATGGGAATAACGGGTCTTGCCGCAGGTGCCGCCACAATTGGATGTTGCTGTAATATGGTAGGTTTTGCCGTAATAAGTTACCGCGAAAACAAATTCGGTGGACTTATAGCACAGGGCATAGGTACTTCAATGCTTCAGATGCCAAATATTGTAAGACATCCGCAGATATGGGTGCCCTCTATAATAGCAAGTGCTGTTTTAGGCCCTATTTCTTCGGCTGTTTTGAAAATGGTAAGTACACCAGTTGGTTCGGGTATGGGCAGTGCAGGTCTTGTAGGACAGTTTGCGGCTTTCAACGCTATGACAGAAGGGGGATTTTCTTCGGGAATTACCCTTATTATGATTGCAGTTATGCATTTTATCCTTCCTGCAGTTGTTGCACTTGGCGTAAGCGAGGCTATGAGAAAACTTGGTATGATAAAACCGGGTTATATGAAACTTAACGTAAATGAATAACAAAGAAAAAACGCTTTTTGCAGTAGAAAAATTAAAAGAACTTTTTCCAAAAGCAATATGTTCGCTTGAATATAAAAATGCTTACGAACTTTTAATTGCAACAAGACTTTCGGCCCAGTGTACCGATGCCAGAGTAAATATGGTAACTCCCGCGCTTTTTAAAAGGTTTCCCGATTGCTACAGCCTTGCAAAGGCTGAACTTTATGAGGTTGAAGAACTTATAAAAACCTGTGGGCTTTACCACAGTAAGGCCAAGGATTTAATAAGCATTGGTAAATCTTTAAGTGAAGATTACGGCGGTGTTGTGCCCGATACCATTGAAGAATTAACAAAACTTTCAGGCGTGGGCAGAAAAACCGCTAACCTTGTTTGCGGAGATATATACGGTAAAAGCGCTGTAGTAACAGATACTCATTTTATTCGTATTTGCAACCGTTTAGGTCTGGTAGATACTAAAGATCCAAAACGTGTTGAAGATAAAATGCGAAAACTTTTACCTGCTGAAGAATCTAACGATTTTTGCCACCGTACCGTACTTTTTGGAAGAAGTGTATGCAAGGCTAAAAATCCGCTTTGCGGTGAGTGTCCTTTATCTAATATCTGCAAAAACTACAAAAAATAAGAAAGGGTTGTGTTTTTTATGAATGAAAAAGAAAACGATACTTTGCGCCAACGGCGTAAAGCACAGGAAAGTCTTTTGGAACTTAAGCGGATGCAGGCTTCAAATGAAATTGAAAAAGAACACAAGCCTTATGAAAACGAAATAAAACCCAAAGGTTTGTTTAGTAAAATAGCAAACTTCTGGGAGTATTATAAAGGCGCTGTTATTGCCATTCTTATTTGCGCTGTTGTTATTACCGTATGTTGTGTGCAGTGTGCTTCGCGCGTAGAAGATGATTTAAGAATGGTGCTTTTCAGTAATAATATAATTACTGATAATCAGACTTTACAGTTAGAAGATTATTTTGAATCTTTTTGCGAAGATTACAACGGCGACGGCAAAGTTAACGTAACAATTGTTAACTGCACTTTCCAGACAGGCTCTTCTACCGCTGATTATCAGAACGTAAAAATGCAACGTATGCAGTCGCTTATTGCTGTTGACACAAAGGCTACGCTTTTTATAACAACAACCGAAACATATAAGTTTGTAGACAGCCTTGTTGAAGAAGGCTTTTTGTCGGATTATACCGCTTTGAGTGACGAGATGTGTAATTTTGTAACCGAGGATATGGGGGTTCCTGTTCCTGAAGACCTTGTTATTTCTTTAAGAAAAATACAGGGAACGCGCTTTGAAGAAAAAGAAGAAGCAATAGAGTTTAATAAGCGTTCCATAGATTTTTTAGAGGAGTATAAAAAGTAAAATGAACCTTAATAACGGTTATGAAATTGAACGGAAGTTTTTAATTGAATTTCCCAATATTGAACTTTTAAAAGCGCAAGAGGGAAGTTCTTTTGCAAAACTTTCGCAGTGCTATTTAAACGGCGGCACAAGAATACGAAGCATTGAAAAAAACGGTGAAACAAAGTATATAAAAACCGTAAAACAACACGTAAGCGATATTAAGCGAATTGAAAACGAAAGCGAAATAACCGGTAAAGAGTTTTTGGATTTGCTTAAAAACAAAAAACAGGGAACTAACATTATTGAAAAAACAAGATATTTTATTCCCTTTAAAAATCATACTCTTGAAATTGACGTTTTCCCTTTTTGGAATGACCGCGCTTTTCTTGAAATAGAATTAAATGATGAAAACGAAGAGTTTTTTATTCCCGATTATTTAAAAGTTATTAAAGAGGTAACATCCGATAAGCGTTACCGAAACAGCGCTCTTGCCAAAGAAATTATTACCGAAGAGTTATGAACTATAAACAGGTGGTGTAAGTATGCAAATAAATATTGACGGACTTAATATTAATTATATTGATGAAGGCTGTGGTGAAGAAATTTTATTTCTGCACGGCTGGGGTTCAAGCATACTTCCTTTTTCGCGGCTTATAAATACTTTAAAGCAGAACCACCGTGTTGTTGCGCTTGATTTTCCCGGTTGCGGTGAAAGTGATACCATGAGTGAAGCGTGGGATATTGATGATTACTGTGATTTTGTTATAAAGTTTATTAAGGCTGTAAACTTAAATAATCCTGTACTTATAGGCCATTCTCATGGCGGCAGAGTTATAATGAAACTTGCGGGAAGCAAACAACTGTTTCCGCCTAAAATAGTTTTTTTAGATGCCGCAGGGCTTATTCCTAAAAAGAGTTTAAAACAAAAAATAAAGGCTAAAAGTTTTAAAATAATAAAACGGTTACTAACCCTTCCCGTTATAAAAAAATTCAGCGGCGGTTTGCTTGAAAAAGCAAGAAATCATTTTGGCAGTGCCGACTATAACGCCGCACCGCCCGTGCTTAGAAAAACTTTGGTAAACGTTGTTAACGTTGATTTAAGACACCTTTTACCAAACATTTCTTGTCCAACGCTTCTTGTATGGGGTGAAAATGATACAGCAACACCGCTTAGTGATGCTAAAATTATTGAATCGCTTATAAAAGATGCAGGTCTTTGCGTTATAAAGGGCGGCGGACATTTTTCATTTATAGACAGCCCGTTTGAGGCCTGTGCAATTTTAAAAAGTTTTTTGGGGTAGATATATATGCTTACAAGATTTTTACAAGCATTTCTTAATACGCATACGTTGTTTTCTTTTGCTTGTATTTGCTTTAGTATTGCAGCACTTTTTTCTGTTACAAGGCAATTACAAATGCTTCAGCAAAATTCTTACTTTCCGTCAAGATATACTTCGTGGCTTAAGGAAAACGAAGTAAATCAGTTTTTAATAAAAGTACCGCTTTATATATTTTATTCTTTGCTCAGTTTAAAAAACAATGCGGTATTGCTTTGCATTGCCGTTTACAGTTTACTTTATATGACAGCCTGTATTGTGGGCGCAATAAAAGCGCAGAAAAAATCAATAATTAAATTGGTTTTCACGGCAAGAATAAAAAGAATGTATTTCTGTTACGCTGTTTTGCTAACAATAATAAGTTGTTTGCAAATATTCCTTGCAAAGGGAAGTTACTATTGGTTTTTAAGCCTTGCGTTTTTGTTGGCGTTACTTCCTTATATTGCGGTATATATGTTGTGGGCGTTAATGTATCCTGCCGAAAAAATTATTACAAAACATTATACAAACGATGCCAAAAAGATATTAAGTGATTTTGGCGGAAGATTAAAAATAGTGGGCATTACAGGCTCTTACGGAAAAACAGGTACTAAAAACATTCTTTACAAAATGTTAAGCGAAAAGTATAACACGCTTATTACGCCTAAAAACTTTAACACGCCAATGGGTGTTGTGCGTACCGTAAGAGAATATATGCGTCCCGAAACAGAAATTTTTATTTGTGAAATGGGCGCTAAAAAGGTTGGCGATATTAAAGAACTTTGCGACCTTGTAGGTAGAGTTGATTACGGTATTATTACCTCAATTGGACCTCAGCATTTAGATACTTTTGGCGATATTAATACAGTTATCAATACAAAATTTGAACTTTACGATGCCGTTTCTTGCTTTAACGGAAGTGTTTTTGCCAATACCGATAACAAATATATAAAAGAAAAGTCAATAAGCGCAAATGTTATTCCTTACGGAAGCGACACTTCGCTTAAGTTTTATGCCGATAACGTTGAAATGGGCGAAATAGGACAAAGTTTTGATTTGCATCTTGAAAATGAATGTATAAACGTTCACACAAAACTTTTAGGTCAGCACAATATTTTAAATATTGTGGGCGCGGCGGCTCTTGCTTATAAAATGGGCGTTTCAGCCAAGCAGATTGCTTTTGCGGTTTCGCGCCTTTGCGCTGTTGAACACCGCCTTGAACTTAAACCTTATATAGCAGGTTCAACTTTAATAGACGATGCTTATAATGCTAACCCCGAAGGTTGTCTTGAAGCCTGCAGGGTACTTTCGCGTTTTAAAAATAAAAAGCGCATAATTGTTACTCCCGGCCTTGTTGAACTTGGCGAAAAAGAGTACGAATGTAACTATAACCTTGGAAAAGAAGCGGCAAATTGTGCCGATATTATAATACTTGTGGGCAAACAGCACAGCAAACCTATTGCCGAAGGTGTAAAGGATGCAGGATTTAAAGAAGAAAACCTTTATATAGTTTCTTCTTTTAAAGAAGCAAGTAACGTTTTTACACCAATGTGCAATAAAGATACGGTTTTGCTGTTTGAAAACGATTTACCCGATAATTACCTTAAATAAGGAGAACTCTTATGAAAATTAACGTTGCATTTTTCTTTGGTTGCAGAAGTGTTGAACACGAAGTTTCTATTATTTCGGCTGTTCAGGCTATGAAAAATATTGATAAAGAAAAATATAATGTAATTCCCGTTTACGTTTCAAAAACAGGCGAAATGTATACGGGCGAAGCACTTTTTGAAATAAAGAACTACCGTAATATAGAACAACTTGTTAAAGGCCTTGATGCCGTTACCTTTAAAAGAAACGGTGAAAAGGTTGTTATGTCTTACGAAAAAGCATCGGTTTTTTCGTCTAAAAAGCCCGTAACGGTTGACGTTGCTTTTCCCGTTGTTCACGGTACAAACTGTGAAGACGGCACTATTCAGGGTTTCTTTGAATTTTTAGGCCTTGCATACGTTGGTTGTGATATACTTTCAAGCGCCGTTGGTATGGATAAAGTTGTATTTAAAGACGTGTTAAAACGAAACGGACTTCCCGTGCTTGATTGCGTTTGTTTTTATGCAAGGGATTTTGCGCTTGAACCGCAAAAAATTATGGATGAAATAGAAACAAAAATTGGTTTCCCCGTTATTGTTAAACCTGTAAATTTGGGCTCAAGCGTTGGTATAAAAAAGGTAAATTGCAAAGAAGAACTTTATGCCGCTCTTGAATATGCGGCAGCCTTTGCCGATAAAATTCTTGCTGAACGCGCCGTAACCGATTTAAGAGAAATTAACTGTTCGGTATTGGGCGATGCTAACGATTGCAAGGCAAGTGTTTGCGAAGAACCTTTTATGAACGATGAAATTCTTTCTTATGAAGATAAGTATTTGGGCGGTTCTAAATCAAGTAAGGGCGGCAGTAAGGGTATGGCTTCTCTTGCCCGTAAAGTACCTGCTGATTTAAATGAAAGCAAAAGTGAAGAAATCAGAACTCTTGCAACCGATATATTTAAAATTTTAGGTTGTAACGGTGTTGTAAGAATAGACTTTATAATAGATACAAAAACCGATAAAGTGTATGCTAACGAAATAAACACAATTCCTGGGTCTCTTGCTTTTTATTTGTGGGAGGCAACCGGTGTGAAATACAGCGAACTGCTTGATACAATGATATCACTTGCCTTTGCCCGTAAGCGTAACCGCGAAAATTTAAGTTTCAGCATAGATACCAATATACTTTCAAACGCCGATTTGGGCGGTGCGAAGTCAAGCAAAGGCGGTAAACTTTAATGGTTGGCTTTTTACTTAAATTATTTGTAAAAGACTACAATAACACCAAAGACAATTCCGTGCGTGAAAATTACGGTACTTTTGCGGGAATTTTCGGTATTATATGTAATTTATTTTTGTGCGCGTTAAAGGTAAGCATTGGAATTATTACAAAAAGTATTTCAATAATGGCAGACGGCCTTAATAACCTTACCGATATGGGCTCAAGTGTTGTTACTATGATAGGATTCCGCCTTTCAAACAAACCTGCCGACCCTGAACATCCCTTCGGCCACGGCAGAATGGAATATCTTTCGGCATTTATTGTTTCCTGTATTATTTTGCTTTTGGGCGGCGAACTTTTTACAAGCAGTATAAAAGCGCTTATAAACGGCGATGCTATGCCTGTTTACAGCAATACTGCAATAATAATTCTTGTTGTTTCGGTATTTGTTAAACTTTATATGTTTTTCTTTAATAAAAAACTTTCCCGCCTTGTAGATTCTTCGGCGCTTTCGGCAACTGCTCAGGACTGCATTAACGATGCAATAGCAACCTTTGTAATTCTTTTAAGCGTTGTTATTTCTAAAACCGTAGCGCTTTCCTTTAATTTAGACGCCGTAATGGGTATAGCGGTTGCGCTGTTTATTCTTTATTCGGGTTTTAATGCGGCTAAAGAAACAATAGGACAGCTTTTAGGCGAACCTCCTGATAAGGAGTTGTTGGAAGAAATAGAAAGCATTTTACTTTCCTTTAGCGATTTTAAAGATATACACGATTTAATTGTACATAATTACGGTCCCGGAAGAATGTTTGCTTCGGTACATATAGAAGTAGACCAGAATATAGATATAGTTCACTGCCACGAACAGGTTGATTTGTGCGAAAAACTTATAGAAGAAAAAACGGGCGTTGTAATTACAATACACATGGACCCCGTTAATACAAGTGATGAAGAAGTTGAAAGTATTAAGAAAGAGGTTTTATGTGCGGTAAAAAACATAGATGAACGCCTTACTATTCACGATTTCCGAACAACCCCAAAGGGAACACAGCGTACAAATCTTATTTTCGATGCCGTTATGCCGTCTTCTTTGAAAATAAGCAAAACGGAATTAGAACAAAGAATAGGCGAAGAGGTTGCGAAAATAGACCCCACTTACGTTTGTGTTGTTACTATTGATACCGATTTCACAGGAAGGACGTAAAAAATGAAATCAATGTATTTTAAAATGCCTAAAGTTGAATGCTTTACCGATATTGTGTTGCTGTTAAGCATTGTTTTTGTGGGCGGTTTTAACGAATACGTTTCCTGTATATTATCTGTTATTCTTTGCGCGTATTTGGTTTTTAAAACAATAAAAACAAAAAAGCTGTTAATTAAGCCTTCCATTACACTTTTAAGCGTTGCGCTTATTTGTTTGGGATACGGGTTTACTATTATTTATGCAGTGGATTCGGGAATGGCGTTTATTGGTTTTGTAAAGTATTTGCCGCTTATTCTTTTCCTTGTTGCAAATTGGCAGTCAGGGAAGAGTAAATACGCCGAAATACTTCCCGCTTTTGCGGCAATATTAACCGTTATTTCGGGCATTGGTATGTACATACCGCTTTTTAAGCCTTTTTTTACGGTGGCGGAACGATTAGCGGGTTTTTTTGAATACCCCAATACCTTTGCGTTGTTTTTACTTGTTTGCGAATTGCTTTTATTTAAAAAGACAAGCTTTAAAATAACCGATTTTGTAATAATGGCAATTTTATCTTTCGGCATTTTCTTAACGGGTAGCCGAACCGTGTTTGTGCTTTTCTTTATTGCTAATGCTCTTGCGGTATTTTTTATTGCAAAGCGAGAAGTAAGAAAAATACTTATTATTGTATTTTTATGTGCGGTTGCTGTTCTTAGCGCATTTATTATTTTTTCAGATAACCTTATTTTTGCAAGATTTTTGCGAATTTCTTTAAATGAAACCACCTTTGTGGGACGTTTTCTTTATTTCTACGACGCTTTGCCTATAATGTTAAAAAATCCGTTTGGGTTAGGATACACAGGCTACAGTCATATTCAGCATTCGGTTCAAACGGGTGTTTATACGGTTCGTTATATACACAATGACTTTTTACAGTTTGTGCTTGATATAGGTTTTATTCCTGCGCTTTTGTTTATAGCGGCAATTATAAGAAAAATATTTAAAAAAGACACCCCGAATTATATAAGAATAATTCTTTTAACCGTTTGCGCTCACAGTTGTTTTGATTTTAACTTACAGTATTTAAGCGTTTTCTTTATACTTCTTTTATTGCTTGAAGATAATGAAAGACAGCCTAAGGAAATAAAGAAAAATCTGTGGAGTGTACAATCGGCGTTAGCCGTTGTTCTGGTGATTAGTATTTATATGGGCATTTCACTTTCGCTTGCACACTTTGATGCAAGGCTGGCAAGTGATAAAATGTACCCCTTTAATACCGATAACAAAATTGCAATGTTGGCGGTAGAAACCGATATTAACCGTGCAAATACACTTGCAAATGAAATACAACAGCAAAACAGCGCCACCTATATTCCGTATGGAATAAAGGCAAAATACGCTTATTCAAAGGGTGAATTTACTGCTGTTATTAAAAATAAGCAAATAGCCTTTACTAAAAACCCGTTCAATTACGATGAATACGAAGAATATTGCCGTATGCTTATTAACGGTATCGCCCTTTATCAGAAAGCGGGCGACAGGGAGAGTGTCAACGTTTGTAGAACCGAACTTTTAAAAACAAAGGCATTACTTGAAAAAAACAAAGAGCGTTTAAGCAGTCTTGGTAAAAAAATCAAAGACCAACCGAACACTGTTTTAAGCGAAGAAATACTTTACTATATAGAAAACAGTCTTACCCAGTAATGGGAAAGACTGTTTTTTTATACTTCTTCTGCTATAAGGCAATCGTTTTCGGCGGCAATGATTTTAACTTTTAGAATTTGTCCTTGAAGTGAAGAAGCGTGTTTTAACTTTACACGGCTGTAGTTTTCGCTGTAACCGTAGTTATAGCCGTCTTCTTCGGTTTCAAAAAGCACCGAAACCGTTTTGCCTATTTGTGAGGCTAAAAACTGCTTTTCGCAATAATTTGCGGCTTCTATCATAATTTTGCTTCTAAGCGATTTCGTTTTTTTGTCAATTTGGTCTTTATAATTGTAAGCGGCAGTGCCTTCGCGCCTTGAATAAGCAAAAACGTGCGCTTTTGCAAAGCATATTTCTTTTAAAAAGTTAACACTTTTCTTGAAATCTTCTTCGGTTTCGCCTGCAAAACCAACCATAATATCGGTGGTTATTGAAGCGTTTTCAAAGGTGTTTTTAATACGGTTTACCAAATCTCTGTAAAAGGCGGTATCGTAATGCCTATTCATTCGCATTAGTGTGTTGTCACAACCCGATTGCAGTGATAAATGAAATTGCGGACAAAACTTTTCTTCTTCGCTTAAACCCTTTAGCATTTCATTAGTCATGTGGTCGGGTTCAAGCGAACCTAAACGCACACGCTTAATTTTACTTATACTGCAAACAGCCTTTACGGCATCAAGCAAAGTAAGACCGTTATCTTTTCCGTAAGCCGAAAGGTTTATGCCTACAAGCACAATTTCACAAAAACCGCTTTCTGAAAGGAAACGCGCTTCTTCTTTAATTTCTTCAATACTTTTGCTGCGAACAAAACCTCTTGCTTTGGGGATAATACAATAGGTGCAGTATCTTTCGCAACCGTCCTCAATTTTCATAAAAGCGCGGGTGCGTTCATCAAAACTTCTTATCAACGGCGTATTAAAGATTTCATCTTTAGCGTGATTATTAACCTTTAAAATTCTTTTTTTGTTTTCAATAAAATCTTTAACAAGAAGCGGAATACTTTGCGTATCGGTATTTCCCGTTACAATATCTGCTTCACTTAATTGGTCGGCACTTTCTTTAAATGCCTGCGGCATACATCCGCAAAGAACAATAACCGCATTGTTAAGACTTTTGTAATGTCTTACTGCCTGACGGGTTTTTCGGTCGCTTTCGGCAGTTACCGTGCAGGAATTGATAACAATAACGTCGGCAGAATTATATTCGGCGGTAACGGTAAAACCGTTTATCTGGAATGCTTCTTTTAGCATTTGTGTTTCGTATTGGTTAACTTTGCAACCAAGTGTATAAAAAGCAACTTTCAAATGAGTTTCCTCCAAAATTATTACAAATATATTATATTTCAATTTCTGCCGTTTTTCAACTGATATTGACAAACTAAATAAAATTTAGTAGAATAAACTTGTAAATATTTCTATTAAAGGTGAATGAAATGACAGAAATTCTGCTTTTAGATAATATGGAAAAGGTTAAAGAGTTTGTTTCAATTGCGCTTACAAAATCTTACGACGTTGATCTTGTTTCGGGTAAATACGTAATTAACGGCAAATCCATCATGGGTATTTTTTCACTTGATTTAACAAAACCTATTATGGTAAATGCCGATGTAGGCGACGATAATGAATTTGCCTTGCAAATAGAAAAATTTATATTTGAAAATAAAAAATAAAAAAGGGGTTAAATTTTATGATTAACAGACAAGCAATTAAAGAAAACGCAAAATTCCAATTAGGAAACAACTTATTCGGCAAAGTATGGCTTATGGCAGTTCTTGTGTGCTTAATTGAAAGCGCTATTCTTTCTGCTGCAAGCAGTATGCTTCCCGTTGCATCGCTTATCCTTGCGGGTCCGCTTGGTGTGGGTGTTGCATTTGTTTTCCTTGGCCTTGCAAACGGAAGAAACGAAGTGAAAATTGAAGAAGTATTTACCGTTGGCTTTTCTGCACAATTCGGCAGAAACCTGTTATTAGGACTTCTTACCGGTATATTTGTTGCCTTGTGGTCTCTTTTGCTTGTTGTCCCCGGTATTGTTAAGGCTTATGCTTACAGATTTGCTCCGTATATTGCTAACGACCATCCCGAATACACTTGGCGTCAGTGCCTTGATGAAAGCATAAAGATGACCGAAGGCCACAAAATGGACCTTTTTGTACTTGATTTAAGTTTTATAGGTTGGTATTTTGTGGGTTCGCTTTGCTTGGGTGTCGGTACTCTTTGGGTTGCCGCTTACCATATGACAAGCCTTGCTAACTATTACGAAGCAGTAAAGGGCATTCCTTCAGTAGAAGTACAGTAATATAGTTTAAAAGCCTCGCGTTAAGCGAGGCTTTTTTATACGAATTTTTTGTTATCAAGGTGAAGTGATATATCTGCTATGCCGCTTTCAACAGTGCGGTGGGTAACAAGAAGCACCGTTTTATCGGGCAGGTCTTTTAAATTCCAAAGCAGTTTGTGTTCGGTTTCTTTATCAAGCGAACAGGTGGCTTCGTCAAGCAAAAGAACAGGGGTGTTGCAAATAAGCGCTCTTGCAACGGCAATTCTTTGCGCCTGACCTTCGGAAATACCAAGTCCGTTTTCACCGATTTTTGTGTTAATGCCGTCAGGCAAGGAGTCTATCCATTCACTTAAAACGGCAGTTTTAATTGCATTGTTTATTTCTTCTTCACTTGCTTTTTCTACGCATATAGTAAGGTTTTCTTTAATAGTTCCCGAAAGTATCATATTTCCTTGCGGAACGTAAGAAAACAAACTGCGGGTAGAAGCATTTATTTCGTAAGTGTTGTTAAAGGTAAGTTTTCCGCTATAGGGGAAATAACCTAAAAGCAGTTTAAACAGCGTACTTTTTCCGCGTCCCGATTCACCCGTTATTACGGCAATATTTCCACGGGGAATATAGAAATTGCAGTTTTCCAGCACAGGGGTATCATCGTAAGAAAAACTTAAATTTTCGGCTTTAATACCTTCAAAAACGTCTTCAACCGCATTGAGCATTTTTTCACCAAGCGGTAAAAGTTCATCGTTTATTTCTTCAAGTTCACAAATGCGTTCGGCAGAGGCAAGCATTGTGGAATACTGAGGCAGATAACCCGAAAGATTTGTTATTGGTACGCGAAGTTGCGAAATTATTTGCAAAAATGCAACCAAAGAACCGTAAGTGACAATTTGCTGTTGTATTCCTGCCGCACCCCACACAAGAACAAGAACGTATCCTGCAGTAAAGAAAAGATAAAGCGAGGAAGACGTGAAAATATTAAGTCGGTTTCTTTTTATTCTAAGGGCATAATTTTCATTTAAAAGTCCGTTTAGTTTTTTGTTTACGGGTTCAAGCGAAGAAAATGATTTAATAACAGGCATATTAACAAGAAGTTCTTGGAAATATGCTTTTATTTTGCCGTTAGATATTTGAAAACTTTTATGTATTTTTTTGTACTTTGCGGTAATGAATTTTGCTATTGCAGGCACAAAAATTCCAACAACAATTATTCCGCTTGCAAAACGCCAGTCAAGGCTCAGCATTGCAATAATACCCGCGATTAACCGCGCAACGGTTGCGCATAAAGAGGGTATAATTGCAGATGCGGTACTTACTATTACGTCGCTGTCGGAAATATAGCGGTTAAGCAATTCTCCCGAATGATAATTACTTACTTTACTGTATTCTTTCTGGTAAAGAACGTTAAATATTCTTTTTCTTAAAGCAATACTCATTTTGCCGTGGGTAACGGTTTGTATATGCGAATGTAGTGCGTTAAGTATTAATTGCAGCAAAACCGTTGCCGCCATAAGAATTGCATAAAGATAAAAACTGCCTTCTTTAGCAGCGGTTGCTATATCTATTAAACTTTTAGAAAATAAAGCTATGAGTATAAACGCTGCCGAAACCAAAGCGCTTAAAACGCAGTTTAAGAAAATAAGCCTTTTTTGCCCTTTAATACAACTTTTTATTAGTTGTTTAGAAGATTTATTGTTTTGTTTATTCAAGTATGTTTTGCTCCTTAAGTACGTTTAAGAAAACATCTATATCTTTTTCTGCGGTTTCTTGGCTTACGTCATACGTTTCGGTCATACGGGTTAAAAGTTCTTCCTTACTGCATTCATTCTGTAATTGTTCCCAAAGGAAGGCAGCGGTTTCGTTAAGCGTTATTGCGGCATTGAAGTTAACAACGTTGTCGCCTGTGGGCACAACAACCTTCTGACCTGCAACTGTTTTAAGTAAAAAATCTTTTTTAATTTTCATAATAGAAAACCTCCTATTTTATTTCATTATATATCAAAATAATTACTATTGCAAGTAAAGTTAATTTTTAGTATAATTAAAGTGTAAAATTTTTGCCGAAAGGAAATAAAAAATGGATATTTATTTTGAACATCTTGTTAAAATGAGGAAAGATACAAAAAGTTTTGGTATGCTTGCTTTAATATGGGGCGTTATTCTTGCAATACTGTTTCTTGCTGTGTGGCTTTTGTGGGTATATCTTCCGCTTTGCCTTATTATTGTAGGCTTTGGTATTTACAGCGGTGTGCAACTAACAAAAATGTTAGACGGCGAATACGAATATATTCTAACCAACGGTGAAATAGACGTAGATATTATTATTGGAAAAAGTAAGCGTAACCGTATTATAACCTTTAATTGCGCAGATATTGAAAGAATTGAAAAATATAATGCTAAGAATCCGCTTTGCGAACGCGAAAAGTTCGAAAAAACGGGTATGTATTGCAATAAAGACGATATTAATGCTTATTCGCTTGTGTTTAAGCACAAAACATTGGGCAGTACCTGTATTACAATTGATATACCAGAAAAAATGCAGGAAAAAATGCTTCCCTTTATGAACAAACTTGTCGCAAAGGACGCCTTTAAAAACTGATATGAAATATTTATTTTCAAATGAAACCGTAAGAAAAATAGAAAACGACTACTATAAATTTGCAAAAAACACCGATGCTCTTATGGAACGCGCAGGTATTGCTGTTTACAAAGAAGTAAAAAAGATTGCAGACAAAAACAGCGGTATACTTGTTCTTGTGGGAAGCGGTAACAACGGCGGTGACGGATACGTTGCGGCAAGGCATTTATATAATAATGGATACGATGTTCTTGTCTGCGAAGTTTTAGAAGCAAAATCTGAACTTTGTAAAGCAAAAAAAGCCTCCTATGAAGATGCAATAGTAGATTTTTCAGCTGACCTTGCAGAACGGGCGGATATTATAATAGACGCCATATTAGGCACAGGCTTTAAGGGAACGGTTGATAGTAACCTTGAAGAAGTATTTAATGCAGTTAACGAATCAAGCGCCGTAAAAATTGCGGTAGATATACCAAGCGGACTTTATGCCGATGAATCTGTTGTGAACTCGCCCTGCATTAAGGCAGATATTACCGTTACTTTTATTGGCTATAAAAACTGTCTTTTGCATTTTGAAAGCGCCGAATATTGCGGAAAAGTAGTACTTAATGAATTAGGCCTTGAAAATGTTTTTAGACTTTATAAAAACCAAGGGCGTGTAGTTACCGAAGTTAAACTGAACAAACGCAGCAGAAATACCCATAAAGGCACTTACGGAACAGCAGCTCTTATTTGCGGAAGTTACGGTATGGCAGGGGCGGCGGTGCTTTCTTCACGCGCGTGTATAAGAAGCGGCGTTGGTATTGCAAAACTTATTTTAGATAAAAGTATTTATCCAATAGTTACTTCTTGTGTGCCCGAAGCCGTTTGCTTTACCGAAACAGATAACCTTATAAAAACCGCTAATGAAATAAAAAGCGCAAACAGCGTGCTTATAGGCTGTGGGATTTCGCAAAGTAAAACTGCTGAAAAACTGCTTTGCCTTGCTTATGAAAATGCCGAAAACACACTTATTGTTGACGCCGATGGCATAAATCTTATGGCTAAAAGCATAGACTTTTATAAAGGCGCAAAAGCAGAGCTTATATTAACTCCGCACCCAAAGGAAATGAGCCGACTTTTATCGGTAAGCGTTAGCGAAATAGAAGCAAACAGACCTTTCTTTGCGGCGCTTCTTGCAAAAAAGATGAATGCAACCGTGGTTCTTAAAGGAGCCATAACTATTATTTGTGATAAAGACGGAAAATTATACTACAATACCACAGGAAACGCTGGTATGGCAACAGGGGGCAGCGGCGACGTTCTTTCGGGAATTATTGCTGCGCTTTCTTCATGTGGTATGTCACCTTGCCGTGCGGCGGTAACGGGAGTATATGTTCACGGTCTTGCAGGAGATATTGCCAAAGAAAAATTTGGCGAAATATCGCTTACGCCAAGCGATATTATAGACGCTTTGCCCGAAGCCTTTAAAAAAGTCGGGGAGTAGTGTTTTATGAAAAGAATTATATGCGCATGTGTTTGCTGTTTGTTGCTTTGTTCCTGTGCTAAAAGTACGGCGCAGATAAAGGTGGTAACAAAAGGCATTTCTTACACGGCGCATATTTTTTATAATGATAAGGAATATATTTGCGATACCGTTATTGATAACAGCGGAAAGGCGGAATTTCTTATTACCAAACCGAAAAATTTAAAGGATTTTACCGTTGTTTTTGAAAACGGAAAGGTTACTGCAAAATATAAAGGGTTACAGTTTACACCCGATATTTCATCTATGCCTCAGGGAGCGTTTTTAAAAGAACTTTACTCGGTGCATAGTTTTTTGGAAAATAATAAGTATACAGTTTATAAACAGGGTGAAAAATTTTTTGTTTCGGGCAGGGCAGATACTCTTGATTTTGAACTTACATTAAGTGAAACAGGATTGCCCCTTGAAATTCAGTTTTCAAACGAGTTTAAAATTGTTTTTTCGCAAGTTAGTTTAATTTAAAAGTTGAAAAAGTCTTCTTTTCTTATAAAAAAGAGGACTTTTTTAATTTTTTTGAAAAATTTTTTAAAATTGTTATTTACATAACAATCAAAAAGTGTTACAATATATCAGTATAATAATGTCTTGTAAAACCAAGGCGAAATACTTAATTCTTTGAAAGGGGATTTTTTCCTATGGCCAGAAAGTTTAAAACCATGGACGGTAATAACGCTGCGGCTTACGTGTCTTATGCGTTTACCGAAGTAGCAGGTATTTATCCTATTACTCCGTCCAGCCCTATGGCAGACTACACCGATCAGTGGTCGGCACAGGGTGTTAAGAACATTTTCGGTACAACCGTAAATGTTGTAGAAATGCAGTCTGAAGCAGGTGCTTCCGGTACCGTTCACGGCTCATTGGCAGCAGGTGCTCTTACTACCACCTATACTGCTTCTCAGGGACTTCTTCTTATGATCCCGAATATGTACAAAATAGCAGGTGAATTGCTTCCTTGTGTATTCCACGTGTCTGCACGTTGCGTAGCTTCTCACGCTCTTAATATTTTCGGCGATCATTCCGACGTTTATGCTTGCCGTCAGACAGGTTTCGCAATGCTTGCTGAAACCAACACTCAGGAAGTTATGGACTTAGGCGCAGTTGCTCACCTTGCTGCTATTGAAGGCAGAGTTCCGTTCCTTAACTTCTTCGACGGTTTCCGTACTTCTCACGAAATTCAGAAGGTACAGGCTTGGGATTATGAAGATCTTAAAGAAATGTGTAATATGGATGCTGTTGAAGCATTCCGTAAGCGCGCTCTTAACCCCGAACGTCCTGTAATGCGCGGTTCTCACCAGAACGGCGATATCTTCTTCCAGAACAGAGAAGCTTGTAACAAATATTACAACGCTGTTCCCGAAATCGTTGAAAAGTATATGGACAAGGTTAACGAAAAAATCGGTACCGACTATAAACTCTTCAACTACTACGGTGCACCCGATGCAGAACGTGTTATCGTTGCTATGGGTTCTATCTGTGACGTTGCAGAAGAAGTTATTGATTACCTTACCGCTATGGGCGAAAAGGTTGGTCTTATTAAGGTAAGACTTTACCGTCCTTTTGCTTCCAACAAGTTTGTTGAAGCTATTCCTCAGTCTGTTAAGAAGATTGCCGTTCTTGACCGTACAAAAGAACCCGGCGCTATCGGCGAACCTCTTTATATGGACGTTGTTGCTGCTCTTGCTGCAACCGGCAGAAAGATTGATACCGTTACAGGCGGCCGTTACGGTCTTGGTTCTAAGGATACACCTCCTTCAAGCGTATTTGCTGTATTCGATGAACTTAAGAAAGATGCTCCTAAGGCTCAGTTCACAATTGGTATTGTAGACGACGTAACTGATCTTTCTCTTGAAGAAAAACCCGCACCTAATACTGCTGCAGAAGGCACTATTGAATGTAAGTTCTGGGGTCTTGGCGGTGACGGTACTGTTGGTGCTAACAAAGACTCTATTAAGATTATCGGTGACCATACCGACAAATACGTTCAGGCATACTTCCAGTATGACTCTAAGAAGACCGGCGGTATCACCATTTCTCACTTACGTTTTGGTGATAAGCCCATTAAGAGCCCTTACTACATTAATAAGGCTGACTTCGTTGCTTGTCACAACCCCTCTTACGTAATTAAGGGTTACAAGATGGTTAACGACGTTAAACCGGGCGGTGTGTTCTTAATTAACTGTCAGTGGTCTGCTGAAGAACTTAACGAACATATGCCTGCCGATGCTAAACGTTATATTGCTGAAAA
The DNA here is from genome assembly GCA_045605385.1 of Acutalibacteraceae bacterium. GTDB lineage: Bacteria > Bacillota > Clostridia > Oscillospirales > Acutalibacteraceae > SIG607. The sequence goes on from JAZUPW010000039.1 coordinate 31,007, forward strand.
CAACATTCAGCTTTACACCGTTAATGCTATTGATTTGGCTGCTCAAATTGGTCTTGGTAAGCGTACCAACACCGTTTTACAGTCTGCATTCTTCTCACTTTCTAAGGTTCTTCCTGCTGAAGAAGCTATTGGCTATATGAAGGAAAAAGCTCAGAAGTTTATGAAGAAGGGTAAAGAAATCGTTGAAATGAACGAAAAGGCAATTGATGCCGGTGCTACTGCTTACGTTAAGATTGACGTACCTGCTGATTGGGCTAACGCTACAGACGATAACGCTGTTGTTAAGTCAGAAGGCGCTGAAAAACTTGTTAAGATGGTAGACGGTATTATGAAGCCTGTTGCTCTTATGCAGGGCGATGCACTTCCTGTATCTGCTTTCGTTGATCACGCTGACGGTACCTTTGAACAGGGCGCTGCTGCTTATGAAAAACGCGGTGTTGCCGTTATGGTTCCTGCTTGGAACAACGAAACCTGTATTGGTTGTAACAAGTGCGCATTCGTTTGTCCTCACGCTACAATCCGTCCTTATGCACTAAGCGAAGCTGAAAAGGCTGCTGCTCCTTCTGAACTTAAGGTTGCAGTTAAGGAAAAGAATGCTACCAATAAGGGTTATGCTTACACACTCGCTGTATCTCCTATGGATTGTATGGGTTGCGGTGTTTGCGTTGGCGTATGTCCCACAAACTCTCTTGCTATGGTTGCTCAGGAAGGCGAACTTGCACAGCAGAAGGTATTTGATTACTGCGTTGCTAACGTAACTGAAAAAGAAGGCGTTGCAGGCAGCGGTAACGTAATTGCTTCTCAGTACAAGAAACCGCTTCTTGAGTTCTCGGGTTCTTGCGCAGGTTGTGCAGAAACCGCTTATGCACGTCTTATTACTCAGTTGTTCGGTGACAGAATGTACATTGCTAACGCTACAGGTTGTTCTTCTATCTGGGGCGGTCCTGCTGCTACATCTCCTTACACCACCAACGCAAAGGGTCAGGGTCCTGCTTGGGGTAACTCGCTCTTTGAAGATAACGCTGAATACGGTCTTGGTATGTACTTAGGCCAGAAGGCTATCCGCGACAGACTTATTGATAACGCTAAGAAGATTGCTGAATCTGATAAGGCTGCTGCTGAAGTTAAGGCTGCTGCTGAAGAATATATTGCAACAGTTAACGATGGCGAAGCAAATGCTGCTAAGGCAGATGCTCTTGTTGCTGCTATTAAGGCTGCAGGCGCTGATTGCGCACTTTGCAAAGATATTGTTGACAACGCTGAATTCCTCGCTAAGAAGTCCGTTTGGATCTTCGGTGGTGACGGTTGGGCTTACGATATCGGTTTCGGCGGTCTTGACCACGTACTTGCAAGTGGTAACGACGTAAACGTTATGGTATTCGATACCGAAGTTTACTCTAACACAGGCGGTCAGGCTTCCAAGGCTTCTCAGATAGGTCAGGTTGCACAGTTCGCTGCTGCCGGTAAGGCTATTGCTAAGAAGAGCCTTGCAGAAATTGCTATGTCTTACGGCTATATTTACGTTGCTCAGATTGCTATGGGCGCTGACCAGAATCAGACACTTAAAGCAATTAAAGAAGCAGAAGCATATCCGGGTCCGTCACTTATTATCGGTTACTCACCTTGCGAAATGCACAGCATTAAGGGCGGTATGGTAAATTGCCAGGCTGAAATGAAGAAAGCCGTTGATTGCGGTTACTGGAATATGTTCCGTTTCAATCCTGCTCTTAAAGAAGAAGGAAAGAATCCGTTCAGTCTTGACAGCAAACCCGCTACAGGCGATTACAAGGAATTCTTGCTTAACGAAGCTCGTTATTCTGCACTTACACGTTCCTTCCCCGAACGCGCTGAAGCACTCTTTGCTCAGGCAGAAGAAACTTCTAAGGCTGCAAGAGCTCACCTTGAAAAACTTGTTGAACTCTACGGTAAGAACTAATTCGTTTAGTTAAAATAATAACAGGATACAGAGTAAAATCTGTATCCTGTTTTTTTTGTTCGAAAAAATATTATTTATCAACTTTAAAGGGAAGATTAGGAATTACGTGTTTTTCGTTATATTCGCTGGGCGCATAACCTGTTTCTTCTTTAAAAACTCTTGAAAAATATAACGGGTCTTTGAAACCAACCGAAAAAGCAACGTCTTTTATTTGTAAAGTTTTATCGTGAAGCAATTTTGAAGCCATAGAAATACGCAAACTGTTTATATATTTTTTGGGGGTTGAATTGAAATTTTCTTTAAAGTATCTGTAAAGTGTAACATGGGACATAGAAAAATGCTTTTCTATGGTTTCAACCTGAAAAGAAGGGTCTGAATATTTTCTGTAAATATAATCGCTCATTCTGTCTTTAAATGCAAGGTCGCTTTCAAATATTGCGGGGTAGGTTTTAATATATTCTGCAATCAGTTGATAAAGCAAAGCCTTGCGGTTTAATTTTTTTACAGTATATGTATATTCGTTTGAATATTCAAAAAGCTCACTTAAAAGGGAAAAATATTTATAAATCTTATGATGACTTTTTTTGCGAAGTACAGGGTTATTTATACTAAAGGCGGTGTGGCTTAATAATTCTTCAACTTCCTTGCCGTTAAAGTCAACCCATACGTATTCCCATTTATCGTCGGGGTCGGGATAATAATGAATAAGTTTGCCCGGGTACACAATAAAACTGTCGCCCTTGTTTACTGTGTAGGTTTTGCCGTCCACTTTATAATATCCTTTACCTTTAGTAACGTAAGTAATAATATAAACGTGGCGGTAATCAGGGCCGAAAGCGGTATCTAATGGTTGTTTAAAATGGCTTGAAGTACTTTTAAATGCTGCATAAGCACCTATATCAAAATTTATTTCCATAATAATCCACACTCCAAATTGAAACAAAAATCCATATAATTGAAACGATAATGTATTTACTCTTATATGTCCTTATTTTATAATTTACCATAAGGATACTTACATTTCAATAGTTTTTTGTCAATCTTTCAAAAAAGTATCTTTGAAACAAAATTTAATTTAAGGAGAAATGTTTATGAAAATAGCAACAAAACTTTTAGGCATTGTTTTGTCTGTTGCACTTGTTTTGTCCTGCGTGTTTGTACCCGGCTTTAATGCTTTTGCTACAACACCTACCGCAGTAGAAACATACGCAGTAAACGAACTTGGCGCAACAATTGGCGAACAATTGTTGTATGAGCCCTTTAATTCGGGTGATATGTCGGGCTCTGTTACCAATTCTTTAGCCGAAATGACTAATACAGCAGTTTCCGGTTGGAGATTTGTGAGCGAAACCTCATATCAATCGTATTATGATTCTAATAATCCGGGTAAGTTTAAAATAGCTTCCGGTAGAATTAATGTTTGGAGCTATGGTAGTGACGCTATTGTTGTATTACCTGATCTTGATGCTTCAAACTACATCTTCAGCGTTTCGTTAAAAGGCGGCGTTAAAGGAAAAGCCGGTCTTATTACCGATATAAATGGTAATATAACCGAGGTTGCCAAAACAAGACGTTTCGGTGTTTCTTTTACAACCGGTAATGTTATAACCGGCAGCTTTACACAGTATGATAGCAATTCTAGTCTGGCTGTTGATTTTACAGTAAACGAAAATCATTCTTCGGCTGAATGCTTAAAATTAAGCGTTGTAAGTTTTAAGGGAAATAACTATTATTTTATTGATGAAGAATTTGTTGGAACCTCTACAAAGTACGAGGCAGACGATGAAAGAATTGCTTTTTATATAGGCAATGCCGATATTTATTTTGATGATATTACCGTAACAGCTTTGAATGCTGCTGTTGTGCTTACTCCTGAAGAAAAAATCAGCAAATATGCACAGGAAGAACTTGGCGCTACCGTTGGTGAAGAACTTTTAAAAGAAACTTTCACTAAATCTGATATGGGTTCTTCTGTAGAAGTTTCAACTGTAGCAACTATTGATAATACTTACACCGACGTAGCCGGTTGGCAATACGTTGGTAAGGGCGGCGCTATTTGGGCTGTAAACGCTCCTAAATATAAAATTGCTTCGGGTCGTATTAACTTCTGGTGTTCTTACGGCGAAAGTATGTTGGCAATTCCGGACGTTGGTACATCTGACTATATTGTAACAGCAAAAATTAGACGCGGCGGCAGTACTACCGCTTCGGCTAAGGTTGGTATTGCAACCGATATAGAAGGCGATGCAACTACAACAACTAAAAGTAAACGTTTTGGTCTTGTATTTAACGCAGGTACATCTCCGTATTCTGTTGCCAATGCTTATACACAGATTGGCACCAACGGTGATACTGCAACCAATTTCACGCTTGATAATACCTATACTTTAGATGATTACGTTACTTTAGGCGTAGTAAGTTATGAAGGAAACAATTATTATTTTGTAGACGGCAATTTCGTTACTTCTGTTGAAAAATATGCTATTGAAAACGAAAGAATAGGTTTTTATTTAACAACTACCGACATTTATCTTGATGACGTTGTTGTTACAGAACTTATTGCTCCTGCAGCTCCTAAGTCTGAAGAAGAACTTTTACTTGAAGAACTTGGCGCTACAGTTGGCGAAGAACTTATTAACGAACCTTTTGAAAAGGGAAGTATGTCTGCAAAAATTGTAAGTAACGGCGAAGTTCTTGATGTTTCAAGTGATTATACAAATGCTCCGGGTTGGAAGATGACCAACACCAGCGATATTTTATGGACAGCACACGAAGGTCAGTTAAAAATTGCTAACGGACGTACTAATTTCTGGTGCTATTACGGTAATGCCGCATTTGTTCTGCCCGATGTAGATACATCTAACTATATCTTTACCGTTAAGGTTATGCGCGGCGGCGGCGGTGAAGATGATGCAGAATTTGGTTTTATGACAGATATTGATGGCGATATTGCATCTGCCAGCGTTCTTAAACGCTTTGGCGTTCGTTACAGCGCTAAAACTACCAAAACCGATTATCCTGTTGAATATTTCGTTACCAAAACAGCGCCTTATAATAGCGCTGAAGAAATCCATGATGCACCCGAAGGTAAATATTTCCTTAACGATTATATTACCTTAAAAGTTATAAGTTTTGGCGGTACTAACTATTACTTTGTTAACGGCAATTACATTCTTTCCTTAGAAAAGAACGATATTGCTGATGAAAGATTAGCATTTTACGTAAGAAGCGGTGACTTCTACCTTGATGACGTAAGTGTTACTAAACTTGAATATAACTTTGAAAGCGAACTTGCCGACGTATACGGTATGAATGCTATTAAGGTTGGCGAAGCCGAAGATAATCAGACTTACAAAGTAAACTTTGATTATATTGCTGAAAATAACTTCAGCGTTGGCTTCTTTACTGCAGATGAAAACAACGCAAACAGCGTTGGTTATGCAGAAGGCAAAGATATTGCAGTTTATAACGTTGAAGTAAAGAACGATATCTTAAAAACTGCTACTACTTACGTAACCGTAGATAAGAAGGGCGCTACAGATGACGCTGTTGGTACAGACCTTTATATGTACGTAATAGGTGACGCAAACGGCGTTGAAATTGCAAACGCAACCGCAGAAAAACTTACAAACGTAAAGGGCGATAACGCTTTACTTTCTAATGATGGCGCTGCAATGTTAAAAGACGTTGCTGAAAATGAATCTCAGGCTTTGCGTTACTTCTTTAACTATGATACCGTAAACGGTAATGACATTGTTATTGACGGTGAAGTATACACAGTTAAGTCCCGTGGTTTCTTACTTGCCAACGGCGATGTTTTAGGAACCGAACAGATAACAAGAACAACTGCTGTTAATGCAAATGTTATTGATTATAACGTTAAGAATCTTGGCAATTGCTGGAACTATGCTGCAAACGGCGATGCTTTGGATTCAAGTGAACTTTGCTACTCTATTTACGTAACAGGCTTCAATGCTGTAAACGGCTCTTACAACAACACAAAGAGACTTTACGCTAAGGGTTACATTGTTGTTGAAATAGACGGTGTTGAATATACCTTCTATTCAGCAGAGGTTAATATGACCGTTAGTGAAGTAGCAAACTTAGTTAAATAATCCCCTATTTTTCTCATAGAAACATTTCCTCGAAAAGCAAACACCGTTGCATTACGCAACGGTGTTTGCTTTTATAATTTATTGTTTTCATTTTCCTCTTTGCTTTCGTTTTCGGCATAAATGGTAAGTAATCTTGGCAATATAACTTTTTCATAATATTCTGAGGGCGAAAACTTTGTGGTTTCTTTAAACACTTTTGAAAAATAAAGCGGGTCTTTAAAGCCTGTAGAAAGCGCCACGGTTTTAATGGATAAATCCTTTTGGTGAAGTAAACTGCAGGCTTTACTTATTCTAAGGTCGTTTACAAATTTTTTAGGTGTGGTTTTAAAGTTTTCCTTAAAATAGCCGTACAAAGCGGCGTGAGTTAAAGAAAAACGGTTTTCAATGTCACTTACAGAAAAAGAAGGATTGCTGAAATTCTGGTATATGTATTCTATTATAAGGTTTTTTAGCAGCGCTTCTTCTTTAATTTCTTTTGGATAAACCCTTATGTATTCTGATATAAGTTTATAAAACGCGCTTTTTTTTAGAAATTTTTTTACCGAATAATTCTCTTCAATTGTGTTTTCAACAACAGAGCACAAGGCATTAAAAATTTTAAATATATTTCCTTTTGCGGCATAAACAACAGGATTTTTTGAATTTAACGAAGTATAAGAAAATATTTCGTTTACTTCATCACCTAAAAAATCAACCCACATATATTCCCAAGGATCTTTTTCATCCGGGTAATAATAAACAACGGTACCTGGGTAAATTAAAAAAGAATCGCCTTTCTTTAATTTATACTTTTTACCCGCAACTTCATAGTAACCTTTTCCTTTTGTTATATAGGTTAAAACATATACATGCCTTGAAGCGGGACCAAATCCGCATTGGTGCGGTTGCTTAAGTATAGGGGAGTTGCTATGGAAAGAAGCAAGTATATTTATGTCAAAATTATTTTTCATTTGGTTCTCCCTCTTATAATTATTCTTTAAAGATTTTTGCTTTTGTGCGCTTTACGGTAGGCAAGAGGCGACATATTATAAAACTTTTTAAATGCTACCGAAAAATAGTCGGTATCAAAAAATCCGCAGCTAAGAGCAATATCTCTTACAGTTCGGTTAGAACTGCATAAAAGTTCACAGGCACGTTCCATTCTTCGCCTTCTAATATAAGAAGAAATACCTTCGCCGTAGTACTTTAAAAACAAATGCTGAAGATAAGAAGAACTTATATGGCATCGCTTTGCAAGTTCTTCAAGCAATATCTGTTCGCCAAGTTTATCTTCAATATATTCAATGGCTTTAAGCACGTAACGGCGCCCTTCGTCTAACGTGGGGTTCGAGGTCCTTTTCTTAATTAAGGGTGATTCCTCTGCAAGATCTCTTATCATATCTGCCGCAACACTTAAATAACATTCAAGGCGCTTTTGACATTCTTCGTCACAGTCAGAGAGCGACATATCCCTTATAGCGTTAAGTTTTTCAGTTGGCATATCAACTCTTTTGGCTATAAGTCGCGACATATTTTCACTAAGACGTCCTTTAAAACCCGTGACATAAATTGTAGCCACTACAAAGCCGTTAATAACAACGGGAAGGGTATACTCGGCCACACCGCAATGGCATACATACCAGTATGCAACAGGGTTTTTTCGAATTTTTTTCCTTTTCATAGGCCGAGTGTTAATGCAAATGCTGTGAATTCTTGTGCTTTTTTTAACAGCAATACAATAAGGATTACAATGCCATTTAACACAGTCAAAATAAGGGGTTAACTCGCTTTGTGAAAAGTAACCGCAAAAGATACCGTCTATCATAATATCCCAACCTGTATCGGCAGTTAAACGGTCTAAATAGGATTTTAGCATATAAATTTTATCCACAAAAACACCTCTGACTTGCATAATATAACATAGAATTTAAGTAATATAGCATAAATTTAAAGTTTTTTTGCCTTTTTTACCATTATAATATAATAAAATCACGCACTTTTCAAGTGTTACTTTAAATTTTTGTCCAAAAGGAGAATTTATATGCAAACTTTATGGATTGATGCTGTAGACTTTGAAAACAAAGGCGAATGGAAGATTGAAAGTCAGTTTGTGCGCGATATTGGTCAAAGTTACCTTATTGCCACTGTAGTGCCCGGCGAACCTGTAAAAGATGCAACTACCTCTTTTACTGTAAACGAAGACGGTATGTACCGTTTTTACGTTCGCACAAAAAACTGGTATCATCCTTATGCACCGGGTCAGTTTAAATTGGCAGCAGACGGAGAAGAACTTCATAACATCTGCGGAAAGATGCCTACACATACCTGGTATTGGGAAATAGCGGGTGATATATATCTTAAAGCGGGAACACATACACTTTCTGCTGTAGATAAAACGGGTTGGCTTGCCCGTTTTGCCGCTGTTGTTATTACTAACGATATGGATTTCTTCCCCACACGCGAAAAGGAACGTATGCTTAAGCAACGCGCCGCTATTAAGGGTATTAAAGAAGAAATAAAAGTTCACGATGAATTTGAGTTTGTTGTTATGGGCGCTGGCCCCGGCGGCGTACCTGCCGCAGTTGCTGCAGCACGTAACGGCATTAAAACCGCGCTTATTTCGGGCAGACCTGTTATAGGCGGTAACGCAAGTAGCGAAGGTAACGTTGGTTTCGACGGCGCCGCAGTTGCTAATAAGGGTTTCTGGGAAGGCGGTATTGCCAACGAGGTAAGACAGTTGCGTTGGCAAAAAAATATTCGTTGGCAAGAATGTTTGGAAGAAATTGCAGGCAAAGAAGAAAACCTTACTGTGTTTGTTAACGAACTTTGTATTGATGCCGAAAGTGAAGACGGCAAAATTGTTTCGGCTACTACAGTTAATACAATGACTTTAGAAAAAACCGTTTGGAAAGCGCCTTTCTATTGCGATGCAACGGGTGACGGATGGCTTGGTTATTATGCAGGTGCTATTTACCGTTTCGGACGTGAAGCAAAGTGGCAGTATAACGAGCCCGATGCTACCGAGTTTGCTGATACTCTTACTATGAGCGGCTGTAACAACGGTACTTTAGGCGAAATTAGAAATACCGTTTTCGGCAGTATTGAACTTGATCACCCCGTAGAATTTGTTTGTCCTGAATGGGCGGCAAAAATACCGCAAGGTGAAGATTTGGGTAGAAGTGTATCCGGATTTGGTACTATGTGGTGGGTTGAAAACTCTAACGACCACGATGATATGTGGGATGATGAGTTCGCAAGAGATGAAATGGTACGAATAGGCGTTGCTTTCTTCGATTGGCTTAAGAAAAACCGCGAAGACGGTGCAAACCGCAAACTTAACCAAATTTCGCTTCATAACTCTAAGCGTGAAAGCCGCCGTATTATTGGCGACTACATATTTACTCAATCTGAATGTGACGGTAGACACTTCCACGAAGACGATATTACCTATTGCGGTTGGCCTATTGACATTCATCATCCGCGCGGTATTTATTCGGGAAAAGAAGGACCTTTCCATTCTAATACATACGTGCCCATTTCTAACTTCCCGTACCGTTGTTTATATTCTAAGAACATTAACAACCTGTTTATGGCAGGCCGTTGCGTTTCGGTAAGCCATCAGGGACTTGGTACAGCTCGTGTTGAATCTACTATTGCTACAATGGGCCAAACGGTTGGTACTGCTGTTGCTTTGTGTAAAAAATATGATACCTTGCCAAGAGGCATTTATCAGAACCATATTAAAGAATTACAGCAAATTCTTCTTCGCCATGACCTTACAATACCGGGTATTGTAAACGAAGACGAAAAGGATCTTGCAAGAACTGCTACCGTAAGAGCCGATTCTGTTTGCGGTGATGCTTACATAGTTAAGTACGCAGGTACAAGGGATAAGTTTATTCCGCTTGATAAGCAGTATTATTTCGGTCCTGCTGTAAGTGCGTGTGCAAAGAAAGCCGACCATTACAAAGTAGAACTTAAGAATGCAAACGATTACCCTGTAGAACTTTCCTGTAAGCTTTGTACCTACAACTCTGCAAGTGACATCAATGAAACTTTACAGTGTATAGATAACGTAATAATATCACTTCCCGCAAATTATGAAGGATTAATTACTATGCCCTTTACAAAGGATACACAGGGCAAACCTTATGTAATTAATGTAGAACAAAAAGAAAACGTTTATATAAGAACCCGTTTTTATGCAATCGGAAGTTATAAAACTTATGAAAAAACCGAAGACGGTATAATTACACTTCCTGATTTAACTTCTTTTGAGTTCTATTACGATGCTTCTTTAGAAGAAAAAGTAAACTGTGATGCTAAAAACGTTATAAACGGCGCTAACAGACCTACGTATACGGAATCTAACAGTTGGATATCCGATGTAAACGAGGGGTTACCGCAAAGCCTCACCTTAACTCTTAAAGAACCTAAAGAAATAAGCGAAATAAGGGTAACGACACATGTTGATCTTACATATCCGCGTGCAAGTTTTGGTAGCGGTCAGACTTCTTACGGTATTGCAAAAGACTTTACGGTATCGGTTTGGCGTGACGGAGAATGGCACGTTGTAGCCGAAGTTACGGATAACATCTTCCGTCAGGTTTGCTTAAACTTTGAAAAACAATTGGCGGAAAAAGTTAAGATTACGGTTACAAAATCCAATAACCAATCTGCCGCGCATATTGTTGAAGTTAGAATTTACGAAGACAAAACCTTTTAATTAAAAATAACCGAAGGAAACATCCTTCGGTTATTATTTTTAGTGGAAAAAGTTGTGTTCTTGTGTTATAATAATTTTGTTGATTTATAAATGTGTTAACAGAATTATAAAGAAGGAATAAATATGCTTGGTAAGTATATAAAAAACAGCGCTATAACAATTATATCTTTACTTTGCGCCTGCGGATTGAGTTTACTGTTTCAATATATATTTGACGTGCGTGAGCATATTACAACGGTTTTTATATTTGCGGTTTTTCTTATATCATTATTTACCGATGGGTATTTTTACGGCGTGTTTGCGGCATTTTTAAGCACTGTTGCCGTTAATTATGCTTTTACGTTTCCCTATTTTTCGCTTAATTTTACTATTCCTGTGAATTTAATTTCAGGAATTATTATGATCGCTATTGCGGTTCTTACAAGTGCGCTTACAACAAAACTTAAAAGGCATGAAGTTATGAAAGCGGAAAGTGAAAGAGAACGTATGCGCGCAAATTTATTGCGCGCGGTTTCACACGACATAAGAACTCCGCTGACAACCATTTACGGTTCAAGCACAACACTTCTTGAAAACAGCGAAAAACTTTCCGAATTACAAAAGGCAAAAATTGTTACGGGTATAAAAGAAGATTCGGAATGGCTTGTCCGTATGGTTGAAAATTTACTTTCGGTTACCCGTATTGACAGCGGACAGGTGAAAATTATAAAAACTCCTACCGTACTTGAAGAACTTATAGATTCGGTAATTCTTAAATTTAAAAAGCGTTATCCTGCTCAAAAGGTTGAACTTTTGCTTCCTGACGACGTTATAATAATTCCAATGGACGCAATTTTAATTGAACAGGTAATTGTTAATATACTTGAAAATGCAGTTCAACACGCAAAGGGAATGACAAAACTTTCTTTAAAAGTTTTTACACTTGGCAAACACGCTGTTTTTGAAATATCAGACAACGGTTGCGGTATTAATCCCAAACGCCTTGAAACTGTTTTTACGGGATATAATACTTCTGAATATGAAGTTGCCGACAGCCAGAAGAAAAACGCAGGAATAGGACTTTCGGTTTGCGCTACCATTATTAAAGCGCACGGCGGAACTATTAAAGCCGAAAATATAAAAACGGGAGGCGCGATGTTCCGCTTTGAATTAGACACGGAATAAAAATAATGATACAGAACAAATATAAAATTCTTCTTGTGGAAGATGAAGTAAATATCAGAAATCTTGTTGCTACAATGCTTGATACAGCAGGATATCAGACCATTCTTGCAGATTCTTGCGCTTCGGCGAAGGCTTTATTTGCATCGTATATGCCGGATCTTGTTATTTTAGACCTTGGACTTCCCGATATGGACGGTATGAACTTTTTATCATTTGTACGAAAAGAAGGGTTAACTCCCGTTATTATTCTTTCGGCGCGTACAAATGAATCAGATAAAATTGAAGCGCTTGATAACGGCGCTAACGATTACATTACCAAACCTTTCGGTTCGGGAGAATTACTTGCGCGTGTAAGGGCAACCTTGCGAAATAACCGTTTCAGTGCTGAACAGGGAAGATTGCCGGGCGGGAAATTCATACTTAAAGATTTAATAATAGATTATGATGCGCGTCAGGTTTTTATAAAGAATGAAGAGATTAAACTTACACAAACCGAATATAATATTGTTGCTTTACTTTCCAGCCATTGCGGCAAAATGATGACTTACGCTGCAATTATTAAGGCAATTTGGGGAGGTTCTGCCCAAGAAGGCAGTGTTAAAAAACTGCAGGTTAATATGGCAAACATACGAAAAAAACTTGGCGATAAACCGGGAGAAGCTAATTACATTGTAAATGAACTTGGTGTGGGGTACAGGTTGAATTAAAACAATAATTTACTTTTTACCGAATCTTTACCAAGTTTGTGATAATATACTTCGGTATAATACATTCTATTTTTGAAAGAAGGCAAAAAATGAACGAACTGTTAGATTTATTCAAACCTATATTAGAGTTTGGAAACGACGGCAACTGGAAAATGATTGTTATGTGGCTTATAGGTGGCATTCTTATCTATTTAGCCATAAAAAAAGAAATGGAGCCTACCTTACTTTTACCAATAGGCTTCGGTGCAATTCTTATGAACTTCCCGCACTCGGGAATAGCTGAACCGCTTGAAACTTTATATAACGCAGGTATAGCTAACGAACTTTTCCCGCTTATTCTGTTCATAGGCATTGGCGCTATGATAGACTTCGGTCCGCTTCTTAACGACCCGAAACTTATGATATTCGGCGCGGCGGCTCAGTTTGGTATTTTCTTTACGCTTTGCACGGCGGCTATGTTCTTCCCCGAAGACGTTGCGGCTTCTATATCCATTATCGGTGCGGCAGACGGACCTACCTCCATTGTTGTTGCAAACACCTTGCTTGGCGGTACTGAGCACTCGGGTTATATAGGCGCAATTGCAGTAGCGGCTTATTCTTATATGGCATTAGTTCCTATTATTCAGCCTCCTGTAATTAAGGCTTTAACCACCGAAAAAGAACGCAAAATCCGTATGAAATACGAACAGAAGAGCGTTTCTAAAACCACCAAAATTCTCTTCCCAATTATAATTTCTATAGTTGCTTGTATATTCGTTCCTTCGGCTGCATCGCTTATAGGCTTCCTTATGTTCGGTAACCTTATAAGAGAGTGCGGTGTGCTTGATTCACTTTCAGAAACAGCACAAAAGGTTCTTGCAAACCTTATAACAATATTCCTTGGTATTACTATTGCTTTCCAGATGAGCGCAGATAAGTTCCTTAATACTTCTACACTTCTTATATTGGGACTTGGCTTGGTAGCGTTTGTTATAGACACTGCAGGCGGTGTGCTTTTTGCGAAACTTTTCAACGTAATCCTTAAAATCTTCGGTAAAGACCCAATTAACCCCATGATTGGTGCCGCAGGTATTTCTGCTTTCCCAATGTCGGGTAGAATTGTTCACAAAATGGGCCTTAAAGAAGATAATCAGAACTTCCTTTTAATGCACGCTATAGGTGTTAACGTATCGGGCCAGATTGCTTCGGTTATTGCAGGCTCTCTTGTGCTTAACTTCTTCATTTGATTTCGGGAGGTAAAGATTTATGTTTTCACCAATTCAGTTTGTAAATTATCTTAAATATATGGGTGTAGGAATGATTGGCGTATTTATTATAATAGGAATTATAGTTGCGGCAACCTACGCAATAGGCAAATTTACTTCAGATAAAAAAGATAAATAATTATTAACGAACAGCATTGAGTTTTCACTTAATGCTGTTTTAATTTTTGCTGTTTCTTAACCACATAAGTGGTATAATTATTTCAAAATGGGGGAGAATGGTTTAAAACATTCTTTGCTTAAAAAAGGAGAAATGTTATGTTATCATCAACAGATGTAGCAAGCCTTATAGGGAGTCTTATATGGTTACTTGCAGGTGTAGGCGTTTTTATTGTGGGTATGAATTTTTTAAGCGAAGCTCTTGAAAAAAGCGCGGGCGAAGGAATGAAGCGTTTGCTTGGCAGAATAAGTAATAATCGTTTTTCGGGCGTTGGTATAGGCGCAGGTGTAACAGCCATTGTTCAAAGTTCTTCAGCAACAAGCGTTATGGTTATAGGTCTTGTTAATGCAGGGGTTATGACACTTATGCAAGCTGTTCCTATAATTATGGGCGCCAATATTGGTACAACCATAACGGGTGTTTTGGTTGCGCTTAAAAACGATTATTTTGATATGCTTATGTATATTTTTGCATTTGCAGGCGTTATGATGGGATTCTTTAAAAAAGAAAAAATTAAACTTGCAGGTCTTTTGTTCAGCGGTCTTGGTTTGATTTTTGTGGGCCTTAACGTAATGAGCAGCGAAGATGCTTTTGGTAACCCGTTGGTTGAATCTATGTTTCAGGGTGTTTTCAGTGTTATAGATTTTCCGTTGCTTCTTATATTCGTAGGTGTGATTTTTACAGCGCTTATACAAAGTTCTTCTGCGGCAACAGGTGTTGTTATTACAATGGTTGGCACAGGTGTATTACCGCTTGACCTTGCATTATTTATTGTGCTTGGTGCAAACATAGGTACCTGTGTTACTGCGCTTCTTGCTTCGGTGGGCGCAAATGCAAATTCAAAACGCGTTGCTTTAATACACTTTACTTTTAACGTAATAGGAACGGTTGTTTTTACAGCAATTGTATGGTTGTTCCATGAACCTATGATTAATCTTCTTGTGTCTTTATTCCCGCAAAATGATCCTATGTCTCTTCAAATGCGTGTATCGGTTTTCCACGTTGTTTTCAACGTTACAACCACGTTAATTCTTTTACCCTTTGTTTCACAGTTGGTTAAGTATTCTTGTGTTATAATTAAAGATAAAAAGCAGACAGAAGAAACACGTACTCTTAAATATATCGATGACCGCCTTATAACTACTCCGCCTGTTGCTCTTATGCAGGTTAAAAAAGAAATGGATTATATGTTCGGTCTTGTTGAAGAAAATATTGCGTTATCCTTTGAAGCAATGTCAAAAGAAAAACTGGATAATAAAAAGAAAATTATTGATAACGAAGCGATTATTGACTTTACCAACGGCGCTTTAACAAAATTCCTTATAAAGTTGTCATCTAACGTTGAACAAAGCGATGAGCGTCTTATAGGTTCTTATTTCCACGTGCTTAACGACCTTGAACGTATAGGTGACCACGCTGAAAACTTTTTTGAAATCGGTGAAGAAATGTTTTCTAAAAGCATTGTCTTTTCTGCAAAAGCGCAAGAAGACTTTAAACAGATGCAGGAAAAAATTGCACGAATGCTTACCATTTCAAAAGATGCTTTTGAAAATGCGAATAAAGATGAACTTGCAGAACTGACCGAACTTGAAACACAGGTGGATAAATTAAAGAAAGAGTATACTGCAAGTCACTTTGCGCGTCTTGCCGAGGGTGATTGCAGTATGGAAGTAAGCCCCTATTATTCTTCTGCCGTTTCAGGTCTTGAACGTGTGGCAGACCACCTTGTTAACGTGGGTTACAGTATTGTAAATCCCGTAGGTTCTCAAAAACAATAATCTGTATAAATAAAAGCAAAATAATAAAAAGTAAATATATCCACGGAGTTAATATGCGTAAAACAAAAATAGTATGTACCATTGGCCCTGCAAGTGAAACGCAGGAAATTATAACAGGACTTTGTAAGGCGGGAATGAACGTTGCGAGAATGAATTTTTCTCATAACACTCACGCTGACCATCAAAGAAGAATTGACCTTGTTAAAAAGGTTCGTTCAGAACTTAATATGCCTGTAGCAATTATGCTTGATACCAAAGGGCCGGAATATAGAATTAAAACTTTTAAAAACGGAAAAGTTATATTGGCTGACGGCGATAAATTTACCTTTACCGCCGATGAAGTTATAGGTGATGAAACGAAGGTTTCTGTAAGTTACGCCAATTTGCCCAATGAACTTAACGTAGGTGACACTATACTGCTTAATAACGGTCTTTTAACTTTTAAGGTTGAAAATATCAGCGGAAAAAACATTGAGTGTAGTGTAGTTATAGGCGGAACTCTTTCAGATCGAAAGAGTATGAGTTTTCCGGGAAAAGTAATGAAACAGGTTTATCTTTCAGAACAAGATAAGAAAGATATTGCTTTTGGTGTTGAAAACGGTGTGGATTATATTGCCTGCTCTTTTGTTTCAAGAAAGCAAGACCTTGTTGACGTACACGAATATCTTAAAGAAATTGGCGCCGATAACAGTATTGAATTGATTGCTAAAATTGAAAATCAATCGGGTTTTGATAATATTGAAGAAATTTGTACCGTATGCGACGGCATAATGATTGCACGTGGTGATATGGGTGTTGAAATACCCTTTAAAATGCTTCCCGCTATACAGAAAAAACTTATAACAAAATGCCGTTTGCTTGGCAAAAGAGTTATAACGGCAACCGAAATGCTTGAATCAATGATAAATAATCCGCGTCCTACAAGAGCCGAAATATCAGACGTTGCAAATGCGGTGTACGACGGCACAAGCGCTATTATGCTTTCGGGAGAAACTGCGGCGGGGAAATATCCCATTGAAGCGGTTAAAACAATGGCGGAAATTGCAGAAACTACTGAAAGTAATATTCATTACAGCAAACGTTTTTATAATGCAGAATTTAAAATTAAAAATTCGGTAGATGCTATTTCACATTCTACCTGTTCAATGGCAATTGACCTTGACGCCAAAGCAATTGTGGCTTGTTCGCTTTCGGGAATGACCGCGCGAATGGTTTCGCGTTTTCGCCCACCCGTAGCAATTTTAGGTCTTACTACCGATGAAAGCACCTGCAGAAAACTTTCGCTTTCGTGGGGAGTAATACCCGCTATATGTGAAAGATTTAGTTCTACCGACGTTCTTTTTTATACTGCAAAGAAAATTGCCGAAAAGGAATTGAACCTTAAAAAAGGCGATAAAATTATTATCACCGGCGGTGATACAAGCGGTAATTCCGGTAACACAAGTCTTATAAAAATAGAAAGTATATAAATAAAAATTCGCATACAAATTTGTATGCGAATTTTTATTAATTGTTTTTATTGTTGTTTGAAAAGACATCTGCAACTTCGCTTTACCCTATGGTAAAAGGTAGTTGATTTATTGCGGCAGACGCCAATCTATAGGCGTAAGACCGTTTTGTTTTAATATTATATTTGTTTTTGAAAAATGTTTACAGCCGAAAAATCCGCCGTAAGCAGAAAGGGGACTTGGGTGTACCGTTTCAAGTTTTATATGGAAGGGATTGGTAATAAGTTTTGCTTTTGCTTTGGCATTAGCGCCCCAGAGCAAGAAAACAACGGGTGTGGTTTTGTTATTGAGTTCTGCAATAACTCTGTCGGTGAAAATCTCCCAGCCTTTACCCTTGTGTGAATTAGGCATACCTTCGCGCACCGTTAAAACTGTATTGAGCATAAGTACGCCTTGCTGCGCCCAAGACGTAAGTTCTCCGTGGTGTGCAGGGGGGATAAGTAAATCGTCATAAAGTTCTTTATACATATTTTTAAGCGATGGCGGAGGCTCTATTCCTTTTTTTACAGAAAAGCAGAGCCCGTGAGCCTGATTTTTACCGTGGTATGGGTCCTGACCTATAATAACTGCTTTAACGTCTTTAAAGGCGGTATATTTAAGGGCGTTAAAAATATCGTGCATATTAGGATAAACAGTTTGAGTTTTATATTCGTTTTTTAAAAACTCTCGCAGTTGTATATAATACGGTTTTTTAAATTCATCACCTAAAATACTGTCCCAATCGTTACCTAAAACTACCATACAAAACCTCTATTCACTACAAAGGGCAGCATGCATTGCGGCAATATAAAAAGCCGCTTTAGTATCGGGTGCAAAATGGCTGTTGTGAAGCGGATACTCTCCGCCTACGCCAATGTGGAAGAAACAGCCGTCGTTATGTTTGATGAAGTTTCCGAAATCTTCTGCATACATAGAGGCTTTTTCTAAGTGTATTTTATCTTTAAATATTTTTTCGGCAACCTTTTTGGCTTTTAAAAATCCCGATTTTGGATTATCTACGTTCTGACCGTTCATATTGATGGTAAGAACTACTTGAACACCGAAAAGTTTTTCGGTTTTATTTTTAAGTTTGTTGATTTTTTTAACTATATCGCTACGGCTTTTATCGGTTAAAGAACGCACGGTTATTAAAATTTCTGCTTTGTCGGCAATAATATTGCAAACCTTACCCGAATGGAAAGAGCCAACCGTTACAACGTTCAATTTACAGTTAAATTTTAAAATTTCGGTTGTGAAATATGCGGCGGCGGCAAGAGCATCTTTGCCTAAATGTCGCTTTGCGGCATGCGCGCTTTTGCCAATAAACGAAGCATCAACAGGCATAGGATAAGCATATAACGGACCGCTTTTAAGACCTATGCTTCCAAGGGGAAGATGAGGCTGAACGTGAGCGCCGCTGACAAATGAAACGTAGGGGTTTTGCATAGCGCCTTCATCTATCATTCGTTTAGCTCCGCCGTCGCCCTCTTCGTTGGGCTGGAAAAAGAACTTAACTGAGTTTTTAAGTTTGTCTTTATGTATGCTTAAAATTTTCGCCGCCGCTAAAGCGCCTACAATATGTATATCGTGGCCGCAAGCGTGCATAATGCCTTCGTTTATGCTTGAAAATTCTAAACCTGTTTCTTCTTTTATAGGCAAAGCATCAATATCGCTTCTTATTGCAACGCAGGTTTTACTGCCTTCAACCTCTAACAAACCAATTACGGCAGTACCTAAAATACGCTGTGTTTTAATGTTTAATCCGTTAAGAATTTCTTCTATTTTTTCGGCAGTTTTAAATTCATTGTTGCCAAGTTCGGGATTTTTGTGGAAAAACTCACGCCAGGAATATATGTCATCGGAAATTTTTTCTGCTTCTTTAAGCCAATCAATATTCATAAAAACAACTCCTTATTTCAAATTCTTTACAAATTTTTCAAGCCTGTCAAGGCCTTCTTTTAATACTTCATCGCTGTAACAGTAAGAAATTCGTATATGTCCTTCGCAACCGAAACAACTACCGGGCGTAACGGCAAGACCTGCTTCGCTTATAAGACGTTTACAGAAATCGTTTGAAGGAATACCGAATTTTTTAATGCTTGGAAATACATAAAATGCACCGTCGCAAAGGGGGTATTCAAGTCCCATATTATCAAGTCTGCTTAAAACGTAATCACGCCTTTTTTTGTATGTGTTAATCATTTCGCTGTTGTCATAGTTAAGTGCTTCTGCGGCGCTGCGCTGAAAAAGTGACGGCGTACTTGTAACGGTGTACTGATGCAAAAGCGAAAGCCGTTCCTTTATTTCTTTTTCAGCCATAAGCCAACCAAGTCGCCAACCTGTCATAGCGTAAGTTTTTGAAAAACCCGATATTGCAATTATTTTTTCTTTTAAATCGGTAAATTGCGCAAAGGTAATGCTTGGCTTGTTGTTATAAGAAATGTTGCAATAAACGTCATCACATATAACAAATATATCTTTTTCCTTAACACAGCCGTAAACAGCGTTAAGGCTATCTGCGTTAAGTGTACAACCTGTCGGGTTGTTTGGCGAATTTAAAATTATTGCTTTGGTTTTTTTGTTTATTAGTGAAGAAAGTACATTTTTATCTATTTGAAAATTACTTTCACTTATATCTAAAAACACGGGCTTTGCACCAAACAAACCTACAATCTGTTCGTAAAGCACAAAAGCAGGGGTGGGAATAATAACTTCATCGCCTGCCTCTAAAATGCCGAAAAGCGCAGTAAAAATGGCTTCGGTAGCACCGCAGGTAACAATTACTTCTTCAGCGGTGTAATCAAGGTTTCTATTAACTTTTTCGTGCTTTGCAATTTTTTCTCTCAAAACTATATCGCCGTCGTTTGCAATATAGTGAGTTTCTTTGTTTTCTATAGCCACGCTTAGTTGTGAACTTATACATTCGGGTGTATCGAAATCAGGTTCGCCCAAAGTAAGGGCAATACATCCCTTTGTGTTTTTTGCAAGGTTAGAAAATTCGCGTATAGCACTGCGCTTTGCACCAAGCGCATATCGGTTCATTCTTTCTTTCATAAATAATAAATCCTTATATTAATAAATATATATTATTTTAACACCTTAAAACCAAACAGTCAACCGCAGTTGACATTTTTGTTAAAATACTTTAATATTTTAACTGAGGTGAAAAAAGTGCTTAAGAATACGGATGCTAAAAAAATAACAACGTCGGCTTTATTCTGTGCCGTTATATGTGTTATTTCTCCTTTTGTTATTCAAATAGGTGTAATACCACTTAGCTTTTCTAACTTTGCGGTTATGCTTTGCGCTTTTGTTCTTCCTTTTTCAAATTCATTACTTGCCGTAATTGGTTATCTTTTGTTAGGACTTTGTTCACTTCCTGTATTTGCTTCATTTCAGGGGGGTGCTCAGGTGCTTTTTGGTGTAACGGGCGGCTTTTTGTGGGGCTACGTTATTCTATGTGTGTGTTGTTCTTTAGCTCGGAATAAAAAGACTCTTATACAAAAAACTGTTTTATGTCTTTGCGGTTTATTTGGTTGTTATGCAATAGGAATACTGCAATACTGTATTGTTTTAAAAGCATCTTTTTTAAGCGGTTTGCTTGTTTGCGTAGTGCCTTTTATAGTTTTTGATATTATAAAATGTATTCTTGCTTTTTTGCTTGGACAAAAAATAAAAATGGCTTTGAAATTATAACTAAAACAAAACACAGGCTTTCACTTTTTTCGTGAGAGCCTGTGTGCTTTTATATTCCGGATAAATATTCATCTATTGCCTTAGCGGCAGTTTTGCCTGCGCCCATAGCCGAAATAACGGTTGCGGCGCCCGTAACGGCATCACCGCCCGCATAAACGCCTTGTTTTGTGGTAGCGCCGTTTTCTTCTATAATAATACCTCCGCGTTTGTTTACTTCTAAGCCTTCGGTAGTAGATTTTATAAGCGGATTAGGAGAAGTACCTATGGAAATAATTACAGTATCAACATCAAGCGTAAATTCGCTGTCTTTAATTTCTACAGGACGTCTTCTGCCGTTTTCATCGGGTTCGCCAAGTTCCATTTTAATGCATTTCATACCCGTAACAAAACCGTTTTTAGGATCGCGCTTATCGTTTTCGTTGTTGTAACCAAGTATTTCAACGGGATTATTAAGAAGCATAAATTCAATGCCTTCTTCAATTGCGTGTTCAACTTCCTCTTTACGGGCAGGGAGTTCTTCCATAGAACGGCGGTATACAACATAAACCTTTTCTGCGCCTAAGCGAAGCGCTGTACGTGCGGCATCCATAGCAACGTTACCGCCGCCTACAACAGCAACTTTGCCGCCTTTCATAATGGGGGTAACGGGGTTATCCTTATAAGCCTTCATAAGATTGCTTCGGGTTAAAAATTCATTTGCCGAATAAACACCGTTAAGCGCTTCACCCGGAATGCCCATAAAATTGGGAAGACCTGCGCCCGAGCCTATAAATACAGCCTTATAACCCATATCGAACAATTCATCAATGGTAAGTGTTTTGCCTATAATAACGTTGGTTTCTATTTTAACGCCCAATGCTTTAAGATTGTCTACCTCTTTAGCAACAATGGATTTAGGCAAACGAAATTCGGGATTACCGTAAACAAGTACACCGCCTGCGGTATGTAAGGCTTCGAATACGGTTACTTCGTAACCTTTTCTTGCTAAATCGCCTGCGCAGGTAAGACCAGAAGGACCGCTGCCTACAACAGCAACTTTTTTGTTATTACTTTCTATGTTGCCAATTTCGATTTTGCTGTGTTCATTGTGCCAATCGGCAACAAAGCGTTCAAGTCTGCCAATACCAACGGGATCACCTTTAATTCCTCTTACGCATTTTGCTTCGCATTGTGTTTCCTGAGGACAAACTCTTCCGCAAACTGCAGGAAGCGAAGAAGACTGCGCTATAATGTTGTAAGCGCCTTCAAAATCAAGTTCTTTTATTTTGCCTATAAAGGCGGGGATGTGAATATTAACAGGGCAGCCCGAAACACAAGGCATATTTTTGCAGTCAAGACAGCGCAGTGCTTCGCTTAAAGCGGTTTCTTCGCTGTATCCAAGTGCAACTTCGCTGAAATTAGAAGCGCGAAGTACAGCGTCTTGCGTAGGCATTTCATTTTTATTCAAACTCATATTAGGTTTCTGCATAACAAAAATTACCCTTTCTTAAAAAGATTACAGGTTTCTTCATAAGCGTGGCGTTCAAAATCCCTGTACATACCGCCGCGCAACATAGCCTCGTCAAAATCAACTTCATAACCGTTAAAGTCGGGGCCGTCTACACAGGCAAACTTGGTTACCTTTTTGCCGTCAATATTAAGGGTGAGTCTGCAACCGCCGCACATACCTGTTCCGTCTATCATAATAGGATTCATAGAAACAGTACAAGGAATACCGGTAGGTTTAACTGCAAGGGTTACAAACTTCATCATAATAAGCGGACCTATGGTTATTACTTCATCAAAGCGTTTGCCGTTTTTAAACATTTCTTCAAGAGGAACGCAAACGTTACCCTGTCTGCCGTAGGAACCGTCATCGGTCATAACGGTAAGGCTTTTTGAAACGGCTTTGAATTCGTCTTCTAAAATTATAAGGTCTTTATTTCTGAAGCCTATAATACTTGTAACTTCGCAACCCTTTTCGTGTAACGCTTTTGCAAGGGGAAGCGCTATGGCGCAACCTACGCCTCCACCTATTATACAAACATTTTTAAGGCCTTCCAATTTACTTGCAACGCCTAAAGGTCCTGCAAAATCGGCAATACAGTCGCCTTCATTTAACATATTAAGTTTTGCTGTAGTAGCACCCGCAATTTGAAAAATAATGGTTACAAATCCTTTTTCACGGTCATAGCCCGCTACGGTTAAAGGTATTCTTTCGCCATCATTATCAACACGCAGTATTATAAACTGACCGGGTTGTGCCTTTGCGGCAACCATTGGCGCGTATATATCCATTTTTGTAACAAACGGATTAAGTATTTCTTTTTTTAGTATTTTATACATATAGAAAACTCCCGATAGTATGAATTATAAAATAGATTATAACATATATTTTATAAAAAAACACCATATTTTTTCAAAAACGCAAGTTTTGTGTTTTTTCTACAATTTGTATACAAAAATAAAGTTTTACTATGTATTGGTTAACAAAAAGTGAAAAAAGTGTTGACAAAATAATAAATTGGTATTAAAATACATACAGTTTAATAAAATGCTAAGTGATATCGGCTGAAGCGTGAAGTAACTGTCGATGGATAGCACTTTGGAGAAGTCTGATTAAATTCAGGTGCCGAAGGGGCAAAGCGAATTTCGCGTAAAACTCTCAGGCAAAAGGACAAAGTTTTAAATATTACTTTATTTAGTAATGTTTTGTTTGTTGTTTTGTCGGATTGCGCGAAGCGCAGTCCGATTTTATTATGTAAATTTTTTATAGGGGGATGTCAAAATGAATTCAATTCTTGACAAAATCGCTGAAGTCAACGGCAGTGTAAACGGCGTTGTATGGGGTATATTCGGTCTTGCGCTTTTAATAGGCACAGGTATTATTGTAACCCTTTGCACAAAAGTGTTCCAGATTACACATATCGGCCATTGGTTTAAGCAGACACTTGGTAGTATGTTTACTAAAGAGGTTATGAAACACCGCAAGGAAAAAGGTACAATTTCACCCTTCCAGGCTCTTTGTACCGCACTTGCCGCAACCGTAGGCACAGGTAATATTGCCGGTGTTGCTGCTGCTCTTTGTATTGGCGGCGCAGGTGCTGTTTTCTGGATGTGGGTTGCCGCATTTTTTGGTATGATGACAAACTTTGCCGAAAATACTTTGGGTATTTACTATCGCCGTAAAAACAGCCAAGGCGAATGGTCCGGCGGCGCTATGTACTATTTGCAAGACGGCCTTGGTGGTAAAAAAGGTATGAAGATACCCGGTAAGATTTTAGCCGTTCTTTTCTGTATCTTTACAATGCTTGCTTCTTTTGGTATTGGTAGTATGGGTCAGGTTAACAAAATTGTTGCTAACGTATCTGCAGCGTTTGACGTATCTGCTCTTTCTTCAATTCAGGTATTTGATGGCATTTCGCTTTACAACATTATTCTTGGCGTTGCTATAATGATTCTTACTGCTGTTATCACTTTAGGCGGTGTTAAGCGTATTGCTAACGTTGCTGAAAAAATAGTTCCTTTTATGGTTGTGCTTTACGTTGTGGGCAGCCTTGTTATTATCGGTATTCATTACGATGCTATTATTCCTGCGTTCAAGGCAATATTTGTTAACGCATTCAAACCCGAAGCCTTCGTTGGCGGTGGACTTGGCGGTGTTATTGTTGCTATGACCAACGGATTTAAGCGCGGTGTGTTCTCTAACGAAGCAGGTCTTGGTTCTTCGGTTATGGTTCACTCTAACTCCAGCGTTAAAGAACCTGTAAAGCAGGGTATGTGGGGTATATTTGAAGTATTCGCCGATACTATGGTAGTTTGCACAATGACAGCACTTGTTGTTCTTACATCGGGCGGTCTTAACGGCGGTGTATTCAATGCTCTTACCGGTGAAGTTGCAGAAGGTCTTTCCGACGCAACCTTGGTAGGCGGCGCCTTTAATGAAGTATTCGGTTGGGGTAACATTGGTCAGCGCTTTGTTGCTATTGCTATGTTCCTGTTTGCATTTACAACCGTTCTTGGTTGGTCACATTACGGTTCTAAAGCTTGGGAATATCTATTCGGTGCAAAGACAACCTTTATTTTCCGTATAATTCACGTTTGCACAATTATTTTCGGTGCAGTTCTTACATCCAGCCTTGCTTGGGATATTTCCGATACGTTCAACGGTCTTATGATGATACCTAACCTTATTGGTGTTGTGGTATTGGTTCCGCTTGTAATGAAAATTACAAAGAATTACATAGACCGCGTTATCAAAAAGAAAGACGTTGCGCCAATGCTTTCTGCTTTTGAAAACGAAGAAGAATAAGGCTTGGCAAAATACACAAAATACATTTAAAAACAGTCGCTATTTTTGGCGGCTGTTTTTTTGAAAAAATAACGTTAATTTTCTTGACGGAAAGAGTAAAATATGATAAAATAATTAACATATCAGGTAAGCTTTAAGAAAGCTGTCCTAACGGTTCTTATAACTGACGGAAAAAGTGGGTAACCACAGGGGAGTAAGAATTGTATTTTTAGCCGACCGTCTGGGCGCACTTAGAGCAGTATTATGCTTAAGTGCGTCTTTTTGTATATTATTTCGGAGGTAGCAACATGAAAAAAGTTGGTATTTTAATGGGAAGTGACAGCGATCTTCCCATTATAAAAAAAGCAACCGACACATTAAAAGAGTTGGGAATAGAATATGAAGTTCATATTTATTCTGCCCACCGTACACCAAATGAAGCAGCAACGTTTTCTAAAAACGCAAGAAGCAACGGCTTTGGTGCTATTATTGCGGCGGCAGGTATGGCAGCGCATCTTGCGGGGGCTGTTGCGGCAAATACTACCTTGCCTGTTATCGGTATTCCCTGTAAGTCTTCTAATTTAGACGGACTTGACGCGTTACTTTCAACTGTTATGATGCCGTCGGGAATCCCCGTGGCAACCGTTGCGATTGACGGCGGTGTTAATGCCGCGCTTTTGTGCGCTGAAATATTTGCAGTAAGCGACGATACTATTGCAGAAAAGTTAGAAGCAAAACGCAAGGCAGATGCATTAAAGGTTTTGGAAAAAGATGCGGCTGTTGCCGAAAAATTATAATTGTTTGAAATTTTATGTTTTTATAAAAGGAGTTTTATTAAAATGGAAAAGAAACTTGTTTACACAGGAAAAACCAAAGACGTTTATTCACTTGCTAACGGCAACTACTTGCTTAAGTTCAAAGATGACTGCACAGGCAAAGACGGTGTGTTTGATCCGGGCGAAAATGCTGTAGGTCTTACCATAGACGGTGTTGGTGACGTTAACCTTCGTATGTCTATATACTTCTTTGAAAAAGTAAATGCTGCAGGCATTAAAACACATTATATAAGTGCAGATTTAAACGATACCACAATGGAAGTTTTACCTGCTAAAGTTTTTGGTAAGGGACTTGAAGTTATCTGCCGCTACAGAGCAGTGGGAAGTTTCTTCCGCCGTTACAGCGATTACTGTGAAGAAGGCGATTTATTACCCGCTTACGTTGAAACAACCTTTAAGAACGATGAAAAGGGAGATCCGCTTGTAACTAAAGACGGACTTGTTGATTTGGGTGTTATGACTGCAAAGCAGTATGATGACATTAAAGATATGACTCAGAAGATTACAAAAATTGTTGCAGATGACCTTAAAGAAAAAGGTCTTGAACTTTACGATATTAAATTTGAGTTCGGTTACGATGCTGACGGCAACGTAATGCTTATAGATGAAATTGCGTCGGGAAATATGCGCGTTTACAAGAACGGTGAATACATTGACCCAATGACACTTTCTGAACTCTTTTTTGCATAAATTATAAAAATAAACTAACTTAGGCTGACGGTTAAGTCAGCCTATAGCACTATATATAGAGGTTTTAAAAGGAGCAAAAAATGGGAGGATTTTTCGGCGTAGTTGGTAAAGAGGATGCTGTTGAAGATGTTTTTTACGGCACCGATTATCATTCGCACTTAGGGACAAAACGCGGCGGAATGGCCGTTTATGATAGCAAAACAGGTCTTCAACGCAGTATTCACAATATTGAAAATGCGCCTTTCCGTACTAAGTTTAAAGACGTTTTTGAAGAAATGCAGGGCACTTCAGCAATTGGTTGTATAAGCGATACCGATCCACAACCCTTGCTTATGAGGTCTAAACTTGGAATATACGCAATTTGTGTTACGGGAATTATTAATAATTCCGAAAAACTTATACAAGAATACTTAAACACAACGGGCGGCCACTTTGATGCCATGACAGGTGGCAGAATTAACTCTGCGGAACTTGTGGCGGCACTTATAAATGAAAATAAAACTTTTGAAGACGGAATTCGTTTTGCGCAGGAAAAAATTGATGGCACGGCGGCAATTATTATTTTAAAAGACAACGGTAACATTATTGCTGCTCGTGATTATTACGGCAGATTGCCTATGCTTATAGGAAAAGGTGAAAACGGATACAGCGTTTCGTTTGAATCATTTTCACATCAGAAGTTAGGATACAAGGATGAACGCGAATTAGGACCTGCTGAAATAGTGGAATTATCGCCCGATTCTCTTACCGTGCTTAAAGAAGCAAGGGAAGAAATGCGTATCTGTTCATTTCTTTGGAGTTATTACGGATATCCTACGTCTTGTTACGAGGGTATAAACGTTGAAGCAATGAGAAACCGCAACGGCGAAATAATGGCAGAAAACGATAAGGAAAACGGTACTATGCCAAACGTTGATTTTGTTTGCGGAGTTCCCGATTCAGGTACACCCCACGCAATAGGTTATGCAAATAAAAGTTCAATTCGCTTTGCGCGTCCTTTTATAAAATATACCCCTACCTGGTCTAAGAGTTTCACTCCTTCAAAGCAGAGTGACAGAAACAAAATTGCAAAAATGAAAATGATACCTGTTCACGAACTTATTGAGGATAAAAATCTTATGTTTGTGGACGATTCAATAGTTCGCGGAACACAGCTTAGAGAAACGGTTGACTTCCTTTATGAAAACGGCGCCAAGGCTGTGCATATACGTTCGGCGTGTCCGCCTATTATGTACGGCTGTAAATATCTTAATTTTTCAAGAGGCACTTCTGATA
The DNA here is from genome assembly GCA_045605385.1 of Acutalibacteraceae bacterium. Lineage (GTDB taxonomy): Bacteria > Bacillota > Clostridia > Oscillospirales > Acutalibacteraceae > SIG607. Next base: position 59,088 of record JAZUPW010000039.1, read on the forward strand.
TGGAACTTGTTGCCCGTAAGACTATTTTTGAACTTGAGGGCGAAGAAGGAGAAAAATATATAGAAGAATACAGTAATCCAAAAACCGAAAGAGGTAAAAAATTAAGAAAAACCTTAGCCGAAAAAATGCATTTTGCTTCGCTTGAGTTTCAAACTCTTGAGGGAATAGAAAAAGCTATTGGTTTGCCAAAATGTAAACTTTGCACATATTGTTGGAACGGAAAGGAATAAATACTATGATACATCAATCTAAATCTGATTCATACGCTGCTGCAGGCGTTGATATTACTGCGGGTTATAAATCTGTTGAACTTATGAAGAAGCACATTAATCGCACTAAAAATGAAGGCTGTCTTGATGACGTGGGCGGTTTCGGCGGTTGCTTCGGTCTTGATCTTACAGGAATAAGCGAGCCTGTATTAGTAAGCGGTACCGATGGTGTTGGAACAAAAATTAAACTCGCTATGCTTCTTGATAAGCACGATACAATTGGTATTGACTGCGTTGCTATGTGTGCAAACGATATTATATGCTGTGGTGCAAAGCCGCTTTTCTTCCTTGATTATATTGCTTGCGGTAAAAATTACCCCGAAAAGATTGCCGACATTGTAGGCGGTGTTGCTGAAGGCTGTGTAAGAGCAGGTTGCGCTTTAATAGGCGGCGAAACTGCAGAACATCCAGGACTTATGCCCGAAGACGATTACGACCTTGCGGGTTATTGCACCGGTGTTGTGGACAAGAAGAAAATTATTGATAACAACACAGTAAAAGAAGGCGACGTTATAATTGCACTTGCTTCAAGCGGTGTCCATTCCAACGGATTTTCTCTTGTAAGAAAAGTTTTTGATATTGAAAATGCCGATTTAACTTCTCCTGTTGAGGAATTGGGCGGTAAATCTTTAGGTGAAACATTACTTACTCCTACAAAACTTTACGTAAAAAGCGTTCTTGCGCTTCTTGAACAGGTAAAAGTTAAGGGTATTTCGCATATTACAGGCGGCGGATTTTATGAAAATATTCCAAGAAGCATACCAAAAGGTTTTGGCGCTAAAATAGATAAATCGGCTGTTAAAATACTGCCTATATTCAATCTTATTGCAAAGGTTGGCGGTATTAGTGAACACGATATGTTCAATACCTTTAATATGGGCGTAGGTATGAGCATTACTGTGGCAAAAGAAGACGTAGAAAAAGCACTTGCTATTCTTAAAGAGCAGGGCGAAGATGCTTACGTAATTGGTGAAATAGTTGTTTCCGATACACAGGTGATATTATGAGAAAAGCAAAAATAGGTGTTCTTGTTTCGGGCGGCGGCACAAATTTACAGGCTTTAATTGATGCGCAAAAATCGGGCATTATAAAAAGCGGTGAAATAAGCGTTGTTATTTCAAACGTTCCTGCGGCCTACGCTTTAACAAGAGCAGAAAATGCAGGTATTAAAACTTTTGTATTTACCGAACTTAAATTAGGTTCTAAAGAATCTTTAGAAGCAGAAATAATAAGAACTCTAAACGAAGAAAAAATAGATATTATTGTTCTTGCAGGATTTTTATCTATTTTAAGCGAAGATTTCATAAAGCGCTTTTCTAACAGAATAATAAACGTGCATCCGTCGTTAATTCCGTCGTTTTGCGGAAAAGGTTTTTACGGACTCAAAGTTCATCAAGCTGCGCTTGATTACGGCGTTAAGGTTACGGGCGCAACCGTGCATTTTGTAAACGAAATTCCCGACGGCGGAAAAATAATAATGCAAAAGGCTGTAGAAATAAAAGACGGCGACACAGCAGAAATCTTGCAGAAAAGAGTTATGGAAGAAGCAGAATGGAAAATTCTTCCCAAGGCTACTGAAAAAGTATGCGCAGAGATAATTAAAGGAGAATAATTATGGCTTTGTATGATTTAAAAACTTTACTAAGTGAAAACACCTACCCAGGCAGAGGTATTGTAATAGGTAAATCGGCAGACGGTAAAAAGGCTATGATTGCTTATTTCATAATGGGCAGAAGTGAAAACAGCCGTAACCGTATTTTTGAAAGATTTGAAGGCGGTATGCGAACCAGAGCTTTCGATGAATCTAAATTAATAGACCCAAGCCTTATTATTTACAATCCTTACCTTTCGGCAAAGGGCGGAAACGTAGATATAATTACAAACGGGGACCAGACAAACACCGTTTATGATTATTTAAACGATTTAAGAACCTTTGAAGAGGCGCTGTCAGTTAGAGAGTTTGAACCCGATGCGCCTAACTTTACACCAAGAATTTCGGGTATTCTTTATTACTCTTTACCACGAAGTGAATTTACATATAAGCTTTCTATTTTAAAAAGCGCTAACGGCAGACCTGAGGCTTGTAACCGTTATTTTTACAACTATGTTCCCGAAGACGGCATAGGTCACTTTATTCACACCTATAAGTGCGACGGTAATCCTATTCCTTCTTTCTACGGTGAACCCGAAGAAATTGAACTTCCTAATACTGCAAAAGAATTGGCAGATATAGTTTGGGATAATTTAAATGAAGATAACAAGGTTTCGCTTTTTGTAAGAACCGTTGAACTTGACAGCGGAAAAAGCGAAGAAATAATTATAAACAAGAATAAATAAGGAGAACGCAAAATGAACGAATTAGAACTTAAATACGGTTGTAACCCCAACCAGAAACCTTCAAGAATTTTTATGAGAGACGGCAGTGACCTTCCTATTGAAATTTTAAACGGCAAACCGGGTTACATTAACTTTTTAGATGCCTTTAACAGTTGGCAACTTGTAAAAGAACTTAAAACTGCTACAGGTATGCCCTGCGCAACCTCTTTTAAGCACGTTAGTCCTACTTCGGCTGCTGTTGGTAAAGTTTTAAACGAAAATCTTAAAAAGGCTTGTTTTGTAGACGACATTGAGGGCCTTGATAATTCTCCTATTGCCTGTGCTTATGCAAGAGCAAGAGGAACCGACCGTATGAGTTCATTCGGTGATTGGATTGCGCTTTCAGATGAATGCGATGAAGTGTGCGCAAAGATTATTTCGCGCGAAGTATCCGACGGTATTATTGCTCCTTCTTACAGTGAAAAAGCCCTTGAAATATTAAAGGCAAAAAGAAAAGGTACATATAACATTGTTAAAATAGACCCTGACTATGTTCCCGCCGAAAAAGAAACCAAAGAAGTTTTCGGTATTACTTTCGAACAGGGCAGAAATAACTTTAAAATAGATAAAGAACTTCTTTCTAACATTGTTACAAAGAATAAAGAACTTCCCGACAACGCTGTTCAGGATATGATAATTTCACTTATCACTTTAAAATATACACAGTCTAATTCGGTTTGCTTTGCTTACGACGGACAGGCTATAGGTGTTGGCGCAGGTCAGCAGAGCCGTATTCACTGCACAAGACTTGCAGGACAAAAGGCAGATTTATTTATGCTTCGCCAGACCGAAAAAGTGTTGAATCTTCCGTTCCTCCCCGCACTTTCTCGTCCTGACCGTAATAATTGTGTTGATTTATATCTTTCCGATGACGATTGCGGTGACGTACTTGATGAAGGTAACTGGCAGAAATACTTTACTTCTCGCCCCGAACCCTTTACAAAAGAAGAAAAGAAAGCATATCTTTCTACTGTTACGGGCGTTACTCTCGGAAGCGATGCTTTCTTCCCGTTTGATGATAACATTGAACGCGCAAAGAGAAGCGGTGTAAGTTATATTGCGCAACCCGGCGGTTCTGTAAGAGATGACATTGTTATTTCTACTGCCGATAAGTACGGTATGGTAATGTCATTTACGGGTATGAGACTTTTCCATCATTAATCAGGAGTAAATAGTATAATGAATGTTTTAGTAATCGGTAGCGGCGGAAGAGAACACGCTATTGTTAAAAAAATTAAAGAAAATAAAAAAGTAGAAAACCTTTATGCTCTACCGGGCAACGGCGGTATGGCGAAAGATGCCCAGTGTGTAAATATTGGCGTTATGGAATTCGACAAAATAGTGGATTTTGCCGTGAATAATAAAATTGATTTTGCCGTTGTTGCACCCGACGACCCGCTTGCAGGCGGTCTTGTAGATGAACTTAATAAAGTTGGAATTAAGTGCTTCGGCCCCGATAAAAAAGCCGCAATTATAGAAGCAAGTAAAGCGTTTTCTAAAGATTTAATGAAAAAATACGGTATTCCTACCGCAGAGTATGAAATTTTTAATGATATGGAAAAGGCGCTTGATTATCTTGAAACCTGCGCTATTCCCGTTGTTATAAAGGCAGACGGATTAGCACTTGGTAAGGGAGTTATAATTGCCTTAACCCGTGAAGAAGCCAAAACTGCGGTTATTGATATGATGCAGAATGCAAAGTTCGGTAAAAGCGGCAATACCGTTGTTATTGAAGAATTTTTAACAGGCCCCGAAGTTTCGGTTTTAAGTTTTACCGACGGTAACGTTGTAATTCCAATGGTTTCCAGTATGGACCATAAGCGTATTGGCGATAATGATACCGGTCTTAATACGGGCGGTATGGGCACAATTGCGCCTAACCCTTATTATACAAAGGAAATTGCCGAAGTTTGTATGGAAAAAATATTTGTTCCTACAATTAATGCTATGAAAGCAGAAGGCCGTACCTTTAAAGGCTGTCTTTACTTTGGTTTAATGCTTACCGAAAAAGGACCTAAAGTTATTGAATATAACTGCCGTTTCGGTGACCCCGAAACACAGGTTGTGCTTCCTTTAATGGAAAGCGATTTACTTACTGTTATGCAAAAAACGGCAGACGGTACGTTAAAAGAAGATGACGTTAAGTTTTCTTCAAACAGCGCTGCGTGTGTTGTAATGGCATCAAAGGGTTATCCTGAATCTTATGAAAAGGGTTTTGAAATAACCGTTGAAGATGATATTGATGCTTGTGTATACATAGCAGGTGCACAACTTAAAGAGGGCAAACTTTTAACGTCGGGCGGAAGAGTTTTGGGGGTTACCGCAACCGCGCCTACTTTAAAAGAGGCAATAGAAAAGGCATACGACCAAAAAGAAAAGGTTTGCTTCAATAATTCTTATTGCCGCAGTGATATAGGTAAAAAGGCACTTGCTTGTTCGGAGGGGAAATAATGGTTTACAGAGTATATGTTGAAAAGAAAAAAGAACTTGCTCACGAAGCAAAAAGTTTGCTTAACGAAGTAAGAGAATTTTTAAATATTAAATCGTTGGAAGACGTTCGTGTAATTAACCGTTACGATGCAGAAAACATTGAAAAAGAACTTTTTGATTATGCAATTAATACGGTTTTTTCCGAACCTCAGCTTGATATTACAAGCAATACAGTGCAAGCAGAGAACGGTGTTGTATTTGCAACCGAGTTCTTGCCCGGTCAGTTTGATCAACGCGCAGACTCGGCAGCGCAGTGTATACAGATTATTTCTAAGGGTGAACGCCCCACAGTACGCACTGCAAAGGTTTACGTACTTTACGGTAATTTAACTGAAGAAGAAATAAATGCTGTTAAAAAGCACGTTATAAATCCCGTTGAATCAAGAGAAGCATCATTAGAACTTCCAAAAACCCTTAAAGCCGATTATAACATTCCTACCACCGTTGCTGTGCTTGAAGGCTTTACAAAACTTGACAGAGCAGGTCTTGAAGATTTTGTTAAGAATTACGGTCTTGCTATGGATGCCGATGATATTGCCTTTTGTCAGCAGTATTTTATAAGCGAAAAACGTGATCCTACAATAACGGAAATCCGTATGATAGATACTTATTGGTCGGACCACTGCCGCCATACAACCTTCCTTACCGTTATTGATAACGTTAAGTTTGAAGATGAACTTTTACAGAAAACTTACGATGAATATATTGCGGTAAGAAAAGAACTTGGCAGAACAAAGCCTGTTTGCCTTATGGATTTAGCCACCGTTGCCGTTAAGTATTTAAAGAAAAACGGTAAGTTGGATAAATTAGATGAATCTGAAGAAATTAATGCTTGTACCGTGAAAATTAATATTGAAGTTGAAGGCGAAAATGAAGAATGGTTGTTGCTCTTTAAAAACGAAACACATAACCATCCTACCGAAATTGAACCTTTCGGCGGTGCGGCTACCTGTATAGGCGGTGCAATACGTGACCCGCTTTCGGGACGTTCTTACGTTTACGGCGCTATGCGCGTTACGGGTGCGGCAGACCCCTTAAAACCCGTTGGCGAAACAATACCGGGTAAACTTCCGCAAAGAAAAATAGTTACAACTGCGGCTGCAGGTTATTCTTCTTACGGTAACCAAATCGGTCTTGCTACAGGCATTGTAGATGAAATTTATCACGACGGTTACGCTGCAAAGCGTATGGAAATAGGCGCTGTTATTGCGGCGGCTCCTGCTGAAAACGTAAGAAGAGAAGTACCCGCCCCAGGTGACGTTGTTATTCTTCTTGGCGGTGCTACGGGCCGTGACGGTATAGGCGGTGCTACAGGTTCTTCAAAATCGCATAACGCTCATTCTGTTGAAACCTGTGGAGCAGAAGTTCAAAAGGGTAATGCCCCCGAAGAAAGAAAACTTCAGCGTTTGTTCCGCAACAAAACTGCTTGTCGTATGATAAAGCGTTGTAACGACTTCGGCGCAGGCGGTGTTTCGGTTGCTATAGGCGAATTGGCAGACGGTCTTGAAATAGACCTTAATGCAGTTCCCAAAAAATACGAAGGTCTTGACGGCACAGAACTTGCTATTTCCGAATCTCAGGAAAGAATGGCAGTTGTTGTAGAAGAAAAAGATGCCGAAGCGTTTATTGCTCTTGCAAAAACCGAAAACTTAAGCGCTAAACGAGTTGCCGTTATTAAAGAAGAACCAAGACTTGTTATGAATTGGAACGGCGCAAAAATAGTAGATATAAGCCGTGAATTCCTTAATTCAAACGGCGCAGAAAAGCATATTTCGGTGCAAAGCGTTAAAGCAAAGCAAAGTAAACGCGAAATACTTAATACATTTGTTGAAAACTATACCGCGCTGGCAAGTGACCTTAATATATGTTCAAAACGCGGTCTTTCCGAACGTTTTGACTCTACCATAGGCGCAGGAACCGTAATTATGCCGTTTGGCGGTAAAAATCAGCTTACTCCGTCGCAGTGTATGGTACAAAAAATTTCGGTAGAAAAGAAACATACCAACGCTTGTTCTTATATGGCTTGGGGTTATAATCCTTTCATTACCGAAGCAAGTCCTTATCATGGCGCTTACTTAGCTGTTGTTGAATCGGTTTGCAAACTTATTGCAAGCGGTGCCGACTTTAACGAAGTTTATCTTACCTTCCAGGAATATTTTGAACATCCCGGAAAAGAAGCTACACGTTGGGGCAAACCTCTTGCCGCATTACTCGGTGCGTTTAAGGCTCAACTTGAACTTGGTATTGGTTCTATCGGCGGCAAAGATTCTATGAGCGGTACTTTTGAAAATATTGACGTTCCTCCCACACTTGTTTCTTTTGCTGTTACAACGGGCAATTGCGATGAAGTTGTATCGGGTGAGTTTAAAAAGGTTGGTAACCGTGTTGCGGTGCTTTCTTGCGAATACGATGAAAACGGTTTGCCTAAAACCGATTCCTTGCTTAAACTCTTTAGCAAGGTAACGGAACTTTTAAGAAGCAAAAAGGCTGTTTCTTGTTATACTTGCGGTATGGGCGGTATTGCTGAAGCCGTTATGAAAATGGCATTTGGTAATTCATTTGGCGTTAAGTTTGAAAACAGCGTAACTTTAGAAAAGCTTTTCTCTTATAACTATGCAAGTTTTGTTTTAGAACTTGAAAATGATTGCGACGAAGGCGAAACTATAGGTTTTGTAACCGAAGAAGCAGCGCTTGTTCTGGGCGAAGAAAAAATAGAACTTGAAAGTTTACTTAAAGGTTATGAAGATAAGTTAGAACCCGTATATTCCTGTAATATAAAGCAGGGAAGCGGTAAAATTGAAAACATTTCTTATAATAGTAATGAAATTCTTTCTCCTGCAATTAAAGTAGCAAAACCAAAGGTGCTCATTCCTGCCTTCCCGGGTACAAACTGCGAGTTCGATTCGGCAAAGGCTATGGCAGATGCAGGTGCAGACCCAGAAATATTTGTTATAAAGAATATGTCGTCTTCTGATATAGCCGCAAGTGTTGAAGAATTTGCGAATAAACTTAAAACAGCGCAAATGATATTCTTACCCGGCGGATTTTCGGGCGGTGATGAACCCGACGGAAGCGGTAAGTTTATAACAGCATTCTTCCGCAACGAAGAAATTAAAGAACAGGTACATAATTTACTTGATAACCGTGACGGTCTTATGTGCGGTATCTGCAACGGTTTCCAGGCGCTTATAAAACTTGGCCTTGTACCGTTTGGTAAGATTATTGATACCGATGAGAACTGCCCGACACTTACCTTTAATACCATTGGCAGACATCAATCACGTATTGTACGCACACGTATTGCTTCTAATAAATCTCCGTGGCTTAAGGGTGTAAACGTTGGCGATATTATAAACGTTCCCATTTCTCACGGCGAAGGAAGATTCCTTGCAAGTGAAGAACTAATTAAGCAATTGATTGCTAACGGACAGGTTGCTACACAGTACGTTGATTTAAACGGCAACGCTACAAGCGATATCCGTTTTAACCCCAACAATTCTGTTTGCGCTATTGAGGGTATTACTTCGCCTGACGGCAGAGTTTTCGGTAAAATGGGACACAGTGAGCGTATCGGAAGCGGTCTTTATAAGAATGTTCCCGGTGAATATGATATAAAAATGTTTGCTTCGGCAGTTAAATATTTTAAGTGAGGTATATAAATTATGGCATTTTATTTTTCAGAACCATCTCATACATTTAACGAGTATCTTTTAGTACCCGGCTATTCTTCAAGCGAATGTGTGCCTACTGCGGTTTCTCTTGAAACTCCGCTTGTGCGTTATAAAAAAGGTGAAGAACCCGCAATTAAATTAAAAACTCCGCTTGTTTCTGCTATTATGCAGTCGGTTTCGGGTTCAAAACTTGCAATTGCTCTTGCTAAAGAGGGCGGCGTATCCTTTATTTACGGTTCTCAAAGTATTGAAGATGAAGCGGCAATGGTTGCTGCTGTTAAAAAACACAAAGCAGGTTTTGTTATAAGCAATTCCAATATCCGTCCTGACCAGACTCTTGCCGATGTTCTGGCGCTTAAAGAAAAAACGGGTCATTCCACTGTTGCCGTTACTTCCGACGGTACTGCAAACGGTGTATTGCTTGGTATTGTTACTGGCAGAGATTACCGTGTAAGCCGTATGGAAACAAGCATTAAGGTTAGTGAATTTATGACTCCGCTTGAAAAACTTATAACTGCTCCCGAAGGTACAACCTTAAAGGAAGCAAACGATATTATCTGGGATCATAAATTAAATTCTTTACCTATTGTAGATGAAGAGGGTAAACTTGTAAGTTTTGTGTTCCGTAAGGACTACGATCAGCACAAACAGAATCCCAATGAACTTCTTGATAGCGAAAAGCGTTATGTTGTTGGCGCAGGTATTAATACCCGTGACTACGAACAGCGCATTCCCGCTTTGGTTGAAGCAGGAGTAGACGTGCTTTGTATTGACTCTTCCGAAGGTTTTTCCGAATGGCAGAGCCGTACAATTGCTTGGGTTAGAAAAACTTACGGCGATAGCGTTAAAATAGGCGCAGGTAACGTTGTAGACAAAGAAGGCTTCCGTTTCCTGGCAGAAAACGGCGCAGACTTTATTAAGGTTGGTATTGGCGGCGGGTCTATTTGTATTACCCGTGAAACCAAGGGTATTGGCCGCGGTCAGGCTACAGCGCTTATTGAAGTTTGCAAGGCAAGAGATGAATATTATGAAGAAACAGGTATTTACGTTCCTGTTTGTTCTGACGGCGGTATTGTTCACGACCACCACGTTACTTTAGCACTTGCTATGGGCGCAGACTTTATTATGCTTGGCAGATATTTCGCCCGTTTTGATGAAAGTCCCAGCCAGAAAGTTAATATCGGCGGTACTTTAATGAAAGAATATTGGGGCGAAGGTTCTAACCGTGCAAGAAACTGGCAGCGTTACGATTTAGGCGGAGCAGGTAAACTTTCCTTCGAAGAAGGTGTAGACTCTTACGTTCCTTATGCGGGCAAACTTGCTGATAACGTTCAGCAAACACTTGCTAAGGTACGCTCTACAATGTGCAACTGCGGTGCATTAACTATTCCCGAATTACAGCAAAAAGCAAAACTTACCCTTGTTTCTCAGGCAAGCATTATCGAGGGCGGCGCTCACGATGTAATGCTTCATACTGCTAAAAAGGACGTGTAAAAAATGGCTTATAAATCAGATATTGAAATAGCTCAGGAATGTGAAATGCAGCCTATTACAGAAATAGCGGCTGCGGCAGGTGTAGATGAAAAATATATTGAACAGTACGGCAAATATAAAGCAAAAATAGACCTTGCTCTTTTAAATGAAGAGGGCAGAAACAACGGTAAGTTGGTGCTTGTTACTGCAATAACCCCTACTCCTGCGGGTGAGGGTAAAACTACCACAACAATAGGTCTTGCGGATGGTCTTAAAAGAATAGGCAAAAACGTAACTGTTGCCTTGCGTGAACCATCTTTAGGCCCTGTTTTCGGTGTTAAGGGCGGTGCCGCAGGCGGCGGATATGCTCAGGTTGTTCCTATGGAAGATATAAACCTTCACTTTACGGGTGACTTCCACGCTATTGGCGCTGCAAATAACCTTCTTGCCGCAATGCTAGATAACCATATTCAGCAGGGTAATGCTTTAGGTATTGACGTTAAGAAAATTACCTGGAAGCGTTGCGTTGATATGAATGACAGACAACTTCGCTACGTTATTAACGGTCTTGGCGGTAAGGTTAACGGTGTTCCGCGTGAAGACGGTTTTGATATTACCGTTGCTTCTGAAATTATGGCTGTTTTCTGTCTGGCAAGTTCTATTACCGACTTAAAGGAAAGACTTTCTAAAATTATAGTGGGTTACACTTATGACGATAAGCCTGTAACTGCGGGTGACTTAAAGGCTGTAGGCGCTATGACCGCACTGCTTAAAGATGCCATTAAGCCAAATCTTGTACAGACTTTAGAAGGTACCCCTGCATTTGTTCACGGCGGACCTTTTGCTAATATCGCACACGGCTGTAACTCGGTTATGGCAACAAAACTTGCTCTTAAAATGGGCGATTACGCTATTACCGAAGCAGGTTTCGGCGCAGACTTAGGCGCTGAAAAGTTCCTTGATATTAAATGCCGTATGGCAGGTCTTACTCCCGATGCCGTTGTAGTTGTTGCTACTGTAAGAGCACTTAAAATGCACGGCGGTCTTGCAAAAACCGAACTCGGTAATGAAGATATCGATGCGCTTGGCAGAGGTGTTCCAAACCTTCTTCGTCACGTTGCTAACATTAAAAACGTTTATAAACTTCCTTGCGTTGTTGCGGTTAACCGTTTCCCAACCGATACCGATAATGAAATTGATTTTATTATTGCTAAATGTAAGGAATTAGGCGTTAACACCGTGCTTTCCAACGTTTGGGCAGAAGGCGGTAAGGGCGGCAAAGAATTAGCGCATGAAGTTGTTCGCCTTTGCGAAGAAGAAAAGGGCGATTTCACCTTCTCTTACAGCGATGACGCTTCAATAGAAGAAAAAATTGAATCGGTTGTTACAAAGGTTTACGGCGGTGACGGCATTATAATTACCCCTGCTGCTAAAAAGCAAATAGAACAACTTAAAGAATTAGGCTTTAATAATTGTCCCGTATGTATTGCTAAAACTCAATACAGTTTCTCCGATAACCCCACACTCTTGGGCGCACCCGAAGGCTTTAAGGTTACCGTTAGAAACGTAAAGATTTCGGCAGGCGCAGGCTTCATAGTTGTCCTAACGGGCGATATTATGACTATGCCTGGACTTCCCAAAGTACCTGCAGCCGAAAAAATCGACGTAGACGAAAACGGCAAAATAACAGGCTTGTTCTAATTAATAAAAACACGTGCAGGTTGTCCTGTGCGTGTTTTTTTATAAATAACCATTTGCATAGTTTCCTGTTTTATTGTATAATGTGTTTGGTGATTTAATGGAAAAGGTTTTAATTGGGCTTTCGGGGGGCGTGGACTCTTCGGTGGCAGCTGCTGTGTTAAAGCAAAATGGATATGACGTATTAGGCGCTACGTTAAAAATGCACGGCGGACTTAAAAACAGCGAAAAAGATATTCTTGATGCAAAGAGCGTTTGCGAGAATCTTAATATCGAGCATTACGTTTTCGATTTTTCATGCGCTTTTAAACGCGAAGTAGAAGATTATTTTATTAATTCTTATTTAAACGGTTATACGCCTAATCCTTGTATTGTATGCAATAAAACCGTTAAGTTTAAGGCGCTTATTGAAAAGGCGGATGAAATGGGTGTGGATTATATTGCCACAGGTCATTATTCTAAAATAGGCAAAAGCGGTGACCGTGTGCTTCTTTACCGTCCCGAAGATAAATCGAAAGACCAAACTTACGTTTTATACAGCCTTACGCAAGACCAACTGCGCCGAACAAAAATGCCGCTTTCTGACTACACAAAGGCACAAATAAGGGAAATTGCCGAAGAACTTAAACTTATTAACGCAAACCGACCTGACAGTCAGGATATTTGCTTTATTCCCGACGGCGATTATGCCGCTTTTATTAAAAACAACTGTGACTGTGAAATAGAACAGGGCAATTATACCGACATAAACGGTAACGTTATTGGCAGACACAAAGGCGTTATTCATTATACCATTGGGCAAAGAAAAGGGCTTGGTATTGCACTTGGAAAGCCTGCATTTGTAATAAGCAAAAACGTGGATACAAACACGGTTGTAATAGGTGATGAAGAACATCTTTTCAGCACTAAAGTTAAACTTAAAGACCTTAACTTTATTCCGTTTGATGCTTTAAATGGTGAGTTAAAGGTTACCGCAAAACTGCGTTATAGGCACAAAGAAGCCCCTGCAACCCTTAGAATGATAAGCGAAGACACTGCGGAACTTGAGTTCATTGAGCCGCAAAGAGCGCCCGCACCAGGTCAGGCGGCAGTATTTTATGATGGTGATATAGTAATTGGCGGAGGAATTATAATATGACAGAACAAATTAAAATTACAATGGAAGCACTTGAAAAAAACAGAATAAAACCTTTTTATGCCCAAACCAAAGAGGATATAATGCCCATTATAAAAAGTCTTATAGGCAAGGGTGAAACTATAGCCGTTGGCGGTTCAGTTACCTTAGACCAAATTGGCGCCATTGAAGAATTCAGAAACGGTGATTATGCTTTTATAGACCGTTACAAAGAAGGCATTACTCTTGAAGAACGCAAGAAACTTTTCCGCGATGCTTTTTTTGCCGATAATTTTGTAACGTCAAGCAACGCCGTAACAGAAAACGGTGAACTTGTTAACGTAGACGGCAACGCAAACCGTGTAGCGGCTATGCTTTACGGTCCCGAAAGCGTTATTGTGGTTGTGGGTAAGAATAAAATTGTTAAAGATACCGTGGCAGGGTTTGAGCGTATAAGAAAAATTGCCGCTCCCAAAAACGTACAAAGACTTAATTGCAAAACTTACTGTGCGAAAGCCGGTGAATGTAAGGGTAACGGTAATATAGGAAGCGGTTGCTTTAGCGAACAGCGTATTTGCTGTGACTACGTTGTTTCTTCCTATCAGCGATTCGAAAACCGTATAAAAGTAATTATTTGCGCTGAAGATTTAGGTTATTAAAATTAAATTAAAAGCATACTCTTTTATAGGCTTATTAGCTTAGAGGGGTGTGCTTTTTTTATGAAACGAATTGTATCATTAATACTGTGTTTTGCGCTTATAGGGGGAATTTACGTATCGGCAGAAAACGGGGACAACAGTTTAAGTCTTAGTACGCAGTCAACCATTCTTATGGAAAGCAATACGGGCAAAATCCTTTATGAAAATAATAAGGAAGAACATCTTGCTCCTGCTTCTATTACAAAAATAATGTCTTTAATTCTTGTTATGGAAGCATTAAAGGAAAACCGTTTTACACTTGATACCGTACTTACTTGCAGTGACACGGCGGCGGCGCTTGGCGGTTCACAAATATGGCTTGAACCGGGTGAAGAAATGACCGTAAACGATTTACTTAAGGCGGTTGTTATAGTATCGGCTAACGATGCAACGGTTTTACTTGCCGAAGCAGTTGCGGGAAGTGAAGAAAGTTTTGTTGTGCTTATGAACGAAAAAGCAAAGGCTCTTGGTATGAATAATACCAATTTCTGTAATGCAACGGGACTTGATGCCGAAAATCATTATTCTTGCGCTTATGACGTTGCAATTATGGCGTGTGAACTTTTAAAACACGAAATTATTACCAATTATACTACCGTATGGATGGATTCCTTAAGAAACGGTGAATCTGAACTTACCAATACTAACCGGCTTGTACGCTTTTATGAAGGTTGCACAGGTCTTAAAACGGGTACCACCGCCACAGCGGGTTACTGCCTTGCCGCAAGCGCTAAAAGAAACGATTTATCTTTAGTTGCCGTTGTAATGAATGCGCCGTCAAGTAACGACCGTTTTGCCGATGCCCAAAAACTTCTTAATTACGGGTTTGCTAATTATTCATACATTAACGTAAATCCCGAACTTACAGGCGAAGAAGTAGTAAAAGTTAAAAACGGCGTTGTAGAAACTGTAAAAATTAAAGCCGAAAAGCCGTTCAATACTCTTATTAAAAAAAGTGACGAAAAGAATATTACCCAAAAGGTGAATTATCAAAGCGAAATTGAAGCGCCCCTTAAAAAAGGTAGTGTTGTGGGCAACGTTAAGTTTTTTTGCGGTGAAGAAGAAATAGGAAGTATTAATATTGTTACCGATGAAGAATGTGAAAAAATGTCATTTTTAAAGGCATTTTGGTTTATTTTAAATATGATGGTGGCATTGTAAAGTAAAATTTATGTATTAGTGGTTAAAAATAGTTAAAATTTTAATAAATTTGCATAAATAAGGTTGAAATTTTTTCAACTTTATAGTAGAATAATAACATAAAGAAAGCAAAAAATGTTAGGAGCAAACCATAATGGCATTAAAATTTAACACAAATTATGCGGCAGAGTTCCTTCGTCCGAACGATATTGTCGGCTTAGAACCTTCTGTTTTAATTGCTCACGACCTTCTTGAAAGCAAAAAAGGTCTTGGAAACGATTTCCTTGGCTGGACTACGCTTCCGTTTGATTACGATAAAGAAGAGTTTGAACGCATTAAAAAAGCCGCTGAAAAAATTAAAAAAGATACCGATATCCTTATAGTAATAGGTATTGGCGGAAGTTATTTGGGCGCACGCGCCGCAATTGAATTCCTTAAAGGTCCTTATTATAATCAACTTCGTGACGGCGTTCCCGAAGTGTACTTTGCAGGTAACTCAATAAGCGGTTCTTATCTTAACGATATTCTTTCTCTTTGCAAAGGAAAAAGAGTTTCGCTTAACATAATTTCCAAAAGCGGTACCACAACCGAACCTGCTGTTGCTTTCCGTGTACTTCGCAAGTTTATGGAAGAACAGTACGGTGAAAAGGAAGCGGCAGAACGCATTTATTGCACAACCGACCGCGCAAGAGGTACACTAAAACAGTTGGCAGATGAAAAAGGCTATGAATGTTTTGTAGTGCCTGATGACGTTGGCGGCCGTTTCTCGGTTCTTACAGCCGTTGGTCTTTTGCCAATTGCTGCCGCAGGCGCAGATATTGATGCTCTTATGAAGGGCGCTGCCGATGCCGCAAACGATTATAATACTAAGGATTTGGAAAAGAACGATTGCTACCGTTACGCTGCTGTAAGAAATGCTTTTTACAACAAGGGTAAACAGGTAGAACTTCTTGTAAGTTACGAACCCCGTTTCACTATGATGGCTGAATGGTTTAAACAACTTTACGGTGAAAGCGAAGGTAAAGACAATAAGGGACTTTTCCCTGCAAGTGTTGTTTTCTCTACCGATTTGCATTCTATGGGACAGTACATTCAGGACGGCAAGCGTTTAATGTTTGAAACCGTTGTTACCATAGGCGATACAGGAAGCGACATTATTATTGAAGAAGAAGATAACAACGGTGACGGTCTTAACTTCCTTGCAGGCAAACCTATGTCCTTTGTAAATACAAAGGCTTTTGAGGGCACCGTTCTTGCTCATACCGACGGCGGTGTTCCTAATCTTGTAATTGAGGTTGATAAGGCTGATGAAGAGAATTTAGGCAGACTTATTTACTTCTTCTGTAAGGCTTGTGCAATTTCGGGTTATATGTTGGGCGTTAATCCCTTTGACCAACCCGGTGTTGAAAGTTATAAAAAGAATATGTTCGCGCTTCTCGGTAAACCGGGATACGAAGCAGAAAAAGCTATTCTCGAAAAGAGATTAGGCAAATAAATAATTCGGATACTTCCGATGTAAATAAAAAGGAGCTGGTAATAATGGTAAAAATCATCATTGGTAAGAAGGGTTCCGGTAAGACGAAAAAGTTAGTAGATCTCGTCAACGCCGCCGCTGAAAAGAGCAACGGCAACGTTGTTTGTATTGAAAAGGGCGATACCCTGAAATTTAACATAACACATAAGGTAAGACTTATTGATGCTGAACATTACGGCATTTGCGGTTTTGATGCATATTACGGTATGATCTGCGGCGTGCTCGCAGGCAATTACGACGTAACTGATCTCTTCGGTGATGCTACACTTCGCATTGGTTCCCGCGATTACGCTGAACTTGAAGAATTCCTTGGAAAAATCAAGGTTGTAGCTGAAGAAGCTAACGTAGAAGTTGTGTTCACAGTTTCGGCTGATAAGGAAGACCTTCCTGCAGGCGTTTTAGCTTACGTAGAATAATTGATATTTGCTTAAAACCCGAGTATTGTACTCGGGTTTTCTTTTATTTAATTGACTTTATACTAAAAAATGTTTATACTATTATTGTAAATAAAAATTAAGGGAGTTTTTATATTATGGCTTTTTGGTATGACGGAAATAAAAACTATGCTGAAAACAAACGCGAAAAAGACGGCATTGTTTATTATATTCGCGGTGTTCGTGAAGTAGAGGGTAAAAGACTTGAGCGTTATGCAATTAATACCCACTTTATACAGCGCGGTGAAGATTTGTGTGAACTTGTGGGCCGTTACGTAAAGCCTTTATATAATGAAGGGGATATTCTGGCAATAGGCGAAAAAGTTGTTTCTATGTGTCAGGATAACACGGTAGAGAAAAAAGATGTAAAAATAGGTTTCCTTGCACGTACACTTTCACGCTTTGCTATGCCTAACAGTGATTCAGGTATTGGTATGGGCGAACCTTATAAACTTCAACTTGCAATTAATATGAAGGGCGCTCCGCTTATTATATGGGCGGCTTTCTGCGGTGCGGTTTGTAAAGTATTTGGTAAACGCGGTGTTTTCTATGAAATAGTAGGACAGGACGTAGCAGGAATTGATGGCTTTTATATGCATTCGGCATTTGAAACTTATCACGACCTTGCTGTGCTTAATCCCGAAAATCCGGACGGCGCTTGTAATGCCATAAAGCAAGCTCACGGTATTACTTCTATGATAATAGATGCTAACGATATTTCGGTTGAAATACTTGGAAAAAGCGAAGACTTAAGTGTTGTTTCAAACGAATTCCTTGCCGAAACCGTAAGGGACAACCCTGCAGGACAGGATGATGAACTTACACCCTTTATTATTATTCGTGATATAAAGGATAACGAAGCGCAACCTTACGTTCCTATGAAAGCGAGAGAAGAACAGTAATTTTTCTTAAAAAACCTATTGACAAAAAGGTTAATATCTTTTATAATAACTTAGTGCGATTGGAGGAAGTATAAGTGATACTGGATTTAAAAAAGATATTTATCACTGAAAATGAAGTTCTTCCGATTGAGTATTCTGTGGATATGAGCGAAACAGACTATATGGGTGATTATCCGCTCAAAAAGCCCGTTTCTGTTTCGGGAAAAATATCCAACAAAGCCGGTCTTGTTACCATTTCGCTTAATATGGTGTACGTCTTTTCGGCTGCTTGTGATCGGTGCGGGCTACCAACCGAAACCGAATATAAGTTAAGTTACGAAAAGTCCTTGGCTCCCGAAATCGAAGGGGAAGACAGCGACAGCATTTTGCCTGTTCCGAATATGAAGCTTGATTTAGATGAGCTTATTTATTCTGAAATTTTGCTTTCTCTTCCGATGAAACACCTTTGCCGCGAAGAATGTAAAGGAATATGTCTTAACTGCGGTAAAAACTTAAACGAAGGTAATTGCAACTGTAACAAAAAGGAAGTAGATCCTCGTTTACAGGCACTGGCAGATTTACTTAAACAAGATTAATGAATTTTTTTAAAAGGAGTTGCTAAAAATGGCAGTACCGAAGAGAAAAACATCTAAAGCACGTCGTGATAAAAGACGTAATAACTTATGGAAACTTACAGCTCCCGCACTTGTAAAGTGTTCTCGTTGCGGCGAGTACAAAAGACCTCATCGCGTTTGTAACGCTTGCGGTTACTATGGCGACCGTGAAGTAATTAAGGTCGAAGAGTAATTCTTAATGTAAAATGGGGCAGAGGTTATCTCTGCCCTTTTTTGTTAATTTGTAAAAAGGGGGTAGGAATGTGTCTGTAACCGTTAAAGATGTAGTTTCGGGTTCGCCTGCGCAGAAAAAATTTAACAGCGGCGATAAGATTTTAACCATAAACGGCAGCGAAATTATGGACGTGCTTGATTACCGTTTTTATCAAAACGAAAAAAGGCTTACCGTTGGTGTTGAAACAAAAGACGGTAAACTTAAAAAAGTGCGAATTAAAAAAGGCGAGTACGAAGAATTAGGCCTTGAATTTGAAAGTTATTTAATGGACAAACAACATTCTTGCCGTAATAAATGTATATTTTGTTTTATAGACCAGATGCCTGAGGGTATGCGCGAAACACTTTATTTTAAAGATGACGATTCGCGGCTTTCTTTTTTGTTTGGTAACTATATTACGCTTACAAATTTAAGCGAACACGAAATTAGCAGAATTATAAAAATGCACATAAGCCCCGTTAACATTTCGGTGCATACAACAAACAAGGAACTTCGTTGTAAAATGATGAATAACCGTTTTGCAGGAGATGCTTTGGATATAATTAAGCGATTTGACGATGCGGGCATTAAAATGAACTGTCAGCTTGTGCTTTGCCCCGACTATAACGATGGCAAAGAACTTGAAAACAGCCTTGAGGATTTGCTTAATTACGAAAACGTTGTAAGTGTTGCGGCAGTTCCCGTAGGACTTACTAAATACCGCGAAGGTCTGACACCGCTTAAACCTTTTGATAAGCAAAGAGCTAATGATACGTTAGACATAATAGAAAAGTACGGTAATATCAGTTTACAGCGTTACGGTGAAAGGCGTATTTACGGGTCGGATGAGTTTTATTTATTAAGTGAACGCGAAATTCCAAACACCGAGTTTTATGAAGACTTTGCTCAGCTTGATAACGGCGTTGGCGGTTGGAGTCTTTTGTTGAACGATGCAAAAAGTGAAATTAAATTTAGTGAAAAAGAGTGCGCAAATGTTAAAAAAACAATAGTAACGGGCGCTCTTGCTGAACCTTTAATGAAGCAAATTGTTGCTTTAATGAAAGAAAAATGGCACAATTTAAACTGTGAAGTAATTGCAATCCGTAATGACTTTTTCGGTGAAAAAATAACCGTAGCAGGTCTTGTTACGGGCAAAGATATAATTAATCAGTTAAAAGGCAAAACTTTGGGTGAGTACATACTTATTCCCGAATGTATGCTTCGCTTTGAAAACGATTTATTTTTAGATGACGTTTCGGTAGATGAAGTTGAAGCCGAACTTGGCGTAAAGGTAATAACCGTTAAAAACGACGCCGAAGATTTAATTAACAGTATTTTACGTTAGAAAGGTGCGTGAAGTTTAATATGGCAAAACCTATAGTTGCTGTAGTTGGACGCCCTAACGTTGGTAAATCTACTCTTTTTAACAAGCTTATAGGAAAAAGGCTTTCTATTGTAGATGATACTCCGGGTGTTACGCGGGATCGTATTTACGGTGACTGCGAATGGCAGAATAAACAGATAATGCTTGTTGATACAGGCGGTATTGAACCTAAAACCGATGATATTATTTTAAGTTCAATGCGTAAGCAGGCTATGTTGGCTATAGAAACTGCAAGTGTTATTATATTTGTAACCGATTTAACAGGCGGTGTAACCGCTGCCGATATGGAAGTTTCGGCAATGCTTCAAAAAAGTGGAAAGCCTATTGTGCTTTGCGTAAACAAGTGCGATACCATAGGCAATATACCTTTAGAGTTTTATGAATTTTATAACTTAGGCCTTGGAGATCCTATTGCGGTTTCTTCGGTACACGGTCACGGAACAGGCGATTTGCTTGATGCCGTATTTGAGCACCTTGACGACTGCGCATTTGCCGAGGATGAAGAAGATGTAATTAACGTTGCTGTAATAGGCAAACCTAATGCGGGTAAATCTTCGCTTATAAATAAAATTGCAGGCGAAGAACGTTCTATTGTTTCCGATATAGCAGGTACTACAAGAGATGCTATTGACTTTATGGTAGAAAGAGAAAACGGCAGATTTAATTTTATAGATACCGCAGGTCTTCGCCGTAAAAGTAAGGTAGAAGATAAAATAGAAAAATACAGTGTGCTTCGCGCTCAAATGGCAATTGAAAGAAGTGACGTCTGTGTTATTATGATAGATGCAACCGAAGGTTTTACCGAACAGGATTCAAAGGTTGCAGGTCTTGCTCATGAACAGGGTAAGGCGGCAGTTATTGCTGTTAATAAGTGGGACCTTGTTGAAAAGGACGGCACAACAATGGATGCCTTCCGCAAAAAACTTATGAACGATTTTTCTTTTATGCCTTATGCACCGATTATCTTTATTTCGGCAAAAACAGGACAGCGAGTTGACCGTTTGTTTGAACTTATTAAGTATGTTTATGAACAGAACAATATGCGAATTTCAACAGGCAAACTTAATGATATTCTTGCCGATGCTACTGCGAGGGTACAGCCGCCAAGTGATAAAGGCAAACGGCTTAAAATCTATTATATTACTCAAGCATCTACAAGACCGCCTACCTTTGTTTGCTTCTGTAATAATATGGAACTGTTCCATTTTTCGTATCAGCGTTATCTTGAAAACCAGATACGAAGTGTGTTCGGTCTTGAAGGCACCCCTGTGAGATTTGTAATTAGAGAAAGAGGTGACGGCAAGTGATAGTATTGGCAGTTCTTTCGGTAGTTGCCGCCTACCTTATAGGCAGTATAAGTTTTGCCGTTGTTTTCTCGAAACTTTTTTCACATATAGATGTAAGAAGTCAGGGAAGCGGAAACGCAGGTACAACAAATGTGTTAAGAGTATCGGGCGTTAAAGCGGGAGTTCTTACATTGTTATGCGATGCATTAAAGGGCACTGCAGCTTGTCTTATCGGTATGGTTGCATTTAAGGCGGCATTCGGACAAGACAACACAGTAGCAGTTTTATACGGTGAATATTTGTGCGCTTTGTCTTGTATGTTAGGACACGCATTCCCCATTTATTTTGGCTTCAAGGGGGGTAAGTGCGCAGCAACAAGCGTTGGCATATTTGCAGTGTGCTGTCCTTTGGGAATTGTTTTGGGCCTTGTAGGCTGGGGCATTAGTATGCTTATAACCAAAATAGTATCTTTAAGCACTTTAGTTGCAACGGCAATAGTTGTAATAAGTTCTATTGTGTTAAACGGTGTGCTTAAGTTTGGCGTTAATCCCATTATTATTCTTTTAACACTTGCTATGGGAGTTGTGGTGGTGCTTCGCCATAAAGACAATATTGTTCGTTTAATACACGGAGAAGAAAAGAAATTAAAGGTTAAGAAATCTTGACAGAACGTCAAGATTTCTTTTTTTTATATGTTTGTTCTAAAGTACTGATTTCGGGACATATATTTTATTAGAATAAAAATAACAAAAGAAAATAAAAAAAGTGCTTGACATTTATTTTCTTTGTGTTATAATAAAATTACAGAAAAAGAACAAATGTTCTTTTTGGGAGGAAATTAAAATGAATGCAGTAATAATCAGTGTTTTAGAAGTATTAGTAGTAAGTTTTACGGTATGGGCTCTTTTCCATGAAGATCGCCTTGCAGATTTTGAAGACCGCTTTTTTGCCCGTCTTCGCCGCAGCAGACTTAAAGTTGTAAAAGGGAACCACCACGCAAAAAAGCATTGTGCATAAATTATATATGCAATAAAAAAACTGTGTCCGTTGCGGACACAGTTTTTTATTTTAACAATTATTTATTTTCTTCTATGTATTTAACTACATCGCCGATTGTTTTAATTGTTTCAATTGCTTCGTCGGGAATTTCTACAGAAAATTCATCTTCAATAGACATAAGTAATTCAACAACGTCTAAACTGTCTGCGCCTAAGTCTTCAGCAATTCTTGTTTGCTCAGACATAGAATCAATATCAGCGTCTAACTGAGTAGCTAACATTTCTTTAATTTTTTCAAGTACCATAAAATTTATCTCCCTTTAATGTAAAATACTTATATAGTATTATATTATTACTATATAAAAATAATATTGAAATTTTATTGGTTTGTCAATAGTTTTTTTGAAATTTAACACTATTGATTTAAAAGTTGCTTTTTACTATTGCAAAATTAAACGCTTTACATTATAATAATATATTATTATGTTTTGATTAATGGGGAAGAAAAATGGCTAAAGAAAAATTGGTTAAAGAAATTACTTCAATGGAAGAAGATTTTGCTAAGTGGTACACCGACGTTGTGCTTAAAGCAGAACTTATTGATTACGCTTCGGTTAAGGGCTGTATGATAATCCGTCCTTACGGTTGGGCTATTTGGGAAAACATACAAAGAATTATGGACGGTATGTTTAAAGAAACAGGGCACGAAAATGTTTCTATGCCTATGTTTATTCCCGAAGGATTGCTTCAAAAGGAAAAGGACCACGTTGAAGGTTTTGCTCCTGAAGTTGCATGGGTTACCCACGGCGGCGCAGAAAAGTTGGAAGAGCGTCTTTGTGTGCGTCCTACTTCTGAAACTCTTTTCTGTGATCATTATAAAAATATAATTCAGTCTTGGCGCGATTTACCTAAGCTTTATAACCAGTGGTGCAGTGTTGTGCGTTGGGAAAAGACAACCCGTCCTTTCCTTCGTTCCCGTGAGTTTCATTGGCAGGAAGGCCATACCATTCATGCCACAGCCGAAGAAGCGCAGGCAGAAACCATTCAGATGCTTAACGTTTATGCCCGTTTTGCCGAAGAATATCTTGCTATTCCTGTTGTAAAGGGCACTAAAACAGAAAAAGAACGTTTTGCAGGTGCTGTTAACACTTATACCATTGAGGCTATGATGCATGACGGCAAAGCGCTTCAAAGCGGTACGTCACATTTCTTTGGTGACGGTTTTGCAAAGGCATTCGGTATTCAGTTTACCGATAAAGAAAACAAACTTGCTACACCGTTCCAGACTTCGTGGGGCGTTTCTACCCGTCTTATAGGCGCTATAATTATGACACACGGTGACGACAGCGGTCTTGTATTACCGCCTGCTATTGCTCCTATACAGGTTGTTGTTATTCCTATTGCTTCTCATAAAGAAGGCGTTACCGAAAAGGCAACCGAAGTGTACGAGCGTATTAAAAAGGTAGCACGCGCTAAAATTGATATCAGCGATAACTCTCCCGGTTGGAAGTTCTCGGAATACGAAATGAAGGGTGTTCCGTTAAGACTTGAACTTGGCCCGCGCGATATTGAAAATAATCAGTGTGTACTTGTGCGTCGCGATAACGGTGAAAAGACTATTGTTAGTCTTGATAACCTTGAAGCCGAAATTGAAAGATTACTCGCTTTAGTTCGTGACGGTCTTTACAACAAGGCGCTTGAACGCAGAAGCAAAATGACCTATGATGCAACTACTCTTGAAGAAATGATAGATATTGCAGAAAACAAACCCGGCTTTATCCGTGCAATGTGGTGCGGTGAACGCGAATGTGAAGATATGTTAAAGGAAAAAGCAGGCGTAAGTTCAAGATGTATTCCGTTTGAAGAAGAACATTTAAGCGATACCTGTGTATGCTGCGGCAAGAAAGCAAAGAATATGCTTTACTGGGGCAAGGCATACTAATTCGGTGGCAGAAAATGTCTATAGAAAAAGTAAGGGCTTATTTTGAAACCTTAGGTATTGCAGAACGAATTGTGGAATTTGACGTTTCAAGCGCAACGGTTGCTCTGGCAGCTAAGGCGCTTGGCTGTGAAGAATGCCGAATTGCAAAAACACTTTCGTTTCTGCTTTCAAGTAACAAATGTGTGCTTGTGGTTGCGGCAGGCGATGTTAAGGTTGATAACCGCAAGTTTAAAGAAACCTTTGGTGAAAAAGCAAAAATGCTTCCGTTCGATTCGGTTGGTGAATACGTAGGCCATGCGGCGGGCGGTGTGTGTCCTTTTGCTGTGAACGATGGGGTAGAGATTTACCTTGATGAATCTTTAAAAAGGTTTAAAACCGTTTTCCCTGCGGCAGGAAGTTCTAACAGTTGCATAGAACTTTCTTTAGAAGAACTTTGCGAATACTCAAGATATTGTGGTTGGGTAGACGTTTGTAAGGGAATGGAAACTATATAATATATAATGTAAGAAATAACCCAAAACTGTTACGTTTTGGGTTATTTTGCGATTTGTTTATTTTGCACAAAAAGCCGCATAATTTTTCTGTGTTTTTCTACATCGTTTGAAATGTAAAATATCTTGCAAATTTTTAAATGTTATGTTAATATTTTAAAGTACGCGAAATGCGTGCTGTCATGCGTTGATGTGGGAGGTGGCTGACTTCGAGTCAGGAAATTTCCACGGAGTATGTCCGATTTTAAACCGGGCGAAAGAACTTGAACACAAAGGTGCGGCAGGGTGTCTTGCGAACCGCTGCTGTAAACGGTGAAGAAAATGCACCGTATCCGGATTCAACTGCGACCCCAGTGAATGCCGGTTTTCTAATGTCCCGTGAAGAAACACACGGTACAGTGTGAGTTAAGCCCGCCAACTAATTCAAGGAGGCGACAGTAAAATGGCAGTAAAAGAAAAGATTCGCATCAGAATCAAGGGTTACGACCACGCGCTTGTAGACCAGTCTGCAGAAAAAATTGTAGAAACCGCTAAACGTACAGGTGCAAGAGTATCAGGTCCGGTACCGCTACCTACTGAAAAAGAGGTTGTAACTATTCTTCGCGCAGTTCATAAATATAAGGACTCCCGCGAACAGTTCGAAACAAGAACACACAAAAGACTCATTGATGTGATCAGACCTTCCAACAAAACCGTTGAAGCTCTGACAGGTCTTGAGCTCCCAGCCGGCGTTGAAATTGAAATTAAACTTTAATTAAAAGCGTCGACCGTGGTCACGTTGGGTAACACCAACCAATAACTACAAGGAGGAAAATAAAATGCAAAAAGCAATCGTAGGCAAAAAGCTTGGCATGACTCAGCTTTTTGATGCAAACGGAAATGTCATTCCGGTAACTGTTATCGAAGCAGGTCCCTGTGTGGTATCTCAGAAGAAAACAGTTGAAACTGACGGTTATGAAGCAGTTCAGATTGGCTACGGCGAATTGAAAGCTTCTAAGGTGAACAAGCCCATGAAGGGTCACTTCGCCAAAGCAGACGTTGCTCCGAAGAAAGTTCTTCGCGAGTTCCGTTTTGAAGACACCGCTGCTTACAATGTTGGCGACATTATTAAAGCTGACGTTTTCGCAGAAGGTGACGCAGTAGATGTAAGAGGTACATCTAAAGGTAAAGGTTACGCCGGCGTTGTAAAACGTTGGAATTTCAGCCGTCTTAAAGAATCCCACGGTACAGGTCCTGTACATCGTCACGGCGGTTCTTTGGGTGTTATTGACCCTGCTCGTGTATTCAAGGGCAAGAAGATGGCAGGTCATCTCGGTAACGAGCGCGTAACTGTTCAGAATCTTAAAGTAGTTAAAATCGATGCAGAGAACAACATCATCGCTGTTAAGGGTGCCGTTCCCGGTCCCAAAGGCGGAATCGTTGTTATCTTTGACAGCGTAAAGGCTTAAGGAAGGAGTGCTTAATATGGCTAACATAGCAGTAGTTGATATGGCAGGCAAGAGTGTGGGCGAAATCACATTAAGCGATGCTATATTCGGAATTAAGCCTAATGCAGTTGTTATGCATGCGGCTGTAGTAAATTACCTTGCAAACCAGCGTCAGGGCACACAGTCCACCTTAACCCGTACAGAAGTTTCCGGCGGCGGTAAAAAGCCTTGGAGACAAAAAGGTACAGGCCACGCTCGTCAGGGTTCTACCAGAGCTCCCCAGTGGAGACACGGCGGTATTGTACACGCACCCAAGCCTCGCGACTATTCTTATTCTCTTAATAAGAAGGTAAAGAGACTTGCGCTTAAGTCCGCTTTATCTGATAAGCTTTTAAGTTCTTCTATTATCGTTTTAGATGAATTGAAACTTGAAACTTACAAAACAAAAGTTGTTGCTGATTGCTTAAAGGCTATCGGCGCAGGCAAGAAGTCTCTTATAGTATTAGGCGATAACAATGCCTTTGCTGTTAAGAGCTGCGCTAACATCGAAGGCGTTAAGACCGCACAGGTTAACACAATCAACACTTACGATGTTATCAATGCAGATACTCTTATTATTGTTAAGAGTGCTGTTGCACAAATCGAGGAGGTGTACGCATAATGAAAACCGCACAGGATATCATTATTGCTCCGGTAATCACCGAAAAGAGCATGTCAGTTATTGCTGATAAGAAATACACCTTTAAAGTAGCAAAAGATGCGAACAAAATTGAAATTGCTAAAGCTGTTGAAGAAATCTTCAAGGTTAAGGTAGCAAAGGTTAACACCATCAGTGTTCGCGGAAAAGCCCGTAGAATGGGCCGCTATGAAGGTTATACACCGTCCTGGAAGAAGGCTGTTGTTACACTTACAGCAGATTCCAAGACAATAGAATTCTTTGACGGCCTGATGTAATCCGTCATTCTTACCTAGAAGCAAAGCTTCGGGTGATGTATGAAGCCTAACGGCTTCGCTAAGCCTAAACAGGAGAGTGAATAAAAAATGGCAATAAAGCATTATAAGCCTACTACACCGGGTCGCCGTGGAATGACAAGTATGGATTATTCCGAACTTTCCAAGGTTGCTCCGGAAAGAAGCTTACTTGAGCCTCTTAAGAAAAACGCAGGCCGAAACAGTTACGGCCGCATCACCGTTCGCCATCGCGGCGGCGGAAACCGCAGAAAGTACAGAGTTATCGATTTCAAGAGAGATCTTACCGGTATACCCGCAACAGTTCTTACACTTGAATACGATCCTAACCGTTCTGCATTCATCGCACTTGTACAGTACGATAACGAAAAGAAGGAAAAACGCTACATTGTTGCACCTGTAGGTTTAAAGGTTGGCGACACTGTTATAAGCGGTCCTGATGCCGATATTAAACCCGGTAACGCACTTCCGCTTAAGAACATCCCTGTAGGTACCTTCCTTCATAATATTGAGCTTTATGCTGGACGCGGTGCACAGCTTGCACGTTCCGCCGGTAACATGGCTCAGCTTATGGCAAAAGAAAACGGTATGGCACTTCTCCGTTTGCCTTCCGGCGAACTCAGAAATGTATCGGCAGATTGTATGGCAACTGTTGGTCAGGTAAGTAATCCTGAACACAGCAACATCAACTACGGTAAAGCCGGCCGTAAGCGTCATATGGGTTGGCGCCCGACCGTTCGCGGTTCTGTAATGAACCCCTGTGATCACCCCCACGGTGGTGGTGAAGGTCGTGCTCCTATCGGACGTCCGGGACCTGTTACTCCTTGGGGTAAACCTGCTCTCGGTTATAAGACACGTGCTAAACACAAAGCTAGCGATAAGTATATCGTAAAGCGTCGTAAATAAGTCAGACGAAAGGAGATTTAATTATGGGAAGAAGTGTTAAAAAGGGCCCCTTCGTGCAGCCCGTACTTTTAAAAAGAGTTCAGGAAATGAATGCCGCAGGTGAAAAGAGAGTTCTTAAAACCTGGAGCCGTTCCTCAACAATTTTCCCCGATTTCGTCGGACATACCATTGCGGTGCATGACGGAAGAAAACATGTTCCGGTTTATGTAACTGAGGACATGGTTGGCCACAAGCTTGGCGAATTTGCTCCGACAAGAACCTTTAAAGGTCATGCCGGTTCTAAGACAACTAAGTAAGCGGCGAAAGGAGAGTTAAACTATGGAAGCTAAGGCAATACTTAAGTACGCCCGTATTTCACCGCGTAAGGTGAAGATTGTTATGGATCTCATCCGCAATCAGGACGCCGACAAAGCTATGGCTATTCTCAAGTTTACGCCCAAGGCCGCTTGTGAATACCTTTATAAGCTTTTGGCATCTGCAATTGCAAATGCAGAAAATAATCATAACATGGATGTTTCTAAGCTCTATGTAGCCGAATGTTTTGTTTGCCCTGGTCCTACCTTAAAACGTATTCGTCCTAAGGATCACGGCCGCGCACACAGAATTTTAAAGAGAACATCTCACATGACAATCGTTCTTAAAGAACGTGAAGACTAAGTAAGGAGGTTAGATTATGGGCCAGAAAGTTAATCCACACGGTATACGTGTAGGCGTTATTAAAAACTGGGATTCCCGTTGGTTTGCCAAGGATAATGTCTTCGGAGATACTTTGGTTGAGGACTATAACCTCCGTAAGTATTTGAAAAAGACTTTGTTCACTGCAGGCGTACCGAAGATTGAAATCGAACGTACAGCTGCTAAGGTTCGCATTCACATTCACTGTGCGAAACCCGGTATGGTTATCGGTCGCAACGGTGCTGAAATCGAAAAGATTAAAGCTGCTTGTGAAAAGATGATTGGCAAACCCTGCAACATCAACATTGTTGAAGTTAAAAATCCTGATATGGATTCACAGCTTGTTGCTGAAAATATTGCAGCACAGCTTGAAAAGCGTGTATCTTTCCGTCGCGCTATGAAAATGGCTATCGGTCGCTCTATGCGTTTAGGCGCTAAGGGTATTAAGGTAACCGTTTCAGGCCGTTTAGGCGGTAGAGAAATCGCAGGCAGCGAAACTTATCATGAGGGTACTATCCCGCTTCAGACACTTCGTGCTGACATTGATTACGGTTTTGCAGAGGCCGCAACAACCTATGGCCGTTTAGGCGTTAAGGTTTGGATCTACAAAGGAGAAGTTCTTCGTGATACTAAGAAGAACACAACTAAGGAAGGAGGCTCTCGCTAATGTTATTACCTAAGCGTGTAAAATACCGCAGAGTACAGCGCGGTCGTATGACCGGTAAAGCCTCCAGAGGTATCACTATTACTCATGGTGATTTCGGTCTTCAGGCTTTAGAACCTGCGTGGATCACTTCTAATCAGATCGAAGCTGCCCGTATTGCTATGACTCGTTATATCAAGCGTGGCGGTCAGGTTTGGATTAAAATATTCCCCGATAAGCCAATAACCGCAAAGCCGGCTGAAACCCGAATGGGTTCCGGTAAAGGTTCTCCGGAATATTGGGTAGCTGTTGTTAAACCCGGCCGTATTATGTTTGAAATCGGCGGTGTTAGCGAAGAACTTGCGCAAGAAGCTATGCGTCTTGCAGCTAATAAGCTTCCGATCAAATGCAAATTTGTGACGAAGAAAGATGAGATGGGTGGTGAGCAGTAATGAACGCAAAGGAACTCAGAGAAATGACCGTAACCGAGCTTAACGAACAATTAAGCAAGCTGAAGGAAGAATTATTCAATCTCCGTTTCCAGCTCGCCATTAACCAGCTCGACAACCCGATGCGCATTGGTGCTGTTAAAAAGGATATTGCTCGCATTAAAACTGTTATTCGCGAAAAAGAAATCCTTGACAGCGCTAAGGCATAACGGTAAGGAGGTATAGCGTAATGAGCGAAAGAAACCTTCGTAAAACAAGAGTGGGCAAGGTTGTAAGCAACAAAATGGAAAAAACCGTTGTAGTTGCTATTGAAGACAACGTTAAGCATCCCCTCTATAAGAAGATTATTAAAAACACAATCCGTTTAAAAGCCCATGACGAGAACAATATCTGCGGTGTTGGCGATAAGGTTCTTATTATGGAAACAAGACCACTTTCCAAAGATAAAAGATGGCGTGTGGTTGAGATTGTTGAAAAGGCACTTTAATGCTTAAAGGAGGAAACCACTGTGATACAACAACAGAGTTACCTCAAGGTTGCTGACAACACCGGTGCAAAAGAAATTATGTGCATCCGTGTGTTAGGCGGCTCCAGAAGGAGGTATGCCAACATTGGCGACGTAATCGTTGCTTCTGTAAAGAAAGCCACCCCCGGTGGTACTGTAAAGAAGGGCGATGTTGTTAAGGCTGTAGTAGTTCGTTCTGCTAAAGGTCTTCGTCGTAATGACGGCACATACATCAGATTTGACGAGAACGCAGCAGTTATTATCCGTGATGATAAGAACCCGCGCGGAACTCGTATCTTCGGCCCGGTAGCCCGTGAGCTTCGTGATAAGGATTACACAAAGATTCTTTCCTTGGCTCCCGAAGTACTTTAATGGAGGATGAACACTATGAAAATTAAAACTGGCGATACTGTAGTTCTCCTCACCGGAGATAAAGAATATCGCGGCAAATCCGGAAAGGTCCTCGAAGTAAGCCCGAAGGAAGATAAGGTTATTGTTGAAGGTCTTAACGTTGTTAAAAAACACGTTAAACCCCGCAAAGCCGGCGATCCTTCCGGTATTATTGAGACCGAAAGCGCTATCTACGCTTGCAAAGTTCAGGTTGTTTGCCCGAAATGCGGAAAGCCGACCCGCGTAGGCACAAAAGTTTACGAAGACGGTAAAAAAGACCGCATGTGCAAAAAGTGCGGCGAAACCTTTTAAGAGTTAGGAGGACATGACAAATGTCAACGCTAAGAGAAGAATATAAAAGTTCTATAGCTCCCGCATTGATGAAAAAGTTTAACTACAAGAGCGTCATGCAGATTCCGAAGCTCGATAAGGTTATAATCAATGTAGGTGTCAGCGAAGCTAAAGAAAATTCTAAAGTAATTGACGCAGTTATTGCTGACTTAAGCAAAATCACCGGTCAGAAGGCAGTACCTTGCTTAGCTAAGAAGTCTGTTGCAAACTTCAAGCTCCGTGCAGGTCAGCCTATTGGTGTTAAAGTCACCCTCCGCGGAGATAGAATGTATGAATTCGTTGAAAGATTCTTCAACGCAGCACTTCCCCGTGTGAGAGACTTCAGAGGCATTAACCCGAACTCGTTTGACGGTCGCGGAAACTATTCCATGGGCGTTAAAGAACAGTTAATCTTCCCCGAAATTGAATTCGATAAGATTGATAAGGTTCGTGGTATGGACATCAACTTTGTCACAACTGCCGCTACAGACGAAGAAGCACGTGAGTTGCTCGATTTAATGGGCGCTCCGTTTGCGAAATAAGGAGAGAGAGTAAAATGGCTAAAACATCTATGAAAATCAAACAGGCACGTCCTGCAAAGTTTTCTACCAGAGCTTATAGCAGATGCAAAATCTGCGGACGTCCTCACGCTTATCTTCGCAAGTACGGTATCTGCCGTATCTGCTTTAGAGAACTCGCTTATAAAGGCGAGATTCCCGGCGTGACAAAGTCGAGCTGGTAACAGCAGAAGAAGCAAAGGAGGTTGACGGCATGCAAATTACCGATACTATTGCTGATATGCTTACACGAATCCGTAATGCATCTTCGGCTAAACACGACTCGGTAGATGTTCCTGCATCCAACGTAAAAAAGGCAATTGCTCAGATTTTACTTGATGAAGGTTACATCTCAAGCTTTCAGGTCGTTGAAGACGGAAAGCAGGGCATGATTCATATTGTATTGAAATATGGCCCGAAAAAAGCTCAGATCATCACAGGAATCCGCAGAGTTTCCAAACCTGGTTTGAGAATTTATACAAATGTAGAGGATATGCCTAAGGTAATGAAAGGCCTTGGTATTGCAATCCTCTCCACCTCTAAGGGTATTATGACTGATAAGCAGGCTCGCGCTAACAACGTTGGCGGCGAAGTTCTCGCTTATGTCTGGTAAGGGGGTGCTTTAGTATGTCTCGTATAGGAAAGAAACCGATTACCGTTCCTGCTGGTGTTGAAGTTAAAATCAACGGTCACGAAGTTACTGTAAAAGGCCCTAAGGGTACACTTACTAACACCTTCCGTCCTGAGATTGGAATAGCACTTGAAAACGGTGAAATCATTGTTACTCGTCCCAACGACGAAGCAACCAATCGTTCTTACCACGGTCTTACCCGTACACTTCTTGCCAATATGGTAGAAGGTGTTACTAAAGGTTACTCTAAGGAATTAGAAGTAAACGGCGTTGGTTACCGTGTTCAGAAACAGGGAAACAACCTTGTTATGAACTTAGGTTATTCACATCAGGTTATTATTCCGGAGATCGAGGGAATTACAGTAGAAATTCCCGCGGCAAACAAGATAGTTATTTCCGGCCCCGATAAGCAGATGGTAGGCCAGTTTGCAGCAGAAGTTCGTAAGAAACGTCCGCCTGAACCCTATAAAGGTAAGGGTATTAAGTATGTTGACGAACATATCCGCCGCAAAGAAGGTAAAGCCGCTAAGGGCGCAAAGAAATAAAAGTAAGGAGTGTATTTTAATATGGTTAATAAGCCAGATTCAAATAAGGCTCGTCTTAAACGTCACCTTCGCGTACGTTCTAAGATCAGCGGCACTGCAGAGTGTCCCCGCCTTGATGTTTTTCGCTCCAACAGCAACATTTACGCCCAGCTTATAGATGATGTTAAGGGTGTTACTTTAGCCGCTGCATCTACAGTTGAAAAAGACTTCGAAGGTGCAAAGGGCAATAAAGAGGCAGCCCGTAAGGTTGGACAGTTAATTGCAAAACGCGCAATTGAAAAAGGTATTGAATGCTGCGTATTCGATCGCGGCGGTTATATCTATCATGGTCGCGTTATGGAGCTTGCCGAAGGTGCCCGTGAGGGCGGCCTCAAGTTCTAATAGAGGAGGAGGAATACTTTTGGCTAACAATTATGATGCTCATGGCATAGAATTACAAGAACGCGTAGTTGCTATCAACCGCGTATCTAAAACCGTAAAAGGCGGACGTATTATGAAATTCTCCGCTTTGGTTGTTGTCGGTGACGGCAATGGTTCCGTAGGTTTCGGCCTTGGAAAAGCAGGTGAAGTTCCCGATGCAATCCGCAAGGGAATTGAAGATGCTAAGAAAAATATGATCAAGGTTGCACTTAAGGGCTCCACAATTCCTCATGAAGTTATTGGTGAGTTCGGTGCAGGCCGAGTTCTTCTTAAACCGGCTGCAACCGGTACCGGCGTTATTGCCGGCGGTCCGGTTCGTGCCGTATTAGAAGCAGTAGGTATTAAAGATATTCGTACCAAGGCCTTGCGTTCTAACAATCCGTGCAATGTTGTAAGAGCCACAGTTGCAGGTCTTGCTTCTTTGCGTAGCGCAGAAGAAGTTGCTGCAATCCGCGGCAAGTCCGTAAAAGAAATTGTCGGTTAAGAAAGGAGCTAAATGATATGGCACTTAAAGTTAAACTTGTAAAAAGCACTATCGGCTCCAAAAAGGATCAAATCGCTACAGCTGAAGCATTAGGCCTTCACAAAATCGGCGATGAATCCATTCAGCCGGACAATGCTCAGACTATGGGCAAAATCAACAAAATCAGCCATCTCGTTGAGGTGTGCGAAGCAAAAAAAGCTACTAAAAAGAAAGCTTAATTATTTGCTTTAAGAATAATTAACGGATTAAAAGATTCGCAATTAAATAAGGAGGTGCGAAATTATGAAACTGCATGAATTATCTCCTGCTGTAGGTTCCACTAAGGAAGCGAAGCGTATAGGCAGAGGTCACGGTTCCGGTAACGGAAAAACCGCTGGTAAAGGTCACAAGGGTCAGAAGGCTCGTGCCGGACGCGGATTCAGAGCCGGATTTGAAGGCGGACAGATGCCTCTTCAGAGACGTGTTCCGAAGCGTGGCTTTAATAACATTTTCGCTAAAGAGGTAACAGCTATCAATGTAGCTGCGCTCGAGGTGTTTGAAGACGGTGCTGTTGTAGATGCAGCTGCTTTGGTTGCAAACGGCATTATCGACAACGCAAATACTTCTTTAAAAGTTTTGGCTTGCGGAAAGCTTACTAAGAAGCTTACCGTTAAAGCAAATGCTTTCTCTGCCGGTGCAACAGAGAAAATTAATGCTGTCGGCGGAAAGGCTGAGGTGATCTGATGTTTGAAACATTAAGAAATGCCTGGGCTGTTGTGGATATCCGTAAAAAAATATTTTTTACAATATTTATCCTTATAATATTCCGCATTGGTTCAGTTATTCCGGTTCCTTTTATTGATGTATCTACTTTAAATGCTGCCGGAACAAACGAATTTTTCAGTTATTTATCGGTTCTTACCGGTGGTGGACTTGAATACGGTGCAATATTCGCTTTGTCGGTTTCTCCGTATATCACTTCTTCCATTATAGTTCAGCTTTTGGCTGTAGCCATTCCTGCACTTGAACGTCTTTCTAAAGAAGGCGAAGAAGGTCAGAAGAAAATGGCTCAGATCACACGTTTTGTAACCGTTGCTTTAGGTCTGTTACAAGGCTTTGCATACTTTATGTATCTTAAAAACGTAGGTTGTATAAATAAACGTGGATTTATGCTTTGGGTTGCAGGTATCGTTGTTGTGCTTTGCCTTGCAGCAGGTTCTACACTTGTAATGTGGCTCGGCGAACAAATTGATGCTAAGGGTATTGGTAACGGAGTTTCTATGATTCTTTTTGCCGGTATCATTTCAAGAGCACCGCAGGCAGCCGTAGTTCTTTACAACAACTTAAAGGTTAACCCTGTTGCTGTAATTGCTATTGTTGTAATCTTCCTTGCTATGATTGCATTCATAGTTTGGATGACCAACGCTGAACGCAGACTTCCGGTTCAATACGCTAAGCGTGTTGTTGGAAATAAAATGTATGGCGGTCAGAACACTCATATTCCGATCAAGGTTAATATGTCGGGTGTTATGCCTGTTATTTTCGCAAGCTCTATCTTGATGCTTCCGACAATGATATTAAGCTTTATGGGCAACAAAACAACTACCTCTTTTGGTAAGTTCTTGGCGCTCTTTAGCACTCAGGGCATTTTATACGCTGTACTTTATTTCTTCTTAATTATCGGATTTGCATATTTCTATGCAACAATTCAGTTCAATCCCGTAGAAATGGCTAATAACCTCCGTAAAAACGGCGGTTCGCTTCCAGGCATTCGTCCCGGTAAGCCAACATCTGATTTTATTAGCAAGATTTTGTCAAGAATTACATTAATGGGCGCTTTCTTCTTAAGTATTATCGCAATTCTTCCTATAGTTGTAGGACAGATAGGAGCTATGAATATCTCCTTGGGCGGTACTTCCATTATCATTCTTGTAGGTGTTGCACTTGACACCGTACAGAACCTTGAATCTCAGATGATGATGCGTCATTATAAAGGATTCTTGGATTAATTCTAATAAGGAGAGAATAATGAAACTTATTCTTTTAGGAGCTCCCGGTGCCGGTAAAGGCACTCAGGCAGAGTTTATCTCCGAAAAATATAACATTCCTACCATTTCAACCGGTAATATAATTCGTGCGGCACTTAAAAATGCCACTGAAATGGGACTTGTTGCAAAGTCTTATATAGATGCCGGTGAATTGGTACCCGATGACGTGGTTATAGGAATAGTTAAAGAACGCCTTAGTGAAGACGATTGCCAAAACGGCTTTATACTTGACGGTTTTCCCCGTACCATTCCTCAGGCACAAGCACTTGATGAAATGGATTTCGGTGTTGACACTGTTTTATCGCTTGAAGTAAGCGATAGCGAAATTGTTAAGCGTATGTCGGGCAGACGTGTTTGCGAAAAGTGCGGTCAAAGCTATCACGTTCTCTTTAAGAAACCTCTTGTTGAAGATACTTGTAATGCTTGCGGCGGTAAGCTTGTTATAAGAAATGATGATAAACCCGAAACGGTACAGAATCGCTTAAACGTTTATCACGAGCAAACCGAACCGCTAAAAGATTACTACCAAAACAAAGGTATTCTTATTTCGGTTGACGGTAAATCTACCGTAGAAGCCACTACAAAAAGCGTTTTTGAAGCTTTGGAGAACAGATCATGATAGTTTTAAAAACCAGCCGAGAACTTTCACTTATGAAAGAAGCTTGCAGAGTATCGGCAGGTGCTTTACAGTTGATAGGCAAGTCAATAGAGCCGGGTATTACAACAGCGGAACTTGACAGTATTGCTGAGAAGTATATACTCAGTCAGGGTGCAAAACCCAACTTTAAAGGTTACTCTGGTTATCCGGCTACGGCTTGTATATCTATAAATAACGAGGTGATTCACGGCATACCAAACTCCTCGCGAAAAATTAAATCGGGCGATATAGTCAGTGTAGACTTAGGCGCTTCGATAAACGGCTATAACGGCGATAACGCCGCCACTTTCGCTGTAGGTGAAATATCCGAAGAAGCGAAGCGGCTGATTGAAGCAACCAAAGAAAGCCTTTATGAAGGTATAAAGGCAGCGGTTGCCGGCGGCAGAATCGGTGATATAGGTTTTGCGATAAGCAGGTATGTTGAAGCAAGAGGCTTTTCTGTGGTACGTGAATTCGTAGGTCACGGAATAGGTACTAAATTGCATGAAGCACCCGAGGTTCCCAATTACGGAACTGCCGGAAAGGGAATCCGCTTGTTACCCGGTATGACAATTGCAATTGAACCAATGATCAATGCAGGTGCAGCGGGTGTCAAGACATTACAAGACGGTTGGACAGTAATTACAAGTGACGGCTCTTTGTCCGCACATTTTGAGCACACTGTTGCAATTACTTCAGACGGTCCTCAGATTATGACGCAAGTTTAATAGGTGGATCTATGGAAAAAGTAAAAGTCGTGTTGTCTATCGCAGGGCGCGATAAAGGGCGCTTACTTGCGGTTGTTGGTGAAGAAGACGGTTATTACTTACTGGTTGACGGTAAAGAAAGACCAATTTCAAGACCAAAACGAAAAAATGTCAGACACATTGCCTTTACGGCTTGTTGTTTAGAGCAGGTTGATATTTTGTCCAACAAATCATTACGACGCGCATTAATGCGCTGTAAAGAGCAAAAGGAGGATTTCGGGTCATGTCCAAAGAAGATGTAATCGAATTGGAAGGTACCGTTGTCGAGTCCATGCCTAACGCAATGTTCAAGGTTGAAATACAAGGCGGACATACAATTTTAGCTCATATTTCAGGAAAACTTCGTATGAACTTCATACGCATTCTTCCGGGAGATAAAGTAACAGTTGAGATGTCGCCGTACGATCTGTCAAAGGGACGCATTACCTGGCGTTCTAAATAAGACAGACAGAAAATGAGGGAGGGTAATCCAAATGAAAGTCAGACCTTCTGTTAAAAAGATTTGCGAAAAATGCAAAATCATCAGACGCAAGGGAAAGATCATGGTTATCTGTGAAAATCCCAAGCACAAACAGCGTCAGGGTTAATCCTGCGCAAACTAATGTGGAGGTGCATTAAAAATGGCACGTATTGCTGGTGTTGATCTGCCGAACGAAAAACGAGTTGAGATCGGTCTCACTTATATCTTCGGTATAGGACTCACAACATCAAAGAAGATTCTTGCCGACACAGGTATCAATCCTGATACACGTGTAAAAGATCTTACTGAAGATGATATTTCAAAGCTGCGTGAGTACATCGACCATAACCTTCAGGTAGAAGGTGACCGTCGTCGTACTGTTGCGTTTGACATCAAACGCCTTATTGAAATTGGTAGCTATAGAGGTCTTCGTCATCGTAAGAGCCTGCCTGTAAGAGGTCAGCGCTCTAAGACTAACGCTCGTACCCGCAAGGGACCGAAGAAGACCATCGCTAACAAGAAGAAATAAGTTAGGAGGAAGATAATATGGCTACTGCAAAGGCTAAGGCAACGACACGTCGTCGCCGTGAAAAGAAAAATATTGAACGCGGGGCTGCTCATATCCAGTCGACCTTCAACAATACCATCGTTACGATTACCGATACTCAGGGTAATGCTCTTTCTTGGGCAAGTGCCGGTGAGTTAGGTTTCAGAGGTTCAAGAAAGTCCACTCCGTTCGCTGCACAGAGCGCTGCTGAAACAGCTGCTAAGGCTGCTATGGAACACGGACTCAAGACCGTTGAAGTATTTGTTAAAGGCCCGGGTGCTGGTCGTGAAGCCGCTATTCGTGCGTTACAGTCAGCAGGTCTCGAAGTTACAATGATTAAAGACGTAACTCCGATTCCTCACAATGGTTGCCGTCCTCCCAAGAGAAGACGCGTATAACCGAAATTTTTGGAGGTGTAACTAGATGGCAAGATATACCGGTGCAGTGTGCAGACTTTGTCGCCGTGAAGGACAGAAGTTGTTCTTAAAGGGCGAACGCTGCTACTCTGAAAAATGTTCTTTTGCTACCAGAGCTTATGCTCCCGGTCAGCATGGACAGGGACGTAAAAAGACTTCCGAATACGGACTTCAGCTTCGCGCTAAGCAGAAGGCTCGTCGTTTCTACGGCGTTCAGGAAGGTCAGTTCCATCACTATTTTGAAATTGCTGAAAGAAAACCCGGTGTTACCGGTGAAAACCTTTTAAAGATTCTTGAAAGCCGTTTGGATAACGTTGTTTACCGCGTAGGCTTTGCTTCTTCCAGAGCAGAAGCAAGACAGCTTATAGGTCACGGTCATTTCGAAGTTAACGGTTCAAGAGTTGATATCGCTTCTTACCTTTTAAAAGCAGGCGATGTAATTTCTATCTGCGAAAAGAGCAGTTCACTTGAAAAAATCAAGTCAGTTCTTGAAGCAAATGCTTCTCGTCCTGCTCCCCAGTGGATCGATGTAGATAAAGAGAAGAATACCGCTAAGGTTATTGCTCTTCCTGAGCGTGATCAGATTGACGCTCCTATCGAAGAACAGCCCATTGTCGAATTCTACTCTAAGTAATCATAAGTTATTTCGGTTTGTATTCCGTGCTTACAAACCGATGATTACAAAATTACAGTACGGAGAATGGAGCTTTTAAATGATAGAGATTGAAAAGCCCAGAATTGAAACGCTTGAAATAGCAGAAGATGGGTCATACGGTAAGTTTGTTATGGAACCGCTTGAACGCGGCTATGCTATAACTTTGGGTAACAGTATGCGCAGAGTTTTACTCTCAACACTTCCCGGCGCTGCCGTAACAACCGTTAAAATTGACGGTATTGTACATGAGTTTTCCACTATCCCCGGCGTAAAAGAAGAAGTTACCGAAATAATACTCAACATTAAAGGTCTTATTCCTAAGCTTCTTGGCGAGGCACCTAAAACAGTTTATATTGAAGCTGAAGGTCCTTGCGTTGTAACAGGCGCTTCCATTAAGTGCGATTCCGAGGTTGAAATTCTTAACCCCGATATGTATATTGCAACTTTAGGCGAAGGCGCAAAGCTTAATATGGAAATGACCATTGATAAGGGCAGAGGTTACGTTCAGGCTGAACACAATAAGCCTGCACAGTCTGTTATCGGTGTAATTCCGGTAGACTCTATTTTCACACCGGTTGTAAAGGCAACCTTTGATGTAGACAATACCCGTGTTGGTAAGGTTACAGATAAAGGCCGTCTTACACTTGAAGTGTGGACTAACGGTTCTATCAAAGCTAACGAAGCAGTTTCTTTGTCTGCAAAAATTCTGATCGAACATTTCGAATTGTTCCTTGAGCTCACCGAGGGCGCAAGTGAAACAGAAAGCTTTATGGCTGAAAAAGGCGATACCACAAATGAAAAGGTACTCAATATGACTATTGAAGAACTTGATTTGTCGGTTCGTAGCTTTAACTGCCTTAAACGCGCAGGAATTAACACGGTTGAAGACCTTATCAATAAATCTGAAGAAGATATGATGAAGGTTAGAAACCTTGGTCGCAAGTCGTTAGAAGAGGTTATTGCAAAGCTTAACTCCTTTGGATATACCTTAAAGAAAAACGACGAATAATAGTGAAGGAGTGAATATTCATGCCCGGAACAAGAAAACTTGGCAGAACCAGTGAACACAGAATTGCTATGCTTCGCGGTATGGTTACTTTATTGCTTGATAACGGCAAAATTGAAACAACTGTTACCCGTGCAAAAGAAGTTCGTTCAATGGCTGAAAAATATATTACACTCGCAAAAGATAACAGCTTAGCAAGCAAACGTCAGGCATTGGCTTTCATTACCAAAGAAGACGTAGTTGCTAAACTTTATAACGAGATTGCTCCTAAGTATATGGACCGTAACGGCGGTTACTGCCGTATCACAAAAACAGGTCCCCGTCGCGGCGATGCTGCTGAAATGGCAATCATTGAGTTAGTGTAATAACTATTATGTGTTTTGTCATCACATTGTAAGGCATACAAAAGGTTGTCTTTTGATGTGGCGACTAAGCTAAAACAAATTATCCCCCGAAAGTCAGGCTTTCGGGGGATTTTTTTCTTTATACCGTAAAACTGTTTTTAATAATATTATCTATTTCTGCTTTAAGTTCTCTGTTTTGCGGTTTTTCTAAATTCGGGTCGTCAAGCAAAAGTTCTTTAACAGCAATACCGCAGGTTCGCATAAGCGACATATCACTGCTTAAATCGGCGATTTTTAGCAGAGGAAGGCCGTGTTGCCGTTTTCCTATAAAATCACCCGGTCCGCGTAGTTTAAGGTCCTCATCGGCAATTTTAAAGCCATCGGTGGTATCGCACATAATTGAAAGCCGTTCGTTATCATAAGCCTTAGAAATAAGTACGCAGAATGATTGTTCACTGCCGCGTCCAATTCGTCCTCTTAACTGATGAAGCGATGCAAGTCCGAAACGTTCAGCGTTTTCTATAACCATAACCGTTGCGTTAGGCACGTCAATACCAACCTCAACAACCGTTGTGCAAATAAGCAAATCTATTTCCTTATTTTTAAAACTACGCATTATTCTTTCTTTTTCGGCGGGACGCTGTTTGCCGTGTAACAGACCAACGTTATAACCAATAAATGCATTTTCACTTAATTCTTTAAAGTATTCTTCTGCCGAAATCAAATCGCTTTCGTTTTCTTCAACCAAAGGACAAACAATGTAAGCCTGCTGACCTTTTTCAATATGCTTTTTTATAAAATTATAAATACGTTCGTGGTAACTTTTATCAACGGCGTAAGTTTTAATAGTTTGGCGATTTTTTGGGTATTCATCAATTATGCTTATATCTAATTCACCGTAAATTATCATAGCCAATGTTCTGGGTATCGGAGTAGCCGACATAACAATTCGGTGTGGCGAATTACCCTTGTTCGATAATTTAGAGCGTTGTTCAACACCAAAGCGGTGCTGTTCATCGGTAATTACAAGACCTAAATTGTTAAACTCAACGTCATCGGTTATGAGAGCATGGGTACCTATAATAATATCAATTCCGCCATTTTTTAACTTTTCTTTTATAATACTTTTTTTCTTTGCTGTAAGGGAACCTGTAAGAAGTTCGCATGTTATATTGTTGTTTTCAAAAAACTTACTAAGGGTAATAAAATGCTGTTCTGCAAGGATTTCGGTAGGCGCCATAACTGCTGCCTGATAACCGTTATTTATAACGGTATAGCAAAGCGCCGCTGCAACTGCTGTTTTGCCGCTGCCCACGTCGCCCTGAATCAAACGGTTTAAAGCGTTACCTTTAAGCATATCAGTAATACATTCTTTTGTAACTCTTTTTTGCGCGTTTGTGGGTGAAAAGGGAAGTAAAGAGAAAAACTCGTCACTGTAATCTTTTTTTATACATACGGGAGTTTTTACAGCATTTTTTGCCTTAATAACAGCAAATGCCGCCTGTAACATAAAAAGTTCTTCAAAAGCAAAACGCTTTCTTGAAATTTCAATATCCTGTTTGCTTTGCGGAAAATGTATTTTATAAAGCCCTTCTTTTAAACCGCAAAGACCGTATTTTTCTCTTATACTAACCGGAAGTGTGTCTTCAAGCGGTGTTGACTCTAATGCATTTTTAATAATTTTGCTTAACTGGTTTGAAGTAATTCCTTCAGTAAGCGCGTAAACGGCGTGAAATCCGCCTTCAGTTACGTTTTTTATAATTGGGGAACTTAATTCGCGTTCAAACAAATTACCCGTTATTTTACCGTAAAAAAGGTATGTCCAGCCTTTTTTAAGACTTGCGGCAAGATATGTAACGTTGTATAACTTAACTATAGCCTCGCCCGAAGAATCTTTAATTCTGAATTTATAAACGGTGATTTTTTTGCCTCTGTAGTGTTCTTCTGTAATTGGTGATACTATTTGCGCTTTAATACAAACCGTTGTATCAAGTTCGGCTTCAAAAATGGGTACATGGAAAGCAAAATCAAGGTATTTTCTTGGGTAAAAACGCAAAAGGGCGTCGACAGAAGACAACCCTAACTTGCTAAGCAAATTAGCGCGTTTTTCGCCAACACCCTTAATATATTGTAATGTATCTGTTTTTTTAGTCATAAATAACCCTCAAAACAATACCTGAACTGCGCCTGTTTATTCTACAGAAAAAATATAATAGTAAATCGGTTGTCCGCCGTTTACAAGAGTAATTTCAACCTTGTCACCGTATTTCTGGTTAAGTTCTTTTTCAATTGCCCTAGCCTGAGCATCCGAAACGTCTTCGCCGTAAATAACGGTTAAGAACTCGCTGTCACGCTTAAGCATTGTTTTAACAAGTTTAGAAACACACTTATCAAGTTCGGTTTCGGTAAAGTTAATTTTACCGTTAACCATAGCAAGAAGTTCGCCCTGCTTAATTTTATGACCGTCGAAATCAGAATCTCTTGCAGCAAAAGTAATCTGACCTGTGGTAATTCTGTCGCACGCTTCACGCATAGCAATTGCATTATCTTCATCTGATGAATCGGGGTCAAAACTAAGCATTGCTGAAATACCCTGCGGAATTGTGCGTGTGTGAATAACAATAACCTTTCGTGTTGAAAGGGGAATAGCCTGTTCAGCCGCCATAATAATGTTTTTGTTGTTAGGTAACACAAAAACTGTTTCGGCTGGGGTAGCTTCAATAGCCTTTAAAATATCATCGGTGCTTGGGTTCATAGTCTGACCGCCGCTAACAATGGTATCAACGCCTAAATCTTTAAATAAGGCTTCAAGACCGTCGCCAACCGAAATAGAAACAAAACCAACGGGCTTTTCGGGGGCTACAGGAACAAAGGTTTCGGTGCGTTCAATATTTTTGGCGGGTTTCTTTGCCGCATTGGAAGCATCGTGCTTTGCGCGTTCGTGTTGGTCACGCATATTTTCAATTTTAAGGTTTACAAGTTGGCCAAAGGTAAGCGCGTTTTCAATTGCATTACCAGGGTGGTCGGTATGAACGTGAACTTTAATGATTTCATCATCATCTACAACAACAACGCAGTCACCTATAGTTTCAAGGAAAGCGCGAAGTTCAGCGGGTTGCTTATTACATTCGCTGTTGCGGTTAACAATAAATTCCGTACAGTAGGTAAAGGTTATTTCACCATCAAATTCACCTGCGGCGTTATAAGAAGAATCTTCTTCGGTTTCTTCCGATACATTATTCTGTGCAGAGTCGTTTTGAATAATAATACCGTCTTTAAATACCGAAAGCATACCTTCAAGAATAACAACAAAGCCCTGTCCGCCTGCGTCTACAACACCTGCTTTTTTAAGAACAGGTAATAGTTCGGGAGTATTTGCCAAAGCCTCTTTAGCGCCTTCAAGTGCGCATTCAAAAACTTCTAAAGTGTCTTTGCCTT
This sequence comes from Acutalibacteraceae bacterium, assembly GCA_045605385.1. GTDB lineage: Bacteria > Bacillota > Clostridia > Oscillospirales > Acutalibacteraceae > SIG607. Next base: position 103,023 of record JAZUPW010000039.1, read on the forward strand.
CTTTAAATGCTTTTTCGGCATATTCCGAAGCAACTCTTGCAACTGTAAGAATTGTACCTTCGGTAGGCTTCATAACAGCCTTATATGCTGCTTCAACACCTAAAACAAAAGCATTTTTAAGACCTTCCGGGTCAACGTCTTGCTTACCTTTAAGTCCTTTTGCAAAGCCTCTGAAAAGAAGGGATGTAATAACGCCGGAGTTACCTCTTGCACCGCGAAGTAAAGCAGAAGCAACGGTAGCAGCAACAACTTCAGCGGAAGCGCCTTCCATTCTTTCGAGTTCGCGTGCAGCGTTATTAACCGTCATAGACATATTAGTGCCTGTATCACCATCGGGAACAGGGAAAACGTTAAGATCGTCTACAGCCTTTTTTTGATTCTGTATATTATTTGCGGCAGAAATAATCGCATCACGCAGTGTATTTCCGTTAAACAAAACAAACACCTCTTACTCTTTTATACCGTCTACCATAACGGTTACTTTTTTAACTTCAATGCCCGTAACCTCTTTTACGGTATACTTAACCTTGTGAACAATGCTTTTAGCAATAGCATTAATATTCATACCATAGGTAACCATAATATGAAGTTCAACATTAAGAACGTCAGCGTTACCCTGAACAATAATACCCTTATCAAGAGTTTCTTTACGAAGCAAAAGGCTGGTAAGGCGCTGTTTGTTTCCGTTAGGAACCATACCTGCAACACCAAAGCAAGATGTAACGGCATTACCAATAAGTTTTGCAAGATACTCGTTTGAAAGAGCTATAGTACCTGTCATTGTCTCATAAGAAATCATAAATAAGCCTCCTTGAAATTAATTGTTGAACGAAAGACGAGAAATAGATAAAAACAAATCATTTTCGCTGAACTGAATTTCATCTGTAATTTTTTCGTTGTAAAAAACTATTCCGCTTCTGTAGCAAATAGGAATGAAAGGCATTTGAGCCTGAAGCGCCGTAATAACGTTGGTTATAGATGCTGAGCCGTTGTGGTACTCGTTAATAACGCTTTCAATAGATACCGCATCTTCAGCGTTTTGAACCTTTCCAAAAGCACAACTTCCGCCCGGAATAACCAACTGGGTAATATCAAAGTTATTATCAAGTTCAGTTTCACCTAAATAAAGCTGAAAACTTCCGCTTTGTAATGCGCTTAGATAACCGTTGTAGTCGGGCGCATTAACAATAACCTGAATACCAACGTCTTTAAGCTGGGCAACTATTTTTTCAGCAACAGCAACTTTTTGAGCGTTATCACCGTTTATAAGCAGCGATACCTGAAGATTATTTCCAACCGCATTTTTAAAATAGGTTTCTTCATTCAATTTATTATAACCTATTTTCTTCAAATTCTCAATAGAAATTTCAGTATTTGATGAAGTTGGTGATGTTTGATAGCCTGTAACCGCTTTAAAAGAAGGATGGAAAGGTCCTGTTGCGGCAACAGCGTTACCGAAAAATACGTCTGATACTATTTTATCTCGCGAAATAGCAGAAGATACCGCATATCGCATATTAACGTTTTTAAAAAGCGGATCGTTATCGTTTATACCCAAATAAATAAGCACGTTTCGGTTAATATTAACTTTTTTACCGCTCATTCTTGCAATAGAACCTTCAGAAGTATCAGCATAGTAAATGTCGGCAGCGCCCATTTCAACGTAGTGGGTTATAGATTCGCTGTCGGGGGCGTTTTTAAGCCTTATACTTGCAACACTGCCTTTTTCGCCAAAGTAGTTTTCATTAAGAAGAAGTCCTGTTTGGCGGGGATTTAAAATATAACGCCCTGTGCCTATAGGCGGTAAAAGTACCGAGTCTTCATCGTAAAGAGCATTACTGTCGGTTTTTAATATCGGAAAATCAAGTACGTTTGTAAAATACGGGTCACAAACGCTGAGTTCAAAAATAACGTTATTTCCGTCCGCTGTTACGCTTTGAACAAATGATAGTTGCGAAGAATACCTTGCGCAGTTTTTTGCAAGGTTATAAGAGAATATAACGTCGTTTGCCGTAAGCGGAGTGCCATCGGTAAAGTTAACGCTTTTTAATGCTACTGTCCAGATGTTACCGTTTTGAGAAGCAGTTTGCGCTAAAACAGGAATGCTTTCAAAATTATTATCTACTTTAAAAAGCGGGTCGTATAAAAGTTGGCAAAGTTCAGCATTTGATTTAGTGATAAGTGTGTAAGGGTCATAAGTATCGTTAGCGCAATACAGTAAACTCAAAGATACACCGTAGTCAATATCAATACTGCCGTTGCCGTTTGATGAAATATCGGTTTTATCATTTTTACAACCAACTATAGAAAAACTAAGGCAAAAACATAAAAACAGTAAAAAAATCTTTTTAAAGTTCATTAAATTACTCCTTAATATATAATGTTTCTACGCTAAGTGTCTTGCCTGTTTTGTTATCAATATCAAAAATACAGCCGTTAAAAATACATTTGCCGTCGGCAAGTACAAATTTTTCGGTAGTATTTTTTCCTGTAAAGCGGTCAATTATTATAGAACTCTTAACTCCAAGCACAGAATCTTCGGGGCCGGTCATACCAAGGTCGGTAATATATCCTGTTCCGCCCTTAAGTACAGTGGCATCATTAGTCTGAATATGGGTATGAGTACCGAACACAGCGCTTACTTTGCCGTCTAAATAAATGCCTAAAGCGCGTTTTTCGCTTGTTGCTTCGGCGTGAAAATCAACAAGAATTATTTTTGCGCCGTCACTTAATGCTTGTTCAATTAATTTATCAGCGGTAGCAAAAGGACACAGCGCTTTTTGACTTTCAAGATAAACTTTTCCCGAAAGGTTAATAACAGCCGCCAAAGTATATCCGAAATCTATGGTGGTATAGCCTTTGCCGAACTGAGTCTCACTTAAATTGTGAGGACGCAGTAAAAACGGGTTTGAATCTAATAAATCATATACTTCTTTACGGCGAAGCGAATGGTTTCCGCCTGTTATAACGTCAGCGCCTGCCGAAAACAGCATATCGGCGCTAAGTGGCGTAATACCGTTACCGTCTGCCGAATTTTCGCCGTTAACAACGGTAAAATCAATATTGTATTCGCGTTTAAGTTTAGGAAGTAAAGAAGAAACCGTTCTGCAACCAATACTGCCGCAGACGTCACCTATACAAAGTACACGCATTTCTTCCACCACCCAAAACGTTATCCAATTAATTATACTATAAAATTGTTGGAATTTCAACATTAAAATATAATTAGGTATCGGTTGACTTTTTTGATTTTCAGATTTATACTGTTTTTATAAAAAGAGGGGATATTCAGTTGAAGTATTTAAAAAATTGTCTTTTGAATATATGCGGCGGTGCAATACTTGCATTTGCGCTTTATAATATACATTCGGTATCGGGCGTAACCGAGGGCGGTGTACTTGGATTAACTCTTTTATTAGAAAAAATGCTGTTTATTTCACCCGCGTATTCAAGTTTTATATTAAACGTAATTTTCTACATAATAGGTTTTAAAACGTTTGGAAAAGACTTTCTTGTATTTTCGGCATTCGGTATTGCATCGTTTTCTGCTTTTTATAAACTGTTTGAATGTTTTGACCGCATATTTCCGCAAATTGCAAATACACCGCTTTTAGCGGCGGTGCTTGGCGCTTTATTAGTGGGATTAGGCGTAGGGCTTTGCGTAAGGGCAGGAGGTGCGCCTACGGGCGACGATGCAATTGCTATGAGTCTTTCACATAAACTTAAAATAGGCATAGAATGGGTGTATCTTATAGGTGATCTTTCGGTGCTTTTGTTATCACTGCTTTACATACCGCTTTCAAAAATTTTGTATTCGCTTCTTACGGTATTAATTTCGGGACAGGTTATATCCCTTGTTCAAAGTCCTAAAAACTATATAAAACGCTTTAAAAAGAAATCGGAGACTTGAAATTCAAGTCTCCGAAAATTTTTAATAGAAAGTTGCTACTTCGGGTTCTGCAGGAGAAGTAACCGAAATGTTTATGGGGGTAAGCACAGGTCCCGCTTTTCCGTAAGCCTTGTGCTTCTTTATTTCAATTTTTGCCGTTAACATTATCCAATCTCTTGAAGTAAGAGTATTTGCTTTTTCGTAATCACAAATAAGTCCAGAATATGAAATATCGTCGGCGCAACAGGTCATAATATGTCTGCCTGCCGCAAAACAACCTTTTGGCATTCTTCCGCCTGCTGCCACCAAAGCCTTGAACTTAACGGTTTTACCGTCGTACTTTTGCATATCTTCGGCTAAATCGCGGTACCAAATAGCAAAATCGCGGTCTTCAATCTTAATTATATCGGCATTAATATCAAAGGGCAAGGGATCTTCAATGTCATCGTAAGAAACACTGCCGTCTGTATATTCGTAAGCAATTTGTGCGCTTCTTGAAATACCGCGTACAATTTTGTGCAGATTCATTTTATCAATGTTATCGTTATAGCGGTTAAAAATAACCATTTCACAGGTTTGAAGTTTATCCACAACCAAACTGCGCATATTGGCATTGTAGTTTTCAAAGGTAGTAGCATCGGCAAAAAGGAATTCCTGATAAATAATCCATTCCTTAGGCATAGCCGTGTAAAAACTGTTTAACTGCCACATACCGTTGAATTCGGCAACAACCTTTTCAAATTTATGCTTTTTAGAAATTGCTGACAAGGTTTCGCGATTTAAGTCTTCTTCATCTTCAATTACTTCAATAATTACGTTTTTATCGGCAAAACGGTCAGTATTGTATTCATTAAACCCTTCTTCGCATAAAAGCAAAAGAGTATTGCCTTTGCCGACAAAACGAGGATCTTCAAAGGTTTCCTGAATAAACTTTGTTTTTCCAGCCTCTAAAAATCCCGTAAAAAGATATACAGGAATATCCATATATTATACACCAAACAATTCTTTAATTTTTTCTTGGTTCAAATTGGCGCCTATAACACAAATTCTGCCAATAACTGCGGCGCTTCCCGTGCGCACGTCGGATTCCGCGGGAACGTAGTCAAAATGAATAAACTCGCCGTTTTCTGCAGCCACAACGCCCTTTGCACGTAAAATATTTCCAATAGATGAATCTTCATCAAAGCAACCAAGTATTTCTTCAATATTTTCTTTAGTGAATTTCTTTGCGGTTTCAACGCCCCAACTTGTAAACACTTCATCGGCGTGATGATGAGAATGGCAACCGCAATCACAATCCTCGCCGTGTTCGTGATGGTGTGCGTGATGATGTTCTTCACAGTCACAATGTTCATCGTGGTGATGATGTTCATGGTGGTGAGAATGACAACCGCAATCACAGTCTTCGCCGTGTTCGTGATGATGGTGATGATGTTCTTCTTCACAGTCACAATGTTCATTGTGGGGAAGGTGATGCTCGTGTTCTAATTCTTTTAATTCGTTTTCTAAAGAGTTAGTGTTCTGCATTGCGTCAAGCAGCACTTCGGCAGAAAGTTTGTCCCAATCGGTAGTAACAATTGCCGCAGTTGTATTGTGCTCTCTTATAAGTTTTACAGCTTTTTCACACTTTTCGTCAGAAAGGTTTGCGGTACGGCTTAAAACAATGCAGTTTGCGTTTTCTATTTGGTTATTATAGAATTCGCCGAAGTTTTTCATATAAACTTTAATTTTATTTGCATCGGCAACGGTGGTAAAACTGTTAAGCAGAACGTTTTCAAGATTTAACGATTTTACCGCTTTGATAACGTCGCTTAACTTTCCAACACCCGAAGGTTCAATAATAATTCTGTCGGGGTTATATTCAGCAATAACCTTTTTTAAGGCTTCGCCGAAATCGCCTACAAGGCTGCAACAAATACAACCCGAATTCATTTCGGTTATTTGTATACCGGCATCTTGTAAAAAGGCGCTGTCTATACCTATTTCACCAAACTCGTTTTCAATAATAACAACCTTTTCACCTTTAAAAGCTTCAGCAACTAACTTTTTAATAAGCGTTGTTTTGCCTGCTCCTAAAAACCCTGAAAAAATATCAATTTTAGTCATTTCAACATATCCTTTAAAATAAATTCTGCAAAATATTATACTACAAAGTTTTGCAATTTGCAATCTTAATGCAAAAAACTTTAATTTAATGTTGAAAAAATTGATGTTATCATATATAATATTAAGAAGAAAGGTTGTGAACTAAATGACTCAAGAACAATTTGACAAAAAGAAACAGGAATTACATGCACAGTTTGCGGCAGAAAAGCGCAAAGCGTTTTTAATCTGGCTTGTTTTTAACGCAGTTACATCGGCTGCTTTATGGATTATAATTACTAATTTCTTCTCCACAAGTTATCCGTTTGCAATTGCTATTCAGTTTGCGCTTTTATTTGTTTCTACCTGGATATGGGCTAAGGAAAGCGTTCAGCTTGGTAAAACCGAAAGAGAACAGTATGTTCTTTTACAAGATGAACAACCAATGAAACGCTTTAAATACGGCGAATAAAATACATAAAGAGATTCACATTAAATTGTTTAGTGTGAATCTTTTTTTGTTGACAAGGATAATTTTTTGTGATACATTTTAATTAATGCAAACGTTTTCATAAAGGCGGTGGAGAAATGGAAGGGAGCACTTTAAAGCAAATTGCGCAAGAACTGGGCCTTTCAGTTTCTACCGTTTCTCGCGCAATTAACGGCAAAACCGTTATTAAAGAAGAAACGCGAAAAAGGGTAATGGAACTTGCTGAAAAATATTCTTACACCCCAAACGAAATTGCACGTGCTTTGCAAAAATCTGCCACCAATACAATTGCGGTGGCACTGCCCGATATATCAGAGGCGTTTTTCGGTACCATTGTTAATGAAATAGACCGCGTTGTATCGGCTGAAGGTTACACGCTTATTTTGTCTGATACCCACGAAGAAAAGATTAAAGAACAAAAACTTCTTTCTATGCTTTATACAAGGCGGGTAGATGCTTTGGTTCTTGCTACGGTTGACGTTAACGGCAAAACGGTTGAACAGTTTTTAAAAAATAAAACGCCCGTTATTTTTATAGACAACGTTCCGCACCTTAATAATATAGATGCAATTACCATTGATAACTTTAAAGCAAGTTATATGGCTGTGGAATATCTTTTAAAACGTTCTCATAAAGATATTGCCGTAATAGTTGGCTCTCAGGAAGAAACAACGGGTTATGAAAGACTTAAAGGGTATAAAAGTGCTTTAACTGATAATAATTGTAGTGTTAACGAAGCGTTAATCGCTTACGGTGACTTTAAGCAAGAATCGGGCTATAATGCTATGAAAAAATTGCTTGAAAACAGAAAAGAGCATCCCTTTAGCGCCGTGTACGTAACAAGTGAAAAAATGACCTACGGCGCAATAAAAGCTATTCGCGAAAACGGTCTTAGTGTACCGAATGATATTTCGGTTATAGGCTTTGATATACACACCACCGATGACGGTTGGCGTCAGCGCATAACCTCAATAAGACAACCCGAAGAAGAAATAGGAACTATGGTAGGCAACTTGCTTTTAGCAAGGCTTAAAAACAAAGAAGATATTAGTTATTCGCATATATCTTTAGACCCTATTATTGAAGAAGGGGATACTGTTAAATAATAAAAAAGAAACAAAAATTATTTTTTGTTTTTTTTACAACGTTTTGCAAACGTTTGCAAAACTTAATCAAGGAGTGAAAAACATTGAAAATTGCAATTGCGGCTATGCTGTGTGAGGGAAATAGTCTTACGCCCGTACCAACGCGTTTTGAAGATTTTGATTACGCAAAAGGCGAGGATATGTTCAGCAAGGTAGCAGTGTATGATTTATTAAAGCAAAAAGGGGCAGAAGTAGTGCCCACAATATATGCTCACGCCTTGCCTGGCGGCGCGGTAATTAAAGAAGATTTTTTAAAACTCTGCAACGAAATAGTAAAGCCTTTAAGTTCCGATTTAGACGGTATATGGTTATATTTACACGGAGCTATGTGCGTTGAAGAAATAGGTTCGGCAGAGGAATATTTGTTAAAAGAAGTAAGAAAAAAGGTTGGAAAGGATGTTCCTGTTTCTTTAGCGCTTGATTTTCACGCCGATAACAGCGATGAACTTGTAAATCTTTGTAACTGCATAACAGGTTACCGTACAGCGCCTCATACCGACCGCGAAGAAACCGAAATTCGCGCAATGGAACTTCTGTTTACTTTAATAGAAGAAAGAATATTACCGCAACCGCAAATTTCACGTGCCAACGTTATTATATGCGGCGATGCCGTTCAAACAAGTCTTTCTCCTTTAAAAGAAATAATGGAAAAGGCAAAAGAAATGGAACAACTTGAGGGTATGCTGAGTGTTCAGGTCTTCAACGGCCAGCCGTGGATAGATGAAGAATATACGGGGCCTAATTTTGTGGTAACGCATAAATGGGATAATACTCTGGCTAAAAAGTGCGCCGATACACTGTCAAAAATGTTTTATGATGCGCGTTATGATTTTAAGTTTTTGGTTGAAGCACTTGAAGCAGAAACGGCAATTAAAACCGCTATGGCTGCAAAAGAAGAAAACGTGTTTATTTCGGATTCAGGTGATAACACTACTGCAGGCGCTGCGGGTGATAATGCTTTTATGCTTAATAAAGTTATTAAACTAAAGGCTGAAAATGTGCTTGTTGCGGGTATTATGGACAGCGCGGCGGTAGAAGAGTGTTACAAGGCAAATATAGGTGATACTCTTACTTTAACTATAGGCGGCAGCCTTTCAAGTGATGCCGAAAAAGCCACAATAACAGGAAAACTTATTCACAAAGGCGATATACTTTCGTATCAGAATAATAATGCAGGTCTTTCTGCTACAATAGAATGCGAAAATTACACCGTTGTTATTACTAAAAACCGCGCCGCGCTTTGCCGACCGGATATTTTTGAATCTATAAACCTTGATTATAAAAAATTTAAAATTGTTATAGTTAAACTTGGGTATTTATTCCCAGAACTTGCAAGAGAGGCAGAAAGGGCAATTCTTGCGTTTACACCCGGTGCTTCTACAGAGCGCCTTGAAGATATGCATTTAAAGCGGATAAGACGGCCAATGTATCCGCTTGATGATAATTTTTTAAATTAAGAAAGGTAGGAAAAAATATGGCTTATTACAATTTAAAGGAAACCGAAAAAAGATTGGACGGGGTAAGAAAAATTCTTGCCGATAAGAAGTTAGATGCCGCGCTTGTTTATTTCGATGAACTTAACGTGGCTAACGGCTGGTATTTAACTGGTTGGTGCGGTCAGTTTGAAAAAGGCGCCGTACTTGTACCAATTCACGGCGAACCCATTCTTTTGGGCGGACCCGAATCAGAACCTTTTGCAAAAATGGACTCTGCAATTAAAAAGGTTCGTTGTTTCCCTGTATTTATGGTACCCGATGAAGAATACCCAAATGCAACAATTATAGATTTTAAGCAACTTAACGATGAATTAAGAAATGAAGGTACTGTACTTAACCGTATTGGTATTGTAGGCACCACCACCATACCGCATCAGGTTTATTTAGACGTATCCGCAGGTTTTAAGGGCGCAGAACTTGTAGATATTACTGAAGAATATGAGAATATGCGTGCTTATAAATCGCCTTTTGAAGTTGAACAGGCTACAAAGTCGGTTTTACTTTGCGATGACGCTTACGATGCAATGATGTCTGCCATTAAACCCGGCGCATTTGAATACGAAGTTGCCGCAGCGGGTGAAGCAGTATGCCGTAAAGGCGGCGCACACAGTTTTGCTTACAGTACAATAGTTGGTTCAGGCGCACGCGCTAAGGCTGTCGTACCCACCGCAACAAACAAGATTATGGAAGCGGGAGAACTTGTTATGATTGGTATTGCGCCCCGTATTAACGGCTATGCAGGTACCTTTGGCGATACTATTCCCGTAAACGGTGAATTTACACAGCGTCAAAAAGATCTTCTTAACCACATGCGCGAAACCTTCAGATTAACCTATTCTATGTTAAAACCCGGTATGACAGGCCGCGAAATAGATGAACCCGGACGTCTTTATTATGAAAAACACGGTCTTGCGCCTTACATAGTTTGTCCTTTTGCGCATTCAATGGGTCTTATGGAAGCCGAAGCGCCCTTCTTTGGCCCTAACGGTGATTTTGAACTTGCTCCCGGCGTAATTGTTAACGTTGACGTTAGTTTCTTCGGTCATCCCGAACTTCACGGCGGACGTATAGAAACAGGCTTTGTAATTACCGAAAACGGCTGCAAACCGCTTTCTGAAAAGTTGTTTAACTACTTTATGAAAGATCTTTAATGAGGTGGAATTATGAGTACAATTGGATATAAACACTATATGTTTGTAGACGGCGATTTGCCCGGTAACGGCGATGATATGTCACTTCCCGGTCACGAAGCGCTTATGATAACAAATAAAAACACAAAGGATGCTAACATAATTGTAAACCTTTATTTTGAAGATAAAGAGCCCGTTAAAAATCTGCATCTTACAGTTCCTGCAGAACGTGTTATCTGCATTCGCACCGATTTGCCTATTTGTGAGGAAAAATTTGCTATTCCGTTTGGTCAGTATTCGCTTGAACTTGAAAGTGATATTGAAGTTTGCGCAAGTTTCGGCAGATTAGACCGCAGACACAATTTAGGATATTACGTAACAGGATACTGCGCAAAATGATACGGTTTACACTTTATTCTGAACTAAAACCCGAAAAGGTTGAGGATTATATAAATCTTCATAAAGAACCATGGAAAGAACTTATGGAACTTCTTGAGGAATGTAATATTCACCATTATTCTATTTCGCTGAAAGGGAATGAAGTATTCACTTATTACGAGTATACGGGTAATGACTACGAAAAAGACCAAAAGAGGCTTAATGAAAGTAAAGTAATGAAGCATTGGTGGAAATATTCAAAACCTTGTTTTAAGTTCCACGAACAAAAGCACTATTACGATGACTTAAACGAAGTTTTTTACAAAGAATAATAAAAAAACAGAGATACATTGTATCTCTGTTTTTTTATATAATTTCAGTTACCGTAAGAATGTTTTCTGTAACTTTGAATTTAATTTCGCGCCCCGAAAAACATAAATTGTAAACTCTTTCGGGGTCATCGTGGTAGGAGGGTCTTGGGTCTTGTTCTAAAACAGATTTTAAATTGCTTAACGTTTCAGCATCTAAATCGGAATTAGTATTGAAGACTACCTCCACGCACCTTTTTTCGGTATTATCGGTAAATCCGCCCGTAGCCGAAGTAATGCAATCGGCATAAGGTAAATACGGTTTTATATCGTAAATCGGTGTGCCGTCTAATAAATCTGCCCCCGAAACGGTTATAACGGGACCGTTTGCTTCAGTGTAAGAAATGCTTTCAAGTTTTACACAGGAAAGACCAATGGGATTCGGACGAAAAGGCGAACGTGTTGCAAAAACACCTAATCGCTTATTACCGCCAAGCCGCGGCGGTCTTACCGTAGGCGACCATTTTTCGCGTTTTGCCTTTGAAAATTCCCATATAAGCCATACGTGTGAAAACTCTTCAAGTCCTCTTAACGCTTCGCGGTTTCGGTATTCGGGCTCAAATATAATATCGGCTTTAGTTTCAACCAGACCGCTTTGGCGCGGTATACCGAATTTTTCGTTGAAAAGGGAGCGGATAACTGCAATTTTTTTCATTTAAAATTATTTAAGACCGCTTATTAACTGCGGAGCTTTTTCTTTTAACACGCTAAGCGCTTCAGCATCGGCAAAAATAGTAACGTCACCATGTAACTGTAGAATAGAAGCGGGAACTTTTGGTGTAACAGGTCCTGTAGCCATAGCGCAAATAATGTCTGCTTTGTTTTTGCCGTTAGCAACCAAAACAACCTTTTTAGCGTTCATAATAGCCTTAATGCCCATTGTGTATGCTTTGCGCGGAACCTGACTTATATCTTCAAAGAAACGCTTGTTTGCTTCAATGGTGCTTTCTTCAAGTTCAACACAGTGTGTGCCTGTTTTAAATTCATCGCAAGGTTCGTTAAAGCCAATGTGACCGTTTACACCAATGCCTAAAAGTTGTAAATCAATACCGCCGTGCGCTTCAATAAGAGCATCATATCTTGCGCATTCGTCTTTTGCATCGGCATTCATACCGTTAGGAACGTTAGTGTTGGCAAGGTCAATGTTAACGTGGTTAAAAAGATTGTCACGCATAAAGTAAACGTAACTGTTTTCATTAGTTTCATCAAGACCAACGTATTCGTCAAGGTTAATGCTTTTGCATTTAGAAAAATCAAGGTCACCTGCATTGTATTTAGCAATAAGTTCCTTGTAAGCGCCAACAGGACTAGAACCTGTAGCAAGACCTAAAACGCAATCAGGCTTTACAAGAACCTGAGCCGCAATAAGGTCGGCAGCCTTTTTGCTTAAAACGTCGTAGTTTTCACAATAAACAATTTTCATAATAAATACCTCTTTTTATAATATAGATTTAAGATAATTATTAATCATTGAAACGGGAAGTCCCACAATGTTAAAATAATCACCTTTAATTTCTTTAACAAGTAACGCGCCTTTTTCCTGAATTCCGTAAGCGCCTGCTTTGTCATCACACTCGCCCGTGGCAATATAATCATCTATAGTATTTTCTTCAAGCGGCCAGAAAGTCACAAGTGAAGAACAGGAAAAACTTACCGTTTTTCCGCCAAAACATAAGCAACAACCCGTTATTACTTCGTGGGTTCTGCCGCTTAAAAGTTTTAGCATTCGTTTTGCATCGGCTCGGTCTTTCGGTTTGCCCAAAATTTCGCCGTCAATAATAACAACGGTGTCACAGCCAAGAACAATTTTGTCTTTGTGTTCTGCTGCAACAAATAAAGCCTTTCTGCAAGCCAAAAATTCTGCGGCCTCACTTACTTCAATTCCTTCGGGCAAAGTTTCATCAACGTCGGCAGGAATACAAGTAACGTCGTTTGTTATTATATTAATAAGTTCTTTTCTGCGCGGAGAAGCAGATGCCAATACAATTTCCATTAAATCACCAATAAGCGTTTTAATAATATATATTTATTATACCACTATTTTTACCATTTTCAACCTATAAAAGATAAAAAAATCTGTCAACAAGCAGTTGACAGATTTTTTGTTTTTTATTCTTTCCATTCAAAACTTGAAGAAAGCAGTGTTACTTCGTTGTTTGACACGCAAAGCAGTCCGCCTTGTGTGGTGCCTTCTTTTTCGGTACCGTCTTCAAGTTCTATTCTGCAGGTACAGGGCTGTACGCTTGTAATAAAAGGAATATGCCCTGCAAGTATTGCTAAATCACCGTCGGCGCCGCGCACAACAAGTTGCACTGCATCGCCTTCAAACAAATTACCGTCGGGTGAAGAAATTTTTAACTTATAAGTGTTCATTTCTTATACCTTGCCTGCTTTTTCTACTGCTTCATCTATTGTACCTACAAAGAGGAATGCAGATTCGGGCAAATTATCGTGTTTGCCTTCAATAATTTCCTTAAAGCCGCGGATGGTTTCGCTAAGCGGTACGTAAGTACCCTCTATGCCTGTGAACTTTTCCGAAACGTGGAAAGGCTGAGAAAGGAAACGCTGTATTTTTCTGGCACGGCTAACAAGAAGTTTATCTTCATCGGAAAGTTCATCCATACCCATAATGGCAATAATATCCATAAGTTCGTTATAACGCTGAAGTATTCTTTGAACTTCACGCGCAACGAAGTAATGTTCTTCGCCTAAAATATCGGGCGATAGTATACGGCTTGTGGATTCAAGCGGGTCAACGGCAGGGTAAATACCCTGTGAAGCAATACTTCTTGAAAGAACGGTGGTTGCATCCAAATGGGCAAAAGTGGTTGCAGGAGCAGGGTCGGTAAGGTCATCGGCAGGAACGTAAACAGCCTGAACCGAAGTAATAGAACCCTTTTTGGTAGAAGTAATTCTTTCCTGTAAAGCGCCCATTTCGTTAGCCAACGTAGGCTGATAACCAACCGCAGAAGGCATACGGCCAAGAAGCGCAGAAACTTCACTGCCTGCCTGAGTAAAACGGAAGATGTTATCTATAAACAAAAGTACGTCCTGACCTTCGGTATCGCGGAAATATTCAGCCATGGTAAGTCCCGAAAGACCAACACGCATTCTTGCTCCCGGAGGTTCGTTCATTTGTCCGTAAACAAGCGCGGTGTTCTTTAAAACGCCCGATTCTTTCATTTCGTTGTAAAGGTCGTTTCCTTCGCGGGTACGCTCTCCAACGCCTGTAAATACCGAAAGACCGCCATGTTCTTTGGCAATGTTATTAATAAGTTCCATAATAAGAACCGTTTTACCAACACCTGCACCGCCGAACAAACCTATTTTACCGCCCTTTGAATAGGGGCAGATAAGGTCTACAACCTTAATTCCTGTTTCAAGAATTTCGGTAGACGTGGCAAGTTCGCTGTATTCGGGAGCGCTTCTGTGAATATTCCAACGCTCTTCGGTATTAACTTCGCCCATTTCATCAACGGTATCACCAAGCACGTTGAATATACGGCCAAGAGTTTGCCTGCCAACGGGAACACTTATAGCCTTACCAGTATCGGTAACAAGCGTATCGCGCTTTAGACCGTCGGTAGAAGACATAGCAATACATCTTACGGTGTTGTCGCCTATATGCTGTGCAACTTCAACGGTAAGTGTTTTATCGTTTATGGGAATAGTTAAAGCATTATAAATGGCAGGAAGATTTCTTCCTTCAAAACGAACGTCAACAACAGGTCCCATAACCTGTGCAACGCGTCCTTTAATAAGTTCAGCCATAATTATTGTTCTCCTTCGAAATTAACTGCCGCTGCCGGCAACAATTTCTGTAATTTCCTGAGTAATAGCACCTTGTCTTGCGCGGTTGTATTCAAGTTGCAGTTCATCTATCATCTGCTGTGCGTTTTTACCTGCAGAATCCATTGCCATTCTTCTTGCGGCAACTTCACAGGCAAAACTTTCTCTTACTGCCCACATAATACAACCTGCAACGTATTCAACCACTGCGGTGTTTAAGATGGTTATTTCATCGGGTTCGAAAACGGTACCTAACGACGTTGCTTCTTCTTTTTTGCTTAGCGGAAGTACCCACCTTACAGTAGGATTCTGAGTCAAAATAGAAACGTAATCGGTACATATAATACCCAATTTATCGTATTCACCGTATAAGAATTCTTCACACAGTTTACTTGCCATTTCATAAGCATTTTTTGTGGAAAAAGATTCACTTGAAACAGTTGTGTCAGAGAATCTGTCACAGGCGCGTTTTCCAATAGGAATAAACTGCGCGTCCATTTCTTTAGCCAAACGGAATATATTAGCGTTATATCCGCCTGCAAGACCTCGGTCACCCGCAATTATAATAAGTTTTGTGCGGTCACCGTTTTCTCTTAAAAAGGGACTCTGCGAACAGTCTTTACTTGAAGCCAAATGATTAATTACCGCTTCAAAACTTTCGGCATACTGGCGGCTTTTGAACATAGCCTCGTTTGCACGTCTTATTTTAGAAGATGCAACAAGTCCCATTGCCTTTGTTAAATGCAGGGTGGAATTTACGCTTTTAATTCGGTTACGAAGACCTTTGGTATCAGAAGGCATATTTTATCACCTCTGCATTTCGCCAAGGGCTGTTTCTAATACTTTAATATCTTCATCTTCAAAATAACCCGATTCAAAACGTTCAAGAAGACTTGTATATTTAGTTTCAAGACGCTCAAAAAGGTCTTTTTCATAAACTTTAACGTCTTTAACGGCAACGTTGTTTAAGAAACCGTGAATAACGGCATAAACAATAGCAACCTGACATCCAACGCGAACGGGGCAGTTGCGGTTTTGTTTTAATACTTCAACAATTCTTTCGCCCAATGCAAGACGTGATTTAGTATCGGCATCCAAATCGCTTCCGAACTGCGCGAAAGCGGCAAGTTCGCGGTACTGTGAATAAAGAAGTTTAAGTTCGCCCGAAACCTTTTTCATAGCTTTAAGTTGTGCAGAACCGCCAACACGGCTAACCGATATACCAGGGTTAATAGCAGGCATAATGCCAGCGTGGAAAAGTTCGGTTTCAAGGAATATCTGACCGTCTGTAATTGAAATTACGTTGGTAGGAATATATGCCGAAACGTCACCTGCCTGAGTTTCTATAATGGGCAAAGCGGTAATAGAACCGCCGCCGTATTCTTCGCTTACACAAGCGGCGCGCTCAAGCAAACGTGAATGCAAATAGAAAACGTCACCAGGGTATGCTTCACGGCCGGGAGGACGGCGGATTAGAAGTGAAAGTGCGCGGTAAGCAACTGCGTGTTTAGATAAATCATCATAAATAATAAGCACGTCTTTGCCTTGCTCACGGAAATATTCAGCCATAGCACAGCCACTGTAGGGGGCTATGTACTGAAGCGGAGCGCTTTCACTTGCCGTTGCAGAAACAATAATGGTATATTCCATTGCACCTGCTTTTGCCAGTTCATTTGCAAGTTGAACAACCGAGGTGCTTTTTTGTCCTATAGCAACGTATATACAAAGCACACCTGTGTTTTTTTGGTTAATAATTGTATCAATAGCAATTTCGGTTTTACCTGTCTGGCGGTCACCAATAATAAGTTCACGCTGACCGCGGCCAATAGGTATCATACTGTCAATGGCTTTAATACCTGTCTGCAACGGTACCGAAACGCTTTTACGCTGAATTATACCCGGAGCTTCCGATTCAATAGGGCGTGTATCCTTGCAGTCTGCAGGGCCTTTGCCGTCAATTGGTTCACCCAAAGCGTTAACAACTCTTCCAAGCAACGCTTCACCTACGGGTACTGAAAGCACTTTGCCTGTACGCTTAACGGTGCTTCCTTCACGAATGTTATTAGTATCTGAAAGTACGGCAACCGAAACAGTTTCATCTTCAAGATTCTGTGCAAGACCAACACTGCCGTCTTCAAATTCAAGCAGTTCACTTGCCATACAGTCGCGAATACCGTAAACTCGGGCAATACCGTCACCAACAAGAATAACAGTGCCTGTTTCTTTCATATCTACTTTAGCGCTGTAGTTTCGTATTTGTTCTTTTATTATATTTCCGATTTCCTGTGTCTGATTCATTTGCCCATCACTTCCTTTGCAGTTTTTAATTTTTGCTTAAGACTACCGTCGTAAACTTTACCGTCGATTTCTGCAACTATTCCGCCTATAAGCGATGCATCGGTTTCAATTTGTAAAGAAACGTTTTTGCCTGAAATCTCGGTAAATTTTTCTTTAAGTCTTTCTATATCGTTGCTTTCAAGAGGCGCGGCAGTGCGCACAAAAACAGTAACAAGATTTTTTTCTTCTTCATAAAGGGAAGAAAAATCCTGCACACATTCAAAAAAATCGTTTATATGACCGTTAGCAACAAGAACGCTGATAAACGACCTGACAAGTTCGGGCTGCGTTTCGCCTATAGCCGAATTAAGCATGGCAATACGTTCGCTCTTAGGACTTGCAGGGGAAGACAAAACGTTAAAATATTCTTTGTTTTCGCAGAATATTTCGTTTAAATCTTTTAAAGCGGCATTAACCTCATCAAGTTTGTTTTGTTCCTTTGCAAGAGAAAACAATGCGCCTGCATATTCTTTACTTATCGCTGACATCGTTTTCACCTATTTCATTTATAAATGAATCTAATAATGCCTTGTGATCCTGTTCGTTAATCTCACGCGAAAGAATTTTTTCACTTAACACTGTAGATACACTTATAATTTCATCTTTAATCTCAGCCTGTGCCTTCTTGCGTTCAAGTTCTGCTTCTGCCTCTGCGGTTCTTAAAATAGAATCGGCTTTACTCTGGGCATCTTTTATAAGAGCATCTCCGCGAGAAACGGCAATAGCCGAAGCATCGTCAATAATGCTCTGAGCCTGAACTGAAGCGGCGCTAAGTTTTTCTTCATAAGTTTTCTTGTTTTGTAAAGCTTCTTCTTCGGCTTTTGCGGCGGCTTCATATTGACCGTCAATATCTGCCTGACGCTCTGCCACTACCTTTTTTACAGGCGCAAAGAGAAATTTTTTAAGTATAAGAAAAATTATAAGAAGGTTGCAAAGAGAAATGAGGATTGCCCATATATTAACGGAAATAACCTCTAATGATTGCATAAATGTTCAACTCCGAATTATCCAATAGTGCTCATAAGAATGTCAACAAAGATGTTCGGTGCAACGAATATAAGCAAAATTGCAATAACCAATGCATAAAGACCTGTAGTTTCTGCAATAGCGCAACCCATAAGCATAGTGGTAGTAACACTACCTTTACATTCGGGCTGACGGCCTATAGCTTCACAAGCTTTTGCAACAGCGTTACCTTCGCCTATACCGGGGCCAATACCTGCTATCATAGCAGCACCTGCTCCCAAAGCACAACAACCTAAAATAATACCAATAGCAATTTCTAACATTTTTATTACCTCCAATTTTTATTTAGCAGAAATTGATTTTTGCTTTCTTTTTAATTTTCTTTTTTCATATTCATCCGCAGGAAAACCTCCGGCAATATAAAGCATAGTAAGCATTGCAAAAATAAATGCCTGAAGACATCCGCTGAATAAATCAAAGTAAAGTGATAAAACAGCGGGCAGACCTATTTGCAGAAAAGGAAACTCACCTAAAATACCGGGTAACCAACCAAGTATCATTTTTGTAAGACCGCTTAATCCCGTTCCTATTAATACCGATATAACAACACCCGAAAGTATGTTTCCGTAGTGACGGAAAGCCATTGAAATAGGTGTTGCTACTTCGCTTATAATATTAAGCGGAGCCAAAAAAGCAACGGGCTCGGCAAAACCTTTTATATACTGAAGCGGTCCCGCTTTCATTTTGTAATAGGTTATTAATATAAATACCAATATTGCCCAACCGCCTGTAATGTTAACATCTGATGTAGGCGGATAAAGACCTATAAGCGTAAGCAAACTCGAAAAGGCGGAAAGACCTAAAATACCTGCAATAAAAGGCGCAAAACCTTTAAAATAGTCACCCATATTTTCTTTAACAAGGCCTTCGCATTTTTCAACAATCCATTCAGCAAAGTGCTGACGCCGTGTGTTTGGATTTTTTGCAATGCCGTGCGTCATATAAAGGCATAAGCCTAAAAGAGTTATTATAACTATGGCAGAATTTACAATAGATTCGGTAACAAGTAAATCCTGAAACGGCATTTTTATACTGAAGTAAACAAGTGCGCCCGAAACAGATATACCTTCGCTTAACGGCGAAGTGAGTATATTAAGCACCATACCGCATATAAGTGGAATTATTGCTATTGAAAGATAAACAATATCTATTACTATAAATTTTAAGTTTTTAGACTGCAATTTCTTCACCCCGAATATTATGTGTCATTTTCTTTTGAATTAAATAAAGGATGCATAAAAACAGCAATTCTTGGAAAGAAAAGCGAAATTAACATAGCCCAAGTATTAAAAACAGAAATGAAAACGCCGATAGCAGCAAATGCAACAAGCATAAAGTTTCTTAAAGTTTGCGAAAGTTTTACAAAATCACGCATTTCTTTTTCGTCTTTCTTAACAGCCTTCTGAACCGTAAGCGCCATTAAAAAAAAGTTAAGCACAGAAGCAAAAATACCTAATACTGTGCCAAGTAATACCGAAAAAGACCATTCTTTTAAAAAGAAAAAGACTAAATTCATTATACCGCCAAGCAGTAAGGAAGATATTAAAATGTATAACGTTTCGCGTTTTACAACCGGCTCAATTTTCATTATTTTTTCAACCTGACCTTTAAAAACAACATTTGAGTCAATTATAGCATAAAGTACCATAAAAGTAAACAATTATTAAAAAATAAACTAAAAAACTGTGCAAAAAAATTTTCACACAGTTTTATTATTAATATCATCTATTTTTTTATTACTTTTATGTTCAATAGGTTTCCATTCAACCTTCATAAAAAGTGCGGCTAAAAGCGTAAATCTTCCTATAATATTAAACCACGGCCACATAAAAACATACCATATTTTTTTGAAAAAGCCAACTCTTTCCAAATTCTTGTTTTCAAGAATTAAAACATAAATTGCGTTAAACGTATCGTAAAAATAGTTAACACAAAAATCTATTACCACAAACATCAGCAGTATAAAAAGAATTTCCGAAAAGTTGGAAACGGTGAAATTTATTTTAAATAATTTAAAAACAGTTTTGCTAAGCGTTGCTTTTTCAAGCGTATTAAAATAAAGCAGGTTGGAAATAAATAAGCAAAGTTTTAAGAAAAACTTAATAACGGGGAAGGGGGTTATCTGGCAAAGCATATCGTAACAGGCAAAACGTTTTTGTTTGAAAATGCCTTTAAGTAACCCAAAGGAAGATTCTTTAAACGCCATTAAGTGACCTTTAGACCAACGGATTCTTTGACGTAAAGCAGTTTTTAAATCGGTAGGCTGTTCATCGTAAAATCTGGCGGCTTCGTTATAAGAAATTCTGTACCCCATTTTTACGGCATCGGCAGAAAAAGCGCGGTCTTCGGTAAAAGAGGTGTATTTCCACCCGTTTTTTACAAGTTCGCTTGCAAAAAGAAAACCTGTACCCTGCAAATTAGTGGCAAGACGCAAAACCGAACGCGGACGGTGGTTCATACGGCAACAGCGCAGCCAGTGAAAGGCATAACTTGCGGCTATCCAACCATCGTTTAAATTCTTTGTGTTCCTATATGAAGTAATTATTTTTTCGCCTGAAGCAAAGGCTTCATTCATACGTGTTATATAATCGGGTTCTAAAAGATTATCGGCATCAAAAACAAAAAAGCCGTCGAAACTTTGTGTGCCGTAATCTTTTTCAATACATTCAAATAAATACTGCAAAGCGTAACCTTTTGTCCTTTTGGTTTCATCTTTTCGTTCATAACATATTGCGCCCATATTTCTTGCAATTTCGGCGGTGTTGTCGGTACAGTTATCGGCTACTACAAAAATTTTTATTTTATCTTTTTCGTAATCCTGATTGTTTATACTTTCAATAAGATTACCAATAACGGTTTCTTCGTTTCTTGCGGCAATTACCACACCGTAATTAAAACGCTTTTCGGTTTCTTTGAATTTTCGGGTAAAAAACAAACCAATTCCCTTGTAAGCAATTTTATATAAAAGAAGAAAAGAAATTATTTTTAAAATTATACTTATAATATCGTTTAAGTTTAAAAAAATATTCATAATCTTTCCTCCCTTTAGTATTTTGTATTGCATATTGTATCATAATAAGTGTATAATGTCAAAAGAGTTATTAAAAGGAGCACTTTTATGAAAATATTATTTTACGATACTAAGATATATGAAAAAGAAGCGTTCGATAAAATTATTAATACTTACGAAGACGCAGAAATTGAATATTTAGAGGCCGATATATCGCGCCATACCGTTCGTTTAAGTAAGGGCTTCGATGCCGTTTGTGTTTTTGTAGCATCAGACGTAAATAAAGAAATAATAGAAAAATTAAGCGAAAACGGTGTAAAACTTATATTACTTCGTTGCGCGGGTTATAATAACGTTGATTTAGATGCCGCAAAGAAACATAATATAAAGGTTATGAACGTGCCCGGTTACTCGCCTGAAGCGGTAGCAGAACACGCTATGGCTTTAGCGCTTGAAGTTAACCGAAAACTTCATAAGGCGTATATAAAGGTAAGGGAAAACAATTTCAGCCTTATAGGTCTTACGGGTAAAACGCTTCACGGCAAAACCGCAGGAATTATAGGTACTGGTAAAATAGGCGCCGCTATGTGCAGAATTTGTGCCGGTTTTGGTATGAAGGTAATAGCGTTCGATATGTATCCTAACAAGGATTTGGATTTTGTAGAGTACGTCACTTTAGATACATTACTTGAAAACAGCGACCTTATTTCGCTTCACTGTCCGCTTGTAGAAAGCACTTATCACTTAATAAACAGTGAAAGTATTGCAAAAATGAAAAAAGGCGTTATTCTTATAAACACTTCGCGCGGAGCGCTTATTAAAACCGAAGACCTTATTGCGGGAATAAGAGACCACCGCTTTTTCGGTGTGGGCCTTGACGTTTACGAAGAAGAGGACGAAAACGTTTTTGAAAACCGCGAAGACGATATTTTGGAAACAAGTATAACGGCAAGACTTCTTTCGTTCCCTAACGTTGTTGTAACTTCACATCAGGGATTTTTAACCGAAGAGGCACTTTCTTCTATTGCTTCCACAACAATAGAAAACGCTGTAAGTTTTGAAAAAGGGAATATTATAGAAATTAATACGGTGGTATAAAAAATGAAGGCATTTAAACATTTTTGTACAATTACAAAACACAGACACAAAGTTATTGCGCATTGTTTTAAGGCTGGCATAGGCTTTCAAGGGCTGTTTCACGATTTATCAAAATATACTCCAACAGAATTTCTGGCAGGGGCTAAGTATTATCAGGGCGTAAGAAGTCCTAACGAGTGCGAACGAGAAACCAACGGATACTCTAAAGCCTGGATGCACCATAAGGGCAGAAACAAACACCATTTTGAATATTGGTGTGATTACAGCCCTAAAACAAGAAAAATGACACCTGTTAAAATGCCGCTTAAATACGTTGTTGAAATGTTTTGCGACCGAGTAGCGGCGGGGAAAATTTATCAGGGTAAAAACTATACTTCTCAAAACCCAATTGACTATTTTTTAAAGGGTAAGCCAACAAGAAATATATATCCTGAAACATCAGACCTTTTAGAAAAACTTCTTGTTATGCTTAACGAAAAGGGCGAAGCAGAAACCTTCGCTTACATAAAAAATTTAATTAAAAGTAAAAAAGAGTATTAAGAAAAACGCGTTTCTTTTTAGAAACGCGTTTTTCTTATCTGCTGTTGTTTTTATATTCGCTTGGGGTAAAGCCGGTTTTGGCTTTAAAGGTTTTAGAAAAATGATATATGTCACAAAAGCCTAATTGTTCGGCAATTTCTTTAATAGACACCTTTTTGTCGTACAACAAATCCTTTGCTTTTTGCATTTTAAAATTAACAATGTATTCTTTTGGAGAAACAGAATATTTTTGCAAAAACAATTTTTCAAAATAACGTTGGCTTATTCCAAGAAACTGTGAAACTTCATTTAATCTGAATGTTGTGCTTAAACAGTTTTCCTTTATATATGTAACGGCTTTGGATAATTGTTGCGACTTTTCACTGTCTAAATATGTAAAATGCTGTTTAATAAGCGCGGTAACAATTTCATAAAATAAGGCTTTGCATTCCGCAAGCGAGGCGGGGTGTTGTTTTTTACGGCATTTTATAGCATTTTCAAAATAAGCGGGGATAGGTGAGTCTTGTTGAAGTTTTATCAAAAAAGGTCGCACAGGAGTGTTTACCATTTCAAAATCACAACACAGAACTACGCTTTCTGGTGAATTGTCAAGGTCTATTTTATAGTTTTCTCCCTTTGGGGTGAATAAAATCGACATAGGGGTAGCGGTTATTGTTTTGTCTTTAAAATAATATGTTTCGCTGCCGCTTATTGTAAGCACAAATCCGTGGTGAAGTCTTGAAGGGTTATGGTGCGGATAATACTCCTTTAACATAACGCATGAAGTAACAGAATTTAATTCGGAAATACACAGATTTTTTAAAAAATTTAATTCTTCCATACAAATTACACCGCCTTTGAATATAGAATACCACAGTATAAAGCTTTTGTAAAGCAAAAGAAAATATTGTTCGCAAAAACACAAAAATTCGTAAAATTGCATTTACATTTGACTTTGCTTTTCATATACTGTGGTTGTACGATAACAACTTGGAGCGTGTTTTATGGGTCAACCGTTTTTATCTAAGAAAAGGAACGTATGTGTAATTGCTGTTCTTTACACATTTTTGTGGGGTTGCGCTTTTCCGCTTGTAAAGCTGTGTATGCAAAACTTTGCGGTAGCAGGAAACGATAACCTTTCAAAATGCCTTGTAGCAGGAATCCGTTTTTCCTTTGCAGGTGTGATTACACTTTTAATTGCAAAACTTTTGTTAAAGCAATCTTTAAAAATTAACGTAAAACAGTTTAAAACCTGTTTTATTTACGGCGTTACCGCAACGGCACTTCAATATGCCTTTACATATATAGGGCTTTCTATGGTAGACGCTTCAAAGGGCGCCGTTTACGATCAACTTTGTGTCTTCTTTATAGTGATTTTTTCGGGAATCTTTTTTAAAGACGATAAGTTAAGTTTAAAAAAGGTAATAGGCTGTATGGTGGGCTTTTTGGGGGTGGCTGCCATAAACGTTTCATCACTTAGTTTTTCTTTAAGCTTGGGCGATATTATAATGGTTGCTGCAGCGCTTGTGCAAACGGTGGCTTACTTTGTAGCAAAGAAAAGCACTGCAGATTTTTCGCCCGTGCTTCTTGTGGGTTACGGACAATTGACGGGCGGTTTGATTTTAACGGTAGGCTCGCTTGCTTTCGGCGGAAGAATAGTTATGGTTAATACTGCGGCAATTCTTTCACTCACAGCGCTTATATTTATTGCAAGTATTGCCTATATACTTTCACTTTGGCCTCTTAAGTATTTCCGTGCTTCGGAAATTTCAATTTTTAATTTGCTTATAACAATATTCGGTGTGGTTATGTCGGGCATTGTTTTAAAAGAAAACGTATTAAAATTAAATTATGCCATAGCTTTAATTTTAATAATTGTAGCTGTGCTTATAATAAATTCTAAGGAGAAAAAATATGTGGAACAGATTTGATATTGACAGAGAAAAACTTAATTTGTATGACAACCCTAATTTTGAAGAGGGAAGCGGAATTACCAACCGCCAAGAACTTGTTTCGGGAGTAAGAGAATATATAGAACGTTACAAGAACGAATCCAATACCATTATAAAGGCAAGAGCTATTGAGTACGTTTGCGATAATGCGGCTATAGAAGTAAATCCAATCGATTGGTTCGGAATTAACTTTTTTGGCTGGTTTACCTGGCCCAAGGCAGATAAGGTTTATAAAGAACTTGGCGTAGGCGAGCCATATTCTGCTTTAAAGCCTTTGCGATTTTTGGTGGAAAACTGGATATGCAAAGTTCCGCGTCCCGCAGAATATAAAGAAGCTGAGCATCTTTACCGTGAATGCGGGCTTGGTAATATTGCTTATGACTACGATCATAGTGTTCCGGACTGGGATTCGGTTGTAGGGCTTGGCTTTAAAGGAATTCTTGAACGTGCAAGAAAAAACCGTGCGCTTTACGAGTCAAACGGTATCCTTACTAAGGAAAAAGAGGATTTTTACAACGGCATTGAAATTGCATATTCTGCGGTTATAAGAATGTATGAAAGGGTTGTGGTTTGCGCCGAAAAGCATATAAACGATGACAAAAAAATGCCTGTTATGATAAAGGCATTAAAAACCGTTATAAATGGCGCGCCCGAGACGTTTTATGAGTTTTTGTTGCTGATTTATCTTTATCAAATGGTACAAGAGCATATTGATTGTGTTCAGGTAAGATCATTAGGCAATATAGACGTAGACGGATATAAGTATTATAAAAACGATATTGAAAAAGGTACTCTTACAAAAGAAAATGCAATAGAACTGTTGCGTTATTTTTATGAAAAGTTTACCAATCAAGCGCATAAATTCGGTCAGCCTCTTTATTTCGGCGGTGACGACGATAACGGAGAAAGCCTTGTAAACGAACTTTCTTACACAATGATAGAAGCGTATGACCGTTCTTGTATTGTTAACCCAAAATTGTTTATTAAAGTAAGCACAAAAACTCCCGATAAGTTTCTTAAAACTGTACTTGATATGATGCGCAGAGGTAATAACTCGGTTGTATTCGTAAACGAAGATTTAGGCGCAGAAATTATGCGAAAACTTGGCAAGGATGAGGCCGATACCAAGCGCCTTATTGCTACGGGTTGTAATAATTTTATTTCCAGGGGAAATGAATGTACCGTAGAACATATTTACGTGAATTTAGTAAAAGCTGTTGAGTTTGCTTTTAATAATGGTGTTGACCCCATTTTAAAAGAAAAAATCGGTTGTAATACCGGGGATGTAAGTGATTTTAAAACCTTCGAAGATTTTAAATCGGCCTATTTAAAGCAGGCAGAGTTTTGTCTTAATAAAGCCTTTGTAATGGCAGATTTTATAGATGAAAATCTTTTCTACTTTAACCCTACTCCTATTTATTCGGGCGCTATAAGTGATTGTTCAAAGAACGGTAAAGACGTTGCCAACGGCGGTATTAAATACGCTAATACGACAATGTTTTTAAGCTGTCACGCAACCGTTGCCGATTCACTTTATATGGTTAAAAAGTATGTTTATGATTTAAAGAAATATACCATAGAAGAAGTTAAAAATGCTTTGCTTGCCAACTTTGAAGGCTATGAAGAAATGTACGAAACCTTTAAGAATGATCCCGAAAAGTACGGAAACGACTACGATTCGGTAGATAGTATTTTTACTGAGGTTGCAGAACATATGGGTAATCTTGTAAACGGAAGAAAAAACAAACGCGGCGGTATGTTTGTTGCTAACGGCGAATCTATAATTAACGCTCATAACTGGGCAAATTTATGCGGCGCAACTCCCGACGGCAGAAAGCGCGGAGATTTACTTTCTAAGAATATGAGTGCTTCTACTTATATGGATAAAAAGGGAATTACCGCTCATATTAAGTCGGTTACAAAGATAGATGCGACAACCTATCCTTACGGTTGTCCGTTCGACTACCTTTTACATCCTTCGGCAACACAGGGCGAAGAAGGATTAAATGCTTGGCTTGGACTTCTTCGCACATTTAATAAGCGTGGCGGTTTTGGTTTCCAAGGCAGCGTTCAAGATTCTAAAACTCTTAAAGATGCTCAGGCACACCCCGAGAAATATCCTACCCTGCAAGTGCGTATAAGCGGTTGGAGTTGGTACTTTACAAAAATGGAAAAGAAATACCAAGATGAGTTTATACGTCGTGCCGAGGTTATGGAGAGTGTAATGTAATGAAGGCAAATATATTCGATATTAAGCATTTTGCCGTTCACGACGGACCCGGAATAAGAACAACCGTATTTTTTAAGGGTTGCCCCTTAAAATGTATTTGGTGTCATAACCCCGAAAGCATAAGCAAAGAAAAACAAATGGGCTTTTTGCAAAACAGTTGTGTAAATTGCGGTGCGTGTGTTGTTGTGTGCAAACAAAACGCGCACGGTATAAATGACGGCATACACAGTTTTGACCGCGCTAAATGTATTACCTGCGGTGAGTGCACCAAGGTTTGTAATGCAAAAGCATTAACTCTTTACGGTCAGGAACGTGAAATAGAAGATATTGTAAAAGACGTGCTTGAGGATAAGGATTTTTATGAATGCTCAAACGGTGGAGTAACGCTTTCGGGCGGAGAATGTCTTGCTCAGGCAGATACTTGTGCAGTCTTGCTTGAAGCTTTAAAAAAAGAGGGCATACATACAGCGGTTGATACCTGCGGCTTTGTTTCAAAGGAAACCTTGAACAAGGTTATGCCTTTTACCGATTTGTTCCTTTACGATATTAAAGCATATAGCGAAGACGTGCATATTAAATGTACGGGGCAATCTAACAAGGTAATACTTGAAAATCTTAGATATATCGATTCTTTGGGCAAAAAAACAGAAATAAGATTTCCTTATGTGCCGGAATTTAATAGTGATGAAACCAAAGGAATAGCAACCTTTTTATCTACTCTCAACAACGTTACCGGTATAAGAGTTTTGCCTTACCACAATTATGCGGGAACAAAATATTCTTCGCTTGATATAGAGGATACATTACCAAAACGATTGCCTAATGATGAGGAAATTACTAACGCTAAAGCTGTGTTTTCTTCACACGGTATAAAAGTGCTTGAATAACTATTTGTAAATTATTAACAGTATAATAAGAAACGTGTTGGACATTCGCCCCAACTCGTTTCTGTTTGTTATTATAAGAGATTTGCAATTTTCTTTTTAAGAAGCGCAAGGTCGGCTGCATTAGGTGTTCCGCCGCTTGAGTCAACATCGGGATATTTAACCTCTTCGCTGTCAAGCGGAATAAGCTCTGCAAGTACCTTTTTAAGAAGCGCTAGGTCTGCCGCATTTGCACTGCCGTCACCGTTTACATCTCCCAAAACAATGCCGTCTTCTTTGTTATAACTTAGGGTATCTGTAACTATATTCGTTCCGTTGTTATATGTAACTGTTGCATACAACGTATGCTCACCGCTTGGAAGATTATTTGGAAGAATATAATAGGTTTCTCCGTTTTTGATATGCATTTTATCAATCGGCATTGAATCCATAAAGAATGTTATATCCGTAACATTAACGTCTATTCCGTTAAATGTTTGAAGTGCAATAAAGGTGTTGGATGTTATATTGTCAGGAATAATAAGCTTTGGTTTTTCTATGTTGTTATAAAGAGCAAATCCTTGGATTTCAAGATTCAAATTTACAAATTCTGTAACACCCTCACCGTCTTTCGGACAAATAACAAGTATTATATCTTCAAGTGTGTCGGTAGCCTTAATAAACTCGGTTATGTCTATTTTTGATATTGTTTCTGAAAGTGTCAGGCATGCAATATATGAATTTGAATATACTAAGGCGCTTGAAATACCTAAACCTTCTGAATTAGCATAAGCTTTGTTCCAGGTAAGTTTGTTTACGTCTATACTTTTAGGAATTCCGTAAATATAAATTGTGTTACCAACGCTTTCTGGTGTGACTTCAAGGTTTAAAAAGGCTTTTTGAGTGTGATAAAGCTGATTTTTGTTAAAGGCTGTATACAATTTCTTTATACCGCCGGGATTCTTTAACGTGCCATTTGTAATATCAATTGAATAGCCAACCTTTACACAAGTATTGGGAGTTTTGCCGTATATAACGGCAGCGGTTGAGTAATTAGATTCTTTGGTGCCGTTAAAGGTTAAAGTGGGCATAGAAATTTCGCTTTCGGGAAGAGAAGAAGAAACAATTATATCGTCTATATAAATCCCCGAAGCACGCCAACCTGAAGCCAACATAATTCCAAGAGGAGCACTAGATGTGCCAATCATATCGGCTGTAACGGTAAAGCTCATTTCAACGTTAAACCAATCGTTTGTAGGAACGCTCGAGCTAGTTACTTCATTACCGTTGTAATAAAATTTAGCTGTTAAATATGAAGGTCGATTTATAAAGTTTCTGAAACTTGCTTCACTAATCGAGTCATATATTGTGTAGGTATCACGGCTATCTGCTGTAAATTCAACGTACTCTTTATATCTTACGGTATAAACACACCCCAAATCATCGTCGGTAAACATACCGTTTTTGGCAATAAGGTTTTTAAGATACAAAGCCTGATAATAACCTGTTGACTCAACACCGGTTTTTTCAAAATACATTACGGTATTGGTCGCGTTTTTGGGGTCTTGCTTTAGTCCTATTTCGCAACCGCTTATTTGACTAATAGGAGTATAATTTTCAAAATTATCTTCTGTTTCAAAATTTGTATTTGAAATTTCAGTGGTTTTGTTGTCAATCGCAATTTTAATGCTGTCGGCCTTTTTCATAACCGAAATATCGTCCACGTAAATTCTTGTGGCCCGCCAACCGCTTCCTACAATAATAGAAGTCCAATTAGCATAGTCGCGTACTGTTTCTTCTGTAACGGTTATGGTGTACTCAACCGTAAACCAATCGTTAGCGGGTGGTGTTGCTGCGCTACCGTTTATAAGGGTTTGACGTTTTAAATAAGAGGGAAGCGAATAGTTAGTAGAACCAGCCTTTCCTATGTTCCCATAAATAGCGTAGGTTGTGTAGTTTTCAAGTTCTATGTACTGCTTAAATGAAATTGTATAGGTTGTTCCGATATCGCTTTCGTCAAAAAGGTCGTTGCTTTTTATAAGTCCGGTAAATGCTATATTTTGCGCATAACCGTTAGTACCGCTTTCTTTACCGCTTTTATCAAAATAAAACACAGTATTATTCGCATTTTTAGGGTCGCTTGTTAAACCGATATCGTAACCTTTCATTTCACTTGAGGCGGTGTAATTATTGTAACTGTTTATATTTTCAAAGGTTATGTCATTAACAACGGTCTGCTGTTCGGCGCAGAATATAAAGGTTACCGCTTTATATCCCAAGTTTGCCATGTAAGTAACGTAATCTTTAACGTCTATTGAAAATGTTGTGGATTTAGAAGTATCTAAACTTGCCAATGCTTTTTTGCCATAAATTTTATCCTTTAAAACGGAATAACCTTTAGTATCATTAGCATAAGCGTTATTCCAATTTATGTTACCGTCAAAGGTTTCGGCAAAGCGTGAATCGTCATCGGTAATTCCGTAAACCTTCAAAACGTTGTTTGCAAGGGCAGATATGCTAAAATCAAGCGTAACAGAACCTGATAGGTCAAAATTTTCAACA
The DNA here is from genome assembly GCA_045605385.1 of Acutalibacteraceae bacterium. Lineage (GTDB taxonomy): Bacteria > Bacillota > Clostridia > Oscillospirales > Acutalibacteraceae > SIG607. Next base: position 133,387 of record JAZUPW010000039.1, read on the forward strand.
GGAATTTTTACATAGCCTTTTTGCACACCGTCTATATTGGCAAGCGGCTGTCCGTTTATATTAGGTACTTCTTCTAAACTGTCGTTAGAAAATTCTCCGTTAGCTATTACTGAATAGTCGTTAAGCTCAATTTCTTGTTTGTCGGGAGTATAAAGTAAAAGTGAACAGGAGAGTCCGTCGGTATTTTCACTTGAAGCAAACTCACACGGGGAATTGTCGTAAACTACGGTTAAATCATCTAAATAGAACGGTGCTTTTCCGTAAGGAACCAAAGTTACGGCGCAAGCATTAACGTCTACCATTTCTTTTGTAATAACCGTAATGTATTCAATAAAAGTCCAAACGCCTGCAGTCATATTAAAGTTTTGCCCGCCGTAATCTACGTAACCCGGAGTACCGCTTTCTGCAAAAAGACCTACAAGCAAAGAGGTGCTTTCTTCTGATTTTATCCAGAAAGTTGCTTTAAATACGCTACCTATATCATTTTCTGTAAGTTTTCTTTTGCCAAGGCTGTTAAAGAATTTAAGTCTTGTTTGCCACTTTCTGTCGGTAATATAAAGGCAGTTGGTTGAGTTGTAAGAATTTTGACTAAAATTCATAACCGCATCGCCGTTACCCCAAGTAAATTGGTTGTGAACCTTAAAGTTCGAAGCGTTTGCTAAGTTAAAATCCTTATTGTAAACTTCGCCTGTTCTGCTATCACCCTTTAATGCAAAACTTAGAGTATTGCCGTTTACATCACTCAAATATTCGGTTATATCTATTGAAGCAACCTCACTTGCTACTGCAAAAGAACCTATGTGGTTTTTTATGTTTGGCGCGTTTTCCTTTGTAAGCGTATTTTCATTAAAACCGCTTTCAAGTGTGCTTAAATCTAAAATGGCGTTATCGGTTGTAGTTCTGTTAATCAATAGCTTTGCTTTTGTAACGTCACTAAAACCGTTTTCTTTGGTAAAGGAAAGGTAGGCAGTATTTCCGTTTGCGGTGCTTAAAATTTCTTCGCTTGAATGATTAGCAGAGTCGTTAGCAATATAAGTGTCGTTTTGTGCGCTTAATAGCAAATCGCCGTCAAGGGTGAAGCTTTTAGAATAGGGAATAGTAAGCGCAACACCGTCTTTCGCCAAAGCGTTTTCGTTTATCTCAAGGCGGTAAGTCGAAGCATTTATAACATAATCGGAATTAAAATAAAACGAAGTGTCACCGTGAAGAGTAGTCCAAGTGCCTGGTATCTCTTTGCCGTCGCTTAAACGAATAACCTTAGTATTAGATATAACCGATTCTACGTTCATGGCTCTTGAAAATTTAATGGAAATTTCGCTTTTTTCAATGCTTTCATATAATATATCGCTTCTTGGTGTTGACCATAAAACTTTCGGAGCTTCTTGCTTGTAAGCAGCTTTAATATGGTTATCTAAGAAGTTCCAAACAGCGTCTAAATAGTTAATTTCATACGTTTCGTTATAAAGATGGGCGGGATTATGGTCAATACCCTCTGCTTCAATAAATAAGTTTTCAACGTTTAAAGAATTAAAAATACTCTTTGTCTTTGGTAAAAAGGTGTTAAATCCGCCAATAGTATCCTCTGTGCCTATGGAGGCGGCAAACGGTACAACATTTTCGTTAACACAGGTTTCAACGTAATTACAAACCCCAGCTCCCGCACCTGCATATACAACCGTAACGTTACTGTCAATAGGTGTATTTGTGCCTTCGTAATAAAGCCAAGGCTGTTTGCAGGGGGAATCTGTTACGCTTTTACCTTCGGGACAATAATCGTCAAGAGTTTTAATCTCACCGCGTTGTTCGTGGGTTTTGTCGGCAATAATGGCGGGACCTAAACCGCTTTTTGAGAAACCAAAGTTTATAATATATTCAGAACTGTAACCGTATGTATCGGCAAGATATTTTATTCTTCTTATGGCTGCTGAGTGTGAACGGTTAGCGGTATAATTTCCAAGCGTGAAAAATCTTTCATCGTATCCGTAGTGGTCGGCTCTGCACATGGGCATAAATTCGTGATTGTAAACAACACCTGCATAGCCTGTAAATAAAGCGGTAGCAAAATAAACCGTTTGTGCATTGTAACGGTTTACAACGGCGCAACGGTTTTCGGAAGAAGAAGCTAAAGCAAAAACGGGAACCGTTGTTTTTGGGTTGGCAGGATAAATAATATCCATATCTAAATCAAGGTAAATAGGAGTTCCGTCTTTATTAAGACATTCTTCTAATGTTGTTGCTTTGGGTAGTAAGTTGCCGTTGTTATCTTTTTTTACACCGGCATAATAGGTATTATAGGTGTCTATTATGTATTCATTAACACCGTAGGGCGCCATTGTATCAATAGAAAAATAGTAAACGTCTCTTTCTAAACGGCAACCGGAGGGTATTACGTAAATGTTTTCTTTGTAAAAATTGTTTTTTCCAACGTATTTGCCGTTTCGCATATCGGCAAGAATTTCTTTAATGCTATATCCAAGAGATGAACCGACAGCTTTTTTGTTGAAGTTATAGTCAATAACAGTAACAATATAACCTTGGTTTAAAAAGTCGTTAATTATATCTTCGTCACTGTCAGTGCCTATTCTTTCTTCGCTATGGTTTATAACGTAAAGCAAGCAGAAGTTTACGTCGGGTACGCTTTTACGACGAAAAACCGAAAAAGTAACCGAAACACCTAAATAACCATCGTTTTCTTTAATGGCGGTTTCACAAAGATCGGCAGAAAAAAGCGTTCTTAAATTCTGAGTTTGAGTTGAAATGCTTGTTTTTGTATTTGCCATACCGGGAACATAAAAAACACTTACTGTAAGTATTATAGCAAGCAAAACTGTAAAAAACTTTTTCATAAACGAATTCACTCCTTTATAATAATTTTAAGGCTTTTTTTATATCTTTTCAATGAAAAATATTTGTAAAAATATAAAAATCTTTCATAAAATATTGAAAAATAAAATATGTTGTATATAATGTGAAATAAGAGGTGTTGTTATGAACTATTATTTCAGACTTGCCAAAGATGCAAGAATGCGAATATTTTTACCGTTTTATATAAATAGTTATTGCTCTTGTTTTGAACAAGGCGATACTTATTATAATAAAGGAACACCTTATCACCATATTATTTTGGTGTTAAACGGCGAAATGCTTGTAAATGCTAAGGCTAAAGAGTATACCTTAAAGGAAAATGATATTTTCTTTTATAAAGCTAATACAAGCGTTTCTTACCTGCCGAATAAACAATGCACAACTTGTTGGATTTCTTTTGAGGGTCTTGGTTGCCGTCAGCTTTTTGAATATTATAATTTAAGTGATTATGCAGTTTTTAATAACGAAAAGGTGGCAAAGGAATTAAAGGAACTTTGCGCTTTAGCTGATAAAGAAATGACCGATGAACGTCTTTCTGCAAAACTTTATTCGTTGCTTGTAACACTTTGTGTGGAATTAAAACAAGACAGTTTGCCTTTTTGTGTTGAAAAAGCTGTTTCGTATATTAAGAAAAATTTTTCAAGAGATATTTCTGTTAAAGAAATAGCAGAAAAAGCAGAGGTTTCGGTTACGGCGTTGTATAGCTGTTTTAATGAATATATAGGTATAACGCCTCTTGGATATTTAAAAGCATTAAGAATAGAATGGGCGGCACATTATTTGCAGACAGAAACCTCTCTTTCGGTAGAAGAAATTGGTGAAATGTGCGGTTTTGCTTCTACAAGTTATTTTATAAAATGCTTTAAAAATGAAAGAGGAACAACACCTCACAAATTCAGAAAAAATTTTTAATTTCTTGAAACCATAGTTATTTTGTGTTAAAATTAAATAATAAGGATGTGTTTTTTATGTATATAGAAAAATCGGTTTATCCGCTTGGCAAAAAGAAGTGCCTTACTTTTAGTTACGATGATAACAGAAACAAAGCAAACCTAAGGCTTGTTGAACTTTTTAAAAAGTATAATATGAAGGCTACCTTTAACATCAATGGTGGCAGACTTGCCGACGAAAGCCAACGCAATTGCGAAGATGCCGACAATATGCTTTTTAAAAATGACCTTGAAAAAACCTTTGAAGGCTTTGAAATAGCCTGTCACGGCTTTAATCATCCGCATTACTGTTATATGGACAATGTACAGATGACAAACGATATTATAAAAGACCGTCTTATGCTTGAGGGAATATTAAAAAAACCTGTACGAGGTCTTGCGCTTCCAAGCGGTTCTTATAAAGAAGACCAAAAGGCTGTTCTTAAGTCTTGTGGTATTGTTTACAGCCGTACAACGAAATTCACACACGGTTTTGATTTACCCACCGATTTTTTAGAATGGAATCCTACCGTTAAACACGACCATTTTGATAAACTTTTTGAACTTGGTAAACGTTTTTTAGGAAATGAATGGAAATTAACTGCTTTCCTTAGCTGTATGAACGTTATGGGACATGCCTGGGAACTTGACAGTATTGGCGGCGGTTGGGAAAAGTTGGAAGAGTTTCTTGCTATGATGGCAAACAACGATGAAATATGGTATGCCACAAACATTGAACTTTACGATTATATGAACGCACTTGATAACCTTATTATGACTGCCGACGGTAACTGTATTATTAACCCTTCGCTTGTTGACGTTTACGTTAAAGCAGACGGCGAAGTTGTAAAAATTGCCGCAGGCGAAACAAAACGTTTTTAATGCTATGAAATTTGTTTTTATACTTCTTTTATGCTTTTTATTGTTGTTTCTTGTTTTGCTTATTCCTGCAAAACTTAAAGTTACGGCTTCCTTTGAAAAAGTTGACTTTAAGGTTTCGGTTTTAGGGTTTAAACTGCCAACAAAAAAAGAAGGAAAAACCAATAAAAAGAAAAAAGGTTTAAAAGGTTTTTTAAAAGGGCGTTCTTTAAGCAGTAAAATTAATGTGGTTTTTAGTATTTTAAAGCAAATACTAAGTAAAACGGAATACGTATTAAAGCGCTCAAAAGTAGAACAATTTAATCTCGATATTACCGTTGCAGGTGATGACGCCGCAACTGCCGCTATTGAATACGGTGCAGTATGCGCTGTGGTTTATCCCGCATTTTCGCTTATTCAGAATTACAACAAGAATTTAAAGGAAAATATTAATATTTCTTGCGATTACACCGTAAGTAAACCGCATCTTGATTTTTGTTGTGTTGTTTCTATACGGCTTATACATTTACTTGCCGTACTTAGCGTATTGCCTGCAATTATAAAAGCGGTTAGTAAAAAAGGAGACTGATTTATGTCAAAAGAACTTGAAAATCTTATTATAGGCGCTGCCGATAAAGCAAGTAACGCTTTGAAAGAAGCGCAGGTATTAGGCGAGGCGGTTAATACCGACGGAATTACCATTATTCCTGTTTATAAAACTTCTTACGGCTTTGGAGGAGGCGGTTTTGAAAAACAGCAAAAGCACAGCGAACCTACTTTGTCGGGCGGTGCAGGTGCAGGCGTTACAAAACAGCCTGTGGCTTATATTACAATTAAAGACGGCGTAACAAGTTTTATTAATATAAATGATAAAAGCAAAACCAATCAATCGGTTTTAAACACCGTGTTATCACTTTTAAAGAAAGATAAATAATATGTATAACGAATTAACCAAGGTTGACATTGAAAAAATGCAACAGGAAATAGATTACCGTATAGGCGTAATAAGGCCACAGATTCTTGAAGAGGTTAAAATGGCGCGAAGCCACGGCGATTTAAGTGAAAATGCTGAGTACCACGCTGCAAAACGTGAGAGAGGCAAAAATGAAAGCCGTATAAGGTTTTTAAAAAATATGATTAAAACAGCCATTGTTGTAGATGATAATTCGGGCGTTGATGAAGTGGGACTTTTTGATACCGTTACTTTGTTTATAGAGGAAGACGGAGAAGAAGAACAGGTTCGTATTGCCACTACAATGCGGCAGGATGCTTTACAAAACATTGTAAGTAAAGAATCGCCTATAGGAAAAGCCATTTTCGGTAAGAAGACAGGGGACAGAGTTTATATTGAACTCAGCAAAACCGACGGATATTTTGCGGTAATCAAAAAAATTGAAAAGGGAAGCGATGACGACTCTTTAACCTTAAGAGCCTATTAAAAATTATGAAAAAATTTTTTAAAAAACTGATTACGTTTCTGCTTGTTATTGTATTGGTAGCGGCGGGAATTATCGGCGTTGCCTTTGTTATACCTGGGTATAACGCATACAAACAGGCAGTTAGCGAATTGCCTATAGAAGAAAAAATAAATTCTATTCGCGAAATGGAAAATTACACAACTTTAAGTGAAGTTCCAAAAATATATAAGGATGCCGTAATTGCGGTGGAAGACCACAGGTTTTACAAACACGGGGCATTCAGTGTTGTTTCAATTGTAAGGGCAATAAGAAACAATATTAAAATAGGCAAGGCTGTTGAAGGCGGAAGTACAATAACACAACAGGTTGCCAAAAACTTATACTTTGAAATGGACCGTTCACTAACCAGAAAATTTGCCGAACTGTTTCTGGCAATTGACCTTGAAAAACTTTACAGTAAAGATGATATTTTAGAAATATATATTAACAGCATTTACTTTGGCAGCGGTTATTACTGCATCTATGATGCCGCAAAAGGGTACTACGACGTACCGCCAATTGAACTTAGTGACTTTCAGGCAACAGTACTTGCAGGCGTACCAAACGCGCCGTCGGTATATTCGCCCGATAACAACACACCGCTTACTTATCAGCGCCAACGGCAAGTGCTTGACTGTATGGTAGAATACGGTTATTTAAATCAGGCAGAGGCTGAAAAAATAGCAAATGTACAATAAAAAATCGCAACACTTTTGTGTTGCGATTTTTCTATTTTAATATTTTCTTATAACCCTCACCGTATTTAACAGCGGTAGATACACGGGCAAGTGTCGCACTTGCAATACCGGTTTTTTCGGTTACTTTATCATAAGTTTCGCCCTTCATAAGAAGTTTTGCGGCGCGTATTCTTTGCGCCATATTTTCAACTTCCTTTTTAGTACAAAGGTCGTCAAGCAATATTTTGCAATCTTCCGGTGATTCAAGCGATACAAGCGTTTTATACAGGTCAATAAGCATATCTTCAGTGAAATTAGCCATATTTTAACACCTTCAGAACTGTTCAAGAGATTTTGCTAAAAATGCCTTTGTCTTTTCGCTTTTCGGATTATCGAATACTTCTTCGGGAGTACCCATTTCTTCAATAACGCCGTCTGCCATAAATATAATTTTATCGGCAACGTTTTTAGCAAATTCCATTTCGTGCGTAACAACTATCATAGTGCTGTCACTGCTTTTAAGTCCTTTAATAACCTTAAGTACTTCGCCTGTAAGTTCGGGGTCAAGCGCACTTGTGGGTTCGTCAAAGCAAAGCACGTCGGGATTCATAATAAGTGCTCTTGCTATAGCAACACGCTGTTGCTGTCCGCCTGAAAGTTCACAGGGGTAGGCGTTTGTTTTTTCAGAAAGTCCAACGCGTTGTATAAGTGATAACGCTTTTTCTTTTATTTCTTCTTCACTGCCTTTATTCAGCAGTGTAGGAGCAAGGGTTACGTTTTCAAGCACGGTATACTGCGGAAAAAGATTAAACGATTGGAAAACAAGACCGAAATGAAGTCTGTTTTCGCGTATTTGTTCATCCTTTAAAGTGGTTTTATCGTTACCGTCTATAAGCATTTTTTCGCTAACGCTTATGGTGCCGTAATCGGGAGTTTCAAGAAAATTAAGACAGCGAAGAAGTGTTGTCTTACCGCTTCCCGAAGAACCAATTATAGCAAGAACTTCGCCCTTTTCAAGCGAAAAACTTATTCCTTTTAATACTTCGGTTTTGCCGAAACTTTTTTTAATATTATTTACTTCTAATAATGCCATAACTTAACTCCTGAAATAATTGAGTTTCTTTTCTAACTTACCAAGCACAATTGTAAGTATTCCTACAAACAGCAAATAGAACACGCCCGTGTAGAAAAGCGGCCACACAAGAGCCTTTGTTGCGGCTAATTCTTTGGCTTGTTTTATAATTTCGCAAACAACAATACAGTTTGCCAGGGCGGTGTCTTTTATAAGTGTTATAATTTCGTTAGACATTGGCGGTACAATTCTTTTAATAACCTGTAAAAGTACAATTTTTCTGAAAACCTGCTTTTTGGTAAGACCAAGCACGTATCCTGCTTCGTACTGACCTGAAGAAATGCTTTCAATACCGCCGCGGTATATTTCAGAAAAATAGCAGGCATAGTTAATAACAAAGGCTATTAAAACTGCAAAAATACGCCCCGCATCTTGTATGCCGTAATTAACGAACATCATTCTGTCTAATTTACTGAATAACTGTACGTTGAAAACAAGACCGGGTACATAGTAAATAATAAAAATCTGAAGCATAAGAGGGATGCCTCTTACAATCCATACAATAATTTTAGAAACTGCTTTAACGGGGGCAAATTTGCTCATAGAACAAAAGGCTATAGGCAAACCAAGCGGTGCGCCGCAAAGCAGCGTCACCGCAAAGATAAGCAAAGATATCTTAAATCCGTCAAGCAGGAATAGTGTTACTTCCCAAAAGGACATAATTTATCTCCAAATATATTATTTCTGGTCTGAGAAATCGGTGATAGCGGTAGTAGCAACACCGTATTTTTCTGCTAATTTAGCAATAGTGCCGTCAGCACCTAATTTTTCAAGTTGTTCGTTAACTTTAGCAGTAAGTTCGCTGCCTTTCTTAAAGCCGATAGCATAGTATTCAACTTCGCTTGAAAGTGCATCTACGATAACTAAGTTAGCGTAATCGCCCTTGCCGCAGTAGCTCTTAGCAAGTTGAGCGTCTACAATTGCGAAATCTGCTGTGCCTGATTTAACTTCAAAGAGGCAGTCGGTCTGTTTCGGGAAGCCCTTGAATGTAGCGCCTTCAAAACCTTCAGCGTAGGTCTGACCTGCAGAACCGCTTTCGGCAACACCTAATTTGCCCGAAAGATCAGCAGCAGCGTTAATGCCTGCATCGTTCTTAACAACTACAACCTGACGGTTTTCCATATAGTTGTAAGAAAAATCTACCTTGTCTGCACGTGCAATACCGTCATCATCTGCAGAGTTGCAGGTGAAACCGTTCCATATACAGTTAATGGTATCGGAATTTAAATCGGTGTACTTGCTTTCCCAAACGATTTCCTGGAAAACAACTTCGTAGCCTAAGTTGCCGAATACTGCTTCAGCAAGTTCGGTATCGTAACCAATAAGCTTACCGTTTTCATCAAGGTAGTTCATAGGTTCATAAATTGTGTAACCTACAACTATGGTTTCTTTTTCTGCGCCGCAACCTGCAAAACAGGTAACGATTAATGCGAGTGTCAAAAGTAATGCAAATAATTTTTTCATAATATGTTCCTTCTTTCTGTTACTTGGACTAATGAGAGTTCGGATTATTTACTCTATCCTAAAGCAACTTAATTTTGACAAAAGTTATTATACTTCACTTCGCTGAAGTTGTAAAGTGTTTTTTTAAAAATTTTTAATATTTGTGAAACTTTAACAAAATTAAATGCCACTTTTGTTATTTATTACTGCACCGCGATAAAGCGAATGGCGGATGAATAAAATTTGATAGGCTATTTTAACTCTATAATTGCGGCAATTGTTCCGCGTTTGCCTCCTGTAAAACGGTGAGAATGTAAGTATTTATTGTTGCAAAAAGTACAAAGGTCGGTTACGTCAATGTTTTCGGGTTTTATGCCTGCAAAAATAAGCATCTGGCGGTTTGCTTCCCAAAGGTTAAGTTTGAAATGTTCTTCATCAACGCGTGTAAAAATGCTGTCAATATCAATGCTGTTTAACTTTTTGAACGCTTCGTATAAAGGAGTATCAACCTCGTAACATTCTGCGCAAATTGAAGGACCTATAGCGGCAATAATATCGTTTGGATTACATCCGAATTCCTCTTGCATACGCTTTACGGTTTTAATGCCTATTTCGGCTACCGTGCCGCGCCAACCTGCGTGAGAAGTGGCAATTACTTTTTTTACGGGGTCGCAGAATAAAAGGGGAGTGCAGTCGGCATATTGTGTTACAAGAGCAACACCTTTGCAGTTGGTAATAAGGCCGTCAACATTTTCATAATCGCGTTCGCGGAAAATTCCCTTACCAATATCTTTTTGGCTAACCGTTAAAATGTTATCGGTATGCGTTTGGTGGGAAAGCACAAGGTGTGATGGGTCTATTCCTGCCGCGTCACATATAAGTTCGTAATTCTTTATTACGTCTTCTTTGTTATCGCCGCCCGTAATGCTCATATTCATAGCGCCGAAATAACCTTTACTAACACCGCCTATTCTTGTGGTAAAAGCGTGATTTACAACACCTGAAGCGCTTAACTTAGGAAACGTAATATAGCAAACACCGTTTTTGTTATTAATTTCAAGATTATTACTTTTAAGCATTATATTTCACCTTTAATATCTTTAAGAAGAAAATCGGATTCAGCGTTAATTCTTGAATAAGCCTTTGGAAAAGCCACTTTTATATGTTCTAAAAAATTATTTAACCTTACTGGGCGAAGGTCTGGCGAATGAGCGTCACTTGCAACAAAAGAAACAAGGTTATCTTTAAGCAGTTTTTCTGTTGCCTTTTTGAATTCGGGAATAAAAAGTGAATCTGCATTAACCTGTGTTAAAACAAGCCCATTTTTTGCAAGGTCAACAATTTTTTTGTATTGTCTGTCCTGACAGTAGCGTTCAATATGGGCAATTATAATTCTGAAACCTAAATCATCGCTTAATTTAATTATTTCGCCAATGCTTTCTTTTGGTATGGCGGTTGTAAACGGAAGTTCCAACAACAAATAATAAGTTGAATTTATAGTGCAAAGTTCAAGACCTGAAGAACGCGCTATCTGCGGGTAACACTGAACTTCGTGTCCTAAAAACAATTCCGGTAAATCAAGACCTTCGGTTGCCTTTTTTAATTCAGCGAAAGCGAGTTTGGTTTTATTTATATGCTCATCAAGAGACGCGTATTTAGGATAAAAATGCGGAGTGCACACAACAGCATCAACGCCTTGCGCTTTTTCTTGCTTTAAAAGTTTAATTGAGTCTTCAATTGTTTTTGCGCCGTCATCTACACCGTGAAGTATATGAGAATGAATATCTATAAACATAAATCACCTATAAAAAAACTGTTTCAAACAAGTGTAATTCTTAACTTGCGTTGAAACAGTCTTATACTTTAATTATTTGCGAAGAAAACTGTTGTTACCGTAATTATAAGAATACATATAACGGTAATTAGAGTATCTTTTTTTATAAGAATACTTATGATTTCTTTCGGTGTTTACGCCGTTAAGAACAGCACCTAAAAGTCTTACGTTTGCAAAGTTGCAAGCCTCAATGGCGCGGTGGATATCGTCTTTATTGGTTAAACCGTCGCGAACAACCAAAAGTAATCCGTCTAACTTCGGAGCCAAAGCCAATGCGTCTGAAACTACGTTAATAGGGGTAGAGTCGAAAATAACGTAATCGTATTTCTCTTCCAAAATATCAAGTAAATCAGAAAGCGCTTCGCTTGCCAACATTTCAGCGGGGTTTGGGGGGAGCGGACCTGAAGTTAAAACATCAAAGCAAGGATTAATTTTCTGAACAGAATCACTTAATGCGTTGTTATCCAATAAAACCGTAAATAAACCTTTTGTATTTAAAAGTTTTAGTTTTTTGTGAATAGAAGGACGTCGCATATCGGCATCTATTAAAATTACTTTTTTACCCAACTGTGAAAAAGCAATTGCGGTGTTTATTGATGTTGTGGATTTTCCTTCGCCTGGGGTGGCAGAGGAAATTACAAAGGATTTACAACCGTTTTTAGGAAGCAAAAAGGTAAGATTGGTACGAATTGTCTTATATGCTTCAACAACAGCAAAAGGAACTTTCTTTTGAGTTTTTTCGGTTGCAGGAGTTGTTTTGCTTTTATCTTCTTTTGGTAAAGAAACAGTATTGTTTTCCATAATTAATAACCTCCTGCGTTTTTGCTTGAATTGGATGCATCAAAATCGGGAACAGCACCCAGAATAGGAATATCAAAGTTTTCTTTAAAGTCATCTTCGCCTTTTATGGCTTTATCAAGCATAGAAATAATAACTACTACAAGAGCAGAAATAATTGCGCCTAATAAAGCGAACAAGACGGTTGAAAACATTGTTCGTGGCGAAACTACCGCAGCGGAATCTGAACGTTCCATAACTGCAACTGTTGACGCAGGAATTGCTTCACAAATATAATTGGAAGAAAGATCAGCAAAAGCGTTAACAATTTCTATTGCTTCAGTTTTAGAAGTACTTTTAAAGAATATGTCAACAAAAAGTGAATCTTCACTTCTTCTTGAAACAGCAAAACTGCTTTTCAGTGCTTTGTAAGAATATTTGTTATCAATAGCGGTTGAAAGTTCCTGATAAATACCTGGAGATTTTAAAACATCTACACAGGTATCAACAAGATAAAGGGAAGCCGCCAAGTCGGTATTGCTAACGGTAGAATTAATGCTATCGGTAATTACAGCACCGTTAGTAACTATTATTGAAGATTTAGTCTGATATACGGGAGTTTCAAAAAACTCGCAGTAGACAAACGCTAAAGAACCGCATAAAACGGTTGCTAAAATAACCGCCCATATTCTGCGGATAACAATATTAAAGATTGAAGAGAGAGATATTTCATTCATTAAACAAGACCCCATTTTTATTTGAGTTACATAATTTTACACATACATTATATAATATAAATCACTAATAGTCAAGTCATTAAAAACATATAATTGTTGTAACTTTTTTACTATTTTGTATAAGGCGTAACAAAAAGTGTTTTATTCTTCGAATAGATAACCATACCGGGTTTTGCGCCTGAAGGCTTTTTCACAAATTTTGCTTTTGTATAGTCTACCGCTACGTTTGTTGAGTTTTGCGCTTTTGAATAAAATGCTGCAAGTTGTGCGGCAAAAATAAGCACGTCGTCATCAGGCTCTTTGTTATTGCAAACAATAACAACGTGCGAACCAGGAATGTTTTTTGTGTGCAGCCAAATATCTTCTTTATCGGCAACACTTAAAGTAAGGTAGTCGTTCTGGCGGTTGTTTTTTCCAACCAATATTTTAAAACCGCCATATTCAAATTCGCGGATATTAAATGCTTCGTTTTTGCTTTTTTGCCGTTTTTCAGGCGTGTTTTTTATAAGACCTGCAATTCGCAGTTCTTCTCTTATTTCCTTAAGTTCGCTTACGTCTTCAACACGGCTTAAAGAATCTAAAATACTATCGTAGTAAAGTAATTCTTTTTTATCGGTTTCTATAAGCGAAGAAAGTGTGCGTTCAGCATTAAAACTTTTTTTGTACTCCTTAAAGTATCGGTCTGCATTAGCGGCAGGAGAAATAGAAGAATCAAGCTCAATTGTTATAAGTGATAAATTTTCATCGTAATAATTTTCAAGTTCACAAGAACTCATACCGTTTTTTAATTTGTAAAGATTAGCCTTTATAAGTTCGCCGTAAATCCTTAAATGTTCGCGTTCAATACAGTTTTCAAGTTCTTTTTGGCGCAGTAAAAGTTTTTTGCTTGTTCGGCTATAAAGGTTTGAAATAAGTTTCAGTATATCTTCAGAACCTGCTTTAATTCTTGCGCTGTTTTCTCTTTTTATAAAAAATGCATCAAGCAAACTGCTTAAATTTTCAAACTTAACGTTAGAAATATTTTTTCCAAAGTGGGTGATTTCGGTAAAACAAAAATCTTTAGCCTCGCCCTTTTCATCGGTTAGCAGATAACAGTTTTTACTGTTTAAAATCTCGTCTTTTATACAGTTTAACTGACCTATAAGATTCATTCTATGGGTACCAGTTAAAAGACTTACTTCAAAATCTGTATCATTTGCCGTACGAAATGCAATTTCATTACAAACAAGCGGCGAAAAACCGTCAAGCGTTTTAAGAAGTGCTTTGCCAAGTGTTGTATCGGTGTTACTTAAAATGCTATCGGCAATACAAAATACATCGGTTTGTAATAAATTTAATTTATTTAAATTCTGCGGCGGTGTGTAAATTGCACCGGGTAGAATAAGGCGTTCGCTTGTTTCAACGCTTGAATGACGCAGAGCATCAATAATTCTGCCGTCAGGCGCACACAAAATAACGTTGGGTTTACTTGATATCATTTCACAAACAAGGCTTGGATAAATCACGTCACCCATTTCGTTAGTTGATGAAAACGTAAGGGTAAGTATTCTTTCAAAACCGTTTTGTTTTATATCGCACAAACGCGCCGCGCCAAGATATTTGCGCAACAACATACAAAACATTGGGGGTTTATCGGGATTTTCGGTTTTGTTTTCGGTAATATTCATACGAACTCTTGAGGGAGAAATAGAAATAATAAGTCGCTTAGCGCCTTCCTTTGAGCGCAACAAAAACACCAACTCATCTTTAGAAGGCTGGTGGATTTTATCTATATGAGCGCCGATGTTAAGTTTTAACTCTTCTTTAAGTTTGTAAAGAAATATACCGTCAAGTGCCATTTATAACTCCATTATATTTTTATAGGCTTCAAGGTAAAAATTATAATCTTTTTCCTTGCCTTTTACATCTTTTAAACTGTCAATACAATCCTTTATCAGCAACAGTTGTTTATTTATGTACTGTTTTTCTTCTGGCGTTTCACCGCGCATATTACCAATAAAAAACTCTTTTGGAGTAATATGCTTTTTTATTCCCGTTTGCTTTGCCGAAAAAACAGAATATACTTTTTTGTTGTCGCAAACAGCGGTTTCGCAAAAAGAAAAACCATTACTATATAACCAACTTCTAAGTATTCCTGCGCGTGTCATAGGTTGAAGTAAAAACAAAATATCTGCGTTTTGCTTTAATGGAGAAGCGTTTAAAATATCTGAAATTACTTCTCCGCCCATACCTGCAATAACAACACAGTCAACTTCGTTGTCATTTATGGGTTCAAGACCGTTGCCCAACCGTGTTTGCACAAAAGAACAGCCGCTTTTGTCAAGATTAGTTCTTGCAAGGGAAAGCGGCTTTTCTTTAATGTCACAAGCAATAATGTTTTTTGTTTTGCCTGAAAGGAACAGCGCAACAGGCAAATAAGCGTGGTCTGTTCCAATATCGGCAACACGGCTGTTATCCGGTATCATATTAAATATGACACTCAGCCTTTTTGAAAGATTATACATTATTTGTTTTCAAAATAAGCGTTAAGTTTTGCAACAAGAGCATCGCAATCGGTGTTATGAACTGCACAAGCCTGTTCAATGGTTTCGCCTCTTGAAGCGGGGCATCCAAGACAATGCATACCAATTTCAAAGAAATATTCAGCACAGCCTGTGTCTTTGTCTAAAACGTCGCCAATAAGCATATCTTTTGTGATTTTCATATTTTTTCTCCTTTAAAATAATTTTGTTTTATCATCAAGCTCTGATAATCCGTGATTATAAAGCTTGCGGTTATCCATAGACCAGATTCTTTGGGTAAACTCACCTGTTTTAACCTCGCCTACGGCTTCCTTCATTTCATAAATTCTTGCATCAAGCATATCAAGTTCGCTTAAAATTTCGGCTTCAATAAACATAGGTCTTACCGCCGCGCCGAAATCGGGTTCGCCGTGGTGTGAAATAACCATATGTTCAAGAAGATTTGAAGTTTCTTGCGGTACCGAACATTTTTCGGCAACACTTCTTATATAAATGGCACCTTCTACTAAGTGACCTATAAGGTTTCCCTTAACCGAGTAACCCGAAGCAATGCCTGTGCTTTGTTCAACGTCAAATTCTTCTATTTTGGCAATATCGTGTAAAATTGCACCCGAAATTAAAAGTTCACGGTTAATAAACGGGTATATTTTGCACACATTTTCACAAAGCCTTACAATGGAAAGTGTGTGTAACAGCAATCCGCCGCGTATTGCGTGGTGAAGTTTAAAAGCAGCAGGCCAATAAAGAAGCGGCAATTTTCTTTCGTTTAATATTGCAGTTACAATTTTTTTTAGGTCGCTATTTTCAAAAGAATTTGCAATACTATATAGTTCATCGAACATTTTTTCGCCGTCGTAATCTGCCGTTTTAACAAGGTCTTCAGGCTTTATATTGTCGGTATCGTTTATATTACGGATTTTTTCAATTCTTAATTGATTACTTCCGTTATATACCGAAATAACACCGCGCACCTTTACAATTTGTCCTACGGCAAATTCACCGTGAAAAGCAGGGTTGTAACTCCACAGTTTTGCGTTTATTTCGCCTTCTTTATCCGAAAGCATAATATCAAGGTAAGTGTCGCCTTTAGATGAAGTTTTTATATCTAAGGTTTTTATAAGACAAAAACCTTCAACACTGCCTTTCATATCAATAGGTGTGAAATTCATATTTAAATCCTCTTAAAGTAATAATTCTCATTTTTATATTATATATTAATTTTCTTTAGAATGCAATCTTTAATTTGACAAAACTTTATATTGCAATTATACTTTATTTTAAGAAATAATAAGGAGAAATAAAAAATGAAAAGAAAATTTTTGGCATGTATTTCAATTGTCCTTTTAATATGTATGCTGTGCGGTTGCGGTTTTTCGCTTGATTCTTCGGCAAAAAAACTCGAGAGCAAAGGTTATACGGTAAATAAATACGATGCTCAACTTATTGAAGAAATGCAAAATCAAATGATATACGGTTTTGGCGGAAAAGGGAAAATCAAAAACGCTTTTTCTGCAGTTAAAGAAGAAGAAAACGTTGTGGTAATTGAGTTTGAAAACAGGTCAGACCTTGAAGTTATATACCGTGAAATGAACAGGGGAGTATCCAAACCCGAAAAAATTGACCTTAACGGGAATATACTTGCATACGGAACCGAAAAAGCTGTAAAATTAGCGTTAAAATAGCCAAAACAACACTTTTTTGCTTGTAAATATAGTTTTGCTGTGGTATAATTTTAGAAAATATATTTTAAATGGGGAAGATATATGTTAGACATTAAATTTATTCGTGAAAATCCTGAAATTGTAAAGGAAAACATTAAAAAGAAGTTTAAAGAAAATAAACTTCCTTTAGTGGACGAAGTTATTGCTCTTGATGAAGAAAAAAGAGCAACAAACAGCCGTGCAAACGAACTCAGGGCACTTCGTAATAAAGTAAGTAAAGAAATAGGCGCTTTAATGGGTCAGGGCAAACGCGAAGAAGCCGAAGAAAAGAAACTTATTGTTAAACAGCAGGCAGATGAACTTGCGGCTTTGGAAGAAAGAGAAGTTGCTCTTGAAAATGAATTAAAAGAAAAAATGATGAAGATACCCAACATTATTGATGCTTCTGTTCCGATAGGCAAGGATGACAGCGAAAATGTTGAAGTTGAACAGTTCGGTGAACAGACAAAGGTTGATTTTGAAATCCCGTATCATACCGACATTATGGCATTGTTTGGTGGTATAGATAAAGAAGCTGCAGGCAGAGTTGCAGGCGAAGGCTTTTATTATCTTATGGGAGATATTGCGCGTCTTCACAGCGCAGTTACCGCTTATGCAAGAGATTTTATGATAGACAAAGGCTTTACTTATTGTATTCCGCCTTTTATGATTCGTTCAAACGTTGTTACAGGTGTTATGAGTTTTGAAGAAATGGATGCTATGATGTATAAGATAGAAGGCGAAGACCTTTATCTTATTGGTACAAGCGAACATTCTATGATAGGCAAGTTTATTAACACCGTTACCGATGAAGCAACTCTTCCGCTTACATTAACAAGTTATTCGCCTTGCTTCCGTAAGGAAAAAGGCGCTCACGGAATTGAAGAACGCGGTATTTACCGTATTCATCAGTTTGAAAAGCAGGAAATGATTGTTATTTGTAAACCCGAAGAAAGTATGGATTGGTTCCATAAAATGTGGAGTTATTCGGTAGAACTTTTCCGTTCTTTAGATATCCCTGTTCGTACGTTAGAGTGTTGTTCGGGTGACCTTGCAGACTTAAAGGTTAAGTCTTACGATGTTGAAGCGTGGTCGCCTAAGCAACAGAAATACTTTGAAGTTTGCTCTTGTTCTAATTTGGGCGACGCTCAGTCGCGCAGACTTGGTATTAAGGTTAAAGATGAAAACGGCAACCGTTATCTTGCGCATACTCTTAACAACACCGTTGTTGCTCCTCCGCGTATGCTTATTGCATTCCTTGAAAATAACCTTGAGTTTGACGGCGAAAAGTACAGCGTAAAAATTCCTGAAGCGCTTCGCAGTTATATGGGCGGCAAAGAAAGAATTACTTACTAATTATGGATTTTCCGCTTAATTCTTTGGGAATTACCCATAAGTTTATGGCAGAGCATATAAAACAAGGTGACTTTTGTATTGATGCTACTGCAGGAAAGGGAAGAGATACTGCTTTTCTTTGTTCGCTTGTAGGGGAAGAAGGAAAGGTTTTAGCCTTTGATATTCAGGAACCCGCAATTGTTCAGACTAAGGCGTTACTTTGCGAAAAGAATTACGAAAATGTTGCAGAAGTGTATCTTGATTCCCACGAAAATATGGGCAATTATGCAAAAGAAGAAACAGTAGACGGTATAATGTTCAATCTTGGTTGGCTGCCAAACGGTGACCATAACATTTTTTCAAAACCCGACAGCACAATTAAAGCAATAAAAACGGGGCTTGAATTGTTAAAACCGGGTGGAGTGATGAGTGTATGTATTTATCACGGAAAAGAAACGGGAACAGCCGAAAGAGATGCCTTGATTCCTTTCTTTAAAACCATAGATAACATTAAGTATACGGTTATAAAATTAGATTTTACAAACCGCACGGGTGAAATACCCATTCCTGTATTGATTATAAAGGAAAAATAGAAGGTGCTTATAATGTTTAATGTTGTAGATTACGGTGCTGTATCGGGCGGTAAAGTGCTTTGCCGCGAAGCCTTTCAAAAGGCAGTAGACGCTTGTGCAAAAGCGGGCGGAGGAACAGTTTTTGTTCCTGCAGGTACATATCTTTTAGGAACGGTGTTTTTAAAGGATAACGTGCATATTGTTCTTGAAGCAGGCGCACTTATTTTAGGAAGCACCGACCTTGATAACGATTTTGCTCCCGATGAGCCTAAAACACCTCCCGTTTATCAGGATGTTTCGCATACTTTCTTTCATCACAGTCTTTTTGTGGCTGAGTTCTGTAATCATATTTCAATTACGGGCGCAGGAAGAATAGATATGCAAAGAGCCTTTGAAAAAGAAGGAACTCTTCGCGGAAAAGGCTTGTGTGGAAACGGTTCATACCGCGGCGCAAAGGTTATTGCCTTTAAAGAATGTTATGACGTTATTCTTTCTGATTTCAGCACCTACAACGCAACCGATTTGGCAATTTATCTTGCGGGTTGCGAAACCGTTAGAATCTATAAACTTTTTGTTGATACCGTAATAGACGGCATAAGCCCCGATTGCTGTAAAGACGTTGTTATTACCGATTGTATTGTTCACAGCGGTGATGATGCTATTGTTCCTAAGAGTTCTTACACTTTAGGCAGAAAAAAAGTTATGGAGAATATGGTAATATCCAACTGTGTAATTCAAACCGACTGCAGCGCAATTAAGTTTGGTACTGAATCTAACGGCGGATTTAAAAATATTTCCATAAGCAACTGCGTTATTTACGATTGCCGCGAAGCAGGTTTTTCGTTTGAAAGTATGGATGGCGGTGTAATAGACGGTATTACCGTTACTAATATTACCCAAAAGAACGTGGGTTGTCCATTCCTGTTTATTTTAGGAAATCGAGGCAGAGGTCCCGAAGGTCACGTAATAGGTACAATTAAAAACATTCGCATAAGCCATCTTATTCATACAGGTCCTTATAACACCTGGCCGAAACAGCGTTCCTGTTATTTCAAAGACCGTGATACAATGTTCCTTAACCATCAGGCTGCATTTATTTGCGGACTACCCGATCACTATATTGAAAACGTGCGCCTTGAAGATATACATCTTGAAATGCTTGGCGGTAAAGGGCAGGATGCGGCAGATAAAGTTGTTCCCGAAAACCCTGAGGGTTACCCCAATCCAATTACTTTCGGTTGCTTAAATGCTTTCGGCTTCTTCTTCCGCCATTGTAAAAACTTAAAGGCTATAGACATTCACGCAGAGGTTTATGAGCCGGATGCAAGACCCGAAATAGTAACCGATGACGTTATAAATTTTGTAAGACAGTAAAATAAAAATTGCTTGAAGAATTTTCTTCAAGCAATTTTTTTGTTTATATAATTCTTTCGCCTGTATTTGCGTCAAAAACAGCGGTAGTGTATTTTTCAAGTGTTATATTAATAACTTTACCGTTTTTTAATAATAAATCAAAGTTTCCGCCGTGGGTGCAGTTAATAACAATAATATTTCCGCCTGCTAACACGGTATCACCCGTATTAAGATAAATATGCGCTCCCGATTTTTCAATTATTGTCTTTATAATATCGTATGGCAAATAATTCATTCCTACCCACACGTTATTGCCTTTTTGCGCGGCGGCAACGGCGTTGTTATCATAAAAAGCCAAGGCAGTGGCTTCTTTATCGTTTACCGCAAAATAAGGAGAAAGGGCATTACTTTCTATTTCTTCGGTATTACCGTTAACGGTATTAAAACTTAAAGGCGCATTAACGGTTTCAATGTTCATACCTACGGCATCGCTTATATTATCGGTGCTTAAACTATAATTATCGCAAAAACCCGAAGCATAAAGCCAAATAGAAGTTATGCCTTTTGTTAATGCTTTTAACTGTTCACGCTTTTCTTTTTTTATCATATAGCAATTAACAAAAATAATACATTTATAGCGGTTTATTTCGGCTTTTTCAATATCATTAAGATAAATACAGTCATAAACAACACCGCACTTTGCTACTTCTTTATGAATTTGGTAAGATTTATCGTTAACACGGGCGCGGCAGAAGTAAGAGTCGGTATCGTACACAAGCAGTACGTCGGCTTGTGATGTGTACTCTGCGTTTGTAAAAGATTTTGCTATATTTTGCAGTTTCTCAATTTCATCAAGTAAATAGTTTTCTTCCCACCAACCAAGTTTTCGGTAAATGCTTGAAAGATATTCAAGTTCGGGTTTACCCATAACGTAACGCGGCTGTACACGGTGGTCGTAATACCATGCGCCGTGCCCTTTTAAAAGCGGTTGTAATATATTTCTTCTCAGCACCGATATTGTTTGTTCTTTAAGATTTTCGTCTCCGCCTAATAAAGGAACACAGGTGGGAAACTGATCCATTTCGGTAAGCCAAAGTATGCCGTTGAGTCTGCAAGATTCAAGTAACCCGCGTTGCATAGGCACTTCATCGGGCAATCTGTTATCAAGGTATGCAAAGGGACCGCAAAGAAAATCAATAAGTTTTCGGTTTTGATAAAGAGTATGAGGCTTTAAATGACCTTCAATAGGCATCATAGTTCCGCCAACACCTAAGTGGTATCCGTAAAATGCGCCTGTAAGAATATTTGGTAAATGCTCTTTTATTACAGCGCAGAAGGTAAGTATTGCCTCTGCTACCGCTGTTTGCATACATTCCTGTGAATCCATAATTATTCTTGAAAAACGCGGATCTCTGAAATGTCCGTTATCGCCTTCGGGTGTAACTTCGGGCGAGAAACGGGCTGTTTCAAAGGTTACTTCGGCATCGTTATAGGCAGATTGCAAGTTCTCATTAGTATTGTATTTTTCTTTAATGAATTTATAGAAACGCTCTTTGTAGGGTTTGGATACGTCAACGCCCCAACCGTGCCATTCTCCAAATATACCGCAAGCAACCTGAAAACCCAATAAAGCGTCACCCTCAGGCGTGTCTTTTAAAGCGTTGCAAAGTTTTGCAAGAATGGCTGACGCTTCGCGTATCCATTTTGTTGAAGCCAGACTTACGCGCATACGCTTTAGGGTGTCATCCCGTATAAGACGATCAGATTCGCCGTCGTCAATTCCTTCTATGTCGCCGTTTTTGGTTCTGTAAATAACACACTCCTGGCTGTTATCTCTAAGCCACCAATAAGGTGGATTCATATGAAGACGCACCAGCACTTTAGCCTTAGGATTTACACTTAATACTTCGCCTATTTCGGCAATAACGGCAGAAGGGTCGTAGTCGCTTGTCTTATGCCAACCCAAATGTATACCTGTATCTACATTTACAAGGTTAATACCGCGCTCACTAAAGTTTTTAATATTCCTTTGCGCTTGCGCTGTATTGCTGTTTGAAGCGGGGATATCGCTTAATCCGTAGAGTATAGGCGGTGTTTTTATGCCGTCTATAAATAAACAAGGTTTGCCTTTATCTTGTTTTACTTCAATTTTAGACATTTTCTATCTCCTCGTTATATCGCTTTTTTAAATCGTTAAGCAGAGTGGGGTATAACTGACAAGACATTCCGCCGTCTACAATAAGTTCGGTGCCCGTTATATTCTTAGACATATCGGTGCCGAAGAACCAACAAGCATTTGCTATATCTTCAAAATCCGAAATATCGCCAATGGGGGTAAGAGCACCGTTTACTATTTGCTTATTGCCCATTTGTATCCAACGCTCCGTTTTTATTGTACCGGGCAATACAACGTTACAGCGTATTCCGTATTTTCCTAAGTCTACCGCTAAGGCTTTTGTAAAAGCGTTTATACCGCCTTTAGAAGCCGAATATGCCGCGCGGTTTGGTATTGCACGGTGGGCTGTATTAGAACTTAAGAAAACAATTGAACCTTTATTATTCTCTTTCATTCTTATTGCCGCCTGACGTATAATTGTAAAGTTCCATACAAGGTTTGTTTCAAAAACGTCTCTGACTTCTTCAACGGGTACAGTAAAGAAATCCTGACCTGCCGCGGGGTCTTTTGGGTTAAAACCCATATTAGCAGCATTAAGTATAACTGTCTCCACAAATCTGCCCGTTTTATCTATATCATTAAAAATATCAATAATTTGCTGTTCATTACGGATATTACATTCATATCCTTTTGCAAATACACCATACTTATCAGTAATAGTTTTTGCTGAAATTTCTGCCTGGGCGCCTCTGCGACTGGTTATAAAAACATCAAAACCGTTTTTTGCAAAATGTTCGGCTATAGCATAACCTGTACCGCTTTGCGCACCTGTAATAAATACCGATTTACTCATATTATTTCACCTTATCAAACACTCTTATGTAATCAACTACAAAGGTATCACCTTGGTTGTCAAAAGCCTCTTGGACCGGCCTGTGGTCTTCGAAACGATAACCGCTTACTTCAGTAGAAATGATTATAAATTCCGGTCTGCCTGTTAATTTATCTGTTATTTTTCCATCCTCTTTACCGTCAATATAAAATGTGTATCCTTTTTCATCCCACAAAAGACCAAAACGATGAAATTCTTTCTCATCCAATTTAACGTTGCCGCCTATAATGCTGCGTTTCATATCAAGCCCGTATCCGCCCGTGAAAACATTATGAGCAGCTATTTTACCCGGCTGGAAGGACTCCATAACATCAATTTCAACACCGCTATCCATTGGATCAAGCGATGAACCGATAACGGGGGATTGAATCCAGAAAGCGCTCCACCATCCTTCCTTTTGCTGAAGTCTGCAACGGCATTCGTAATAACCGTAGCCGTGGGTGAATTTGTTCTCGTGAAGTTTACCAATATTCCATTGCAAATGATCATTTCCAAACTTAGTAGCAACTACAGGCTGATCCATAAAATTGTGTCCCGTCTGTAATTGTGAACTTACAGGTCTACCGTCTTTCATCATAAGGGTAAAAACAGCATTACTGTTACCGTCCAGAGTGACACCGTCCTCTATCCATGCAGGATGTTCCTTTCCCATCATACAGGTACGATAGTCCCATTTTGTCCTATCAAGTTCTATTCCATCAAATTCATCTGCCCAAGCAAGTTCCCATTCTCCATCAGGCAAAAAACTCGGTTCATGATTATCAATTTCAAATTTTTTCATGGTAATATCTCCTTTTAAAAATAGAATTCTGTTTTAGCGGGACGAATATCGGTTAATGCCCCGGTATAATGTCTTAATGTATGTGGTTGATAAGGGTGCCTTAAACATTCTTCCTCGTTAATTTCAATTCCAAGCCCCGCTTTATCGGGAATAGTTATATAACCGTCTTTGTATTCAAGCCTTTCATTTGTTACATCTTTACGCCATTCAACGTCGCTGTACATAATTTCAAGTATTGAAAAATTAGGCGTACAAGCCGCAAGTTGAAGCGTTGCAGCGTTAGCAACGGGACCCGACGGATTATGAGGTGCAAAGGGTATGTAATAAGTTTCGGCAACAGCGGCAATTTTTTTAAGTTCCATAATACCTCCTGCGTGGGAAATGTCGGGCTGAATAAAGTCTGCTGCTCTCATTTCAAATAAATCTTTAAAAGATTTTAAAGTATAAAGTCTTTCGCCTGCCGAAATAGCAACAGGGGATTTATCTCTTACTGCCTTTAATGCCTCTAAATTGTCGGGAGGTGTAGGTTCCTCAAAGAACATAGGCTTAAACTGCTCAAGTTCCTTTGCAATTTTTATGCCCGTAGGTACGTTGAATCTTCCGTGACCTTCAATAAGCAAATCAACATCTTTTCCTACAGCATCTCTTACCGCCGCAACACATTCAAGAGCAATATTAAGGTCTTTGTTAGAAATTTCTAAATAAGATTTGCCAAACGGGTCCCACTTCATAGCGGTAACGCCGCGCTGTACGGCAATTTTCGCTTTTTCACCGAATTCTTGCGGTGTTTTTGCACCCGCAAACCAACCGTTAACGTATATTCTTACTTTATCGTTTATTTTACCGCCTAAAAGTTGATAAACAGGAACGTTTAAGTGTTTGCCTAAAATATCCCAAAGAGCCATTTCAACGGCTGATAATGCCGACATAAGCACAGCGCCGCCGCGCCAATAGGCATCGCGGTATATATCGTGAAAATGCTTTTCAATATTAAGCGGATTTTTGCCAACAAGAAATTCTTTAATATGTTCTATTGCGCCAATAAGCGCTTTTTCCTTGTATTCAAGCGTAGCCTCACCAACACCCGTAATACCTTCATCAGTATACACTTTAACAAAAACCCAGTTCGTTCTGAAGCAATCAACCGTAAAGGTTTTAATATCTGTTACTTTCATAGTTTTATCTCCTTGTATATTTCGGGAATTATTTTATTCTCACATTCAAAATCATCAGCAGTAATATTATCAAACATTCCAATATGTATAGGTATTGTTTTTTTAGCATTAACTCTTTTCGCAAAAAGTGCGGCATCGGTCATATTCATATTATTACCTACACCGTTTACAGGCAAAAACAAAGCATAAATATTATCAGGAATATCTTCAAATATTTCTTCATTATAAAGTGTATCGCCCGTTATATAGTATTTCTTTTTGCCGTCATCAATAATAACCCCTATTGGAGTTATATCACTGTGTTCGGCTTTTACTGCAGTAAATTTAATTTTATTTTCAGTCCAGGTAGTGTGTCGGTTAAATAAAATATAGTTATTATTACCGCTAATTTTTCTAACATCATCCCATACTGATTTAGGTGCTAATACAGTAATGTTACTATCACTTGTAATAAACCTTTTCACAGTTTCGGGGTCATAGTGGTCAAGATGATTATGCGTAAAAACCATAACGTTGGGTTTTATTCTGAAAAAACTTTCATCCACCGCTGCCCTACGGTAGTTTTTGGCATTTATCTTTTCAACGCTGTTTGATAAATACGGGTCTATCATTATTTTAAATCCGTTTGTTTCAAAAAGAAAACCTGCTTGTCCTAAAAACGTAATTTTCATTATATCACCATTGACTTTTTTATAATTTGATTGTATTATAATTTTAACTGTAATAATACAATTATCTTACTGTTTTTATTAGAAATATTATTGTAAAGGTGAAAAAATGGAGAAAATACTCTTGCCCGAAGTAGTTGCCGTTGGAATTTATAACTCTAAAACGGCGGTAAAGAATAAAGAAATCACAAAAACAAGAAAAACAACTATGTTTGAAATAGAACTACCAATTGAAAAAGGCGGTATTTCTTATATAAACTCTACAAGCAACCCTATAACACCCGATTGTATTGTTTGCGCTAAAGCGGGGCAAACGCGCCATTCAAAACTTCCTTATAAATGTTATTACATACATATGATAGCAGAAAAAGGGTATTTATACGACCTTCTTAATTCCTTGCCGGATTTTTTAACAGTTAAAGACCGCAATAAATATGAAACTATTTTTAAAGATATGTGTAAGTATTATGATAGCCAAACGTATCACGACAACATTATGCTTCAAAGCCTTATTTTAAAACTTGTTTATACGCTTGAAAAAGAAAAGAGAAAGCAAAATTTAAACAGTAAAACAAAGGCTAATAATTACTTGCTTATAAACGAAGCAATAAGTTATATAAAAGAAAATCTTACAGCTGATTTAAAACTTGAAACGGTTGCTCAAAAGGTTAATTTAAGTCCTGTGTATTTTCATAATTGCTTTAAGGCATCAACAGGCAAAACGCTATGTGATTATGTTGAAGAACAGCGAATTAAAAAAGAGGTGAATCTATTACTTACAACAGATATGTCACTTACCCGCATAGCCTTTGAATGCGGCTTTTCTTCGCAAAGTTATTTTAGTTTTGCCTTTAAAAGAAGAATGAAAACAACACCTCGCAACTATGTAAAACAAGTTAATGAAAAATACAATACGTAAAAAAGCACGTACCTTTTTATGTAGGTACGTGCTTTAAATTATTTATCTGCGCCGAAGTGAATGGAATATATATCACTGTCAAGCATTCTTATTTTTAAAATTACTTCTTTGCCCGAAAAATCTTTAACATTGCCGCTACCGAAACGGATTTTTCTGTCGGGCGCGTCGCCAAATGTTTCACAACTTTCTATTTTGTTGCCCAAGGTGTCTTCAAGTGTGAAGTATAAGTATCCTCTTGCTGAAGTTCTTATATTGGCATAAAGGTCTTCACCCTCAAAAATAAAGGGTTTTGTTACAACAACGGCTTCTTTGCTTCCTTTTGCGTGAAGACTTGCAAAACCGTCTAAACGAATAGTATAACGGTCAAGCACTGTTGGTATGCCGTGCCATTCTTCATCGGGCGCATACATTGCAATTTCTTTGCCTTCGGTTTTATCTTCGCAATCCACCTCAAATACGCCGTATGAAGGGTAACCCGGACCGCCGTAAAGCCAGTTTCTGCCGTTTTCTCTGCCACAGCGCAAAAAAGGTTCGGAAAAACGCTTGAACTTTCTGCCGTTATGTGAGGCAATAAAGGTGCAGTCGGTAATGGCAAGTCCCATTCTTGCCTCGCGGCTGTAACGTTCTTTTCGGCCTTCAACGTCGCACAGTTCATCGTAATTTTCAGTCCACGCTTTGCGTTCTATATAACGTGTAGGGAAACCAATTTGTATATGCTCAGCGCGGAAATAAGAGGTGATTTTGTTTTCGTACATAGCCAAATTATATTCGTTATCGTCAAAAAGTATAGGATAGGTTTCGCCCCAGTGTAAAAAATCCTCACTTTCTTTATAGCGAATATCCCGTACGCGTATTCCGTAACTGCGGCGGTCGTGAGTACTTATGGCAGGGCCGTCGTAATCATCGGGCAAATGCTGACCCCTGAAATAACAGCGGTATTTTTTAACTCTGTCATCCCAAAAACAAGCGTGCATAGAATCGTAATGTCCGCCCGCTTCAATTAAAATGCGGTTTTCGTAATCAAAATGAATACCGTCACTGCTTAATAAAGCAACTAAACTTTCACCTTCTCCGGGTACGGAATAGGTTACCAAAGCCTTATAGCGCTCGTTATCGGGGCATAAAGGGTTAGTGTCTTTGAATACAAAAAACGGACCGTGACCTGCGGCTTTTCGCGAATTAATTATATTGTTTTGCTTACTGCCGTCAAATTCAAACATATTAAGAACAGGACGTTCCCAATTTATTCCGTCTTTGCTTTCGGCATAACAAAAATAATAGGTGTTATCACGGATTTCGCCATTGCTGTTTCTTTGAATTGTAGACATACTTCTGCCAATATAATAAAGGCGGTATTTATCATCATCTTTAAACATACACTGCGAAGTACTGCCGTCGCCCTCCCAAGGCATATTATAAGTCATAACACGCTCTTTTTTTATTGGTTCGTGCAATAAAAACTCTGCGGTTGTCTTTTGCGTATCAATTAAATAATCATCAAAAAAACATTCGCGGCGGTTTCCTATGTTTATCATAAATACCCCTCCTTAAGCGAACCTCACTATATTGGTTATACCAAAAATTATAGTTTTTTTCAATACAAAAATAAGACATATTAAAAAAATAAAGACCTGTTTAGCAGGTCTTTATATAAGTGAAATGCTCGGTTATAAAATTTATTTTAGCAAATTTTTCCTTTAAGATTTTACAAAGAGGTTCAATAACAACGTCTTCAGTGTTAAAGTGTCCGCCGTCAACAAGAGTAACACCCATTTGGGCTGCTGCATTAAATAAATGATGCTTACACTCGCTCGTTACAAGCGCGTCGGCGCCGTTTTCTTTGGCAAGGAACAAAAAGTCTGCGCCGCTGCCCGAACAAACCGCAACACGTTTTACGCTGTTATTGCCCGAATACTTAACCGATGTGTTCAGTTTTTCTTTAACGTATTTTGCAAAATTGTCTGCGCCTAATTCGGTTTTCAGTTCTGCAATAGGGAAGATAAAACCGTCTTCACAGTTAATAAACTTTGCATTATCAAGTTCTAAAACTTTAAGTAATGCCGCATTAACACCCTTTTGGGCAATATCTAAATTGGTGTGCATACTAATAACCGAAATGTCGTTTTCAATAAGGCGGTAAACAACATCCCCCTTTAAAACCTTTTTTAATGGACTGAAAATAACGGGGTGGTGGGTTATTATAAGTTGCGCGCCTTTTTCTATTGCAGTATCAACTGTTTTCTGCGTACAGTCAAGAGCAATTACACAAGAAGTAATATCGGCATTTTTATCGCCCACTAAAAGACCAACGTTGTCAAATTCCAACGCGGTTTCTGTTGGCGCAATTTCACATAAAAAATCTAAAATACTTTTAAGTTTCATAATTACTTTTTAAACGAATCCTTTAAAGCAACAGTACGGTTTATAACAACGTTATCAGGTGTTGATTCAGTATCAATGCAGAAGTAACCCTGACGCATAAACTGGAAGGTTTCACCGATTTTCGCATTCATAACGTCGGGACCTATTTTACAACCTGTTAAGACTTTAAGCGAATCAGGATTAAGGTTATCAGCAAAACTTTCAACGCCTTCTTCATCACTTGGGTTTTCAACGTTAAACAGTTGGTCGTAAAGTTTAACGGTAGCATCTGTAGCCTGTTTTTCGCTTATCCAGTGCAACGTACCCTTAACTTTTCTGCCGTCGGGCGTTTCACCGCCGAAACTTTCGGGGTCATAAGTGCAGTGAACAACAGTAATATTACCGTTTTCATCGGTTTCGTGAGAAGCATATTTAACAAAGTAAGCACCCTTTAAACGAACCTCTTTTTCGGGGCAAAGGCGGAAGTACTTACCAACGGGATTAAGCATAAAGTCTTCTTTTTCAATGTAAAGATTCTTAGAGAAAAGAACGGTATACTTGCCTTCTTCGGGTTTGTTGGGATTAACGTCAACCTGTATTTCTTCTATTCTTTCTTCATCGTAGTTGTCAATAACAATCTTTAACGGGTCAAGCACTACCATGGCGCGTTTTGCATTAAGGTTAAGGTTATCTCTTACACAAGATTCCAAAAGTGCGTAATCTATTACGCTGTGAGCCTTGGAAACGCCTATTTTTTCAACAAAAGCGCGTATAGCCTCGGCAGGGTATCCGCGTCTGCGCATACCGCAAATTGTTGCCATACGGGGGTCATCCCAACCCGAAACAATACCGTCGTTAACAAGTTTTAAGCATTTACGCTTACTTGTAAGAGTATAGTTTACGTTCATTCTTGCAAACTCTATCTGGCGGGGAGGAGTAGGAATGTCAAGAGCCTGTAAGAACCAATTGTAAAGAGGACGGTGATTTTCAAATTCAAGCGAACAAAGTGAATGTGTTACGCCTTCTTTAGCATCGGAAAGCGGATGCGCAAAGTCGTACATAGGATACACACACCATTTATCTCCCGTGCGGTGGTGGTGAGCCTTCATAACACGGTAAATAACGGGGTCGCGCATATTAAGGTTAGAAGAAGCCATATCTATTTTTGCACGAAGAACAAGTGTGCCGTTTTCAAACTCACCCGCAGTCATTCGCGCAAAAAGGTCTTTGGTTTCCTCAATAGGTCTGTTGCGGTAGGGACTGTCTTTACCGGGTTCGGTAAGAGTACCGCGGTATTCTCTTATCTGGTCGGGTGTAAGTTCATCAACGTAAGCTAAACCCTTATCAATAAGTTTTAATGCACATTCGTATATATAATCGAAATAATCTGAAGCAAAATACACGTTGTCCCAATTAAAACCTAACCATTTAATATCTTCTTTAATGGCGTCTACGTATTCAACGTCTTCTTTGGTGGGGTTGGTATCGTCAAGCCTCAAATTACAGGTTCCACCGTATTTTTCGGCAGTCTGGAAATCAATGCAAATAGCCTTTGCGTGACCAATGTGAAGATATCCGTTAGGTTCGGGCGGAAAACGTGTCTGAATTTTTGTATAAACGCCTTGTTCTAAATCTTCATCTATAAAATCATATATAAAGTTAGAAGTTTTTTCAACAACCTCTGTTGTGGTTAATTCTTCGTTTGCCATAGTAGTCATTCCTTTGAAAATTTTGAATAGCTTCATTAATGCGCTTAAAGCATTTTTCTTTACCTAATACCTGCATAATACTGCAAAGGTCAGGAGTATTTCTTCTGCCTGTAACAGCAATTCTAAGCACTGTGCTTAAATCACCGGCATGACCTTTGTAAAGGTCGGGGTTTGCTTTGTATTCTTTTGTTTCACAAGCAAAGCCAATAGGTGTGCAGCAACTTTTAATTTTTTCAAACCATTCCTGACGTTCATCATTTTCATTGTAAACGTCCATATACAGTTTTAAAAATTCTTTTGCATCGGCACCGTTTATATTTTCGGGCAATTCATAGCAGGGAACATATAAAGAATCAAAGAAGTAAGAAAAATAATCCTTTGCTTCGCTGAACTTAGCAATATCTTTACGCGGTTTTGGAACGTCGCGATCAATAGAAAGCATTTTTTTAGAAAACGCAACATCGTTTACAAGAAGTGTAAAGAATTCGCTGTCATATTGCTTTGCCCAGGCGCTGAGTTTTTCAAATATTGTTTCGCTGTTAAGTTTGCAAAGGTAGTTTTTGCTAACGTCTGTAAGTTTAACTTCATCAAACAAAGCGCCCGAAACACTCATTTTCTTTAAATTGAATTTAAACTTTTTGTAAGATTCATTTGGGTTTGCTCTGCGCCAGTCTTCAAAATCGGAAGCGGCAATAGTCATAAGATATTCAATAACAGCCTCGGGGTCATAACCTTCTTCAATAAAGAAAGAAACGGCGGCTTCGGGGTCTTTACGTTTGGAAATTTTTCTTTTAGCACCGTTATCAAGTTTCATAATAGGCGAAACGTGTGCAAATTTGGGCACCTTAAAACCTAAAATCTTAAACAACTGAATATGCTTAGGTACTGAAGAAATCCATTCATCTCCGCGCATAACAATGGTGGTATGCATAAGGTGGTCGTCAATTGCATGAGCAAAGTGATAGGTGGGAATACCGTCTGATTTCAATATAACAAAATCTTCATCATTTTCGGGCATTTCAATTTTGCCTTTAATCATATCGTCAAAAACAACACGGTTTTCTTCGTTTCCGGGTGAACGCAATCTTATAACAAAACTTTCGCCTTTTTCAACTAATTCCTTTGCTTCTTCATAGGTAATATCTCTGTGTTTCGCCCACTTGCCGTGGTAACCTGTTCTTATTTTTTCCGCTTCCTGAATATTGCGAACTTCTTCAAGGTCTTTTTCGGTGCAGAAGCAAGGGTATGCAAGACCTTTTTTAATTAAATCCTTAGCATAGGTCTGGTATATTTCGGCGCGGAGCGACTGTTTATATGGACCGTATTCGCCTTTTTCTTCGGTTCCGCTTATATAACCTTCATCTATTTCAATGCCAAAGGCTTTAAGACCGCCTATAATATTTTCAATACCGCCTTCTACTTCGCGCTTTTTGTCGGTATCTTCAATACGGGTAAAGAAAATACCTTCGCTGCTTGTGGCGGTAATGCGGTTAACAAGAGAAGTAAACAGTGTGCCAAGGTGTAAATATCCTGTGGGACTTGGCGCAACACGAACAACCCTTGCGCCTTCCTTTAAATTTCTTTCGGGGTAAAGAGCCTCAAAGTATTCGGGTTCTTTATTTATTTCAGGCAGCAAAAGTTCTGCTAATAATTCATTATTGTTCATAAGTATCTCCAAATTATTTTTTAAGCAACATATTAAGCTCGTCCATAAAACTTGAAACGTCTTTGAAACGGCGGTAAACCGAAGCAAATCTTACGTAAGCAACTTCATCAAGGTCTTTAAGTTTTTCCATTGTAAGCTGACCTATACGTTCAGAAGATACCTCACGGTCAAGCGAGTTCTGAATGGTTGCTTCAATTTCATCTATAAGGTTATCAAGAGTATCAATGGAAACAGGACGCTTTTCACAAGCGCGAAGCAAACCGTTCATAAGTTTTTCACGGCTGAACTGTTCGCGGGATTTATCCTTTTTAATAACAATGATAGGAAGACTTTCTATCATTTCGTAGGTAGTAAAACGCTTGGCGCAACTTAAGCACTCTCTTCTGCGTCTTATACGTTCGCCTTCGTCGGTAGGTCGCGAATCAACAACCTTGCTTTCTTCAAAACTGCAAAAAGGACATTTCATATATCTTGCCACCTTTTTTAAAAAATATATATACCATAATACCACATCTTGTTATAAATAACAAGATTATTTTTAAATAATGTATGAATTACGGTTTGTTTCTTGCTTTTTTAATACGTTTATGATATCATTTAGTAAATTTAAAGCGAAAAAAGGAGAAAAATAATATGAGTTTTCAAACAAAACCAATTGAAAAAGGCGATTTAGTTGCTGTTATGCACACAACTATGGGTGATATAAAGATAAAACTTTTCCCCGAACAGGCACCCAAAACGGTAGAAAACTTTACTACCCACGCTAAAAACGGATATTATAACGGAATAATTTTCCACCGAATTATAAAAGATTTTATGATTCAGGGCGGTGACCCAACAGGAACCGGTATGGGCGGCGAAAGTATTTGGGGCAGAAGTTTTAAGGATGAATTTTCTAAAGACCTTCATAATCTTCGCGGCGCACTTTGTATGGCAAATGCAGGTCCTAACACAAACGGCAGCCAGTTCTTTATTGTTCAGGCAAATACTTGCCCCGAAAACATGATAGAACAAATGGAAGAACTTTCCGATATGTTCCCCGCAGAATGTGTTGAAGAATATAAGGCGCTTGGCGGCACACCTTGGCTTGACTACCGCCACAGCGTATTCGGTCACGTTATGGAAGGTATGGACACCGTTGATGCCATGGCAAACGTTAAAACCGGCGCAAACGATAAACCTGTTGAAGATATTTCCATTATCGGAATTGATATTGAAAATTATTAATACAAGTGCAAAAAAATGTCTGCGAGAATTCGCAGACATTTTTTATTCAATTATACGCTTTGTGCGAATTTTTTAAAGGCTTCAAGACCTTCTTTTGTGCGTTTGTAAACACCTGCGTGTTCAAGTACTTTTGAAAATACAATGCCTATTTCTTTTCTTAAAATATCGTTAACATTCCAAACGTTTATATCCCAGTATTTATTAAGAAGTTCTTTTGCCCACGGCGCGTGTTTTGAAAGCACTTCATCGTTTTCAATATCTGTTCCTTGTACCAAAGCGTCGGCAAGCAGAGCAATTTCTTCTTTAAGACGCGCAGGAAGCACCGCAAGTCCCATAACTTCTATAAGGCCTATGTTTTCTTTCTTAATATGGTGAAGTTCGGCGTGGGGGTGGTAAACGCCTAAAGGATGTTCATCTGTTGTTATGTTGTTGCGAAGCACCAAATCAAGTTCAAATTTGCCGTCTGCCATTCTTGCAATAGGAGTAATGGTGTTGTGCTTTTCACCGTTTGTTTCGGCAAAAATAAATGCATCTTCATCGGTATAACCACGCCAAGCGGTTAAAATTTTATCGGCAAGGGCAATAATTCTGTTACTGTCAAGTGAGCGCAGACGTATAACCGACATAGGCCATTTTACAATACCTGCTTCAATATCGTCAAAGCCGTTAAAATTAAGAGTGTGTTCAATAGGCGCTTTTGCCATTGCAAAGGTATAATTGCCACCCTGAAAGTGGTCGTGGCTTAAAATGGAGCCGCCTACAATTGGCAAATCGGCATTTGAACCTACAAAGTAGTGGGGGAACAGTTTAACAAAATCAAAGAGTTTTACAAAGGTATCTTTATTAATAGCCATTGGAGTGTGTTCGCCGTTAAAAACAATACAGTGCTCGTTGTAATAAACGTATGGCGAATACTGGAACATCCAATCGGAATTATTTATGGTAATGGGAATAATTCTGTGATTCTGGCGGGCAGGGTGGTTAATTCTGCCTGCGTAACCTTCGTTTTCTTTACAAAGTTGACATTTGGGATAAGCGCTTTGCGGAGCATTTTTGGCTGCCGCAATAGCCTTGGGGTCTTTTTCGGGTTTAGAAAGATTTATGGTTATATCAAGTGCGCCGTAAGGGGTTTCGGTAACCCATTTCATATCCTTTTTTATACGGTAACGTCTTATGTAATCGGTATCGCAACTGAAACGGTAATAATCATCGGTAGCGGCTTTAGGACCTTGCTCGTTATATAAAGTGTTGAACTTCTTTATAACTTCACTGGGTTTTGGCAACATAAGTCCCATAATTTTTGTGTCAAATAAATCGCGGTAAACAATGCTGTCTTCAATAATATTTGCCTGTACGGCGTAATCGTTTATACCCTTTAAAATTTCTTCAAGTTCGCCGGTGAATACTTCGGCGTTTTCTTTGTATTCTTCAAGGTTTAAAGCTTCAATAATACGGTTTGTAATATAAATTTTGTCGCTTTCTTCAAAAAACGCTTTGTCCAAACCGTAATTAACCAAAGCATCAATATAAGAATAAATCATAAATTATGCCTCCAAAATGCTGTTTTATACTAAATATTATATACTTTATGGCATTTATTGTCAATATATTGTGATGTTAAGGCATAATATTTCTTGACTTTAAGCAACATAAATGGTAAAATAATTAACAGTAAGTTACTTTGGTTTATTATGCTTGCTTATGGCGAGGCAAGTTTAGTAACTGCACTAACTTTATACGGGGGAGAAAGTGCGCCCCTCGGATTTCCCGTTTTTTGCTCGGTAAAAATAAAGCGCATTTAATATATAGAGAGGAATTGAATAAAATGGCACCAACAGTTATTTATGCTGTTTTGGGTGTTGCTTGTGTCGTTTTGGCAGTTGTGGGCTTTTGTGTTGGTATGAGTTACCGTAAAAAGTCTGATTCTGCTGCTGTTGGCTCTGCTAAAGAAGAAGCAAAGCGCATTTTGAACGACGCTATGAAAACAGCCGAAACAAAGAAAAAAGAAATGCTCGTTGAAGCTAAAGATGAAGTTTTAAGACTCCGTCAGGAAAACGACAAAGAAATTCGCGAACGCAGAAGCGAAGTTCAGCGTCAGGAAAACAGACTTCAGCAAAAAGAAGAAAATCTTGAGAAAAAACTTGATAACTTAGAGGCAAAAGAGGAAAAATTAGCGCTCCGCTCTAAGGAAATTGATGAAAAAATTGAGGAGTGCGAAAAAATTAAGAAGAGCCAGATGGATCTTCTTGAAAGGATTTCAGGCTTTACAAGAGATCAAGCAAAAGAACATTTACTTTCTATGCTTGACGGTGAACTTGCTCACGATAAAGCCGCAAAAATTCTTGAATACGAACAGCGAATTAAAGAAGAATCCGATAACATTGCGCGTGAAATTGTAGGCCATGCAATTCAGCGTTGCGCAGCGGACCATTCTTCTGAAACCACCGTTTCGGTAGTTGCGCTTCCTAACGATGAAATGAAGGGCCGTATTATTGGCCGTGAGGGTAGAAATATCCGTGCTCTTGAAACCGCAACGGGCGTTGATTTAATTATAGATGATACTCCCGAAGCAATTACCGTTTCAAGTTTTGATCCTATAAGACGCGAAATTGCCCGTGTAACACTTGAAAAACTTATTCTTGACGGACGTATTCATCCCGCAAGAATTGAAGAAATGGTTAACAAGGCAACAAACGAAGTTAACGCTGTTATTAAACAGCAGGGCGAACGCGCACTTATTGATTCGGGCGTACACAATTTGCATCCCGAACTTGTTAAATTGCTTGGTAAACTTCATTACCGTACAAGTTACGGTCAGAACGTACTTAACCATTCTTTGGAAGTTTGTCATATTGCAGGTCTTATTGCTGCTGAAATGGGCGCCGACGTGGTGATGGCAAAACGCGCAGGTCTTTTGCACGATATCGGTAAAGCGCTTGACCACGAACAAGAAGGTTCTCACATTCAACTTGGCGTTGAAGCCGCTAAGAAGTTTAAAGAACACGAAGGCGTTATTCACGCAATTCACGCTCATCACGGTGAAATAGAAGCAAAAACAGTTGTTGCTTGTATAGTTCAGGCTGCCGATGCTATCTCTGCTGCCCGTCCCGGTGCAAGAAGAGAAAACATTGAAAACTACATCAAACGTCTTGAAAAGTTAGAGGAAATCGCCAATTCCTTTAACGGTGTTGAAAATTCGTTTGCTATTCAGGCAGGCCGTGAAGTAAGAATTGTGGTTAAACCCGAAGTAATAAGCGATGACCAAATGGTTCTTGTTGCGCGCGATATTGCAAAGCGCATTGAAGAAGAACTTGAATATCCCGGTCAGATAAAGGTAAACCTCATAAGAGAAAACCGCGCTGTGGATTACGCAAAATAATAAACGTTAAAATAAGCAGTTCAAATGTGATATGCACCCCAAAAGTGTCTAACTTTTGGGGTGCATATCATAACTTTTTTCTAAGTATTTATGGACATTTTAGACTTTCCGCTACAAAGAAAATGCTATTTAAACATCTTATTTCCACTAAATCCGTTAATTCCAAACCTATCTATGGGATACAATGCGGTCATAAATTTAAACTCCGTAAGTAAGAAATTTTTTAATCTTACTTGCGGAGTTTTTATATGTATATCAGATAAAAATATTAAAGAAAACAAATCAAATTAGTGGTGCAAAAATTCTACCGCTATGAAACAAGGAAAAAAGTGCGATAATTACAAGTGTAATATTATAATGTATAAGAAAGCGAAAAAAATATGTGCTGTTGTTTGTAGTTATTTTGTGCGATTTTTGATGTGCATACAATAATCATGTTATGCATTCAGATTTTATTTGTGAGATTTTCTGTATTCGGTGGGCGTCATATTGGTATGCTTTTTAAAAATTGAGGTAAAGTATGTTACATTGTTGAACCCGATTTTTGTTGAAATATCTATACAGCTTTGCTCAGTTTTAGTTAATAATTCTTTGGCTTTTTCTATGCGACATAAAGTTATATAGTTGTTAAAAGAAATTCCCGTTTCTTTTTTAAAAAGTCTGCCTAAATAACTTGGATTATAATAAAAAATTTCAGCTACATTCTTAATATTTATATCATATTCAAGATTCAAAAAAACATAATTTCTGATATTTTCAATAAGGAAATTATCTGTGCTTGTGTTTTGAGGTCCTTTCTCTAATAGATGTAAGATATAATCTTGTATCAAAAGACAAATATTTTTGCATTGTTCAGACGAAAAGTTCGGTTCAAGTGAATTTATGAGCGTATAATCTAAATCAAAATGTTCTTTGATTTTTTCTTCACCTTTTTCAGCATCTAGTATATTGCCAACAAAAATAATACATGCAACCTCGTTGTTTATAATTACAGGATGAGTGTATTCGTAGATTCCGTTAATGCAAATTCCTTGAAAAGGTTTTTTGGTTTTGAGAACTTTTTTAGTAACAAAGGTACTGCAACGGCAGCACTTCAAGAAGGATGGTTTGCTTTTAGTTTTAAAATGGTCACACATTGCACTATGATGTATCTCTTGCTCACGAGGTAATTTACATAGTTGATTGTTATAATTTTTTAAAAAAATAATTCCTATTTGCAGCTTTGTTCCATATGTGATAGCTTGTATTAAATTATAGAGTGGTGAAAATTCCATATTTAACTCCTATGCATATTTTTGAATAATTTTAGCATAAATGTATTATTTTTTCAAGTTTATGTTTTTATTTTATAATAAAATTTTTTTCGAAAATGGTATAATATATGAAAAAGGAGGTCGTTTTGTTATGAGAAAATATGATTTGATAGTAGTGGGCGGAGGTCTTACCGGAGTGGCCGCGGCAGTTAGTGCCAGAAGACAGGGACTTTCGGTTTTATTGATTGAAAAATACGGATATCTTGGTGGCGCTATGAATAATAGCTTAGTGTTTCCCTTTATGCCGTATAGAGTAAAAGGCGATAAAAGAATAATAAGTGCAGG
The DNA here is from genome assembly GCA_045605385.1 of Acutalibacteraceae bacterium. Lineage (GTDB taxonomy): Bacteria > Bacillota > Clostridia > Oscillospirales > Acutalibacteraceae > SIG607. The sequence goes on from JAZUPW010000039.1 coordinate 172,069, forward strand.
CATATTTACAGAAATGTTAAACAGATTTGCTGAATATGGTGAAAAATCATGGGAAGTTTATAAATTTGTTTTTGATGATATGGTTTGTGAAGCAGGGGTAGATGTCCTGTTCCATTCAAATGTATTCGATGCTGTATATGAAGGCAGAGAGGTTAAGAAGTTATTGGTGTCTACAAAATCCGGTATAGTGGAGTTTGAAGCTGATTTCTTTATAGACGCATCGGGCGATGGCGAACTTATATATATGACAGGATGTGAATATCAGTTAGGGCGTGAGTCGGATAATTTATGCCAACCTATGACGACATGTTTTAGACTGGGTAATGTAGATATTGACCTTTTCATGCAGGAAAAACCGGCTTTAGATAAACTGTATGATGAGTACAGAGATAAAGGATTAATAAAAAATCCTCGTGAAAATATTCTTATATTTACCGGTGTGGGTGAAAATATCATACATTTTAACACAACGCGTGTTGTTATGCATAATCCGGTATCATCATTTGAAATAACACAGGCAGAGATAATTGCAAGAAAACAGGTTTACGAAATGTTTAAATTCCTTAAAGAACATTCAAAGGCTTGTGAAAATGCCGATTTAATTACGATAGCAAGCCATATTGGCGTGCGTGAAAGTCGCAAGCTTAAAGGCGAACATATTCTTACCGGTGAAGAATTAAAAAGTTTGGTGAATTTTGAGGATACGATTGCGCTGGGGTGCTACTGTATAGATATTCACAACCCAACCGGAACAGGGACTACAATACATTATTTCAAAGCAGGTGAGTATTACAGAATTCCCTATCGCAGTTTACTTCCAAAGGAATATGATAATATGCTTGTTGCAGGCAGATGTCTTTCTGCAACTCATGAAGCACATTCGGCTGTAAGAATTATGCCAACATGTGCAACTATGGGTGAAGCGGCAGGAATTGCAGTTTCTGTTGCGAAAAACACCGGAACAAATACCCATACAGTAGACGTGAAAAAAGTTCAAAGCATTTTAAGAGAAGTTGGTGCAGTGATAGATTAATCGGTAATCTAAAACATATAGGAAGCAAATAAGAATAAAGCAGGCAAAACATCTTTTAAAAAACACCACTTTAAGTGTTAAAGAAATTTCTGAAACTGTAGGGTTCGGTGATTTGCTTTATTTTAGCCGCATATTTAAAAAATCAACAGGGTATTCTCCGGTTGAGTATAGAAATTTAAAATAGCAATTTTTAAGGAGCATATATATGAATAATGAAGATTTAAAAGCATTAGCGAAATCGTATTTAAAAAAAGATTTTACTGATGTGGAAATATTAGATAGACCTTATGTATTTGCTGAAAAAATATCTGGAAAGATTGTGGCGGGAGGTTGCACCATTCCGCAAAAACTCAGAGCACTTACATTAGTGGCGTTGCATGATGAAGAAAATGAGTTTTCTATAGTTCAGAAACCTGCGTTCAAACAACTCGGTACAATGATCGATATGTCCCGTGGCGGAGTTATGCGTGTTGAAAAGATTAAGGAATACATTACAAAACTTGCTCTTTTTGGTGTAAACGAGTTTTTGCTTTATACAGAAGATACCTACACACTTGAAGATTACCCGCATTTTGGCTATTTGCGAGGCGCATACACAGATGATGAATTGTTTGAGATTGACCGATATGCTACTTCTCTCGGGATTGATGTTGTGCCCTGTATACAAACACTTGGTCATATGGAGCAGTATCTTTCTTGGGAACAAGAGACAGCAAAAATAAAGGATACTGATAAAGTTTTACTGTGCGACAGCGAAGAAACATATAAGTTTATTGAAGCAGAAATTGCGAAAATGAGGCGTGTATTTAAAAGTAACAAAATACACATCGGAATGGATGAGGCTCATGATGTTGGGCTCGGAAAGTATTTGCGCAAATATGGGTATACTGATAGACATACGCTTTTGAAAAGGCATCTAACCAAGGTAACACAAATTTGTCAAAAATACGGTTTTGAGCCTATGATGTGGAGTGATATGTTTTTCAGGATCAGTTCACCGACCGGAGATTATTATGAGCTTAATAATCCGTTGTCTGATGATGTTTCGAAAAATATTCCGGAAGTTTCTTTGGTATATTGGGACTATTATCATAAAAAAGAAGAAATTTATGAAAAGATGTTCGCAAGACATGAACAGCTGAAAAGACCGATAATTTTCGCCGGCGGAATATGGACTTGGGTCGGTTTATTACCAAGAAATGATGCTTCTTTTTCTACGATGATTCCTGCCATGCGCGTGTGCAAGAAGAAAGAAACGGAGCACGTAATCGCTACAATGTGGGGAGACGATGGCTGCGAAACTGATTTTTTTAGAGCATTAAGCTCAATAGGTATTTTTTCCGAATATTGCTACTGTGAAAACGAGCCGACAATAGAGCAAATTGAAAAAATCGGAGAATTGATTAGCGGAACGCCGATAGAAGAGGTAAATGCTATAACAAAATTCCATGAAACAAAATGCGGTAAACAAATATTCTGGGGTGATGTTTTCTATAATCTTACAGGTATTGATTTCAGCATGGTTGATTATGAATCAGTTTTTTCAGAGGTAGTTGAATCCGAAGTTCTGTGTAAAGATAGGTTTGCGGACTTGGTTTTCAGAATTGCTGTAAATAAAATTAAAATTTATAAAGATTTGCAAAGCGATTATAAAATAGGGAAGTCCTTGAAAACATATATTGAAACTCTTTTGCCTCAGCTTATTTCAGATTATAGTGAATTATTCGATTTGCATACAGAAAGATGGGATGAAATTAATAAACCTTTTGGTTTTGAAAAAATACAGGCAAGATACGCAGCAACCATTGAGCGACTGAAATTTTCACTCCAAAAAATAAAGCGTTTTGAAAACGGTGAAATCAATAAAATAGAGGAACTCGAATATACACCGGTTTACGGTGAAAACCACGGAGAGTTTTATTCGAGAATAGCTTGGACGGCAGTTTTGCACAAAATTTAATTTATACACAAAAAGCAGTTCATAATGAACTGCTTTTTTTATGCAATTATATTTTTAATAATTTCTTCTATGTTTTCATCGCTGTATTCAATTTCGCTTGAAAACATACGCGCTGTTTCGTAAATGTTATAATCAATACTAAGTATAACGAAAGTGCAAAACACACAAAAGGGAAGTCCGTAATTGTATAAGTGCCTGAATAAAAAGTAGTTAAAAAGCCGTTTTGCTTTTTCTTTGTCTTTAATTTGAATTTCAGTTATATTTTGCCGCTTTTCTTTAAGGGTATTAAGCAGGTGGTCCCAATTGTTGTCTAACCGTTCAAGTGCTGTTAAAACTTCGTATACATGGTGTAAAGAAATAGGAGGAAGTTCGTTTTTTAACCCTTCTATATTTGTATTAAAAAGTGAATCTCTGTATTTGAAAAATGCTTCTTCTTCGCTGTTTTTTAAAAATATACTATCGTCTTCGCTTATTTTAATAACCGAAAAATCATTGTCTAAAATAAGTTTTGCCGCCGCCTCACAGGTAAGCCCTAAACCTATTTCTGTTCGTGTGTCATAAAAATTTCTGAAGCGCGGGTGGTCACTGCATATCTGACAAAGGGCGTTTTCACCGTATTCACTTATAATATCACACAAATTGTTTTCGTTTAAAAATGGGCAACAGTCGTTATTTTTAAGAATAAAATGCGGTGTATCGCTTAATTCAATATTTTTTATAATATTTTTATGCTGTTTGTAAAATTTAAGTGTGTTTTCATCAATATCTATTTCCCAACCAACGCAACAGTTATGCTTACATTTATCGGCAATACACTTAAAATCTTTATAATATGAGGGTGCAAAAATATCCATAATAATCACCGCAGTTATTTTAGCATAAAAAGTTTTTGTTGTAAATAAAAAAGTCTTTCGGAAAAACCGAAAGACTTTTAAGTTTATTCAGTTCTTAGCGCTACAACAGGGTCTTTCTTTGCGGCACTGCGCGAGGGGATAATTCCCGAAATAAGTGTAAGAATTACGCTTATTGCTACAAGTATAAGTGCAACGTTAATTGGTAGGTGCGCGCTTAAATTATTAATGCCGGTAAGTGAATGTATAATGGCGTTTATAGGAATGCACAGCAAATAGGTGAATATTATACCAAACATACCCGAAGCAAAGCCGATAATAACCGTTTCGGCATTAAACATATTTGAAACGTTTCGTTTTGAAGCACCAATTGCGCGTAAAATACCAATTTCTTTTGTTCTTTCCTGAACCGAAATAAGTGTTATAACGCCTATCATTATAGAAGATACTACAAGTGAAATAGCCACAAAAGCGATAAGAACGTAAGTAATAGCGTTAATAATTGTTGTCATGGAAGACATCATAATACCAACAAAATCGGTATATCTTATCTGCTTTAATTCCTCAACCGATTCATTATATTCGGCAATTTTTTCTTCAAGTATATCTTTATTTTCAAAACTTGAAGCAAAAAGGTTTATGGAATACGGGTCATCAAGTTCAACGTAACCGAATTCAGCAAGATTATCTTCAAGTGTGGTTTCGGAAAATTCAAGCACTTTTTCGTAATAATTTGCAAGTTGTTCTTCGCTGAAGTTCTTCATAGCGGCATCTAACATATATGCCAAAGAAGATGCGGGGCGGGAAGAAAGCGACTGTTTTGCCATTTGTGCGGTTTGCGCTTTTACCTGTTCTTCAACAAGAGTAAGATAAATCTCTTTAAGTTCATCTTCATCCATTTTTGCAATATAGTCAGCCATTTCATCTTTATTCATAGAAGTCTGCTGACTCATAACCGAAAGCAGAGTTGCTTCCATTTGCTCGCGGTTTGTGTTTGCAATAGCCTGATCTTTTGCGGCAGTTAACTGTTCGCTTGAAGGAATACTCATTATTTTAATATAAGTTTCAGCTTTTTTGTCAGTATCGGATTTTTCAATGTAAGACTTGAACTCTTCTGCTTTTTCAGCATTTGTAAGGTTTCCCTTGTTCTCTTTAAAGGGAAGACCGGTGAAAAGGTCGGTATCGCTGTTTTCAAGTTGGGCTTTAACGGCAGCGGAATCCTGTCCTTTCGTTGCAATGTGTTCGGTAAGTCCTTTTGTATAGGCAATAGAACCCGAAAGCATAGTAGAAGTTGCGTCTTCATTTGGTCTTATAATACCTGTAACTTTAAGTTTTAAAGCATTATCGTAAAGATAGCGAAGACCTGTTTCGCTTTCGCGAAGGTCGGTATAAAGACCGCTTGTTTCATCTAATTTGTAGCAATCGGAATTTAAAATAACCTTAAACTCTTTGTTGCAAATATCTTCATATTCCCACTTTGTATCATCGGGAGTAATTTCTTCACCGCTGTTTACGGCATTGAATATAAGATCAATGTCTTCTTTTGATTTTAGGCCTAATGCATAAAGGGTTAAATCATCAAGTTCATTATTTTCGTTTACAACAAGCACAACTTCATCGTAATTGTTGGGCCAGGTACCGTATACAACGTCGTATTGGTCTTTAAGCAACGGACTAACGGGGTCACCGTTTTTTGACGATAGCATTTCGCACCAAAGATTTATTGATGACCCCGGCATCATCATACTGTTTTCGCTACTGCTCATAAGAGTGCCGAGTGAAGAACTTTCGTTTACCGAAACACTGCCTTGTGTCATACCAAGATGTTCTGCAAGAAGTTCACCAAGCAGTTTGCTTGAATCGGAACGTATAACAGTGCCGTCCTGATTCTTTGTGTATACAAGCAAATCTAAATTATAAGTGTACTGTATACCGCTTAAAGCCTCTTTTAAGGTTTCATCGTTTTTTGCCTGCTCTTCAATATACGCCTTAAATGATTTAAGGTCGTTTTCGGTAGATTCAATATTATTAAGAGCATTTACCATATCAAACATTATAGGCTGAGAATATACTGCGTCTTTTTCGTGCTCTTTAACCGAAGAATTACCGCCCATAAAGGTCTGCATTAAGGTGCTAATATCTACGTTGGTGGCTTCAATGGTAAGCGGATAAGAAGTAAGTGTTTCTTCTTGGATATCGTCAATATAGTTGGTAGTGCCTTGCGAAACAGCAAAAATAAGCGCTATGCCTATAATACCTATGCTTCCCGCAAAACTTGTAAGTACGGTGCGTCCCTTTTTGCTGAAAAGGTTTTTAAGCGAAAGCGAAAAACCTGTAAAAAGCGACATAGAGGGCTTTTTGTTTTTTTGTTTTTTTGTTTTTTCGGGAATAACTTCGTTTTCTTTTTCTGTTATTTCTGCCTCAGTCAACGGCATAGAATCATCTGTGATTTTGCCGTCAAGCATTTTAATAATTCTTGTTGAATACTTCTCGGCAAGGTCGGGGTTGTGGGTAACCATTATTACAAGGCGGTCACAAGCCACCTCTTTTAATATTTCCATAACCTGAACGCTTGTTTCGGTATCAAGAGCGCCTGTGGGTTCATCGGCAAGAATAATATCGGGGTTGTTCACTAACGCACGGGCAATAGCAACACGCTGCATTTGTCCGCCCGACATTTCGCTTGGCTTTTTCTTTAATTGGTCGCCAAGTCCCACCTTTATTAAAGCCTGTTTTGCTCTTTCTCTGCGTTCTTTTTTGCCAACGCCCGAAAGTGTAAGCGCAAGTTCTACGTTTTGAAGTACGCTTTGGTGGGGAATAAGGTTGTAACTCTGGAAAACAAAACCTATTGAATGATTTCTGTAAGCGTCCCAATCTCTGTCTTTATAATACTTTGTTGAAATGCCGTTTATAAGCAAATCACCGCTTGTGTACTTATCAAGACCGCCCACTATATTAAGCATAGTGGTTTTTCCGCAACCAGAAGGACCTAGTATAGATACAAATTCACTTTTTCTGAATTTTAAATCTATTCCACGCAAAGCGTGAACGGTATTTTCCCCTGCGGGATATTCTTTTGTTATACCTTTTAATTCTAACATATATTACTCCTGTAAAATTTTGTCATTGCACATTATAGCATATAATTATGAATAGATTATATACATTTGAAAAATTTTTATACCTTAAGAAAAAAAGCAAGGTGTTTTAACCTTGCTTAACAGAAACTTCGCCTGCGCAAAGGGAAATTGTTTCACCGTTTTTGGTTTCTAATATTAAATTGCAGTTATCATCAATTCCCTTAACCGTGGCAGATATGTTTTTGCCTTCTTTGAAGAAACTAACTGTTTTTCCGTTTAAATAAGAGCGCTCTTTATATTCTTTTAAATGAGCTTTTATGCCGTTATTTAATCCGTTAAGTATTTCATCTACAATACACTCAATAAGTTTTGTTCGTTCTTTGGCGGTTACTTCATTGTTATCAAAAATACTTGTTGCAATGTCTTTTATATCATTTGGAAAGCCTTCTTTAGGTGTGTTAAGATTTATACCGATTCCTATAATTGCATAATTAAGTTTTCCGTTACTGCAAAACGAACTGCCACAAAGAATACCGCAAACTTTCTTATCATTAATATAAATATCGTTTACCCATTTAATATATGCTTTTTTGCTTGTTCGCTTTTCTATTGCTTTGGCTACGGCAACTGCCGCAAGGGAAGTTAAAAAAGAAACGTCTTTATCTTCTATATTGGGGCGCAGCAGCAAACTCATATAAATTCCCGTATTAACAGGAGAATAAAACTTCCTGTCAAGTCTGCCTTTTCCGCTTGTTTGTTCTAATGCAATAACAAGTGAATCAGTATTGCCTTGTTCAGCCAATAATTTAGCATCGGTATTGGTAGATTCTGTTTTTTGCTTTATAATTACGTTTAAAGGTTTAATAAAATTGAAATTTTCAAAAAAACCGTTTTGTTCAGTAATATTAATATTATTCATAAACTCACATCCACTTTTTTACATTATATATATGCTAAAAATTGTTGTCAAGAAACAAAAAAAAGAAAAATTTTATTTTTTTATAAAATAACTCTTTACATTTTCGAAAACTAGTGCTATAATACCATTGTATAAAATAATAATTTTTTACTTTGGAGGTAAATTATGAAAAAAATATTATCTATTGTTTTGGCATTGGTTCTTATCTGCTCCTTCGGCTTTTCTGCAATGGCATTGAAGAGTGCAGGCGGTACAGAGTATCATAAAGTTGTTATTAACCAGACAAATACAGGTGCTAACTCTGAAAAACCGAAAACAGAAATCGTTGTAAAAGGCGACAGTATTGTTGTTGCTCCTGCTACACCTAAGGAAAATCTTACCTTTACCGGTATTTCCTTCTTTAAAGATGCTGCTGCTAAGGTTGTTGCTGTTATCGGCGTAGACTTCAAGATCGTTGCTGTTACATTCAACGCTACAGGTGAAGCTGCTGTTGAAGGCAAAGACTATAAGATCGATAAGAACTCTGGTAAGGTTATTTCTCTTAACGGCGAACTCCTTAACGTAGAAGTTCAGCCTATTGCTGATAACCTCTTCATTTCCGATACCTTTAAGGATGCTTCCGGCAAGGAAATCAAACCTGAATTCAAGGTTGAATCTGATAAGACTGCAGATACTTACAGCACAACTGTTCTTGCTGTTCTCTGCTTAATGATTATGGGCGCTGGCTTTGTTGCTTTTGCTTCTAAGCGTTCTTACAACTAATTATTAAAACTTTTAAAATGTCGGTCTTAAATAGACCGACATTTTTTTATTGTATAAAAGAGTAATATGTTGTATAATAGTAATGTTATGGGGTGAAAAAATGAAATCGGTACGTAATATTTTTAAAACGGGAATAGGACCTTCAAGTTCACATACTATGGGTCCTGCATTTGCGGCAAATGCTTTTATAAAAAAGTATCCGCAGTGCGATTATATTGAAGTAACATTGTTTGGATCACTTGCAAAAACAGGCAAAGGGCACGGAACCGACCGCGCTGTCCTTTCGGCACTTTGCGACCTGCAAACAAAACTTATTTATAATTCAAATGAAAATAATTTACATCACCCTAATACTATTAGTTTTAAAGGTTATAAAAACAACGAATTTATTGGTGAGATGACCGTATTATCGGTTGGCGGCGGTGAAATTAAAATTCTCGGAGAAGAATCGGTTTTAGACAGTGACGTATATAGTGAAAAAAAGTTTTCCGAAATTGCAAAAATTTGCAAACAGGAAAATATAAGACTTTCTGATTACGTTTTTAATCACGAAGGTGAAGATATAAAACCTTTTTTGCTTGAAGTGTGGCATTCTATGTGTAATTCTATACGTGAAGGTCTTACACACACGGGTGTTTTGCCGGGCGGCATTAACGTTGAACGTAAGGCGCAGTATCTTTATAATCAACGCCATATAGATGAAAGTCCGCAAACAAAAGAAAACCGACTTGTTTGTTCTTACGCTTTTGCGGTGAGCGAGCAAAATGCCGATTGCGGAAAAATAGTTACCGCCCCAACTTGCGGCAGTTGCGGTGTTTTACCCGCAGTTCTTAAGTATATGCAAGAAAAGAACAACTTTTCCGATGCCGACATTATTCGCGCTTTGGCTGTTGCAGGATTAATTGGTAATATTGTAAGTACAAATGCTTCAATAAGCGGTGCAGAGTGTGGCTGTCAGGCAGAAATAGGCACTGCTTGTTCTATGGCTGCGGCGGCACTGGCAGAACTCTTTTATATGGGTATAGACCAAATAGAATACGCCGCCGAAATATCTATGGAACATCATTTGGGACTCACTTGCGATCCCGTTTGCGGTCTTGTGCAGATACCCTGTATTGAGCGTAATGCCGTTGCGGCTATGAGAGCAATTAATGCATTAAGCCTTGCTAACTTTTTGTCGGGAAGCAGAAAAATATCCTTTGATATTATTGTTGATACAATGTATGAAACTGGTAAGGATTTAAAGGGACTATACCGTGAAACAAGTGAAGGCGGACTTGCTAAACTTTATAAAGATAGCCAAAACATTCAAACCTGAACCAGCCTAAAAGGGCGGGTTTAAGGCGTATTTTGGCTCTTTGTCGCACATAGGCGATAGCCTTATGTGTTTCGCATCACCAAAATCCACTCATAAAACCGCACCTTTTAGGTCGGAGAATTTTGTGATTAAAGGATTTT
>JAZUPW010000040.1:0-24543 GCA_045605385.1 Acutalibacteraceae bacterium
TCGGGTCCTTTTTTGTTTGTCGTTGTTTAATTTTCAAGGTCCGCGCATCCGCCCTTTCGGGTGGACAGCTTTGTTATTCTACCACAATGAGAACACTTTGTCAAGAACTTTTTTTATTTTTTTGAAAAAAGTTTTTTTAAGCGCTTCTCCCTGCGACAGCCTTGTTATTCTATCACCTTAAATGCCTTTTGTCAAGCCATTTTTTGCACTTTTTTCTACTTTTTTAAAAGTGTTTAAAATCTACACAATATATTGTGTAACATTTGTTAATTTGACACAAATCTACAATTATGCCGTCGCGTTTGTTTCTGCTATACATCTTAATTTGCCCAGAATTTTCTTTTCCATTCTTGAAACCTGAACCTGAGTCATATTAAGCATTTTTGCGCTTTCATTTTGTGTTTTGCCAAAATAATATCTTAATTTAATAAGTTTTTGCTCTTCTTTCTTCAAATTAAGTAATAAACTATCTATATATATTTTATTGAATATTTCATTTTCATTATCGGGCGACGGTAAATCAAATTGTTCTTCACCGTCATCATCGCTTACGGTAAGCGATACAGTAGGTTGCAAAGCACATAAGGCTTCACTTACTTCTGCTGAATCTACACCTATACGCTGAGCTATCATATTAACGCTTACTTCGTTACCCGTTGTTTTTTCAAGGTATTCTTTTTCAGCTAGTGCTTTAAAGCCTAATTCTTTAAGTGAACGCGATATTTTAATTGAGCCTGTATCTCTGAACACGCGTTTTATTTCGCCTAATATGGTGGGAACGGCATATGTAGAAAACATAAGCCCACGTTGGCTATCAAAATTATCTACCGCCTTAACAAGACCAATGCAACCTATTTGAAATAAATCTTCATACTCTATCCCCCTGCCCTTAAACCTTGAAGCGCAGGAATGTACGAGTCCTAAGTTAGATAATATAAGTTGCTCACGTTCATCCATTAATACTTACCCTTACGTTTAATTGCTTTGTAAGCGTAACCACTGTTCCTTTTGAAAGAGATGACCTTACACGCACATTATCGGTAAAACTTTGCATAACGGCGAAGCCGAGCCCCGCGCGTTCACCGCCTACGGTTGTAAAAAGTGGTTGCATTGCCTGTTCAACATTTTCTATGCCACAACCTTTATCTCTTATTTTTATACGGATGCTGTTGTTATCGAACAGTTCTGCAGTTATGTAAATTTTACCTATACTGTCTTTGTATGCGTGTACTATGCAATTTGTTACTGCTTCGGATACGGCTGTTTTCACATCGTTAAGTTCCTCAATTGTTGGATCAAGCTGTGTGAGGAATGCCGAAACGGCGGCGCGAACAAAATATTCATTTGCCGAATAAGACAAAACTGTCATATTAAATTTATTTATTGATTTCAACTTTAAAACCTCCTATATCTAATTTTGCAAGACGTTCAATTCCCGAAAGTTTCATTACTTTATATATTTGCGGAGAAGTTCCTGTTATATGAAGTTCGGCTCCTGTTCTTTGAAGATTTCTAAACCGTCCCATAACAAGGCCTATTCCCGAACTATCCATAAAAGTAACTCCAGAAAAATCGAGAATTAAGAGCGACGGCATATTAAGTTCAATTGCCGTATCAATTGCTGTTCGCATTTCGGCGGCATTATGGTGGTCGAGTTCGCCCTCAAGATATGCCGACACAACTTCGCCCTTTACATTTATTCTTACAGACATATTTCACACTCCTTGGACAAGTTTTATTTAATGATAACCTAAAAGAAATAAAAAAAGTGTCGCATTATAGCGACACTTTTATATTTATTTTCAGTTTTTACATTTGAGCCTTAATTTCGTTTATGCTGTTTTCAAGCATTTCAATTCTATCTAAAGCTTTAGCAAGTTTTTCTTTCTGTTCATTTAATACCTTTTCGGGAGCCTTTGCAACGAAGCCGGGATTATTAAGTTTCTTTTCAAAGAATTCTTTATCTTCGTTGGCTTTCTTAAGATCCTTATTAAGTCTGTCAAGCTCGGCAGAAAAATCTATAAGTTCGTTCATAGGCATATAGATATTTGCATCATCAGTAACAAGTCTTACTGCGCCTGCCATATCAAAACTATCGGCAATTTCTACCGAAGAAGCACTTGCGAGTCGGCAAATAAACGGAATACCGTCTTTAAACGTAGCGGCAGAAGAAGTTGCAATACAAACCTTTGCCTTTTTGGAAGGCGGAACGTTCATTTCGCTTCTGCGGTTACGGATAGCCTTAATAGCATCCATTATTTTTTCAAACTCTGTTTCGGAATCTGCAAAATTAAGTTCTTCGCTATATTCCGGCCATTTTGTAATCATAATAGATTCTATGTCTTCGTGAGGTAATGATTGCCAGATTTCTTCGGTAATGAAAGGCATAAGCGGATGGAGAAGTTTTAAAGTGTTGCCGAAAACGTAAACAAGAACTCTTCTTGCGTTATCAGCCGCAACTTCATCTTCACCGTTTAAGCGCGACTTACAAATTTCAATATACCAATCGCAGAAAACATCCCAAATAAAATCGTAAAGTTTTTGCGCGGCAAGACCAAGTTCGCTTTTTTCAAGAGCATCGGTAACTTCTGTAATTAAGCGGTTATATTTAGAAAGTATCCACTTATCTTCAAGTGCCAATACTTCCGGCAGACCGTAAGCAGTATCTTCTTTTAAGTTCATAAGAAGGAATCTTGCGGCATTCCATATTTTATTGGCAAAGTTACGACAGGCTTCAACGCGAGAAGGAATATAACGCATATCGTTACCTGGGCTGTTACCCGTAAGAAGCGAGAAACGAAGCGCGTCGGCACCGTAATTTTCAATTATTTCAAGCGGATCAACACCGTTGCCTAAAGACTTAGACATTTTCCTACCCTGTTCATCACGCACAAGGCCGTGGATAAGAACAGTGTTAAAGGGTGCTTTGCCCGTATGCTCTATACCAGAGAACATCATACGCATTACCCAGAACGGAATAATATCGTAACCTGTTACAAGAGTGTTGGTAGGATAGTAATGTTCAAGGTCTTCGGTTTTTTCCGGCCAACCAAGTGTAGAGAAAGGCCAAAGCGCCGAAGAGAACCAAGTATCAAGAGTATCGGGGTCTTGATTAATATTTTTACTGCCACACTTACAGCAACAAGTTGCATCTTCTTTAGATACGGTTATTTCGCCGCATTCTTCGCAGTACCACGCAGGAATACGGTGTCCCCACCACAACTGACGGGAAATACACCAGTCTCTGATATTTTCAAGCCAATGGAAATAAACCTTTTCAAAACGCTGAGGAATAAACTTAGTCTCGCCGTTTTTAACCGCATCAATAGCAGGGGTTGCAAGTGGTTTCATTTTTACAAACCACTGCTTAGAAACTCTTGGTTCAACGGTGGTTGAGCAACGATAGCAAGTACCAACGTTATGGTTATAGTCTTCTACCCTTACAAGAGCGCCTTCTGCCTCTAAATCTGCCACAATAGCCTTACGGGCAGTATATCTGTCCATACCTGCATATTTAGGATAATCTTCGGTTATTTTAGCATCGGCAGTTAAAACGTTTATTACTTCTAAGTTATGGCGAAGGCCAACTTCGAAGTCGTTAGGGTCGTGTGCAGGTGTGATTTTAACAACGCCTGTACCGAAATCGGTTTCAACGTAATCATCGGCAACAACGGGAATCTCGCGGTGAACAAGCGGCAAAATAAGAGTTTTACCTATAATATCCTTATAGCGTTCATCGTTGGGATTAACCGCAACGGCTGTATCGCCAAGCAAAGTTTCAGGACGTGTTGTTGCAAGCTCTAAATATCCGCTACCGTCTTTAAAAGGATAACGAAGATGCCAGAAATGACCTGCCTGATCTTCATATTCAACTTCGGCATCGGAAATAGATGTTAGACAATGCGGACACCAGTTTATAATTCTTTCGCCACGGTAAATAAGACCTTTTTCGTAAAGGTTAACAAAAACTTCTTTAACCGCCTTATTACAACCTTCATCCATTGTAAAACGAATGCGGTCCCAGTCACAAGAAGAACCGAGTTTTTTTAGTTGTTCAACAATTCTTCCGCCGTACTGTTCTTTCCAAGCCCAAGCGCGTTCTAAAAAGCCTTCACGGCCTAAATCTTCTTTAGTAACGCCTTCCTCTTTCATTTTTTCAACAATCTTTGCTTCGGTAGCAATAGAAGCGTGGTCGGTACCGGGAAGCCAGAGTGTATCAAAGCCCTGCATACGTTTAAAACGGATAAGTGAATCCTGCAAGGTGTTATCAAGAGCGTGTCCCATATGAAGCTGACCTGTGATGTTTGGAGGCGGAATTACGATAGTAAAAGTCTCCTTGTTTTTATCACATTTAGCGTGAAAATATTTTTTATCAAGCCAATTAGAGTAGATTCTGTCTTCTACTTCTTTTGGGTTATACTGTTTAGCCAGTTCTTTAGCCAATTTTCTTCCCCCATTTTCATTATTTCAAAAGATATAATATACTTTTATTTATATTTTGTCAAACATTTCCTGAATAATTATTAAATAAAAGCACAAACTTAATATTGTCAGCACAAAATTTAAAGCGTTTGCAATTAAAATATAATGCTGACACCGTCCGAGGTCAAAAAGACTTCGGACGGTTTGCTTTTAAAGCATTATTTCAGATTGATTATCTTCTACATCGTTTGTAGGTTTATTCCCCGCTGCGGGTAGGTTCTTCGCACGGTGGCGATGTTCGCCCTTAATCATTCCCGCAGAATACAAACGCGCAGATTCTATTTTTTGTCCGCGTTTTTGCGTCATAACCGCAATACCGCCGTTATCCTTTGCCGCTTTAAGCGGAATATTTGCAGTATTCACAATAAGAACTCTGCCGTTGGTGGATTTCAGCATTATATCCTCATCATCGTCTATTTTAATTACAGAATGAAGCGGATATTTATTGCAATACGCTTTTATAAGTTTATGACGGTTGGTTTTGGTTTCGTAAGAGGATACGGCAACTTTTGCCATTTTTCCGTTTTCAAAAATGAATATGAAGTAACCTTTGTAATCTTCGGTTACCGCCATAAACACCGTATTTTCGCCCGCTTCCATTTCAAGTTTAGAAGGAACGTAATCGCCAAGCAGACTTGCCTTTGAATCACTAAAATCAGCAGTGCGCGATTTATATACCTGATGTTTATCGGTAAAGAAAAGTAATTCGTGGGCATTTGTTGCTTCAACCGTTTGAATTATTTCATCGTTTTCTTTTAGTTTTTGCTCTCCGCTCATTCTAAGAGAAAGCGGTGTTATCTTTTTAAAGTAACCGTCGCGCGTAAAGAAAAGGGTTACTTCGGAACGGTCTACAACCTTTACTTCTTCTTCAAAAGCAGTTACTTGGGCGCTTACAATTTTTGTTCTGCGCTCTTTACCGTACTTTTTAGCAACGTCTTTAAGCTCGTTTACAATAATCTTGTTAATACGCGCTTTACTGTTTAATATATCCTGCATTTCTTCAATGTCTTTTTGAAGTTGTTCAACATCGTTTATACGCTTTAGGATATATTCGCGGTTTAAGTGGCGAAGTTTAATTTCTGCAACGTACTCTGCCTGAATTCTATCTATTCCGAAGCCGATCATTAAGTTGGGAACAACTTCTTTTTCTTCTTCGGTTTCACGAACTATTTTTATTGCTTTATCAATATCAAGCAGTATTTTTTCAAGGCCTAAAAGTAAATGCAAACGGTCTTTGGCTTTTGAAAGGTCAAAATATACTCTGCGTTTTACACATTCACGGCGAAAAGCAACCCATTCGCTTATAATTTCTTTTACGCCAAGTACTTTTGGTACGCCTGCAATAAGAATATTGAAGTTACAGGAAAAACTATCTTGCAAAGGTGTGAGTTTGAAGAGTTTTTTCATTAAAGCGTCGGGGTCGGTGCCGCGCTTCAGGTCAATGGTTATCTGCAAACCTTTTAAATCGGTTTCATCACGTATATCATTAATTTCGGTAATCTTTTTTGCCTTTACAAGTTCTATAACCTTTTCAATAATAGCTTCACTTGTGGTTGTGGGCGGAATTTCTTTAATGTCTATACAGTTGGCGGATTTATCGTATTCGTAAACACTTCTTATTTTAAAACTTCCGCGACCTGTACGGTATATTTCTTCAATTTCACTGCGACTGTAAAGAAGTTCACCGCCTATTGGGAAATCGGGAGCAAGTAACGTATCGGCTACGTTAATGTCTTCATCTTTAATATAGGCAATAGTAGTTTCGCACACCTCGGCAAGATTAAAAGGACAAATTGAACTTGCCATACCAACCGCAATACCCGTGTTTGCATTTACAAGTACACTTGGGAAAGTTACGGGGAAAAGAGTTGGTTCTTTTAAGGTGGCATCGTAGTTATCTACAAAATCAACCGTATCTTTATCAATATCTGCAAAAAGTTCTGCCGCAATGGGAGCAAGTTTTGCTTCGGTATATCGCGAAGCGGCATAAGCCATATCGCGTGAATAAGCGCGACCGAAAGAACCCTTTGAAGCAACGTAAGGATGTAAAAGAGCCTGATAACCTTCAGATAAGCGCACCATTGTTTCGTAAATGGCGGCATCACCGTGAGGGTTAAGTTGCATTGTTCTGCCGACAATATTTGCCGACTTAATAGTGTTTCCGTTTAAAAGCCCCATTAAATACATCATATATAAAAGTTTTCTGTGCGAAGGCTTAAAACCGTCTATTTCAGGAATAGCACGGGATAATATAACGCTCATAGCGTAAGGCATATAGTTAGTTTCAAGGGTTTCTACAATTGGCTGTTCAACAACAGTACCAGCCCCTGCTATATATGCATTTGACGTATCGGCTTTTATTCTTTTTTCTTTTTTGTTTTCTTTTTTAGAAGCCATTTAAAATCTCCTTAGGGTAAAGCAAATAATCCGAACTCGTTTTAAAAAGGCGGATTTTTGTTCTTCCTTTGTTAAAATACTCGCAAATTCATATAGTTTTTGCTGTGTTCTGTATCCAAGACTCACCAAATCCGCACATTTTAAAATCTTTAGGCTGAAGATTTTGTGGGATTTTTATTCAATTCGGGTGAAGCAAGGCCGTCGCCTTGCAAGAACGAATAGGGTAAAAAGCACCGAAATATTCGCCTTTGGGGCGGGTTCGGATTGTTTGCTCTACCCTTTAGCTTACATCAGCGGCATCTAAATACAGGTAGCCGTTTTCTGCAATAAAATCTTTTCTGCCCTGCAGATTATCGCCAAGCAACAAATCAAACATATCTGCAGTACGCTCGGCATCGGCAGGCATTACCTTAACAAGACGCCTTGTTTCGGGATTCATTGTGGTAAGGTTCATCATTTCGGGTTGGTTTTCACCAAGTCCCTTTGAACGCTGAAGAGTAAATTTTGTGCCCTCTAATTTATTAATAATTTCTTCTTTTTCCTTTTCATCGTAAGCAAAATAAGTCATATCTTTTGTGCCTATTTCATAAAGAGGAGTTTCAGCAATAAACACCTTGCCCTCTTTTATAAGGGTGGGCATAAGGCGGTAAATCATTGTAAGAATAAGGGTTCTTATCTGGAAACCGTCGACGTCGGCATCGGTACATATTATTACCTTATTCCAACGTAAATTATCAATATCAAAATTAGAAAGGTCTTTGTTGTTTTTGTTCTTAACCTCTACACCGCAGCCAAGCACTTTTGCAAGGTCGGTTATAATTTCGCTTTTGAATACCTTATCATATTCGGCTTTAAGGCAGTTAAGAATTTTACCCCTTACAGGCATTATAGCCTGAAAGTTTGCATCTCTTGCAATTTTACACGAACCTGCAGCCGAATCACCCTCAACAATAAAGATTTCACGTTCGTTAACGTCTTTAGTACGGCAATCTATAAACTTCTGAACGCGGTCTGCCATACTGTTGTTGCTCTGAAGCGTTTTCTTTATATTAATACGTTCACGTTCACTGCGTTCACGGCTGCGCTTATTAATTAGTACCTGATCAACAATTTTATCGGCTTCGGCTTTGTTTTCTATAAAGTAAATTTCAAGCTGATGCTTTAGAAAATCATTCATCGCTTCATAAATAAAGCGGTTTGTTATTGATTTCTTGGTCTGGTTTTCGTAAGAAGTAAGGGTTGAAAAAGAAGATATGCAAAGTACTAAACATTCTTCAATATCGCTGTAGGTAATTTTGCTTTCGTTTTTCTGATATTTACCCGTTTGTTTTATATAGTTATCAATTTGCGCAACAAAGGCAGTACGTACAGCCTTTTCAGGCGCGCCGCCGTGTTCAAGCCAACTTGAGTTATGGTAATATTCTACCATTTTAATATGGTTTGAAAAACTAAGCGCAACGTTCATTTTAACTTTATATTCGGGTTTATCTTCACGGTCTTTACCCTTGCGTTCAGTATTCCAGAACTGTACTGAAGTAAGCGCTTTATCACTTACCGTTTCATTAAGATAATCTACAATACCGTTTGTATAACAAAATTCTTTGGTTTCAAACTTGGAACCGATTTGATGTTTGAATATAAATAAGAGACCGTCGTTAACAATAGCCTGACGTCTAAGGACGTCTTCAAAGTAAGACGCAGGTATGTTTATATCGTTAAACACCTTTATATCGGGTTTCCAACGGGTTGTTGTACCTGTATCTTTGCCGGAATATTCTTCCTTTTTAAGACCGCCGATATTATATCCGTTTTCAAAATGCAGATTATATTTAAAACCGTCTCGCTTTATTTCAACGTCCATATATTCCGATGCATACTGTGTAGAGCAAAGACCCAAGCCGTTAAGACCAACCGAATACTGATAGTTAGAACCGTCATTCGTATTATACTTACCGCCCGCATAAAGTTCACAGTACAAAAGTTCCCAGTTGTAACACTGTTCTTTATTATTGAAATCAACCGGCGCACCGCGTCCGAAGTCCTGTACTTCTATAGAACCGTCGGCAAAATAGGTTACAATTATTTTTTTACCGTAACCTTCACGCGCTTCATCTATTGAGTTGGAAATAATTTCAAAAACAGAATGTTCGCAACCGTCAAGACCGTCTGAACCGAAAATAACGCCTGGGCGTTTTCGTACGCGGTCGGGACCGCTTAGTTTACTTATACTTTCGTTATCGTATTCCTGCTTTTTAACTGCCATTAACAGAAACTCCTTAAATTAGTAAAATAAATAGCCATAAATGGCATAAATGGTATAACCATACTGTTACATTATACACTATTTTGTGTATGATAGTCAAGTGAAGTATTTTTTTCTTGTATTTTTAACTGTTATGTGCTACAATACTATACAATTAAAAAGAAAGGTAATATAATACATTATGAGTAAGAAAGTTCTTATTACAAGTGACAGCACTACCGACTTAAGCCCTGAGCTTATTGAACGTTATAATGTTAAAATTCTTCCGCTTGGTGTTACTTTGGGAAACAAAAGTTATCGCGACGGCATTGATATAAACCCCGATTTTATTTATGACCATTATGCAAAAACGGGCGAACTTCCCAAAACAAGCGCAGCTAATATTGATGACTGCATTAACTTCTTTAAAGAATATATAGAACAAGATTACGCTATTGTGCATTTTACAATAAGTTCTGAAATGTCATCTACATTTAATAATGCCCGTCTTGCCGCAGAAGAATGCGAAGATGTTTATGTTGTGGATACAAAGAATCTTTCAACAGGCGGCGGACTTATGGTTGTTTCGGCAGGCGAAATGGTACTTGAAGGAAAACAAGCTGCTGAAATAGCCGATGCTTGTAATGAACTTGCAAGTAGAATTGATGCTTCTTTTATTATAGACGACCTTGAATTTTTGCATAAAGGCGGACGTTGCAGCGCTTTGGCGGCACTTGGCGCTAATTTACTTAAATTAAAACCCTGCGTAAGTGTTCGCGGCGGAAAAATGGGAGTTACCAAAAAATACCGCGGTAAATTCGGTACCGTTTTAACCGAA
Organism: Acutalibacteraceae bacterium; assembly: GCA_045605385.1. Classification (GTDB taxonomy): domain Bacteria; phylum Bacillota; class Clostridia; order Oscillospirales; family Acutalibacteraceae; genus SIG607. The sequence goes on from JAZUPW010000040.1 coordinate 9,960, forward strand.
TATATTAAGGATTCTCTTGCAGATTTAAGTGATATAGAGGATGCAAGAATTTTTGTTACCCATGCAGGTTGTGATAAAGAAATTTGCGACTCTTGTGTTGAACAAGTTAAAGCTCTTGGCTATTTCAAAGAAGTTTTCTTCACCCGAGCAGGCTGTACCGTTTCGGCGCATTGCGGCAGAAATACTTTAGGCGTTCTGTTCATACGTAAGACACCTTTAAAGTAATACAGGCATATAATTGTATAAGGAGCACACTTAAGGATATCCGTTATTACCGGCGGTAACGTTTCGTTATCCAAAGAATTACCGGTTTTGCTCCTTTAATATAAACAAAGCACCCTTTCGGGTGCTTTTTATTTTACATTTCAAAATAAGAATTTTCATCTTCATCGCCAACATCAAGGCCTAAGTTTCTTCTTAAAGTTTTATCGGCATCGGGGTGTTGTTCATAGTAAGGATCTATTATGCATTTTTTTATACTGCCGAATATGCCGTAAGAAACCATAAGATAATAAAAAGTGGGATAGAAAAATACCAAAAGACAGCCAAGTATTGATAAAACAAGCGCTGTGGGAGCAATTAAGAACAAAGCAATATTCGCAGCCCAATAAAGCGCAATACCAAGAAGCATAAAGAAGTTATTTTTCAAATTTATAATAACAAAGCGGAAACTGTTTTTGTATATCTGCCCTACTTTGAAATCAAAGGTTATAACCATAAACCACATATAAAACTTCATTATAAAGAAATAAAGCAGTATAAAAACCGAAAATCCTAATGCAATAAGTCCTATAATCTGACCGTCAATTGCCATATAGTAATAAAACCGTATGGCTAAAATTAAAAAGAATGTCATAGCAGTATTAATAAGACCTATAATAATTGCCTGCTTAACGTTCTTTTTTATTGCAAAAAAGAAATCTGACAACCCGAAACTATGTTTTTCTCGCGATATACTTCTTGTAACGTAGGTCATACCCACAGCGCCAAAACCGCAAGGAACAATGCTTACAACCCAATACACAAAACAAGTGAGCATAAGTTTCCACGCATAGCGGAAAAAAGTATCAAAAAAGGCAAAGAATGTTTTCTTTTTGGGAGCATCTTTTCTTACTCCCGGTCCTTCTTTATCATAACGGTAAAACAGCGACATATTTTTCTCCTTTACTTCTTTTTAACATAAACTAGTTTTTCACTAATTCTTATATCTTTATAACCTATATAATAAGCAATTGCGCTTATTATAGGCAACAACCACACGGTAACCGACAACAACGAAAGTTTTAACACGCTTAATTCTGCGGTGTTTTGCGCGTTGCCGTAAACAAAGGTAATAAAACCGTAAAAATGTGAATTTAAAAATCTGAACACTGAAAGAAATTCTGTGCTTAACACTTTTAAATGGCTGAGCCACAAGGTTATATAAATTGCAAGAGATGGCAAAGATGCAATAAGCCCTGCAAAAAGGCCAAACAGTTTGTTTTCTTTTTTTATACCCATATTGACACGGTTAATATCCTTGTTTCCCATTTCCCAAATTGGATTATATGTTGTTCCAACAACAAAAACAAGACTTATAAGCCCCGATATAAGATAAGACAAATTATTATATCCGTTTGAAAGTTCAACGGTTTTGGATTTTTTTAAACCTTCATACTGCGCGGCATAATCTTCAAAAAGCAAATCCTCGCCGTCTTTATGTTCGTGGTGATAAAGCAAAACTGTTTCGCCTGTATCGGCGCTTGTTGCAAAAACGTCGTACCCTGTTTCTTGGGCAAACAAAAATGTAAAAACAAGCGTACAGGAAAGCGCAATAAAAAAGCACATAAAAACGCTTATGGCATATCTTGCAAAAATTTTTAAAGAAGCTTTAAACAATACTTTCGTTCCCTTCTAACTGTAACATTATCAACTATTATATCTAAAAACAAACAAAAAAGCAAGTCAAAGACTTGCTTTTTACCATTTGTTTACAAAACGAAGAACAAAACCGTTGCCGCTATACTCAACAAAGAAAGCAGCGACACCGCGATTACCGTTTTTTTAATTTTGCTTCTACGTACTCTTTCACGCAACGGACGGTAGGAAAGCGTACTCAATTCCTTTACCAACTTTTCAGCCTCGTCTGCTAATTTAGAAGCAGATTTTTCATTAAACCCCGGTGAAACGTAAAGTATAATTTTACTAAAATACTTACTCCCCGTCTGATTAATTTCTATAACCGATTTATTAACTCCTTTTACCATAATATGCCTCCTTAATCTGCATATAAGTATTTTAGACTATAATAATTTAATTATTCAAACATCAACAATTTAGTTAACATAAAATTGTTGATAACTCGGTGCATAACTAAAATAAGTGGCTGTTTTACCGCGTTTTTTATTAACAAAACGCCATTTTCACAACATTATGTTAACAAATTATGCATAGTCAAAGCGTTCAAACTCGAATCAGATTTTGAATGCTTGGGCTATTGAAAATTTAATAATTTATGTTATACTTTTAATATAATTATATTTTTAAGGAGCAATAATGGAACCTGTTATTTTAGATTACGACGGTTATTTTAATCTGCACCGCACCTTTACTTGCGGACAGGCTTTTCGTTGGCGGCAAAAAGAAAACGGTGTATGGTACTGTATTGCCTGTGATAAATACATAGAAATAGAGCAAAAGGATAATAAACTTTATTTTTACACCGACAAAGAAAGTTTTGATAACTTCTGGAGTGTCTATTTCGCTCTTGATACCGACTACAAAAAAATATGTGATCTTATTTGCACTAACGATATATTAAAACAAACCGTAGAATACGGTAAAGGTATAAGAATTTTAAAACAAAACCCATGGGAAGCATTGTGTTCATTTATAATATCACAGAATAATAATATTCCCCGAATAATGGGAATTATTGACCGCCTGTGTGAAAACTTTGGAAATAAAACAGAACACGGCTACACCTTCCCCACCGCGCAAAAAATAGCAACCCTTAGTTTAGAAGACCTTGAGGTGCTAAGAAGCGGATTTCGTGCAAAGTATATACTTGATGCTGCAAAAAAAGTTGCTTCGGGCGAAGTTGACCTTGAAAAAATCACACAAGAAAAAAATATTGATATTGCCCGAGAACAACTTATGACAATTTACGGTGTTGGCAGAAAAGTTGCCGACTGCACACTTCTTTTCGGTATGGGCAAATTGGAAGCTTTCCCCGAAGACGTATGGATAAAACGCGCCGTTAAAGTACTGTTTAACGGACAATTTCCGAAAGAAGTAAGCGACTATGCAGGCGTTGCACAGCAATTCTTATTTTTCTTTGCAAGGGAAACAAAACTTAATATTTAAAGCGTTTTTACAGTTCCATAACAAAATAACTCCCTATACGGAGTTATTTTGTAACGTTTTTTACAAATTCTGTGTCATTTTTTACATTTACATTAAATTTTATTTGTTATAAAATGATTTTAGAAAAGGAGGTTATCTTTATGGAATGTTCAAAAAACGGTTATTCTTTGTGTTTTGAAAAGAAATTTTCTGCAGATACATTAGAAAAAGACGTTACTGTTCTTGAGTTCAAAAAGGAAACTGAAAAGCAAAAAATATCTAACGGTCCGAGTTTTGTTGATGAAACAAAGAAAATTCTAAATGAGAGCGATTACGTTCATTATAAAAAAGAAAACGTTTCCGCAAATGAAAACGCTTTGGTACTTTCTGCAACCAATAACGGCGATGTTTATTACGGTTCTGCCGTAAGTGTAAACGGCGTTAAAATAAAAAGAGGCTTAGTAGAAGTAGACGTGCAGTTCCCAGCCTATATGCCGGGCGTATGGCCAAGACTTACGCTTAAAGGTAAAAACGGTACAATTGATACCTATATAAATTTTGCTCAGATAATGGGTGTAGCTGGCAAAAATTTGTGTTCTATGGAAGCAGAATACTTAGATAACGGCGAATGGCCGTTTAAGCAAAATTTCTTACACAGCCACCGTGGTGAATGGCCGACAAGCTACCCCGAAAAAGAAAGCGAAGAACTTTTAAGCGAAGGTGTGCACACCTTTGGGGTTGAACTTAGCAATGAGCATATTACTTATTATGCTGACGGTAATGAATATTGCAAAATACATATAGACAACCCTGTTTTTGAAGTGTTTAACTGCGAACACGAACTTGTTTTCTACCTTACCGTAGGTGATTCTGAAACTGAAGCGCCCGATGAAAACACTTTACTTCCCTGCGAAATGCTGATTAAGGGTATAAGAATTTACGGGGAGGGCGAAAAGTAATGAAATTTGTTCACGATGAATTAATAAAACAAGGATATAACTTGGTTTTTGAAGACCACTTTGAAGGAGATTCTCTTAATAAAGATAATTGGCAAATTATTACAATGTGCCAGAATGGTAAAAACGGCCGCGAAGCCTGGAGAAAACCCGAAAACCTTAGTATAAAAGATTCAAAATTAACCATTACCGCACGTATTGAAGAAGACGGACGCTACACAAGCGGTATGATAAACACAAACAAAAAGTTTATGTATAAATACGGCTACCTTGAAATTAAGGCGCACCTACCAAAAGGCGGACCGGGTATATGGCCGGGTTTCTGGACACAATCAGTTTATAAAGGCGCTACCGTAAATACTGAAATTGATATTTTTGAAATGTTCGGTGACGACAGTTATATTGCCTGCGCACTTCACGCTTGGTGGAATGATAAAGTGTATAATAAGCAACACCACATAGGTTATATGCACGGCGACTACGAAGATGCAAGAAAGCGTATTGAAGGCAAAAAGATGTCGGACGAGGAACATACAATAGGCTTTTTCTGGACTGAAGAGTGTATTGATTTTACGGTAGACGGTGAATCTTATTACCACACCTCAATTGATAATCCTTTAATGGCGCCTTTCCACGTACCGTTGTATATTATAATAAGTATGGCTTTCGGTCTTCCTTTCTTAAACCAACCAAAAGAAGACAGAACCGAACCTATTGAATACGTTATAGACTATATTCGCCTTTATCAGGATGATAGCGGCAAATTGTACGACTTTAACGAAGACGGCAGTATAAAAGAACGCGAATAACAATAATAAAGCGGAGCACAGTTTTAAACTGTGTTCCGCTGTTTTTTATTAATAATAAAGATTTTTGTTTCTGCGTATAGGTTCGCAAGTATAGTTTACACCTAATTTTTTAAGCACGTGTTCGTCGGTATCACAAAGCATAACCGAAGAATGAAGTTCTGTTCCTCTTAAACGCTTAATCATATCAAGGGCTTTATCTGCCTGCGGATTTACCACAGCGCTGCTTGATAGAGCAATAAGCATTTCGTTAGAATTAAGATGCGAAGTAGAAGAACGGAAAGTATCGCGTTTTAATTTAACAATAGGTTCTATAATAGACTGCGCCAAAAGCGGAACAGAATCATCAATATCTGCCATAACTTTCATTGCATTAAGAAGCGCCGCTGAAACACTGCCGAGCAAACTTGAACTTTTTCCTGTAACTATAACACCGTTATCAAGTTGTATTGCCACAGCATGAGCATTTGCCTGTTCTGCTTTTTCAAGCGCGGGTTTTACAACAACGCGGTCGGTAGGAACTACCCCTGCCTGCTGCATTATTGATTCTGCTTTAATTACGGCAGATTCAGAAACCCTGCCCATTGTTTTATCGCACTTAACTTTATAATAGCGACGTATAATTTCATCCTTTGCCGCAGCGCATACTATTTCATCGTCGAAAATACAGTTACCCGCCATATTAACGCCCATATCGGTTGGAGACTGATAAGGGCTAACGCCTAAAATCTGTTCAAGAATTGCTTTTAAAAGCGGGAATGCTTCAACATCGCGGTTATAGTTAACCGTCATTTCGCCGTATGCTTCCAAATGGAAGGGGTCTATCATATTAAGGTCGTTAAGGTCAGCCGTTGCAGCCTCATACGCCAGATTTACAGGATGTTTTAAAGGAAGATTCCATATTGGGAAAGTTTCAAACTTTGCATAGCCTGCGGTTATACCGCGTTTATGTTCGTGATAGAGCTGAGAAAGACAGGTGGCAAGTTTTCCGCTTCCCGGCCCCGGCGCGGTTACTATTACCAAAGGTTTTGTGGTTTCTATATATTCGTTACGTCCGTAACCTGCATCACTAACAATAAAGGGAATATTATTGGGGTAGCCGTCAATAGAATAATGCAGATAAACGTTAACACCCATATTATTAAGTTTTTTCTTAAAGACATCGGCAGAATACTGACCTGCATACTGAGTTACAACAACACTGCTGACAAAAAGTCCCATACTTCTGAAACTGTCTATAAGTCGTGTAACGTCGGTATCGTAAGAAATACCAAGGTCGCCGCGTATTTTATTCTTTTCAATATCATGCGCATTAATTGCAATAACCACTTCTGAGCAATCTTTAAGATGAAGCAACATCTTCATTTTGCTGTCGGGTTCAAATCCAGGCAACACGCGTGAAGCGTGAAAATCGTCAAAAAGCTTTCCGCCAAGTTCCAAATAAAGTTTACCTTCAAACTTTTCTATTCGCTTCTGAATAAATTCAGATTGCAGCTTTAAATATTTTTCGTTATCAAAGCCAATTTTCTTCCCCATAAAAACCACCTGTAAAATTTTAAAACTATAAAAATATTATACCTTAATTAAAAACTTTTTTCAACAAAAAGTAACATAAATTTTTAATAAAAATAAAATTATATTTTCTTTAACTTAATTTAGTATTTTAATGCATAAACAAGCATAAAATTTTTATAGAGGTGAATTTTATGCTAAAAAGAATAAAACCGTATATAATATCGGTTGCCATTGCACTTGCAGTGGGCGGACTTTCAGCGTTTTTTACACGAAACAATATGGATATCTACAGCACCATAAACACTCCGCCGCTTTCCCCGCCGTCTATATTATTCCCTATTGTATGGACAATTCTTTATATTCTTATGGGAATAAGCGCAGCAATAGTTTATACCAACAAGGATAAACAGTATATTCCTGTTGTATCGGCGCTGTTTGTATATGCTGTAAGCCTGTTTTTTAATTTCTGGTGGAGTATATTGTTTTTTAACGGAAGATTTTTTACTTTTGCTTTTGTGTGGTTACTTTTGCTTGACTTAAGCGTTATTGCAACCATAAAGCGATATATTCCCATTTCTAAACTTGCGGCATATTTGCAAATACCCTATTTAGTATGGGTACTATTTGCAACATATTTAAACCTCGGTATTGCTGTTCTTAACTAAAACGTTATTAAGTATTTCAAGCGAAGAAGAATAAATTTGTTCTTTTTCGGCAAGTGTAGCTGTTTTTAATTTACGAACAACGGGAGTTCCCCATATACCGAAAAGAAGCGGAGATAACCATTCGCCTTCTTTGGTGTTTTCAAAAACGCCTTTTAAAATATTAAGGGCGGCAACGTTTTTCTTCATAAATATAACTTTCATTGGATATTTTATAATTCTGAACAACCAATCGGGATAATGATTGGTAATAGAAGTAAAAGTTATTCCAGGGTGTGCAAGACTAAAAGAAACAGCGCTGTTTTTAAGAAGTTGTTCGTGATAAAACATTAGATATCGCTTTGAATTACCGTAAGAAAGCGCATCGCTTTTGTATGTTCTGCAGTCAATATCATTTATATTAGTCTTTAAGTAGTTATGCGCAATACTGCCCACAACCACTATTTTTCCGCCATTTTTTTCAAGTTGCGGCAAAAGTTTATTGGTAATATAAAGCGGAGAGACAAAATTTGTTTGAAAAACGTTTAAATATCCGCTACCAACTATTCTGCGCTCTATTGCATACACAGCCGCGTTATGAATAATTATATCAATATCATAATTTTTAAGTTCACTGCACACTTTATCAACGTCGTTAATATTTTCAAAATCAGCATATAACAAAGTTACTTTTGCACCGTTATATTTTGTTATGATTTCATTTTTCAGCGACGTTGCCTTGCCTTCATTTCGGTTTATTAATATTAATTCGGCATTAAGATATGCTAAATAAAAACAAAGTTCTTTACCAAGCCCACCCGTTGCGCCTGTTATAACTATTTTTTTACCCTTTAGTGAGTAAGTATTCTTTTTTAACCAGTTTTTAATAAAAATATTCATAAAACAATTCTGCTTTCAAAAGACGTTCACCCCAAGCGCTACGCTTGGGGTGGTGTTTTTTCAGTTTATAAGAAGATTCAGTGCGGTTTCAAATTTAACACCGTACCAATGTTCTTTATCGTCTATGGTATTTTCAATACATTTAACCGTAAAATCAGCGGCAGCGGCAGCAGCATCAAAGGTTTTATAACCTTTAAGCAAAAGTCCGACAAATGCCGAAGCATAAACGTCACCTGTTCCGTGACAACCTTTAGATATTTTTTTGTGCTTATAGTAAGATTTAACACCATTTTCAAGCACAACAACGCCCGTTGAATCCTTATCATATCCAACGCCGGTAAGTATAACGGTTTTAGCGCCGTTTTTACTAAGCGCTTCAAGTAAGGAATCTATATACGCTTCATCATATTCTTCGCGGTAATCAATTCCCGTAATAAAACAGGCTTCGGTAATATTAGGCAGAATAATATCGGCAGAAAAACTTAATTTTTTCATTTCCTCAACATATTCCATATCAAAAGCGGGGTAAAGTTTTCCGTTATCCGCCATAGCGGGGTCAACAATACTCAGTCCCTCTGCCTTTTTTAGTTCTTTAAATATGTTTTTAACATATTCTATTTGCTTTGTACTGCCCAAATATCCCGTATACACGGCATCAAAACTTATATTTTCTTTTTTCCAATGTTCTGCTATTGCAGGGATATCATCGGTAAGATCTCTTACAGTAAAGCCTGTAAAACCCGCCGTATGTGTTGAAAGCACGGCACTTGGCAAAATGCAGGTTTCCATACCGCATGCAGAAAGTATAGGAAGCGCCACGGTAAGCGAACACTGACCAACACAAGAAATATCCTGAATAGTTAATACTTTTTTATAAGACATTAATAATCCTTCCTTAAACGAAATTATTTACTTTTTTTAAAAGTTTTCTCTTTATAAGAAATTTTAGACCACGCCAAAATTATTGCCTGAGCAGGAACACCTATAATAAACAATTGCCAAAAACTGTTACCAAGCACAAGCAGTGTTAAATACACAGATAAAAGCAACGTCCACATAAGAATAGAAACGATTAAAAAATTACGTTTTTTGTTAAACCATATTGAATTGAATATAAGCCATACTATCATTGAAAGCGGAACAGCATAAACAAAAACAAGCCAATGCATTGTTGAAACAATGGGCAGCATATCGGTTACCGAAAAAATCCAGGTTGCAATAAATAACACGCCAAGCATACTTATAACGGTAATTATAACACGATTTTTTGTTTTCATTTTACGGGGTTGTTCTACTTCTTCGGTAATTTCGTTTACATCACAATGAACCAATGAATCAATAGTAACGCCGAATATTTCGGATATCTCAACAAGTACCGAAATATCAGGGAGTGATTCTCCCCTTTCCCATTTAGAAACCGCTTTATCTGAATAGTTAAGTTTTTGCGCAAGATCTATTTGAGTCATATTTGCTTCTACGCGAAGCTTTGCAATATTTCTTGCTATAACAAGTTTTAAATCTTTCATTCTTTTTCCTCTGTTTAAATTTGGACTTTATTATATCACGAAATTATCATCTTATCAAGTACGCAAGAGTAAATTTTTTGTAAAAACACCTACGCCTTATATTATGATGAGGCGCCCTAGCCAAAACATTTAAACCCGAACCAGCCTAAAAGGGCGGGTTTAAGGCGTATTTTGGCTCTTTGTCGCACATAGGCGATAGCCTTATGTGTTTCGAATCACCAAAATCCACTCATAAAACCGCACCTTTTAGGTCGGAGAATTTTGTGATTAAAGGATTTTCGGCGTGGTGCGACACAAAACGCAGCAAATCCTGACGGATTTGCGAGTATTTTAACATAGCCACAGCGTAAAATCCTTATCCCAAAATCTGATTCGGGTTTGAATGCTTTGGCTAACGAAGCATTGCTTTAAAATGTGAAATTCAGGCGGCATTCTTTGTTAAAAACGCACAGTATGCGTTAGCATTACTGTGCGTTTTTTTCGTGACTTCCATCCTGAATTTTCATTTTAAAGTTCAGGTGTTTTTTACTTCTTTAATATATACAAAACTCTTCCGCTGTTTCCAACAAAATAAACAACTTCTCTTACGTTAGTTGCAATATTAAAAAACTTATTGTTATCAAAAAGTTCTTTAACCGCTTTTTGGCATTCTTCGGGCGAAGAATATTTTACAACAGTATATCCGTTTATATATTGAAACGCATTTTGGCTGTTTATAATATTTTTTGTAGTGTTGTAATCGTATTCTTCATCGTCATAAAGTTGTTTTGTTATATAAAAATCATATCCGTCACCGTTGCAAACAGGAACGCTTATATCTTCATTAAGTGTATGAGAATATGATATTTCTTCATCATTTACAAGAAAATACTCATAACAGTTATATGCCGGTAATTCTTCGGTTGCTACAGCATCGTCCCAAGTAGTATCTACAAAATAAAATTCACCGCCAACTTTTAAAAAGTTCCATTGATGCTGTGTATCGTCTTCGGTTGTTGTACCAAAAGCGTTACCGCAAAGAAAACCTAATTTTTGCATAATAAGTTGAAACGCTTTTGAATAACCGCTGCAAATAGCCTTACCCTCCACCAAACAGCCGTAAGCGGTTTGCGCGTTATAAACGGTGTCTATTTCTTCATCAGAAGTAATAATATCCGCTACTACATCATCATATTCTGTATTTTCAATTATATAATCATGTACATACTTTATTTTTTCGAAATCCGAAGAAAACTTATTTGCATTTTCCAGGATTTCTTCAACCTTTTTATCTAAGTCACTTTTCTTTATTTGAAGTTCCTCGTTTATTTCCATTGAAATAACCTTTAAATCCATCCCGCAAAGTTCTAAAAACGGTATAAAATCAAAGTATTCGTAAAGAGTATATTCGTAACCGTCTGAAAGCCAAAAAAGTTCGGGATGGTCGCCAATAAGGGCGTTATATGCTTTTAATACGTCATTTTCAGCAGCATCAAACAATTCGAACTTATTTGTAACATTTAACGCTTCTTTTAGCATTTCATCATATATATCCTGCTGTAAATAGGTCAGTTCGTTGTAGCAATAGTACATAGTGCCCGTTACCGAAACACCGTTTTTTTCTCTGAACGCGCAACCGCACAGCGAAGTTATTAAAAGTATTACTGTTAAAACTATTGCAAATAATTTCTTCATAGGTCTGCCCCCTTTTAATTATATTATATATGTATTCGGTCTTGCAGTCAAGAATAGCAAAAACAGTTTTACTTTAGGGTAAAGCAAAACTGTTTTTTATTATTTTATAGTTGTAATATCATACGGAGTTGTTTGATAAACAAAGTAATTAAGCCAGTTAGAATAAAGCAGACTTGCATAAGAATGCCACTTCCACTTAGGTTCGTTTTCAGCGTTATCTTCATCGAAATAATTAACGGGAATTTCTATAGGTTTACCCTCGTTTAAATCTCGCAAATACTCATTCTTTAAAGTATTGGCATCATATTCGGGATGCCCCGTAAAGAAAATTTGTCTGCCGCCCGAATTACTAACGGCAAATACTCCCGCTTCTGATGAAGAAGCCAGAATTTTTAGTTCTTTAACCTTTTCAATATCTTCACGCAAAACTGTAGTATGTCTTGAATGAGGCACTAAAAACTCATCGTCAAAGCCTCTGAACAAAATAGATTTTTTGTAATCCCTTGTGTGCTTGAATATACCGAAAAGTTTTTTAGAAAGCGGATATTTTTTTATTCCGTAATGGTAATAAAGCCCCGCCTGTGCGCCCCAACATATATGAAGCGTACTGTGAACGTGAGTTTTGCTCCATTCCATTATTTCGCACAGTTCCTGCCAGTATTCAACCTCTTCAAAAGGCATATTTTCAACGGGTGCGCCCGTTATTATCATACCGTCAAAATTTTGATGTTTAATATCATCAAAAGTTTTATAAAACTGAAATAAATGCTCGGGTGCAGTATTTTTAGACTGATGGCTTTTAGTATGTATAAGTTCTAAATCAACCTGAAGCGGCGAGTTACCAAGCAACCGCGATAACTGTGTTTCGGTTTCTATTTTTTTGGGCATAAGATTCAGCAAAAGAATTTTCAGCGGACGTATATCCTGAGTTATGGCTCGTTTTTCAGTCATAACAAATATATTCTCTTCTGCTAAAGTTTTTACCGCAGGAAGATCATTTGGTATTCTTATAGGCATAAATGTTACTCCAATTACATATTATCAAGCGCCTGTTTAATATCAGCAATAAGGTCTTCACTGTTTTCAATGCCGCAAGAAAAACGAACAAGGTCAGGACCTACACCTGCTGCATACAATTCTTCATCGTTCATTTGTCTGTGAGTAGCGCTTGCAGGATGCAAACAACAGGTTCTTGCATCGGCAACGTGGGTTTCTATAGCAGCTATTTTTAAGTTCTTCATAAAGGCTTCGGCTGCTTTTCTTCCGCCCTTAACGCCAAAACTTACAACACCGCAAGTGCCGTTTGGCATATATTTATTGGCAAGTTCATAATGTTCATCACCGGGTAATGAAGGATATTTAACCCAAGCAATACGGTCATCGCTCTTAAGATATTTAGCAACCGCAAGACCGTTTTCACAGTGGCGTTTCATACGAAGATGCAAACTTTCAAGTCCAAGATTTAAAAGAAATGCATTCTGCGGAGACTGAATAGAACCGAAATCGCGCATAAGTTGTGCAGTAGCCTTGGTTATGAAAGCGCCTTCAAGACCGAAACGCTCGGTATATGTAACACCGTGATAACTTTCATCGGGTGTGCAAAGACCTGGGAATTTTTCAGGATACTTTGTCCAATCGAATTTACCTGAATCTACAATACATCCGCCAACAGCCGCGCCGTGACCGTCCATATACTTTGTTGTAGAGTGTGTAACAATATCTGCGCCCCATTCAAAAGGTCTGCAATTAACGGGGGTTGCAAATGTGTTATCTATAATAAGAGGAACACCGTGGCTGTGCGCCGCCTTTGCAAATTTTTCAATATCAATTACGGTAAGCGCTGGGTTTGCAATTGTTTCACCGAAAACCGCTTTTGTATTTTCACGGAAAGCAGCATTCAGTTCTTCTTCACTGCAATCGGGAGAAACAAAAGTAAAATCTATACCCATTCGTTTCATTGTAACGGCAAAAAGGTTATAAGTTCCACCGTAAATTGTAGAAGAAGATACTACGTGGTCACCGCAGGAAGCAATATTGAAAATAGAATAAAAGGAAGCCGCCTGACCTGAGGAGGTAAGCATTGCGGCTGTACCACCTTCCATATCACATATTTTTGCAGCAACAGAATCGTTAGTAGGATTCTGAAGCCTTGTATAAAAATAACCCGAAGCCTCCAAATCAAAAAGTTTGCCCATATCCTCGCTTGTAGCATACTTAAAGGTTGTGCTTTGAATTATAGGAATCTGGCGAGGTTCACCGTTTTCGGGTGTATAACCGCCCTGTACACACTTGGTTTCTATTTTATAATCACTCATTTATTTACACTCCTAAAAGAATTAATTACTAAAAGTATACTCAAAAACATTAATTAAGTCAACAAAAATGCTCTTTATATTGCTTAATAGATGCTTCAATAGTGCGTAACGCCTCATCTTTTCCGCAAATTTTTTCAACAGCGGTGTTTTTATTTTCAAGATTTTTATATACCGTAAAGAAATGGCGCATCTCTTCAAATATGTGAGACGGCAACTGTTCAATATCCGTATACATATTATAATTGGGATCATTAAACGGAATTGCTATAATTTTTTCATCGCTCTTGCCACCGTCTACCATAGATATCATTCCTATAGGATACGCCCTTACAAGGGTAAGAGGTAAAAGCGTTTCAGAACATAAAAGCAATACGTCAAGCGGGTCATTATCATCGGCATAAGTGCGCGGGATAAAACCGTAATTAGCAGGATACTGCGTAGATGTGTAAAGAATTCTGTCTAAAATAATACATCCCGTTTCTTTATCAAGTTCGTACTTCTTTTTACTGCCCTTGCCTATTTCAATTACACAAATAAAATCGTTTGGTGTAATACGGCTTTCAGATATATCGTGCCAGATGTTTGTCATATATATTTCCTTTCAAAATTAATTAGCCCAAACCCGCCTTAAACCCGCCCTTTTAGGCTGGTTCGGGTTTAAATGTTTTGGTTAGCCAAAGCATTCAAACCTGAATCAGATTTTGGGATAAGAATTTTACGCTGTGGCTATGTTAAAATACTCGCAAATCCGTCAGGATTTGCTGCGTTTTGTGTCGCACCACACCAAAAATCCTTTAATCACAAAATTCTCCGACCTAAAAGGTGCGGTTTTATGAGTGGATTTTGGTGATGCGAAACACATAAGGCTATCGCCTATGTGCGACAAAGAGCCAAAATACGCCTTAAACCCGCCCTTTTAGGCTGGTT
>JAZUPW010000041.1:0-14102 GCA_045605385.1 Acutalibacteraceae bacterium
GGTCTTGGCGGTGAGCTTGACTTCATTATTTCGGGCGGTGCGCCCATCGATCAGCAGATCATAGACCGCTTTGATTCCTACGGCATCAAGATCATGAACGGCTACGGCATTTCAGAATGCTCGCCCGTTGTTAGCGTCAACCGCCGCTATCACTACCGCGCAGGCAGTATCGGCCAGGCACTCCCCGAGGTCAAGGTCAAGATCGATATCCCCGACGAGAACGGCGAGGGTGAGATCTGCGTGCAGGGCGACATCGTCATGCTCGGCTACTACAATATGCCCGAAGAAACCGAAAAGGCAATCGTTGATGGCTGGTTCCACACAGGCGACCTCGGTTATGTTGACAAGAAGGGTCATTATTATATTTCGGGCAGAAGCAAGAATGTTATCGTTACAAACAACGGTAAGAACATCTATCCCGAAGAACTTGAATATCATCTCGGAACAGATATCCGTGTTGGTGAAAGCATGGTTATTGAAGATGAAAACAGCAAGGGCGAACCCATTGTTGCCGCAAGAATCTTCCCCAACTTTGAAGAACTCAAAGAAAGATACGGCAAGGATGAAAACGAATTCACCGACGAAGAACTTCACGACATTATGGGTGAGGTTGTTGATAATGTCAACAGCAATCTTCCTCCCTATAAGAAGATTGTTGATTTCAAAATCAGAAGAACCGAGTTCATCAAGAACACAACTTCAAAAATCCTCAGACATAAGAATAAAGACTAAAACAGTAAGAGCCTTCGGAAATCCGAAGGCTCTTATTTTTATCTGATACCGTAGTTTTCAATGATATAGTCCATATCCTTATCGCCTCTGCCGGAGAGATTGATAAGAACACTGCCCTTGCCCATTTCTTTAGCAAGTTTCATACCGTATGCAACGGCGTGGGAACTTTCAATTGCAGGAATAATACCTTCAAGTCGCGAAAGAGTAAAGAATGCGTCAATGGTGTCATCATCGCCAACAACGTCGTACTTAACTCTGCCGAGTTCGTGTAAAAATGCGTGTTCGGGGCCGCATGAAGCATAATCAAGACCGCTTGCACCTGAATATACGCGGGCGGGATCGCCCTTTTCATCTTTAAGCATAATACTGTTAAAGCCGTGCATAACGCCTTCGCTGCCGTACTGAAGCGATGCGGCGTGGTCACCCATTTTTGTGCCCCTGCCAAGAGGTTCAATACCGTAAATATCAACGGGATCATTTAAAAATCCTGCAAAGAAGCCTGCCGAGTTAGAACCGCCGCCTACACAGGCAACAACGGCATCGGGCAATTCGCCTGTCATTTCAACGAACTGTTCTCTTGCTTCAAAACCAACAACGCTTTGGAATTCTCTTACCATCATTGGGAAAGGATGCGGTCCCACAACGCTGCCTATACAGTAAATGCTGTTCTGGTAATCTTTAGCATAGGCTTCAAATGCGGCGTCTACCGCTTCCTTTAAGGTAGCAAGACCGTGGGTTACTTCCACAACGTTTGCACCCAAAATTTTCATTCTTGCAACGTTGGGAGCCTGTTTCTTTATATCAACACTTCCCATATAAACGTCGCATTCAAGACCGAAGTATGCGGCTGCGGTTGCAATAGCAACACCGTGCTGACCTGCGCCTGTTTCGGCAATAAGTTTTTTCTTGCCCATATACTTTGCAAGAAGCGCTTCGCCCATACAGTGGTTAAGTTTATGAGCGCCTGTATGGTTAAGGTCTTCACGCTTTACATAAAGTTGAACGTTGCCAAGTTTATTTGAAAGGCGTTCAAGGTGAGAAATTGGTGTAGGTCTGCCCTGAAATTCTTTTCTGATACGGCGAAGTTCATCTATAAACTTTCTTGATTTACAAATTGTAAAATATGCTTCGGTGATTTCGTTCATAGCCTTTTTAAGGTCATCGTTAACGTAAGCGCCGCCGTATTTACCAAAGTAACCGTCATCATTAGGATAATTTTTTAAATAAGTATCAAAGTCAATTCCGTTAAAAACCATTTTTATTTCCTCCAAAAAAATTAGTGTTGTTTATTTAAGTGCTGATTTCGCCATCGTTTTGTTAAAAGAAACATAAAAAACAACCTTTCAAAATTAAAATCCCGAATCGGAATAACCGATTCGGGACGAATTTTATAATCCGCGGTACCACCCAAATTCGTTTGAAAACCAAACGCACTTTCGCGCACATAACAATACGCTATTCGCTGTAACGGGCGACACCCGTTTCCCCTACTAAAGATAATCTTTTTCGGTTCACCCTTGTAAGTCCATTCGTTTTCCTTGCTTTATCGGACTTTCACCACCGCCGACTCTCTGAAAAAGTTACAGAAACTACTACTCTTACGCACCAGTTTAAAAACTATATTTAAAGTATATGACTAATAAAAGATTTTGTCAAGTAAAAATTTAGGGTTCCCATAAATATTTATCTAAATCCACAAAACCGTCTTTTACCTCTACACCTTCGTTTTCAAGCAACATCGCCTGTGCGTTTTCACCGCCGAAAACAAAGGCGGCAGCCAAGCGTCCCTGCTTATTTACTACCCTATGGCAAGGAATATTTTTAGGATCAGGATTACCGTGAAGCGCATAACCCACTACCTGTGACCAACGTGGATTTCCAGCCATTGCGGCAACTCTGCCGTAGGTAGTAACTTTGCCTTTCGGTATTTGCTTTACAACGGCATAAATTTTAGCGAAGGTATTACCGTTTTCAGTCTTCATCTTCTTCATCATCTTCCTCACGAATTTCTACACCAAGGCGTTCTATTCGGTTGTTATCGTAAGAAAGTACTGTTACGGTGAGGTTACGGAAGTCAAAACTGCTTCCCTCTTCAACTTCGCCCTCAAGACAGTCGGTTGCCCAACCGCCTAAAGTTACGTTGGCATCATCGAATTCATCTTCTTCATCTTCATCGTCGTGCTCAATATCAATATCAAGTTCATCGAAGAAGTCGAAAATTCGCATATCTCCCAAGGCTTCAAAATGGGTTTCATCAATAACGGTAAATTCTTCTTCAACCTCGTCAGATTCATCCCAGATGTCACCGACAAGCTGTTCAAGAACGTCTTCCATTGTTAGTATACCCATTGTTCCGCCGTATTCATCAAGCACTACAACCATGTGCCTGTTAACCTCGCGCATTTTATCAAGCACGTCGGGCATAGGCATTGTTTTATGAACAAAAATAGGTTCGTTTAACAGTTCTCTTATATGCACCTTTTCGTTATCTGAATCGGCAAGAGCTCTGTAAAATTTATTAAGGTGCAAAATACCTATAATTTTATCGGGAGTATCCTCATAAACAGGTATTCTTGTATAAGGAGATTCAAGCAATATCTGCCTGTTTTTATCAAAAGAATCTCTTATATCTATTGCAACCATATCAACACGCGGAGTAAGTACCTCATAAGCCAAAACTTCGTTAAAGTCAAGCGCATTTTGTAACAGGTCACACTGTTCTTCATCAAGTACGCCTTCATCCTCAACAATATCAAGCACTGTTTCAAGGTCGTCTTCGCTTATTGTATCGGTATCGCCTACCTTATTTTTATATATAGGCGAAAGAACTTTCATAAGACCGTCTATAATTAACGTTACGGGACGCAACAGCCAAAAAACGGCATAAATAGGCAAACTTACAAAACGGCAGAAACCTTCGGGGATTTTCTTTGCAATTATTTTAGGAAAAATTTCACCGAAAGTAAGCACTATAAGAGTCATAGCCACGGTGGCAACCCACGAATAATCATCGTTTCCGCCAAATATTGCTATAACCAACACAGTTGCCAAAGCCGATGCCGAGTTGTTAACCAGATTATTACCTATAAGTATTGCAGAAAGGGTAGATTCATAATGTTCCTTTATATAAACCGACGTTCTGCCAACTAAATTATCCTTTTCTTCGCTGTAAGCTTTAAGTCTTGAAATATTTGCCGCGGCATACGCCGTTTCGGTGCCCGAAAAGAATGCCGAAATAACCATTAGTATGGCAATACAAATAATTTCTGTAATCATTCTTCTGCCACCTCCTGATCGTTTTCGTCATATATCTGACCGACAAGAGTTTCAAGTATATCTTCTACCGTAACTATACCAAGAATTTCATCGTCACGGTTGCGTATTATAGCAAGATTACGGCGATGAGCGCTTAAATGACGAAGCATTTCATCAAGCGGTTTGTCCTCGTTGCAATAAAAAGGACGGTCCATAACACTTGCTAAAACCACGTTTTTTCTTTTGCTTATGTAAGCCTTAAAGAAACTTCTTATACGTAAAATACCCTTTACATCGCCGTTTCTTGCAACAACAGGAAGTCTTGAATGCTTACATTCTTTTAACATTTCGGCAATCTGTTCGGTTTTCATACCCGAAGAAACCTTTATAACGTCTTCCCAAGGTATAATAATATCAGATACCGATTTATTGGAAAATTTCATTGCGCTGCTTACAAGTTTTGCGGTGTCTTCATCGAAATCGTTATCGGAATCGTCAAGCGAATCCACAATATCCTGAAGTTCATCTTCCGTAACAGTAGGTTCTTCCTTTGTGTTTTTAAGGAAAAATCTTGCTACTGTTCCGCTTATAGCATTAAAAATTAACGTAAGCGGTGTAAGCAGGGTTGATGTAATAACAAGAATACCGCCAACTGCAGTAAGATACTTTTCGCTGCAAGCCTTGGCAAAAGTTTTCGGTAAAATCTCGCCAAAAAGAATAATAACTACAGTAGTGGCAAAAGTGGCAATTGTAACAGCAGTTGCCTTGCTGACACTTTCACTTGCATTTGCAAATGAAGAAGCAAGAACTGTTGCTAACGTAGCACAGCTTATGTTTACAATATTGTTTGCAATAAGCAGTACCGTAAGCGTTTCATCGAACTCTTCAATAAGTTTTAAGGCTCTCTTTGCTTTTTTATCTCCGTTTTCGGCGTTTGTCATAATGTGTATTTTATTTACAGAACAAAGTGACATTTCCGAAGCCGAGAAAAAGGCTGAAGCAAATATCAGAAACGCAAAACATAAAATATAGCCTATAGTACTCCCGTCAGGCATAAAAGCCAACCATCTCCTATACGCAACCACGGACAACCCAAACCTGATTTTAAAGAGTGAATTCCCGCCATTGCTTTGTTAAAATACTCGTTAATCCGACAGGATTAACTGTGTTTGGTGCCTCGCACTGACAAAAATTCCCTCCTTTAAAATTCTGCGACATAAAATAAGCAAAATTAAGGGATTTTAAAGTACGAAGGCATAATAAGCAAACTAATAACTTTACCACAGCCCTGCCTTTTAGGCAGATTCGGGTTATCCGCGTTTGCTTAAAAGATATAATAGTACAAAAGTTTTAATTTGTCAAATGTCTTATTTCAAAAAACCGTTAACAATTTGTTCTTCGGCTTCTTGTTCGCTTAATCCCAACGTCATAAGTTTCATAAGTTGTTCGCCTGCAATTTTTCCTATTGCCGCTTCGTGAATAAGAGAAGCATCAATATGGTTTGCAGTAACTTCGGGAATAGCGCTTACCTGCGCGTTATCCATAATAATGGCATCACATTCAGTATGGCTGTAACAACGTGTATTACCGTTTATTCTTGAAGTAAACACCTGTTTTGAAGAATCTTTGGCAACCGAACGCGAAATAACGTTGGCGCTGGAATCTTCGCCGTCAAGGTCAACGGTAAATTCGGTAGTAGCCACCTGATTACCGTGGGTCATTAATTTTTCTTTAATAATTACACAGGCGCCCGCTTTAAGACGCGCAGTTGTAATACGGTTGGTTGAATCAATACCCTTTATCTGAACAGTATCCATTTCCAAAGAACCGTTTTCATCTATTTCTATAACGGTGGTAGGATTCATTACCCTTTGACCGTTGCCGTCACCGTCGCCGTAATGTTTTTCAACGTAACGCACTTTAGAATTTTTACCAATATGGAAAGTATGAATACCGTCGTGCTGAGAAGTTTGATCTCCGCAATTGTGAATACCGCAACCCGCAATTATAAGCACGTCGCAATCCTCACCGATATAAAAATCGTTATAAACGTTTTCTTTAATACCGCTTTCAGATATTATAACAGGAATATGCACACTTTCATTTTTTGTGCCGGAAGCAATAATAATATCAATTCCGTTTTTATCTTCCTTAGTAACAATATCAATATTCTTCGTGGTATTTCTTGCTTCTGATTTTCCGTTTGCACGTATATTGTAAGCACCTGTTGGGATATCGTGAAGGTCGGCAACCGCTTCAAGCATTTTTTTCTTTATTGCATCCATTTTGCCGTCCTCCTACAGTTTTTCTTCCAAGGCGCTGCAAACACTGCTGCCCGATAAAAGCGAAGGCAAAATGTCCTTAGCATCGCCGCTATTTACAATTTTACCGTCGGCAATAACTACCACTTTATCGGCAATAGAAAGAATGCGTTCCTGATGCGAAATAATTATGATAGAGCCGCCCTGTTTTTCGTGAAGTTGTTCAAAAACTTTAATAAGATTAGAAAAACTCCACAAATCAATTCCTGCTTCGGGTTCATCAAAAACGGTAACACCGCAGCCACGCGCCATAACGGTAGCAATTTCAATTCTTTTCAGTTCACCGCCCGAAAGACTGGCATTAACTTCTCTGTCAATATATTCCTTGGCGCAAAGACCCACTTCAGAAAGGTATTTACAAGCCTCACTTACAGAAATATCCTGCCCCTTAGCAATACGTATAAGGTCTTTAACGGTAATTCCCTTAAAGCGAACAGGTTGCTGAAAAGCAAATGCAATGCCCTGCTTAGAGCGGTCGGTAACCGACATTTCGGTTATATCTTTACCGTCAAGAAATATTTTACCGCTTGTAGGGGTAAGAATACCTGCAATAATTTTCGCAAGTGTAGATTTACCGCCGCCGTTAGGTCCGGTTATAGCAGTAAATCCACCGTCTATTGTTAAGTTAACGTTATCTAAAATCCGTTTTGTAACACCGTCTGTTTCGGCATCAAAACAAATATTTTTAAGTTCAAGCATTAAAAAGCTCCCTTATATTATCAAAAGAATATTTTTTCTCGTAAAAAGCAAATTTATCGGCAAAATCTTCATTTTCTTCCTTTAAATTGCGTAAATATTTATGAGCATCAATTTTTACCGCTTCCATTCTTACGGTATAAACCGCAATATTTGAACAATGGTCGCTTATACGTTCATAGTTGGTTATAAGATCGGCAAATACAAAGCCTAAATCAACAGTACATTCGCCCTTTTGCATACGTGCAACGTGGCGCTCTTGCATAGTCTTTTTAAGTCCGTCTATAACCTGTTCAAGCGGTTCAACGCGCGAAGCAAGAGAAATATCATCATTACAGAACGATTCAACCGCTATATCTACTATTTCCTTTGTTGCGTCGGTTATAATCTTTATTTCATCGTTTGCATAAGAAGAGAACTTTATTCCACGTTCATAAATTTCTTTTGCAACCTCGGCAATATTAGAACAGTGGTCGCCTATACGTTCAAAGTCACCTATAGTGTGAAGCAATCTACCAACAACCTTACTGTCGTGTTCCGATAAATCTCTGCCCGAAAGACGCACAAGAAAAGTACCAAGCTTGTCTTCATAACGGTCGGTCATAGCCTCAAGTTCGCTTACCTCGGTTAATACAACCTCATCAAATTTATCTAAAAGAGAAATTGATTTATAAACGGCTTCTTTTGTAAGGGTTGCCATTGTACTGCTAAGCTGACGGCACTCCTCAATAGCCATCTGCGGTGTATTAAGAAGTCTTTCATCAAGAAATACGTTTTTCTGTGTTTCGCCCTCTTTATCGCGTACCGTAAGCATAACAAGTTTAATAAGTAGATTTTTAATCGGGAAAAGAACAATTGTGCAGAATACATTAAACAGAGTATGAATAATAGAAACCGCAACGCTGTTTACCGCCATATTCAAGTAATTACTTATAAACGGAGAAACAATAAGCATTATAAGCAAACAAACAACGGTACCTATCGTGTTAACGTAAATATGCGTAGCAACAACGCGCTTTGCATTCTTGTTTGCACCAATCGAAGAAATAAGCGCTGTTATACAAGTACCTATATTAGCACCAAGTACAAGCGGAATAGCCATAAGATATGTTATCTGTCCCGTTACGGCAAGGCTTTGTACAATTAAAACTGTTGCCGCACTTGACTGAATAACGCCTGTAAACACAATAGAAATTAAAAGCGCAAGTAAAGGATTTCCAAAAACACCAATAAAATCTTCAAAGTTGTCCATAGATTTTAATGCGCCTACCGAATCACTCATAAACGCCATACCGTACATAAGCACAGCAAATCCTAAAAACATTGTGCCGAGTTCCTTATTTTTGCTCTTCTTGGCAAACATTCTTAGTACAATACCTAAAAATGCCATAAGCGGTGAAAGGTAATCGGGGCTTAAAAGACTTACCAGCGTAAATTTATCGGTGTTAAGTCCCATAAGGTTCATAAGCCAGGAAGTAAGGGTTGTACCAACGTTAGAGCCTAAAATTACACCTATAGTCTGTTCAAACTGCATAATGCCCGAGTTAACAAGACCTACAAGCATAACGGTAAGCGCGCTTGAAGACTGAACGGCAATGGTGATACCTGCGCCCAAAGAGAAACTCATAATAGGATTAGAAGTTGCTTTTTTTAAGGTGCTTTCTAATTTACCGCCCGCCATTTTTTCAAGCGAGGTAGACATTACGTTCATACCGAAAAGGAAAAACGCAAGTCCCGCAAAAAGTGTAAAGTAATCTAAAACCTTCATTTATTATCCCCTCTGATTAAAACTCAATACGCTGGGCAATATAATCTTTAACCTCGCCTATAGGCATACGAACAGATTCCATAGTATCGCGATCTCTTACGGTTACACAACCGTCGTTTTCGCTTTCAAAGTCGTAAACAACGCAGAAAGGAGTACCAATTTCATCTTCACGCGCATAACGTTTACCAATACTGCCTGCTTCATCGTAATCAGTCATAAAGTGTTTAGAAAGTTCGCTGTAAACTTCACCTGCTTTTTCGCTTAACTTTTTAGAAAGCGGAAGCACTGCGCACTTAAAGGGCGCAAGAGCAGGATGGAAACGAAGAACAACTCTGGTTTCACCGTTATCCTTAACTTCTTCATCGTAAGCGTTGCAAAGGAACGCAAGGGTTACACGGTCAGCGCCCAAAGAGGGTTCAATAACGTAAGGAGTATAGTGTTCGTTCTTTTCCTGATCAAAGTAGTCCATTGTTTCGCCGCTGTGTTTGGTGTGCTGAGAAAGGTCGTAATCGGTTCTGTCAGCAACGCCCCAGAGTTCGCCCCAACCGAACGGGAATAAAAATTCAAAGTCGGTAGTAGCTTTAGAATAGAAGCAAAGTTCATCTTTATCGTGGTCGCGAAGGCGTAACGCTTCTTCTTTAATACCTAAATCAAGCAGCCACTTACGGCAGAAAGAACGCCAATAATCAAACCATTCAAGGTCGGTGCCCGGTTCACAGAAGAATTCAAGTTCCATCTGTTCAAACTCTCTTGTACGGAAAGTAAAGTTACCGGGAGTAATTTCATTACGGAAGGACTTACCTATCTGCGCAACACCGAAAGGAATTTTCTTACGGCTTGTACGGCAAATGTTCTTAAAGTTTACAAAAATACCCTGTGCGGTTTCGGGGCGAAGATAAAGAGTAGAAGATGAATCTTCTGTAACGCCCTGAAAAGTTTTAAACATAAGGTTAAACTTTCTTATGTCGGTAAAATCGTGAGAACCGCAAGAAGGACACGCAATACCTTTTTCTTTTATGTAATCCATCATTTCGCTGTCGCTCATTGCAGCAGGATTATCACTCAAACCGTGTTCGGCAACGTAATCTTCAATAAGCTTGTCTGCACGGTGACGGCTCTTACACTGACGGCAGTCCATTAAAGGATCTGAAAATCCGCCTAAATGTCCCGAAGCAACCCATGTTTCGGGATTCATAAGAATTGCTGAATCAAGACCTACGTTGTAGGGAGATTCCTGAACGAATTTTTTCCACCATGCTTTTTTCACGTTATTTTTAAGTTCTGCGCCCAAAGGACCGTAGTCCCAAGAGTTAGCAAGACCGCCGTATATCTCGCTTCCGGGATATACAAAGCCACGGCTTTTAGCAAGTGTTACAATTGTTTCCATAGTTGTTTTGTTTTCCATTTTTTACACTCCATATATAAATTATATAATAACCCATAATATTACAATTTATAGTGTATTAAAAATACTCTCAAATGTCAAGAGAAAACGTAAATGTTTGTATACTTCAACACTTATTCTTGACTTATTAAAATTAATACTATATAATTTTATTAACCAATTTTTAAAGGAGGAAGGTTTTATGGCTACATTAAAACTTCATAATTTAGATTTTACCGAATTTATTAAAGCTCTTGACGCCTGTAAGGGTGATGTGTTTTTAGAAACAGCCGAGGGAGACGTGCTTAATTTAAAATCCAAACTCTGCCAGATAATGGGCATAGCAAATATTTTAAAAGGCGCCACCGTTACCGAAGCTGTTATACGCTGTGCAAATAAGGAAGACGAAACAACACTCTTCCGTTTTAACCTTTACGGCGAACTTCCGCAAGATTAATTAGGAGTTGAAAATATGGAAAACACATTTTTAAACTATAAGGGCAAACCCCTTGTAAGAAAAGGAAATACCGTTTATTTCGGAAATATGACCGATAAATACATTACCCGACTTACCGTTCTTTCGGAAAATAACGATATTGCCGAAAAAATTAAAGTTGAATTAATGTTAAGCGATACAGGACTTGATGAAAAATCGCGCATTACCAAACAAAGCGAAAAAACAGGCTTCTACGAAGCACTTGACATAGCAGATATTTGGCTTGGCAGATTCAATAAGGAATAAAAAAACACCGTAGGGAGCAATTTCCTACGGTGTTTTTTCACTTAATTAGAACTCTATTTTTTCGCCTTTTTTCATTCTTTCGTGGTATTCTGCAGTGGCTGCAAAAATAACGTCGCCCGAAGAGTTAATTGCGGTTTCAAGTGAATCCTGTACAACGCCGATTATAAAGCCAACGGCTACAACCTGCATTGCGATATCCTGACCTATACCCAAAAGTGAGCAAGCCATAGGAATAAGGAGAAGCGAACCGCCTGCAACACCCGAAGCGCCGCAAGCACCTAAAGTTGCAACGAAACTTAAAAGAATTGCAATTAAAATATTAACGTTAATACCCTGTGAGAATGCTGCTGCAAGTGACATAACGGTAATGGTAATTGCCGCACCGTCCATATTAATTGTAGCACCAAGCGGTATAGCAACCGAATAATATTCCTTATCAAGGCCTAACTTTTCGCAAAGTTTCATATTAACGGGAATATTAGCTGCAGAACTTCTTGTGAAGAATGCGGTAATGCCCGACTCCTTAAAGCACTTGAATACAAGCGGATAGGGATTTCTTTTTAATGAAATAGCCACGATAAACGGGTCTACAATTAAAGCAACAGCAAGCATACAGCCAACAAGTAAAAGTAAAAGTTTGCCGTAGTCGGTAAATATTTCAAGACCGTATTCGCCAACAGACGCATAAACAAGGCCTAAAATACCGAAGGGAGCAAGTTGAATTACCCAGGCAACAGCCTTAGAAACAGCAGAAGAAATATCGTTTAATACTTCCTTTGTTTTGCCGTCTGCCGCGCGAAGCGCAAGGCCTAAAACAACAGCCCATGTAAGAATACCAACGTAGTTACCGTTCATAATTGCCGAAACCGGATTCTGTACCATATTGCCCAGCAAGGTTTTGAATACTTCGCCAAGACCTGCAGGAGCAACTTTATCAACTGCATCGGTAAGCGGAATAGTAATCTTGAATATGTAACTGCCTATAACAGCCACAACAGCAGCAAGGAAGGTTGAAAGCATATAATAGAAAATAACCGATTTAAAACGGCCGCCAAGACCTTCACCCGCACTTGCAAGAGATGCAATAACCAGAACAAATACAAGAACCGGTGCTATTGCCTTTAATGCGCCTACAAAAATATCACCGAAAACGGTAACAAATGATGCGCCGGGTACCCATAATCCTAAAACAGCACCGATAACAAGACCGATTGCTATTCTTAAAATAAGCGGGGATTTTGTGTAAAAACCAAATACTTTTTTCATAATTCTCTCCTTTTTTAAATAATTTTTACTTTAGTATTATACTAAAATTTTACCTATTTGTAAAGGAAATCTTGGCAATTGACATAAAACTGTATAAATGTTAATATAATGATGCAGTTTATTTTGGGAGTTTTTATTATGATGCGTTTTTTTACAGACACCGAAACACTAAAAAGCGGCACCCCCGCTTTGCTTGGTGAAAATTTTAAACACGCCAAGGTATTAAGGCTGAAAGTGGGCGAAGAAGTTACTCTTTGCGACGGCGAATGCAACGAAGCGGTTTGTATAGCCGAAGAAATAACCAGCGAAGCCGTTTTCTTAAAGGTGGTGTCGCGAAAAACAAGCGAAAACGAGCCAATTATAAAAACAAGTGTTTTTATGGCTCTGCCCAAAGCGGACAAACTTGAACACGTTATTCAAAAGGCTACCGAGTTGGGCGCTTATGAAATAATCACCTTTCCCACCTCCCGCTGTATTGCAAAATTGGACAATAAGACAATAGAAAAGAAGTTAGAACGTTGGCAGAAAATTGCAGAATCTGCCGCCAAACAGTCTATGCGCGGATATATTCCAAAGGTGCGGTATTTAAATGACTATAAAACGGCTTTAGAAGAAGCAGCAAAAGCCGATATGCCTTTGTTCTTTTATGAAAATGAACGTTCTACAACACTTAAAATGGCGTTGAACAGTAAAGAATATAAAACCGTAAGCATTTTAACAGGACCTGAGGGTGGGTTCAGCGAACAAGAAGTAGAAAGTGCAATAAAAGCGGGACTTAAAGTATGCACTTTAGGTAAGCGTATTCTTCGTTGTGAAACTGCTCCCCTTTGCGCACTTTCGGCAATTATGTTTGATTCGGGCGAATTTTAATAAATTAAAGAGCCAATTTAGCATTGGCTCTTTTTTTATTGACAAAACAAAATGATTTAAAGACATTGTACGTGTAAAGACGGAGAACACGTTCCCTGTCTCTTTTTTATCTTTTCGTCCAAAGATGAAAAATTAAAATACCGAATAAATATGGCAATATGTTGAAAAAAATTCCAAATACAGTCACTGCAAGAATGTCAGTAACACCTTTACTTGTGAACAGAAGATACAAAAGCACCAGTACCAACAATATACTAAAAATCAACAATCTTCCAATAAGAACCTTCTTACATTTTAAGTAATTATTTCGAGTCCACAACAAAGCCAAAACAAATTCCAGCACAATTGGCACAATATAAATTAACATTGTCAGATGATCCTGCAAACCTAACGTAGCTATACCACACACAAAAACAAAATTAATTACAAGAAGTGTTAAAGAAACCCATATCGTCTTCATCTTAGCTACACCGCCCAAATAATTTTATCATTTTCATCTAGAACACAAAAGAACCATCCCATTGTGTTCTGTTGCTACATAAACAATTTCACAAACTCAACAATCCAAAACACAGTAAACGATATTATTCCTGCCGTAGCATAAGTTAAAAAAAGTAACTTAAGTAATTTAAGTTTCTGAGGTATAATCCGGGCTATCAAAAAATTCGAAATTATGCCAAATGCAACACTAAAAATCATATATTTAGTAAGAGCATTATAATCAATTATTGCTTTTCGAAAAGCCAAAACAGCTATTGTTTGTATAGTAAAGCCAATAATCGAAAAAAGTATTATCATTATAATATTAAACACTTTTTTATTCAAATAACTTCACACCGTTTCTTCAACACAAGGGGACGGTTAGCGTGAAACCAAAAGCAGAAAAAACAGCAAAAAAGGCACACTAAACCAAGCCGAGTGAAAAAACCGACCAAAAATTTAAATATTGCGTTTTAAAACAGTTCACTCATTCAAACGAGGAGAATGGTAATTGTTGTCGTAAAAGGTGTTGTTTGCGATTAAGGCATACGAAAGAGTTAGGATTTTTCGGGATATTGCAATAATAGC
>JAZUPW010000042.1:0-72410 GCA_045605385.1 Acutalibacteraceae bacterium
TAGCCAAGAGACCTTTGACAATGCACAGGCACTATTTAACAAGAGTATTCGCAAGAGCCCCAAAAAGAAAAACGTTGATTTGTTTTCAGGGCTTGTGCGGTGTGCCGACTGTAAGCGTGTGATGAATAAAAAGACCAATCAGCATTCTTACGGTACGTATCATTACTATCGCTGTGTAACAGCAAGGAAACTTAAAAAATCAGCATGTACAAATCATACCATCCGTATTGATAAGTTGGAGCAGGCTGTACTTTTAACTATTCAAAATATGATTAATACAGCAACTACAATGAGCGAACTGCTCACTCAAATCAATAATAATTCCGCACGAAAAAAGGAATCAAGTCATATTGAGAAGGCATTGAAATCTCAGGTTTCTGAACGCGAAAAACTTGTGTCGATGATTACTGACCTTTATCCCGACTGGAAAAGCGGTGTTATCACAGTGGATGAGTATCAGATGTTAAAGGAACGGCTTAACGAAAGGCTGAGGATTGCTGACGAAAAAATCGCATCACTTAACAAATCTGCAGAGCAGTTCCAAGACGGTATTACCGAAGAGAACGAGTTTGTGTCACGTTTCAAAAAGTACGGTAATATCGAAAGTCTGACAAGACCTTTGCTTACCGAACTGGTGCAAGAAATTTTCGTACACGAGGGCGGAGATATCGAAGTTGTATTCAAGTTCCAAGATGCTTATGCACAGGCAGTTGAATATATAGAACTCAACAAGCAACTTATCGAACCCGAAAAACCAACAAAAAAGAAAAAATCGGCGTAAATTTACGGCAGGGAGAAATCTCTGCCGTAAGATACATACTTATTATAAGAAATTAGGAGTGTGAATATATGTCTACTGAAATTTCTAATATAAATAAGCTAATTAAAGCTAACGGTAAAATTCATAAAAGTGAATGTTTATGTGATAAACCGGGTCGAACAAAATTTGAAATTCATCTATTTATGGGGGACAAAGAAGTTACACGTGAAGAAATGAAAAAATATGCTATTCGAAGCAATACTGTTGACCGAATTGTTAATAGAGTTGTCGACAATGCTATAATTATAGATGGCGAATATTACTTTGTAATTCCCGAGGAAGTTACATAAAGATACTCGAATAACCGCTTGTTATTTAGAACAGGCGGTTATTTTTGTGCATAAATGAATACACTTGACATATGTTATCAAATATGATAACATATTGATATAGAAAACACATATTTTATTTAAGGAGGTGGATATTGTGAACGAAGATAATGTTTTACGCTCAAGGCAACGGATAATTTCAAAACTTACCGAAGCAAGGCTTGAAAAGCAAATGTCACAGGCAGAACTCGCAAGTTTAATCGGAACACAACGTTCAAATATCTGCCGAATTGAGCGTGGAACACAAAATTTATCACTTGATATGCTTATAAAAATATCTGAAGCTCTTGGCAAGGATGTTGATATGCTTTTGGAAGAGAGGAGAGAGCCAATGAATAACTGTTATTCGCTTAGATTATACGATGATGAAATATTAACCTTTACGCTTGAAGAAAAAGGCTTAGAAGGTTTAAAATCTCATATTGTAACTGTTAATGAAGATATGAAAAATCTTTTTCCTTTGGATTTAGACATAACCGATGACGGAATCCTTAAATGGCTTGAGCGTAGAGTTATTCCTAAAAACCGTGCTTTTGTTGACGAGATTTTAAAAACACTTGGTCTTAGTCTTAACAATACTAAAGGCATTATAGACGTATGTAAAGGTCTTTCTCTGAATGATAGTTATTGGGTTGTGCCTGCCGATTTTAATGGTACATTCAAAGAGTTTAATCTTTATGAAAACCGTTTCTCTGAGGTTTTGTCCTTGGTTGCTTATACAGGTGTTGGTACGGCTAATCAAGCCTTTACCACTTCGCCTGAACTCACAACACAAGGTATGCTCCGTAAGGCGTGGCGGTTTATTGAGGACGACGGTATCTATCTTTACAAAGGCGGTACTGAGGGATTCGCTAATTCAGGCAATGAGCCGTATTCCGAATACTACGCTTGCCAAATTGCGAAAGCAATGGGATTATATGCTGTCGAGTATGACTTGGAAAACTGGAAAGGTATTTTGGCATCTAAATGCAAAATTTTTACCGACATTGATACATCATTCGTTTCTATCGGCCGAATCGTTAAAAGTGGTGGTATTAAAGGTTGCCTTGACTATTACGAATCGCTTGGAACAGATTTTTCCGAAAGTCTCAAGAGTATGCTTGTATTTGATGCGGTGATTTATAACGAGGACCGTCATTTTGGAAATTTTGGTGTGCTCAGAGATAATCACACAGGCAAAATTATTTCTCCGGCTCCAATCTTTGATAACGGTCTGTCACTTTTTAATTATGCTATGGATAACGATATAAAAGATTTAGATAATTACGCCAAGACTCGTTCTAATCCTTACGGTGTATCTTACGAGAGCATTTGCGCTGAGGTTATGGGAACTAAGCAGAAAAATCAGCTTAGAAAACTTATTGAATTTAAATTTATAAGGCACCCAAGCATCAATCTGCCTGAAGAACGCCTAATAGCGATTGAAAAGCATATTCAAAGCAGAGTTAGAAAGTTATTGGCTCTTCCAACTGCATCTAAATAATTGCGACAATTGACAATCATAAATAATATGCTATAATAAAAATAAGGCAAACCGATAGACGGTTAGCCTGAAGATTTGCGAATAACCGCTTGTTTTTTCAGGACAGGGCGGTTATTTTTTTATGCTAGTATTGTAGCCAGTGGCAACAATAAGTACAAAAACAACGACAACATTTATTTATGGTGCAAAACATCATAGGCTCCCATGGCCGCACCCATAATTTTCCAATTTTGAGGGTCAAAAAAATTTTTTGAGGAATTTTGTGGTGTTCTCTTGACATTTTCCCCGCTTTTAGGATTCTCCATAATTTTCCAACTTTCGATATAAAACAACATTATATTAAAGTCTCGAAACACTGATAAATAAAGTATTTTAAGCGATTTAATAGTTGTTTTTGTAAAAAATTAATATTTTACTAAAAAACTCAAAACAAATATTTAGGGAATATTAAAATTAAGTGTAAAGCAAATGCATTTTAATATTTACTGACCGTTGCAATTTTTATCTAATTGTGGTATAATAATAAAAAATATCAATACTTTTTGTTTGTGTGATTCGTAAATTCTTTTTTTAAAACTATAAATATTAGTATGAATATATAACTTGATAATAAAGAGGTGATCGTATGGGTATCGGAGTTAAAGCTAATCTAATGCAAAAAGGTTGGAAGTTTTTTGATATAATGCATAAAGATAGAAAAGTAGCTCGTATTTACGAAGATGGAAGGTGTATGATATATTATTCTTCGTTTATGCCATACAACCTATATTTTGAGAAATTAAACGATTTTGATAGCAGGGTAAATAATTTAAACAATTTTTATTATTGGTGTGCTTCAAGAGTATTAACTTTAGATAGAAAATATGCTAAAGAAATTTTGAGAGTTATTGGTGCAAATCAAGCGGTAACTGATAAAGACAGAGCTATGATTGCTGTTTCTTACCATGGATTAACTTTAACTGATGTGTTTTGGATAAAACGTGCCAAAGAACAGATTACTTTTGACGAACTTAATTTATATAATCATTCTCTTTCGGATGCCTTTGCGGATGTAAGTCTTAGAGGAAAAGACATAACTCTTCAAAATGCTGAACTTTTTATCACACAGGAAGCAGCAGGAGACATTGGAACAGTTGGTGTTGCACCAAAAGCTTGGGTTAGAAAAAACGGAGATTTCTATCTTTTGAAAGATGGAGACGAACGTGATGTGGATGCTGAACTTCTTGCTTCAAAAATTGTTGGTTGCTTTAAAGTGGACTACGTGCCTTATGAAGAGGACTTTTTCGATGGATTAAAGGTGTCTAAGTGTAAGATAATTACTTCCGAACAAACAAGCATCGTATCTTTTGAGTTTATAGATGTATATTGCGCAAATCGTGACATAAATAAGTTTGAGTATGTTTTAAAGAAAGATAGTTATTCGTATTATATGATGAATATAATTGATTATCTTATTGGTAATACAGATAGACATTGGGGTAATTGGGGCTTTTTTGTTGATAATTCCACAAACAAATTGCAGGGTCTATATTCGCTGATGGATTTTAATAAATCGTTTTTATCATACGATACTATTGAAGGCGCAAAATGCCAAACTACAGATAAGAAGATTACTCAACGTGAAGCTGCAATAGAAGCAGTTAAAAAAATTGGATTAAATCAAATTTCCGATGTAAAAAAAGAATGGTTTACGAAAGAACAAGAATATGAAATGTTCTCTAAAAGACTTGAAATTTTAGAAAACTCAATCTAAGGAAAGCAGGCATAAACTTTCGAAAGTTTATGCCTGCTAATCTTTTAATCAATATAATCTCTTACAAATCTCTCAAACTTATATTCGGGTAATTCGTAAATTAGGTTTAATGCTAAATCTTTGAGTTGTGTTTTGTTGAGTTTGTTTAGATACTTTTCAATTTTTCTGGGAAGCTCTTCGCGATATTGTTCTTCCTCTTCAAGCGCACGGTCGATTGCTGATTTAAACTTAATTGCTTCTTCTGGGAAGGCGGCAAAGTATATGGCAACCATATGCTTACATACTTTAAGTCCGTTAGCAAATGGACAGTCACAGGTGGACCTTTTCGGATGTTCAATATCAATCGTTACAGCATACGGCTCTGCTTCATTACTGGTAACCGCGCCGCATATATCCCCCGCCGCTATAATAGGGGCTGCAACACAAATTTTCTTGCTTACACCCTCTAAAGCAAATCGGTCTTATTGAGTACTAAACGTAGCTATTTTGCGCGATTCCATAATTTCTTCCAATTCAGAAGTAACTCGCCTTTCCATAACTTCTTTTTTAGAAATTCCCGCCGCCGCAACACAGTGGTCACGGTCGCAAATTACAATGCTTAAATCACTAACAGACGCTACCGCATCGGCATACTGCACAGCCAATGCTGAAAGTTCCCCAATAGGCGAATATTTTTTGAAAATAACTTCCCCACTCGCATCGGTGTATATTTCCAGCGGGTCTCCTTCTCTTATCCTCATAGTTCTTCTGATTTCTTTCGGAATAACTACTCTCCCCAAATCATCGATTCTTCTAACTATTCCTGTTGCTTTCATATATAAATTCTCCTTTAAATTCAAATCGTGATACTATTATTTGTGATTAAAGGGAATTTATACTGTATGAATTTGCTTTTTAGCGGATTTGGCATTTCATATTAATCGCTTATAATCTCAAAAACCATATATTTGTCTTGCAACTTTTACAAATTCAGAAACAACCGGTCGTACATATTTCTTCTTTTTATTGGCGATATAGAGTGTTCTTTGAGAATGTTCGCTTTTTATTCTATAAAAATATAGTTTGTCGTTCTCAACGGTAGCATTTGCCAAGGTGTCTGTGACAAAGGTAATACCCATTCCGTCCACCGCCATATTAAACGCCGTTAACAGCTGATCCGCTTCAACAACGATATGCGGTGTCATTCCATACTCTTCGCATATTTTACAACTTACTTTTCGCATATTATTGCCTTGCTTAAGTAAAATAAATCTTTCTTTGCCAAAATCGCTTAAACTTACAAGCGAAGCCTTATCTTCGGCGGTATTCAACAAATGCAACTCACTCTCGTTTAATGCTTTATCCTTTAATTTTTCATTGACAGGAAATTCTTTTGGCACAGCCAACAGGATGTTTTCCTTTTTTATTGGTAATGCATCAAAAAGCTTTTCATCAAAATCATAATCTATCAACGTATCGACTTCTTCATTTAACAATTTTTCTTGCAATTTAATAGAATTAGATTCAAAGATATTTATTTTGATTTGTGGGTATCTTTTCGCAAATTCCATAATTATTTTAGGCAAAATGAAAGAAGAAATAAACGTTGCCCCGCTTACGGTAATATTGCCAAAATTCAGATTGCGGATGCTTTCGATATGATTTTTCAAATCATCTTCCAATCTCCGCATTTCTTCTATTGCAGCAATATATAGACTTCCTTCCTCGGTAAGCTCTGCGGTTCCCTTTATAAATATAGAAAAACCAAGTTGCCGCTCTGCTTTTTTTACCATCGCGCTTATTGACGGTTGTGATATATATAATTTTTTTGCCGCTTTTGTAAAGCTCCCTTGTTTGTAGATTTCATATATGTAGTCTGCATATTTAAACATTTTTTCATATCCTTTTATCTATAGTTTTTATATTTTTATATGTATTTGATTATAATCTAAGCCGATGTTATAATCAATACTAAATTGGAAAAAGGAGTAAAAACATGAAATTGCTCTCTGAAAAAATTAACGCTGTACATTCGGAAATACGTGGAGAAAACTATTACACCGCGCTGGATTTAGAACGACGCGGAGAGAAAATACTTAAACTTAACACAGGTAATCCGGCCACCTTTGGCTTCGGTATGCCAAGCAGTGTTAAAACCGCACTTTTGGAAAACATAGACCAGACTGTGGGCTATTGCGATCCTAGAGGTATGCTTCCTGCACGCCAAGCTATTAAAGAATATCACACTTCAAAAGAACTCAAAAATATTTCTGTTGATGATGTTTTTGTAGGCAACGGAGTAAGTGAAATCGCATCGATCGTAACAAGCGTTCTTTTGAATGAGGGAGACGAGGTGCTTTTACCAATGCCTTGCTATTCCCTTTGGGCAAATGTGGTTGCGCTTTCCGGCGGTGTTCCTGTATATTATCGGTGCGATGAAAAGGAGAATTGGAACCCTGATACCGAACATATAAAGAGTCTTATAACATCTAAAACAAAAGCCATCCTTATTATCAATCCCAATAATCCAACGGGGGTCCTTTATTCTGAAGAAACACTCAAAGAAATTTCAGGAATTGCCAGAGAAAACCATCTTATCGTTTTGTCTGACGAAATATATGACCGATTAGTTTTTGACGGAAAGAAACATATTTCTTTTGCAAGCATCGCTCCCGATGTTACCGTAATAACGATGAATGGGTTATCAAAATCCCACTGCCTTTGCGGTTTTAGGTGCGGATGGATGGTACTAAGTGGCGAAGAAAAATCGAAATCAGCATTACGAGAAGCCATAATCAAAATGGCTTCTATCCGGTTATCAGCAAATGCCATTATGCAAACCATTATTCCAACAGCCATTAAAGATACGGCATATACTGAGAATATGCTCAAAAAGGGTGGCAGGCTATTCGAGCAACGCAAAGCGGCTTTTGAAGCGCTTGATAAAATCGACACTCTTTCATACGTAAAAAATGATGCTGCTTTTTATGTTTTCCCAAAAATCAAACGAGAAACAATTAACGACAAAATATTTGCCCGTAATTTGTTATTAGAAAAAAAGATTCTTATTGTTCCCGGAAGTGGTTTTCTGCAAAACGACACTTGCCATTTTCGTATTGTTTTACTCCCTGAACCCGATGTTTTAAGCAATGCAATAGCCCATATAGGCGAATTTTTAAGCAAATAAGCAGCGAAACAACAGCGAGGTGAAATTTTACCTCGCTTTTGCTATGTATAGGTCAAAATATGCTGTTTTTGTCAAAATTTTTCTTTGAAAAATGGCCAAAACCTCAGTGTTTATGCGGCTTTAAGCGACTTTTGTGTTATTATAACACGAGCCTCTATTCTTCTCACAATACCTGTTGCTTTCATATATAAAATTCCTTTACGACACATCGTAGGGGCGAACTGCATTCGACCGCCTACAATAATTTTACAAATTACGATGCTATTATATGTAAAAGGGGAAGATTTATACTGGCTGATTTACTTTTTTCTGTGCGGAGTGTTTATAGCGCTTTACCTATGAAAAATTCCAAAAATTGTTTCACATTTCCGTAGGCTGCGGATTTTTTATAGTATAGGCACAGCGTTTGCGTTTCGTTAAAATCAAGCACATCCAAATAACATAAATTTGATGCAAACTGTTCGTTTCCATCAACTCTCACGACTCCAATCCCAATGCCCGCTTCCACACATTTTTTTGTACAGCTTAAGTCATTGCTCTGAACAACAAAGTTTGGAGAAAATCCATTTTTTCTGCAAGCATTTACGAATATTTTGGTAAGACCGTTATGCTCTCCAACAGAGATAAACGGCACATTTCTTAGTTCTGCAAGCATGAGCTTTTTGTTGCACATCGGACTGTTTTGAGAAACACAAAGTTTAACATCTGCCGAGAAAAACTCTACATATTCATACATCGGGTATTTATTGTTTTTTTCGTCGATAATAATATCATAATCAGAAAAATCTGTCTCATCAAAGTCAAATACCGTTTGGAAAATAGCGTGAGGATTTTTTATTTTATATGCAATTATTTTATTGGTCACCTGTTCGCGCAGAGCACATACCAACATTTTTATCCTGCGCCTGTCCGGCTGTTCCCCGGAAATCTGTTGGACTGCGTTGTCCAGCTTATTAAAAACTTCTTCCAACGCTCCCAGCATCAATTGTCCATTTGCATTTAATTCTATTTTGTTGGATGTGCGTTCAAAAAGATTGGTGTGTAGCTCTTTTTCCAGCCTTTTTATCGCCGCCGAAACCGATGTTTGCGGCACCATATACTTTTGAGCGGTCTTGGTAAAACTTCCGTTTTTGGCACTTTCATAAAAATATCGTAGTTGCAGCATTTCCATATGATCAACTCCTTTAACTACATATTACCACACTTTTAAAGTTAGTGCAACCCAATATAAGACAATTGTTTACATTTGGGCACAATGGGTATATACTATAAAAAGGGAGGGAGTTTTTGTGAACGAGAGAATCAAAAAATATATTGCTAAAAATAGTGGGTTGCTATATCAGACATTAAAGGAGCTTTGCCTGATCTCTGCGCCCTCCCATTTTGAGCATAAGCGCGCAGAATATTGCAAAAATTGGCTGGAGGAGCATGGAGCAAAGAGCGTTCATATTGACGAAGCGCTAAATGTGATTTTTCCGATAAACTGCAATGACAGTAACGAGATCACAGTTTTTGCGGCTCATACGGACACGGTTTTTTCCGATAAGGAGCCGATGCCTTATTGCGATGACGGCGAAAAGATTTTCTGTCCGGGTGTGGCCGACGATACCGCGAGTGTTGTTATTTTGTTGCTCACGGCAAAGTATTTTATAGAAAACAAAATTCTGCCCCAAAAAGGAATTATGTTCGTTTTGAATTCATGTGAAGAAGGGCTTGGCAATCTCAAAGGTGTACGCAAACTCTTTGAAAGTTTTGAAAACAGGATAAGCGTATTTATCACTCTCGACAGCGTTTTGGATATCATTATAGACCGCGCTGTCGGTTCCGTACGATATGAGGTGTGCGTAGAAACAGCCGGCGGACACTCCTTTGACAAATTCGGCAACACCAACGCCATCGCGGTATTAAGCAACATTATCAACGAGATTTATAGTATTGAAGTTCCTAAAAAAGTTGGAACAAAAACTACATATAATGTTGGCACCATTGAAGGCGGAACATCCGTAAATACAATAGCGCAATCGGCAAAAATGCTTTGTGAATACCGCTCCGACGACAAAGATTGTCTTGCGTATATGCAAGGCGAATTTCAAAAAATTTTCGACAGAGCAGCCGAAACAGCAACGGTAACGGTTCGTTCCGTTGGCAATCGCCCTTGCGGCGATATCGACTACGATAGAATTGAAACTTTGAAAAGAGTGGCAGTACCTATTATTGAAGATGCGATAGGAAAAACAGTTGCTTTTAGAAGTGGTTCTACCGATTGTAACATTCCGCTAGCGCTAGGCGTTGCGGCACTTTGTATCGGCACAGATATCCACCAAAAGACCCACACTCGCGAGGAATGGATCGACAAAAAGTCTATAAAGACCGGTCTTCTGATAACGATAAAAACCAGTATAACATTGACAGAGGTAATCTTATGAAATTTGCTGTAGCAGGCGATATAGCGGTTCAACGGAGAATTCATAAAGAGGGTTCCGGCTTTTCTGAAATTTGTGAATATTTGTGCAAGGCAGATGTCCGTTATGCCAACCTGGAAACTACTCTGCACCGTGGAGAGTATTATGCCAACCAGTTCAGCGGCGGAAGTTACCTCCGTGCAGATCCCGAGACGATGGAGGATGTAAAAGCCTACGGTTTCAATATGCTGAGTTTTGCCAACAACCACTCCATGGATTTTGACCGTGGCGGGCTTATGGCAACCAAAAAGACCGTGGACGAATACGGTGTTGTAAATGCCGGTGTTGGTGCAAATTTAGATGAAGCCGCAGCCCCTGCTTACCTGGAAACACCTCACGGCAGAGTAGCATTGATCGCAGTCGTGTCCACAATGGGAACACCTTTATCTGCAAGTGGCTCTGCTATGGCAGGGAAACAGTCTCGCCGTTTTCCCGGCCGCCCCGGTGTAAACGGTTTGCGAATAGATGAACATATCGAAGTCACAGAAGAGCAATTGAAAGCCATACGGCAAATCGGTACACTTAGCAAGGTCAACGCGCAAAAAGATATTGAGCGCGCAGAAGGTTATTTCCCTGCCTTACCAGAAGGTACGGCTGTTTTGAAAGACTTACAATTTCGCCTGGGTAATACCACTCGTTATATAACATCGCCCAACAAAGAAGATATGCTTCGGGTTGAAAAAGCTATATATGAAGCGCAAGTGCAGGCAGATTACATTTTGGTAGCTATCCATTCTCATGAAATCAGCGGAGACAGCAAAGAGCAACCCGCCCAATTTTTGGAGGAATTTGCACACCGTTGTATTGACGCTGGGGCGCACGCAATAATCGGCCATGGTCCCCATTTGCTTCGACCTTTGGAAATTTATAAAAATCGACCTATTTTTTATTCGTTAGGAGATTTTGTCATTCATCTTGAAAGCATTGCCTTTGCTCCGGAAGAAATGTACGCAAAGCAGGGTCTCAACAGCGATCATACACTACGGGAGGTTTTCTATAATCGCAGTGCCAACTATACGCGTGGTCTTATGCGCGATCACCGAATGTTTGAAGCTGTGATTCCCTATTTTGAAATGGAAAATGGTGAATTAACAAAATTGGAATTAATGCCGATCGAGTTGCATTTTGATGAGCCGATATGGAAACGCGGCAATCCTTGTTTTTCCAAGAAACACGGAATCATTGAACGTTTGGCAGAAATATCCGGACCTTACGGTACAAAAATTTCCGCAGACAGCCGAGGATATGGAATCGTCGATTTGAAGTAGTCACAAACTCCGGCTAAGTGCAATAGTAAAATAAAGGTAGACACATGGGAAACCACCATGTATCTACCTTTTTCTTATGCTAAAATATAATAGGAGGTATCAAAATGAAAAAAGGACAAAAGAAACGAGTATGGACAAAAGAACAAAAATTAGAAATCATAGGCAAACATTTAAACGAGCATATTTCCGTACGAAATCTCGAAAAGGAATATAACGCAGATAGAAGTATGATCTGCCATTGGTTAAGGGACTACGGAAAATATGGAGAAGCTGCCTTTAATTCTAAAGGACATCCAGGGAATCCTTTTGCAGCATTACACACAAGCAAGAGCTTGACCGAAACAGAAA
The DNA here is from genome assembly GCA_045605385.1 of Acutalibacteraceae bacterium. Classification (GTDB taxonomy): domain Bacteria; phylum Bacillota; class Clostridia; order Oscillospirales; family Acutalibacteraceae; genus SIG607. The sequence continues at coordinate 11,630 of JAZUPW010000042.1, forward strand.
AATTAAGATTGCAACTAATAAAATTGGAAATAGAAAACGAACGATTAAAAAAAGGATACCAAGTGAAAGGAGTTGGTGCAAACAAGGAGTTCGTTTCTTTAAAAGGTGCGAATACGAAATAATATATTCATTAAAAGATAAATATAGTGTGAATTTTCTTTGTGAGGTAATGCTAGTTAACCGTTCTGGATACTACAAATGGTTAGCAAGAAAAGATAAGCCAAATAGATACGAACAGGATAGAATAATACTTACAGAATTATTGTTAGAACAACATAAAAAGCACAAAACAAAAGGTTACCATTATCTTGCTAATCTAATTCGTAATGAAACCGGTTGGGTTTTCTCGGACAACTTAGCACACAAATGTTGTAAATTAGCAGGCATACGTTTTAAAACCAAGCGTGGCAGAAAAATTGCAGGTAGGGAAAATATTAAATTTCCCAATATAATTAAAGGTGATTGGAGTGCAACTAAACCTTTGGAAATTGTTGTATCAGATATGACCTGTATTAAACATAAAGGTATCAGATGTGAATGGACCTATCTTTTGGATGTATTTAATAACGAAATTATTGCAAGCTCGGTAACTAATAAAGTTGGTAGCAGTCTACCGTATTATCATTGCTTAGAATATTTAATAGAGAAAAAGAAAGAGCAGACCTACCCGGTCTCACTTCACACCGACCAAGGTAGCGTCTACTCATCAGCAGGCTTTTACCAAACCCACAAAGATTATACTAATATAATACGCTCTAAGTCAAGAGCCGGAACTCCAACAGATAATCCAATTATTGAATCCTTAAATGGTTGGATAAAAGAAGAAATGAGAATAGATTTCAATTTAAAAGCCGTCGATGGTATACCCTCGTTCATTGAAAAGTATGTTCATTACTTCAACAACGAAAGATTATCTTACAAACTTAATTACAAAACCCTTGTTCAATATAGAATCGAACAAGGGTTTGAATAATTGGTGGTTTTCACTGTCTACTTTTACTTGACAAGTTCAACCAAATGGTGGTGTTAAAAATTATCGTAAATTTTTGATGAAATTCCGATTTTAATTTAACGTCAATTCCCGCATCTTTTAATACAGATACATTTTCAACAATAGACGCGTTTGTATAGTTGACAAAAAAGCCCATTGGTCAGGATAGATGACAAAATTATCATCAACAAATTCGCTATTGTTATTTTTGCTGGCAAGACCTTCTAAAGGTAGCGCTATCAGATTACCGAAACCACCCTTTGGCATAGTATCTTGGTTTGGAAAAAGACGATCATATGATGTAAACTTAATCTTACTTTGATTTTCCATTGATATGGTTAAAAGCCCACTTCCCAATTTTCTTGCAACCGCAGCTTCAATAGGATCATTGAAAAATATCCAAACATGTGCACCGTGCCCTGAACGAGAACGCTCAATATATGCAGGTTTATTGTTTTTAATACAAGTGGTTTTAAATGCAAGTCGATGCTTTTTAAAATTAGAGCCATCAATGATAGTTAAAAGATATTATTTGACATTTATAACGGTTATGCCGTTATCGTATAATACATTATTTTCATTTTTATCGGGTTTGTAGGTGGTGACAATAAAATCAGCAGTCGACAGATCGGAAATTTTTGCCATAGCATTTCGTCCGAATTTACTTTGGTCGGCGGCTATTATGCTCACACTCGATTGTTCGAGCATTTGCCTGTCAACATCAATTTCCTCATTATAATAGGTTGAAAAGCCTCCGTTAAAATCAATTCCATCCACAGATAAAATTAATTTATCAGCATAATATTTCCTGAGAATCGATGTAGCATCGGAACCAAAAGTAAATTGGTATTTTGAATTTACCGAACCACCAATGAGAACAATGTTAAAATTTGGGTTAGCAGATGCTTCCAGTGCAATTGAGATGGAATTTGTGATAATATTAAGGTGGTATTCTGCTGGCAAATGTCTGAAAACAAGAAGTGTAGTAGTCCCTGCGTTGAGCATAACTGTATCATTAGGTTCAATCATTAGGGCGATTTTTTTGGCAATAATATCTTTTTCTATATGGTTTGTTTCTAAGCGCTGATTAAAGTTCATACTGCAATAGGGTTTGTAGGAACTTATTGCACCGCCGTGAGTACGAGTGAGTAAACCTTTGCTTTCCATATCCGTAAGGTAATTTCTAACTGTAACCTCAGATACTTCAAATAACTGACTTAAGGTTGCGACTCTTACTGAGCCATCTCTTCTTATTAAATCCAAAATTTGTTGCTTTCTGCTTTCGGATACCACTATAACCACTCCAAAATTTTCTTCTGTTTTTAATGTAACATACAGATTATTTTTTGTCAAGTGAGCTTGAAAGTGGTTTCGAATGACATTCATTTCATAAAAAAAAGAAAGATAAAAGCAAAAATTATATATTGACATTTATATTCTATAGGTGTAAACTAAAAATATAATGTTCTATAAGCGTTACCGATTAAATATTTGTATCAAAAAGGAGTTTTTTAAAATGGAAAAAGTTTTAATTGGTTGGGCGGAAGAAAGCCTTGTGCCTAGTAAAAAAGTATCCTTGTCAGGACAATTTTTTGAAAGAATTTCAGAGTATGTTGAATCGGAAATCACAGCTACTGCTATGGCTGTAGAAGCTGACGGTGACTGTATGATTTTAGTGTCCTGTGACCTTACAGGAATTAATACTTACGTTTTGGAAAAGACCAGAAAGAAGTTTACTGTTTTGTGTCCGGAAGTTGATCCTAAAAAAATTATCTTAGCAGCGACTCATACACATACATCGCATACATTATGTACAGGTGTTGCCAGTGGAACTTTCGTTAATATAAAAAATCTTTTAAATGAATTTCTACCTGAAGAAAATCTTTATGAGGAATTAGTAAAACCTAATGAGAGTGTTATTACACCTGAAGAAGCTACGGAATTTGTAACAGATAGGATAGCACTTGCGGCTAAAAATGCTTGGGAGAACAGAGCGGTTTCTTATTTCACTAATGAATTCGGCAGAGCGGCAGTTGGTATGTGCCGCAGAGTTTCTTATGATGATGGTACTTCTCAGATGTGGGGTGATACCAACACTGCAAACTTTGTTGCGCTTGAAGGCGGTAATGATTCAGGTGTTGAGCTTATTTATACATATGATGAAAACAAAAAATTAACAGGTGTTGTAGCGAATATTGCTTGTCCTGCACAGATTTTAGAGCAAAGAAGCTTTATTTCAGGAGACTATTGGGGTAGAACAAAAAATATTTTACGCGAAAAGTTGGGCGAAAATATTTTCCTTTTGGGCCTTTGCGGAGCTGCAGGTGACCAGTGTCCGAGAGACCTTGTTCGTTGGGTAGAGCCTGAAACCCCGATTGATGATCCAAATGTTAAAAGACCTAACCCCATTAACAGAAAAGCCGACCCTTCTATGTATGATATTAGCGGTTGTAATCGTGTGGGTAAAAGAATTGCAAACGAAATAATCTCTGTTTACGAGGAAATTACCGACCTTCAGGACGAGGCTGTATTTGTTCATCAGGTAAAACAACTTGACTTGCCGTTTCGTAAGGCTACAATAGCAGAATATAATAATGCTGTTCGTGAGATTGAGTATTATGTTCAGCAGAATAAGGGTAAAGGTGCCTTTAATTTTGAGGATAAGGCAAAGCTTCACGTTCATTTAGGAACAATACTACGTTTCCGCGAACAACAAGAAAAAGAAATTTTCTCGATTGAAAGTCACATAATTCGTTTTGGTGATATTGCATTTACTACTAATCCGTTTGAATTGTTTCTTGATTTCGGTAATAGAATGAAAGCCAGAAGCAAGGCGAAGCAGACCTTTATAATTCAACTTTGTTGCGGTGCCGCCGGTTATCTACCTACTGAAAAAGCGGAAAAAGCAGGTCACTATAGTGCATATATTTCAAGCGGTAATGTAGGACACGAGGGCGGAGATATTTTAGTTAGAAATACAATTTCTGAAATCAATAAAATGTTTGATTGAACTTTTAGTAAATGATTGGAATGGTGATTTATGAAAAAAGAATCGCTTGAACAAATGTTGCAAGTATATTCCATCGAAAAGGAATGTATTGAAAGAATGGCAGACTTTTTCGATGAGGAGGCATATTCAAAAGCAGTAGATTTGCTAAAAAACGCCGAGCGTATCGGTGCTACGGGTTGCGGGCACAGCGGAATTATCTGTCAGCACTTTGCACACTTAATGTGCTGTATAGATGAACCTGCAAGGTTTATTTCACCTGCTGAGGCGGTACATGGTGGAACGGGATTCCTTCAAAAGGATGATGTTTGTGTATTCGCATCTCGCGGTGGTAAAACTAAGGAACTTTTACCTATACTTGATATTTGCAAGGCAAAGGGAGTTAAGGTAATCACGATAACTGAAAATCTTGAATCACCTTTGGCGGTTGGTGCGGATGTAGTATTAAAGCAGTATGTAAATCGTGAAACCGACAAGTACAATTGTCAGGGAACAACATCGTCTACTGCGTTGGCAGTAATCTTCCACGTGCTTCAAACAGCACTTATAGAAGAAACAAGTTTCAAAAACGAGCAGTTCGCATTAGTGCATCCGGGCGGTGCAGTTGGCGAAAGGCTTAATAAATAAAAAATATTTTTTGGAGGAAAACAAAATGGAATTTAAAGTAGTACAAAAAGAATTAGAATTACAGTCGAGAGGTTGGATACCTACATTCCACGATATCTCTAAAGAGGTTAAGGAAATAGTTGAGGCATCAGGCATTAAGAATGGTACAGTTAGCGTAGTTTCTCACCACACCACTTGTTCTGTAATGGTACAAGAATGTTCACACGATATTGACTCTTTTGATTTAGAGTTTTTACAGCACGACCTTCTTGATATTATGAGAAAAATGATACCTGACTTTGCCGAGGAACATCAGTATCGTCACCCAGGCCCGATTCATGCGCAATATGGCCGTTGGGTAAACGAACCTGGTGATTATTCAAGTATGAATACTGATGGACACTTACGTTCATGCTTCTTTGGCAGAAGTGAAGCTTTAACAATTAAAGATGGAGTAGTTGACGGTGGTCAGTTTGCTCACATTTATTTTATTGACTGGGACCATGTAATTGCCCGTCGACGTCAGGTTAATATAACAGTTATGGGTACTACTGAGGATGTAGGCGATAGAAAGTGGAATAACGGTGAAGTTATTGATACACGCCACAAGTTCCTTGAAGAAGAAAAAGCTTACGATCCACATTATGACCTTCAGCAGAAGAGATAATTAAGGGAATACGAAATGGTTAAAGATTATAAAATTTCAATACCTTTTTTTGAGTTTGGTCCTAAAGCCTATTTATACGGCGATGAACTGCTCGAACTTATGAAGAAAATTGATGGCTTTGCGCAAAAATATGATATGGACGTTATAGCTGACGTACAGACCACAGATTTGCGACTTATAGCCGAAAACACCTCTGACAGAATACATGTTTATTCACAGCATATGGATTCAATCCCAGTAGGAAGAGGTATGGGAACAATACTTCCTGAAGCTGTAAAGGCTACAGGAGCAGTAGGTGTTATGCTCAATCACGCTGAATGTAAACTTACTTTGGATGAAGTAAAAGAAGCGATTAAGCGTGCTGACGAGGTTGGTCTTGCAACCATTGTTTGTGCTGATACAGAGGAAGAAATTAAGGCAATAGCCGAAATGAATCCTAATATTTTGGTTGCAGAACCCAGCGAGCTTATCGGTACAGGTATTGCAGTTGGCAGAGAATATGTTGATGCTTGTATAGAACTTGTTAAATCTGTAAATCCTGAAATAATGGTATTGCCGTCAGCAGGTATCAGTTGCGGAAACGACTGCTATAACATAATTATGGCAGGAGCTGACGGATCGGGCTCAAGCAGTGGTATCTGTAAAGCAGAAGACCCTGCCGCTATGGCTGAAGAAATGATGGCGGCTGTAAGAAAGGCTTATGATGAACGAAACAAGTAAAAAGTATCTTTTAGGTGCGGATATTGGCACCACATCACTTAAATGCGCGGTTTTTGATACCGACGGCAATATGATTAAATCTGCAACTAAGGATTATACCTTAATAGTTTCAGGTGATGAGGTTGAATTTCCTGCTGACGATTATGTAAAACTTTTTGAAGAAGCATATGCGGAAGTATCGGACGGTTTGGAAATATCCGCTTTATCAATCGATACACAGTGCGAAACTCTTATTGTTACCGATGAAAACGATAAGCCTTTAATGAACGCTATAGTTTGGCTAGATAACCGCGCCTCAAAACAGGCAGAAGAAATCAAAGAGCATTTTGGCACAAAGCGTGTTTATGAGGTTACAGGTCAACCCGAAATAACGGCGACTTGGCCTGCAGCAAAACTTTTGTGGATAAAGCAAAATAAACCTGAAATTCATAGTAAAATAAGTAAGGTTTTCTTGTTAGAAGATTATCTGCTCTATAAGTTAACTGGTAATTTTGTTACTGAAAAAACCCTACAGTCGTCCACAATATATTTTGATATTAAAAACGATTGTTGGTGGGATGAAATGCTGAATTTCATCGATGCTAAAAAAGAGTGGTTTCCGAAGCTTTACGACAGTGCTGTGCAAGTAGGCAAATATAAAGGTGCATTAGTAGTGACTAGTGCTATCGACCAAATTGCAGGGGCTATAGGCGCAGGTATTACCAATACGAGTGTTGTCAGTGAAATGACAGGTACTACAATGGTTGTGTTTGCACCGAGTGAAACTATACCCGAATTTAACCCTGAAAGTATAGTCCCTTGCCATAAGAATTATGACGGTAAGTATTGCTTGCTTTCTTGGACACCTACCGCCGGTATCGCACTTAAATGGTTTAAAAACAATTTCTGTGAAAAATATGACTTTAAAGAACTTGATGAACTTGCAAAGAAAGTTCCTGCCGGTAGTGATGGTTTAGTCTTTTTGCCTTATCTTTGCGGTTCTACAATGCCAAGATATAATCCTGATGCAAAGGGAGCTTTCTTAGGTCTTACAATGGAACATACACGAGGTCACGCTGTGCGGAGCATTTTAGAGGCGGTAGCTTGTATGCTTAAAGCAAATCTCGACTATTTGGGAATTTCATGTGAGCAAATACGCTCAATGGGTGGGGGCTCAAGCAGTCCACTTTGGTGCCAAATTAAAGCTGATATGACAAACAAGAATATAGCGATTCTTGAAAACAACGAAACTGCTTGCCTAGGCTCTGCAATACTTGCGGGAGTAGGTGCTGGTATATACAGCGATGTAAAAACCGTTTGCAAAAATATTGTTAAAATTAAAAAGGTATATACTCCGTCAGGTACGGATTATACTGAATGCTATAAAAATTTCTTGAACGCTGAAAACAAAAACTTATAATCAGTTTTGACATATAAGATGGTGTTAGTATGGACAATGTTCATTTTGAAAACAAAAGCGTGAGCAGGCATTTCTTTTGGTTTATTTGGTTTGTATATGTAATAGTTTATATGACCAAAAACTGTTTTAGTGCAGCAATGGCTGCTATTGTTTTTGAGGGTGCTATGACCAAATCACAAACAGGGCTTATAACCGCAGTTTTTTATTTGGTTTATGCACCGTTACAGGTGGTTGGTGGCATCTTTGCCGACAAATATGATCCGGAAAAACTCATAAAAATAGGTTTAATAGGGAGCGGACTTGCAAATTTAATGGTTTTTTTAAATCGGGATTATTTTGTTATTCTTGTTACTTGGGTATTTAATGCTATTATACAGTTTGCTGTTTGGCCATCAGTTTTTAAAATTGTTTCATCACAGCTTGTGCAAGGAGATCGAAAAAATTCTGCATATTATATGTCTTTTTCTTCAACGGCAGGATTACTGCTTGCATATCTTGTTGCGGCTTTATTGACAAAATGGCAGCACAATTTCTTGATTTCCGCAATAACTCTTTTGGCATTGGCTGTTGTGTTACATATAGTAACCAAAAGAATCAGACCGTATATGATTGAGAATGAAGCTACTGAAAAACAGTCTAATGACGGTGCCGATGTAAAAAAGGTTGGAACCTTTAAATTATTCCTTGAAAGTGGATTCTTTATCCTGGTAATGGTCGCATTTATAAGAACCTTGGTTGCAAACAGTATAAAAACCCTTTCGTCTACTATGCTAATGGAAACCTATGAAAATGTATCTCCGTCTCTTGGCAATTTGCTGAATATGTTTATCATAGGTGTTGGCATTGTCGGCACGGTGCTTGTTAAATCGGTACTTTATCCACAACATATTAAAAGTGCACCTAATGGTATAGCGATTATGTTTTTACTTTCATTTATCGCTGCCATATTTTTAATATTTGTTGGTAAAATTGATATTGCAATAATAGTTATTTTTTTGTGCTTCGTGTCAGGTTGTTTGACTTCGACTGTGTTGTTGATGTCTTATTGTAATCTGCGTTTTGCAAAATTCGGAAAAAGCGGAACGGCAGCAGGAATTATGAACGCAGCAACTTCACTGGGAGTTGTAATTAACAGTTATGGAGTTACAAAACTTGCTGAAAAATTTGATTGGGCAACTGTAAATATTATTTTTTGTGTTTTGTTGGTTGTTGCACTTATATTGAGTTTAGTAGTAATTTCTTTTTGGAAACGGTTCAAAAAGAAATATCACCCGCACTCTTTACAACCGCTTGTTAAGAATTAGATATTATTGTTTGGAGGAAAATATATGAATAAAATTGCGTTTATAGGCTTTGGCGAAGTCAATACTCCTATTGATATTATCATCAATAAATGCAAAGCCGCCGAGGAATCTCTTATAAAAGAGGGCCTTGACCTTGTTAGTGTTTATCCTGTAACCGATGATTATGAAGAAAAGGATATTGCTAAGGCATATAAGGCTTTAGAGGGTCAGGATTTCGATTGTATGGTAGTTTGCATTGCAGGTTGGATTCCAACCCATGCAGTAGTAAAGATTACCGAAAAATATCGCCATATTCCTATAGTATTATGGGGCCTTTGCGGATGGCGTGAGGATGATAGAATAGTTACTACCGCTGACCAAGCAGGTACAACCGCTCTTCGTAAAACTTTCCGTGATTTAGGATATACTTTTAAGTACGTTTACGATATTATCGGTAAGCCGTCTAACTCTAAAAAGGTAGCAAATTATGCTAAAGCCGCTACTGCTGCTAAAGAACTTCGTTTTGCCCGTGTTGGTATGGCAGGCTACCGTGATATGAACCTTTACGGTACTTTGTATGACGGAAGCTCGTTAAAGAGAGAAATTGGTCCTGAAATTGAGACCTTTGAAATGCTTGAAATCAAGCAAAGATATGATAATATAACCGCTGGACAAAAAGCAGAGGTTATTGAAAATGCTATGACTAAATGGAATTTCCTTAAACCTGCTAAGCGCGAGGGTATGGAAATGGCTGCAGGATATTATCTTGCTATAAAGTCGCTTATTGATGAGCGTGGATATAAAGCAATATCTTTAAAAGATGTTGATGGTATGAAGAAACTTTTAGGCTTCCCACCGGCTCCGATTTTTATGCTACTTGCTGACTGTGAAGGTGTTTCAACAATCCCTGAAAATGACTGTTTAGGTAACGTTACACAGCTTATTGTTAAAGCCCTTACAGGTCAGTGCGGCGCTTATTTAGAATTTTATGAATTTTTTGAAAACAGCGTGCTTGCAGGTGTACCGGATTATATTCCTAAAGAAATAACCTTGGGTGAAACAACTGTTATGCCTGCGGCTTTCGGTGAATTGTCAGAGGGTATACTTAATGTTTCTAAAGTAAAAACAGGTGAACTTACTATGTGCCGCCTTTTTTACGAAGATGGTAAGTATTATATGCATATGCTCACAGGTGAGGGTAAAACTCCTCCTAAGTGGGAAGAAGCAGGTTGGACACAGCCAGCACCACAGTTACCTGGTCTTGAAATCTTTATTGACGATGTAGAAAAGTTCGCACAAAACGTTATGTGTCAGCACTATATTATTTCTTATGGCGATAATACAGAACTTATTATGAATTTTTGTGACATTAATGGAATTAAAATTATTTGAGGTGATTTATAATGGAATATATTTTAGATACAGCGGATATTGAAGCTATAAAAGATTGTAATGAGTTTTATCCACTTTCTGGTGTTACAACTAATCCTTCTATTATAGCTAAGGAAAATAGAAACTTTTGGGATATTGTAAAAGAGATTAGAAATATTATCGGTCCTGATAAACTCTTTTTTGCCCAAACTGTTCAAACTGAAGCTTCAAAAATTGTAGAAGAGGCTGTTCTTATGGATAAAAAATCAGGCGGAGAATTTTGTGTTAAAATCCCGATTTGTGAAGAAGGATTAAAGGCTACAATGCAGCTTAAAAAACTTGGTATAAAGGTGCTAATGACTGCTATTTTCACTCCTGCTCAGGCACTAATTGCTGCAAAAGCCGGAGCTGATTATGTTGCTCCATATGTAAACCGTCTTGACAATATTATAGGTGATGGTTGTGAAGTTGTAGCACAAATAGTTGAACAGTTTGCAATTTATGATTTGCCTTGTAAGGTACTTGCGGCAAGTTTTAAAAATGCTGAACAAGTGCATAAATGTGCACTTTCAGGTTGTCAGTGTGTTACAGTTACTGCTGATGTTTTGAAATCTGTAATAACCCATCCAATGACAGATGCTGCAATTAGCGGTTTCGATAAGGATTGGAAAAACGTTTACGGTGAAAAGACCATACTTGATTTTTAAGCTTAAATAATCTGAATTATTGAAATTTTTACATAGGAGTTAACGCTTTTTTGGGGCTTTTTGTCAATAGTTGGGGTAAGGAGTTAAAATGAAAATGTTTTACGCAAGCAGTCGCGATTAAGCGGCTGCTTGTTCTTTGTTAAGTTGTTGATGAGAAAATATATGTAAAATACGGTTTCTGAATCTTTTGAAATTTTGGTAACCGTATGCGTTTCGTTTTAAAACTTTAATCTTGTTGTTACACCCTTCGGTAAATCCATTAGTAATCGTAGTTGAGAAAGAATTAATAATACCTGTATACCAATTACGCATTGTATCAGCGCATTTATGGAACTGTGGTATACCGCAGTTCTCTGCGTTCTGAATCCATTCTGTCAGTGCTTTCTTTGCAGATTTTGCATCCTTTTGATTCAATATCTTTAAAAATTGTTCTTTGTAAAAGTAGGCTCTGCTTATGTTTACGGAATAATAGAGCATAACATTAACTTGTTGTTTTTGTTCTTCTTCAAGACTGTCATATCGCTTAATCAGTAAAGATTTCGACCTTTTGAAATACTTTTTGAGTTCGGGACTCAATTTCTTTTGTTCTTCTTTTCGTACATTTTCAAATGCTCATATAGCTGGTCTTATCCAATGGTATTTATCAATTACTTGTGTTGCGTTTTTAAACCCCATACATCAGATATATCCGCATAAGTACGCCACATATAACTAACGAAATAAGTTACGCTGTTGCGTATTTTTTTGGATATCGTTTAAAATAGTTTGTTAAATATGGCTTGTATCGTTCAGGAAGTATGTCTAAAACTCTTTTGTTTACAGGGTCCGTTAAAATACATTGGTATTTTTCACCCCAAGTGTTACCTTTGAATTCATCTATTGAAAGAGCTTCGGATAATTCAGCTTTAGGATAGGAAACCGTATCAAATATTCTAATTACTGTAGATACAGAGAGGTTAACCTCTCTGGCAACACTTGTGAATGAGCGTTCATCACTCAGTTTATCTATTACAAAAGCAGATAACCGATTTGTCATTCTATGATATCTAGGTAAGAATGAGTTTGTTTCAAAAAATCTCTTACCACAATGTTTACATCGGTATCTGCGTTTACGTAGAACAATGCTGACAAGCTTTCCGAAAGCAGGAATATCCTTAATTACCTGAATTCGGTAGTCGTGGACTGTATCTGTTGCAGTACCGAAACTAATACAAGTATGTTCTTTTCTTTCCATTTCCGCGTATATTATGATACTTTTTTCATTTTCCTCGATATTTGTTATATTTAATCCTTGCAATCCGAGAAGTTTTTCTGTAAAATGTTTATAGAGCATATTTGGTTCCTCCGTTCATGGTTGTTAAGCAATTCCATTTTAACGGATTTCTTCCAAATATGCTCTACTTTTTTTATTTTTTTCAATTTTTTTCGTAGGCTCTATTTGGTTACCCCAACATTTATTATAGAGCCGCTTTTTGTTGACTCCTATCTTTTAAGTGAATGAGATAAAATTATAAATGTATTAAAGTAAGGGAGTTTGCACGAGAAATTGCAGCACATAACGAAATAGACGGCTGCTCTTGTATATTAGAGGAAACATCTTACCGACCTGCAATGCCGTTGACCGACCGCAACAGTAAGCTGCTTGAGAAAATGAATCAAATCTATGCACAAAACGGTCTTCCGCAACTAGGCGTACGTACATGTCCTATTGGCTCAGATGCTGCGTATATCACCGAAGCTGAAATTCCATACGTAGATAATTTAGGTGTAGATGGTGGTAATATTCATTCCTTAAACGAATAAGCAATTCTTAAATCACTTGCCGAATGTGCAAAACGACTTGTTTCGGTTGGTTTCTGTATATGTTAATAATAAAAGGAATTCTGTTATGTTTGAAATCAAAACCATCCTCACAGTTATTTTATGAAATCAACAAGTATTGTGAGAAGAATAGAGAAATGAGATATAATAGGACAAAAGTCCCCAAACCCGCAAAATTAAAGGGAATTTTTGGAAGTGGAAAATTTATGGTGTTCTCTTGACATTTTCCCCTGCTGCGTGTGATACCATAAAGAATTTTTTTGCTGATACAAATACAGACGAAAAAGATTACGATGCAATCTTTACGGGTGATTTAGGAACTGTAGGAAGTGAACTGCTGATTGAATTGTGTGAAAAAGAGGGTGTTAAATTGGGCGAAAGATATAACGATTTCGGATGTATGATATTTGATATAGCAGAACAGGATGTTCACGCGGGTGCTTCGGGATGCGGTTGCTCTGCAACGATGATGTGTTCGTATATAATGGAGCAGTTTAAAAAGGGAAATCTTAAAAACATTCTTTACTGCGCAACGGGTGCGCTGCTTTCGCCAACGTCGGTTCTGCAAGGCGAAACAATTCCGGGAATATGTCATCTTGTAAATATTCGTTGTTAATTTATAAATTCAACTTGACATTTTTTGGGTTTTGTAATAGAATAATTTTGCTGAGATATTTGAGAAGCAAGGTTTACAGGGGTAACTGTATCCTTGCTTTTTGTGTTTTTAGGTGATAAAATGTGTTTACGTGAATTTAAAGAGTGTGTTGAAAACTGTCCTGTTATTGCGGCAGTTCAGAACAGTATGCTTGACGAGGCTGTAAAATCGCCTGTGCAGATTATTTTTGACTTGAAGATATCCTTGCTTGATATTGATGAAGCTGTAAAAAAAGTGCATAGCGCAGGTAAAAAACTGTTCATTCACATTGATTTAGCAGACGGCATAGGAAAAGATAAAACAGGTATTGAATATCTTGCCCAAAAAGGTATAGACGGTATTATAAGTACAAAGGCACCGTTGATACGTTATGCAAATGAATTAGGCTTAACTACCGTTCAGCGTTTCTTTGCGCTTGACAGCAAGGGTGTTGCAAGTATAAACGATATGCTTGAAAACACAAAACCCGATTTAATTGAAATTATGCCGGGTATTGCAAGTAAGGTTATAAAAAAATTTGTTTGCATCGGCATTCCCGTAATAGCGGGGGGACTTATAGAAACCAAACAAGAATTAGTTGAGGCGCTTAGTAACGGTGCCGAGGCAATTTCAACAGGAAAAAAAGAACTTTGGTATGTGTGAGGAATGATTATTATGAATAAAACTTGTATTGTTGATTGGGAAACTATAACAAATTTTGTTGTTGATGCTTTTGTGGGTTACGGAATACCTGAAGAAGATGCAAAAATTTGCGCCGATGTTCTTTTGGAATCAGACAAACGCGGTATAGAGTCCCACGGTGTAAACCGTTTTAAACCTGTTTATCTTGATAGAATTAAAGCGGGCATTCAAAATGCAGTCACCGAAATTGAAATTGTAAAAGAAACACCAACTACTGCCGTAATAGACGGTCATAACGGAATGGGGCAGGTAATTGGGTATAAAGCTATGAGTATGGCAATTGCAAAAGCAAAAGAATACGGTATGGGTATGGTAGTTGTTCGCAATTCTTGTCATTACGGTATAGCGGGATATTATTCAACTATGGCAACAAAGGCAGGCTGTATCGGTATGACAGGCACCAATGCAAGACCTTCGGTTGCACCTACTCACGGTGTTGAGGGTATGTTTGGTACAAACCCTTTTACCATAGGCGTACCAACCGATGAAGCTTTTGATTTTAACTTTGATTGCGCTACTTCAATAACGCAAAACGGTAAGGTTGAATATTATGAGAGAATCGGTGAAAACGTACATCCAGGTACTGTTATTGATACCTTTGGCAATGCCGTAGAGGGCGATGCAGGTATAGCTTTAAAGAAAATTCGCAGTGGTACGGCGGCGCTTACAACGCTTGGCGGTATCGGTGAAGACTTAGGCGGATATAAAGGTTACGGCTTTGCAATGGCGGTTGAGTTTTTTTCTTCAATACTGCAAGACGGTGCTTACGGAAAGGCGCTCGACGGTAAAGATGAAAACGGCAATATACGTCCGTATCAGTTGGGACATTGGTTTATTGCTATTGACACCAATCACTTTATGGGAGAGGATATTGCCCGTAAAAAAGCAGGAGATATCTGCAGAAGTATGCGCGCTTCAAAGAAGGCACCAAACGCTGAAAGAATTTATACCGCAGGCGAAAAGGAATATGAAATAGGCGTTTCGCGTCAAAGCGGTGTTCCTATAAACGAATCTGTGCAAAAAGAAATTATTCAGATTCGCGATGAATTAGGTCTTACACAATATAAATTTCCTTGGGAGAATTAACAATGAATATCAGAGAAGAATCACTAAAACAGCATTATGAATGGGGCGGAAAAATCGAGGTTGTATCCCGTGTATCAATAGAGTCAAAAGAAGATTTGTCACTTGCATATACTCCCGGTGTTGCCGAGCCTTGTCTTGAAATACAAAAAGATGTAACTAAATCTTACGATTTAACACGACGCTCTAATTTAGTGGCTGTTGTAACCGACGGTACTGCAGTATTGGGACTTGGTGATATTGGCCCCGAAGCAGGTATGCCCGTAATGGAAGCCAAATGCGCTTTGTTTAAAGAATTTGCTGATGTTGATGCTTTTCCTCTTTGTATTAAGTCTAAGGACGTAGATGAAATTGTACGTACCGTATATTTACTTTCTGGTAGCTTTGGCGGAATTAATCTTGAAGATATTTCGGCACCACGTTGCTTTGAAATTGAAGAAAAGCTCAAAGAAATATGCGATATTCCAATATTTCACGACGACCAACACGGTACGGCTATCGTAGTTGCCGCAGCACTTATAAATGCATTAAAACTTGTTAAAAAGCAAATTGAAGAAGTAAAGGTTGTAATTAACGGTGCCGGTTCAGCAGGTATTGCTATCGGTAAACATCTTATGAACATCGGTGTTAAGAATCTTACTTTCTGCGATAGGTTTGGAATTATATGCAAAGGTGAGCCTAACAATAATGCTGCGCAGGAAGAAATAGCAAAGGTTACTAATCTTGAAAATAAAAAGGGAACACTTGCCGATGCTCTTGTCGGAGCCGATGTGTTTATAGGTGTATCGGCGCCTGACCTTGTTAACGAAAATATGGTTAAATCTATGGCAAACGACGCGATTTTGTTCCCAATGGCAAATCCAACCCCTGAAATTATGCCTGACGTTGCCAAAAAAGCAGGAGCGAGAATTGTCGGAACGGGACGTTCGGATTTTCCGAATCAGATTAATAACGTTCTGGCTTTTCCGGGTATTTTCCGCGGTGCGCTTGACTGCAGAGCTAAGTGCATTAACGAAGAAATGAAGGTTGCAACTTCTTATGCGTTGGCTTCGTTAATTCCCGATAACGAGATTACCGAGGAAAATATAATTGCAACAGCTCTTGATAAACGCGTAGCAAAGGTTGTTGCGCAGGCTGTTATAAAAACAGCTCGAGAAACAGGCGTGGCAAGACTTTAAAAATAACACAGCTGGCGTATAAAACGTCAGCTGTTTTTTTGAAAATTTTTATGATTTTGTAAATTATTACTATTATTCTTGAATTTATAAAAAGCATGGTATATAATTAAATAAAAGAAAAGCAAAGGAATTGTTGCTATGATTACTTGGAAAAATTGTTTTAAGGTTGGCGTTTCGGCGTTAATATTGTATTTGTGTATATTTTATTTTAAGTCATTCTCAAATATTTTAGGTACGGTTTTAAGTGCGTTGTCACCGTTCTTTATCGGTCTTGTTTTGGCGTATCTTTTGAACATATTAATGTGCTTTTACGAACGTCACTATTTTAAAAAGAAAATTAATAAACCTGTTGTTTTTAAAACCCGACGTCCTGTATGTATGGTTGCGGCAATTCTTTCACTTTGCTCAATTGTTGCTGCCGTTATTTGGTTGGTAATTCCAGAACTTGTATCTTGCGTAAAGTTTATTGTGTCTGAAATTCCTGTAGCAATAAATGCGTTTTTACAAAAAGATTGGGTTAAAGAAAATCTTTCTCCCGAAGTTCTGGCTTCACTTTCTAAAATAGATTGGCAAAACTATCTTTCTAAAGCGTTTTCTGTTTTGCAAAGCGGTGTTACCAGTGTGTTTGACGCAGTTATAAGTGCTGTAACTTCAGTTGTATCGGGCATTGTAACGGCATTTTTAAGCATTGTTTTTGCTATTTATATTCTTGCTTTCAAAGAAAATTTGCAAAAAGGTATAAAGCGTTTAATGAATGCTTTTTTAAAGAAAAATACAGTGAAAAAATCATTGCATGTTTTTGACGTATGCAACAAATGTTTCCATAATTATATTGTTGGTCAGTGTACCGAAGCAGTTATACTTGGTATTCTTTGTATTTTAGGAATGACTGTTTTAAGAATTCCTTATGCGATTATGATAGGTACCCTTGTTGGCTTTACAGCGCTTATTCCTATTGCAGGTGCTTACATAGGTGCGGCTGTCGGCGCATTTATGATATTAACGGTTTCTCCTATTAAAGCATTGATTTTTTTAATATTCCTTGTTGTATTGCAGCAACTTGAAGGTAACCTTATTTATCCAAAGGTTGTTGGCAGTTCAATTGGTTTGCCTGCTATATTTGTGTTACTTGCCGTAACCGTTGGCGGCGGTATTGCGGGCGTTGTAGGTATGCTTTTGGGCGTTCCGCTTGTAGCCGCATTTTATATGCTTTTGAAAGAGCATTTAACTAACAAAGAAAACAATATGGAAGAAAATGAAAATGAAACGGTTTGTTGAAAATAATAAAAATCAAGTGATAACTGAAGATTTAATAGAAAACTTAAGTAACAGAAGTCTTCCTTTTAAAACTCTAATGGCATATTATAACTGTGCTATGATGGAAGTTGAAACAAAGTTTAGGGTACTGAACGAACAGTTTTCGTTAATGTACGACCGTAATCCGATTGAGAGTATTAAAACAAGACTTAAATCGCCTGAAAGCATAATAAAGAAACTTGCAAACCGAGAATTTCCGTTGTCGGTTGATGGCATAGAAGAAAACCTTAACGATGTTGCGGGAATCAGAATTATATGTTCTTTTGTAGACGATATTTATATGCTTGCCGAGTGTATATTAAATCAAGACGACGTTACACTTGTTGAGCGTAAAGATTATATTAAAACACCGAAACCTAACGGTTACAGAAGTCTTCATTTAATAATAGAAATTCCCATATTTCTGCAAGAAGGCAAGAAAAATATGAAGGTTGAAATTCAACTTCGTACTATTGCTATGGATTTTTGGGCGAGTCTTGAACATAAAATTAGTTATAAAAAGGATGTTCCAGCAGAAATACGCGATGAATTAGCAAAAGAACTGCTTTCATGTGCGAATAAGAGCGCAGAACTTGATATGCGAATGGAACAAATTAGAAAACATATAAACGATATTTAAAGCAAAATCCAATGGGTTTTGCTTTTTTTATTTTTAACTGCATTAAAATGCGACAATATTTTTCTTTTCTTGGTTGTATAATAAATACATAAAAACAAAAAGCGGTGGTCACGTTGGTGATATATGTTGACATTCTTATTTTTTTAAATGCCGTAATAGATTATTTTTTGATTTTGTTGGCATCGAAGATATCTTCAGTAATAATCAGCGAAAAAAGGTTAATTCTTTCTTGCGTTTTTGCTTCACTTACTTCTCTTTACATATTTGTGCCCGCATTACCGAAATTATTAGATTTAATAATAAGAATTGCAATTTGTTTTTTTATAACGTTTGTTGCATTCGGGTTTAAAAGCACGGTTTCTTTTATTAAAGCATTTACTTCATTTATTGCGGTTACCTTTGTTTATAACGGCTTTGCTGTTGTGTTCTGGAATATATTCAAACCGTATTCAATGGTAATAAAAAACAGTGTGGTTTACTTTGATATTTCTGCAGTTGAAATGATAATATTTTCCTGCATTGGATATTTACTTATAAGGTTGGGCAGATTTTTAATTTGCCGTTTTTCACCGCACTGCAAAAGGGTGGATTTAGATATTTATAATAACAACTCTGCCGTTAATATTAAGGCAATTGTTGATAGCGGAAATTCGCTTAAAGATATCTATGGCGGAAGAAAAGTAGTAATAACCGACAAAAAAACAGCAGGGAAGATATTCGGTGATTTAAATAGTAAACCGCCTTTGTTATTACCCTTTGAAAGCATTGGCGGAAGCAGTATGGTAAATGCGTATTACTGCGAAGCTGTTGGTGTAAATGGCAGAAGAATTAACAAGGTCTTAATAGCAGTAAGTGAAAATGTTTTTGAAGGCGATTACAAAGCCATTGTGAGTAACGATATTTTGGAGGAGTAAGTATGAAATTTTTTGAAACACTTAAAAAATTGTATATAAAAATAGTCACTGCCTTTTCTCAAAAGGTTTTTTACATAAACGGTCCCGAAACGCTTCCGCCTCCGCTTAGTGCCGAAGAAGAAAAGGAATTACTTTTAAGGTTTGAAACTGATAACGAATACGTTCGTGAAAAACTTATAGTACACAATTTAAGACTTGTAGTTTACATTGCAAAAAAGTTTGAATCACCGGGAGCTTCAAACGAAGACCTTGTTTCAATTGGAACAATAGGTCTTATTAAAGCTGTTAACACCTTCAGACCCGATAAAAATATAAAACTTGCAACCTATGCTTCAAGGTGCATTGAAAATGAAATACTTATGTATTTAAGAAAAAGCTCTTCATTAAAAAACGAAATATCGTTTGATGAGCCGCTTAACGTAGATTGGGACGGAAACGAACTTTTACTTTCTGACATTTTGGGAAGCGACGGCGAAGAAGTGGGCAGGGAAATTGAAAAAGAAGATGAAAGAAATATACTCAATTTACTTATTTCTCAGTTATCGCACCGAGAAAGAGAAATTATGGAAATGCGTTTCGGTATATCCTCAAAAAGAGAATATACACAAAAACAGGTTGCCGATATGTTGGGGATTTCTCAATCATACATATCAAGGCTTGAAAAAAGAATTATAAATAAGTTAAAAAAACAAATTGAGAAGGTAACAATGTAAAATAAAAAAGTTTATCTGCGAAAAAACAGATAAACTTTTTTGTTTATTTTTTAGTTACAAATGTAAAATCTATTGTTCCGTTTCCTAAATCGTGAGAGAAGTTAACAAGATCTTTAGAATATGCTATTACCGAGTTTTGAACGGCAAGCGGAACAACGTAGTATTCACTTAATATATTAGACTGAATAATTGAAAGCGATTTAATTTCGGCATCGCTGAAAGCGTAACCAAGTTGTTCAATAAATGCTGTCGGGTCTTTATCGTTTATATATATAGGGTAAACGGCAATATAGTTTGAATCGGAATAAGTTTTGCTTATAACTTCTTCAAGGTTTTCGCTGGGCTGTATATTTATATATGCTCCCAAATGGTTTTGCCAATGTCCTATAATATCGTTAATGGGTTTGGAAATTGAAGGGTCTTTATAGTAAATTAAAGTTGTAGAGGGAAGTTTTTTGTTCGGTAAAGATGATAAAGCGCTTTTGTATAGTGCTTTAGCCAAATCAATATCGTATTCAAGAGTTCCCGAATCTTCAAGTTCTTGCGTTGCAATAGAAGAAGGGAAAAGGTTATAAGTTACGTTAAAACCAATGCCTAAGTTACCGGCGTATAAGTTTCTGTCTATACCTGTAACAAAAGCCTTTCTTAAATCGTAATCAAAACTTTTGGTAAACTTCATAACCCATATAATGTTGTCGGTTTGTGCGCATATGAGATCGTTGCTTGTGGCTTGGTTCATTTGTTCGGGGGTAATATAAGCAATATCAACGCTTGATTTCGAAAGTAGGTCTATGTGTTCTTTATCGGGGTTAAGCGAAACAAAAATTGCAGAGTTTTTAGGCAAAAATTTTCCGTAGTATTTTTCGTTTCGGTGAAGACGGGCGGCGAAATCGTTAAGACTCCATTTTGTTAATCTGTATGAACCGTTGGTAAGAATTGTATCTTTTGAAAGACCGTATTCACCGTCACATTCTTCAAAAAATTCTTTGTTACAAGGCATACAAACGCTTGTTGTAAGTTTATATAAAAAGTTGCTGTCGTCAGAAGCCATTGTTATAACAAAGGTTGTGGAATCTTTTGCTTTAACGCCTAAATATTCGGGCTCAACAGTTCCGTTTAATATAAGTTCTGCATTCAAAACTGAAGAAAGTTTCGCGCTGTAGGGTGATTTTGTGGCGGGGTCAACGGCGCGCTTGAAGGCAAATTCAAAATCGTAAGCCGTAAGTTCACTGCCATCGTTCCATTTTGCGCTTTCAGATATATTAAACGTGTAAACAAGATTTTTATATGTGTAACTGTCTATAACACCGTTAACAATTTCACCGCTTTCGTCAACGCGCATAAGACCTTCAAAAAGGTTTCTTACAAGCATTAATTCAGTTTCGGTTGAAGCCAACTGTGGGTCAATAGTTTTGGGCGCTTCGTTTACCTCGTAATATATAACGGCGTTACTGTTATACTTAGAACAACCGCAAACAGCATTGATAACCAATATAACACACAGCAAAAGGGCAGTGAGTTTAAAAGATTTTTTCATTAATTCTTCCCCCTGAATATACAATCATTTATATTATACATAAATTAAAGAAATATTTCAACCATAAAAATGATGTCAAGAAAAATACTTGACAGACGCTGCTTTGTGTGATATACTCTTGCTGTAAAGAAAAAAACTTGACAGCGAAAGGGGTATAACGGTGAAAGATTTATCGGTATCGTTGCTTCTTGATGTGTACGGTGTTTTACTTAACGAAAAGCAATACCGTATTGCTGTTGATTATTATAATGAAGATTTATCCCTTTCGGAGATTTCCGAAAACGAGAATATGACACGGCAGGCTGCACACGATACTTTAAAACGTACCGTTCAACTTCTTCACGGCTATGAAGAAAAACTTGGGTATCTTAAAACTGTTAACAGTTTAAAAAAAGCTGCCGAAAAAGAAGATATTAAATCTATTTATAACATTATAGAAAACTTGTAAAGGAGCATATATATGGCGTTTGACAGCCTTTCAGATAAATTGTCCGGCGTATTTAAACGCCTTCGCTCTAAGGGTAAACTAAGCGAAAGCGATGTTAAGGAAGCAATGCGTGAAGTGCGTCTTGCTTTGCTTGAAGCCGTCGTTAACTATAAAGTTGCTAAAGATTTTACTAATTCCGTAGCCGAAAAATGCATAGGCGAAAACGTTATGGAATCTCTTACAGCCGCACAAATGGTTGTAAAAATTGTAAGAGATGAATTAACGGCTTTAATGGGTAGCGAACAAAAAAGGCTTAATACGTCTTCAAAACTGCCTACAGTAATTATGATGTGCGGTTTGCAAGGTGCTGGTAAAACAACACACTGCGCAAAACTTGCTAAATTTTTAAAATCCCAAGGTCACAGACCAATGCTTGTTGGTTGCGATATTTACCGTCCTGCCGCTATTGAACAGTTAAAAGTAGTTGGTGCACAGGTAGAGGTGCCCGTTTTTGAAAAGGGAACACAAAAGCCGGAAATTACTGCAAAACAAGCAATTGCTCACGCAAGAGATTACGGTAACGATTTCGTTATTTTAGATACCGCGGGTCGACTTCATATAGATACAGAATTAATGGATGAACTGAAGCGCATTACCCAAGCGGTGGAAGTTCATAACATTCTTTTGGTAATCGATTCAATGGTAGGTCAGGATGCCGTTAACGTTGCAAAGGCATTTAACGATATTCTTGAAATAAGCGGTGTTATTTTAACAAAGTTAGACGGTGATACCCGCGGCGGTGCAGCGCTTTCGGTTAAGGCTGTAACAGGAAAACCAATACTGTTTTCGGGCGTTGGCGAAAAAATGGATGCCTTTGAAGAATTTCATCCCGATCGTATGGCATCCCGTATTCTTGGAATGGGCGACGTACTTTCGCTTATTGAAAAGGTAGAAAACGAAATAGATGAAAAACAGGCCGAAGAAGCGGCAAGAAGACTTAGCGAAAACAAGTTTGATTTAAATGATTTGTATGCTCAGTTTCAGCAAATTAAGAAAATGGGTTCGCTAAAAAGTGTTCTTTCTATGCTTCCGGGTATGGATAAACAGTTAAGAGACGTTGACGTAGATGACAAAGCGTTACTTAGAATTGAAGCAATTATAACTTCAATGACCGATAAAGAACGCAGAAAACCCGAAATCATAAATGCTTCACGCAAAAAAAGAATAGCGTTGGGTTCGGGCACAAAGGTTGAAGACGTCAACCGACTTCTTAATCAACACACACAAATGAAAAAAATGTTCAAGCAGATGAACAACAAAAAGGGCAGAAGAAGAATGCCCAATTTCCCGAATATGCCGGGCGGTTTTGGTTTCTAAAAAGATTTTCTTTTTAAGATATATTTATTTTACAGGAGGTGTTTTTTGTGGCAGTTAAAATCAGATTACGTCGTTTAGGCGCTAAGAAAGCTCCTTTCTACCGTGTAGTTGTTGCTGATTCCAGATTCCCCAGAAACGGTCGTTTTATCGAAGAAATCGGTTATTTCGATCCTACTAAAGAACCTGCAATTGTTAATATCGACGGCGAAAAGGCAAAACAGTGGATTGCCAACGGTGCACAGCCGACCGATACTGTTAAAGCTTTGCTTAAAAAGAATGGCGTGCTTTAATTCATTGGAGGTTGTATTTTATGAAAGAGTTATTAATTTCAATTGCTTCGGGACTTGTTGAAAACCCCGATGCAGTAACTGCTGATGTTGATGAAATCAACGAGGAAGGCGTTGTGGTTTACCATCTTCACGTTGCCGAAAGCGATATGGGTAGAGTAATTGGTAAGCAGGGCAGAATTGCTAAAGCAATACGTACTTTAATGCGTGCTGCTGCTAACCGCGAAAACCAGAAAATCGCTGTGGAAATCGACTAAAGCTAACCGCATACAGTTTTTACTGTATGCATAATTTAATTTTCACCCCCATTTCTTGTTTTGAAAATGGGGGTATAAATATAAATAGGATTAACGAGTATTTTAAAAAGGTGTTTTATGAAAAAAGAATTTTTGGAAATAGGCAAAATTGTTGGTGTGCACGGAATAAAGGGCTTTATGAAGGTTCAGTATTGGTGTGATGATAGCGATTTTTTTTGTTCTTTTAAAAAGTTATACTTGAATGAAAATACGGTTTTAGATGTAGAAAGTTCCAAACCTCACGGTAATATTATACTTTTAAAGGCAAAAGGAATATCTACCATTGAAGAAGCCGAAAGTATGCGCGGTAAAACCTTGCTTATAAAAAGAGAAGACGCAATACTTGAAGAAGGCAGACATTTTATTGAAGAAATTATTGGTTGCAGTGTTTATGATAGTGAAAACGGTGAACTTTTAGGAAAGTTAACTGATGTTACAGATAATCCTGCGAACGATATTTGGCATATTGAAAAAGAAGGCAGAGAATACCTATTTCCCGCAATTGATGAATTTATTGTGAGTGTAGACGTTGAGACGGAAAAAATAGTTATAAAAGTTCTTAAGGGGATTTTTGATGATGAAGATTGATATTATGACACTTTTTCCCGAAATGTGCGAAGCAGTTATGGGAGAAAGCATAATTGGCCGTGCCCGTAAAGCGGGTAAGGTTGATATTGAATGTATCAATATAAGAGATTTTGCTAATAATAAACACAATAAGGTCGATGACGCTCCGTTTGGTGGCGGAATGGGAATGGTAATGGCTGCAGAACCAATAAAACTTTGCTTTTCGCATATTGCGGAAAACAGCGAAGAAAAACCATATCTAATATATATGTCACCAAAGGGTAATACTTTTACACAGCAAAAAGCAATAGAACTGTCTGCAAAAAAACATATTGTCTTTCTTTGCGGACATTATGAAGGTATTGACCAAAGAGTTATAGATGATATTGTTGATGAGGAAATTTCCATTGGCGATTACGTTTTAACGGGCGGTGAACTACCTGCGCTTGTATGTGCCGATGCCGTTTGCCGAATGTTACCGGGTGTGCTTTCCGATGAAGCCTGCTTTACCGAAGAAAGCCACTTTGCAGGTTTGCTTGAATATCCGCAATATACTCGTCCTGCCGTATGGGAAGGCAAAGAAGTTCCCGAAGTGTTGCTTTCGGGTAACCATGCCGAAATTAATAAATGGCGCCGACATAAATCGTTAGAAATAACTTTACAGAAGCGACCTGATATATTAAAAAATGCTAAGTTAGATAAAAAGGATTTAGAATATTTAAACAAAATAAAAGAAGAAAACAGCCAAAACGACACCGATTATAATTAAATTTATGTTAAATTTTAAGTAATTTTGCACAAATAGACTATTTTTAATTTTTCTCTGATTAGTCAAAAAATGGAAGTTTGTAAAGTCGGGTTGACTATTGAATATAATGTGGTATAATTATTAACATACACAAGGTTATGTGTTTTATAACAATTTAAGGAGATATAAATATGTGCGTTAAAGATGTAGTTATTCATAATCAAGTAGGTTTACATGCTCGTCCTGCAACTTTTTTCATTCAGAAGGCAAACGAATTTAAGTCTTCTATTTGGGTAGAAAAAGATGACCGCCGTGTAAACGCAAAAAGCCTTTTAGGTGTTTTGTCTTTAGGTATTGTAGGCGGTACTTCCATTAAGATTATCGCAGACGGTTCCGATGAGAAAGACGCAATTGATGCATTGGTTGCTTTAGTTGAATCTGGCTTTAACGATTAATATTTGCTTTACTTATACTTCACCCGACTATATTAGTCGGGTGTTTTTTTGTTGAAATGGAAAAACATAAATGATATAATACTTTAGAAATTATACTTGCTTTTACGCGTGAGGATGTGAAAATATGTATAAAACTTTAAATGAACATTACAAAGAAAAATTTGGCTGTAAGGTTTATAAGTTAAGTGTTGATGCAGGTTTTTCGTGTCCAAACCGCGACGGAACTACAGGCAATAAGGGTTGTATTTTTTGCTCTGAAAAAGGCAGTGGCGAGTTTGTGAAAAATCTTAACCGCATTACTAAGGAATATTCGGTTTCACTTCACGAGGATGTTAAAAAATACACAACAATGTACGATTACCGCAACAACACCGAAAATGCCGATTGGGGCAATTCGCGAGATGCGGTAGAAAGATCAATAGCATTTCTTACCGGAAATGAAGTAGAATAAAAAGACACATTTATAACCGAATTTGTTATTGCAAATATTCGTTAAAAATTTATCTTTATTGCAAAACTTATAATAATATGTTAAAATAGCCTTAATTTAAGGCTATTTTTCTTTTAGGAGGAAAATTAAAATGAAAAAATTTTTAGCACTATTTTTAACCTTAACTCTTATGTTTTGCTGTGTGCCTTTCGGAGTGTTTAATATAACAGCCTCCGCGGCAACAAGCGGTACAACAGGTGAGTGCACATGGACGCTCGACGGCACAGTGCTTACCATAAGCGGTAACGGAAAAATGGCGGATTATACCGATAGTTCTGCTCCGTGGGGTGGATGGCTTGTTACTGTTGCTTTTATTGAAGAAGGCGTTACCCATATTGGCGACAGAGCATTCAATTGGCAGACGTTTTTAAATACCGTAACTATTCCAAGCAGTGTAAAAACTATTGGACAAGAAGCGTTTAGCAATTGCACCGCGCTTGCTGATATTGAGCTTCCGCTTGATTTAGAAGTTATTGGCAACGACGCATTTTATAATTGCAATAAAATTACAGAGATTATTGTTCCAAATAAAGTTACAATCATTGGAGATAGAGCGTTTGCTCACTGCAAACAAGCTGCCCGTATTATTATAGGTAATAGTGTTACAACTATAGGAGAAGAGGCTTTTAAGTCTTGTGAACTTGTAAAAAATATAGTAATTCCCGATAGCGTTGAGATTATCGGCGATTATTCATTTTCGTTTAATTACTTACTTGAAAACGTTACTCTTGGTAAAGGCGTTAAGAAGATAGGTGCCAGTGTTTTTAATGGTACTGCTAATGATTTTAAATTTAATATAACCGACCTTAAATCGTGGTGTGAAATAGATTTTGAATTTAGTTTTTGCAATCCGCTTAATATTGCAAAAAAATTATATGTAAACGGTGAACTTGTGGAAGATCTTGTTATTCCGGAGGGCATTGAAACTATAAAGAAAAATGCTTTTTGTTATTCAGAAATAAGAAGTGTAGTACTTTCTGATACCGTTAAACATATTGAAGACTACGCTTTCAACGGGTGTGAATTTCTTAGTCAAATTACTTTTTCAGATTCGTTAGAAAAAGTAGACGATGCATTTGCTTTTTGTGATGCGTTGAGAGATATTAACATAAGCAGTCTTGAATCGTATTGTAACATTGAATTTTCAAACAATCCCTATAATACCGTTAGCAGATTATTACTTAACGGCGAAGAAGTAAAGGGAGATTTGATTATTCCCGAGGGTGTAGAAAGAATTAACGATTATGCTTTTTGTAATCGTAATTTAAATAGTGTAAAAATGCCTGACAGTGTGAAAATTATTGGCGAAAAAGCTTTTTATAATTGCTGTGAACTTAAAGAAATAGATTTTGGCAACGGTGTTACAGAAATTAAAGAGAATGCATTTGCGTATTGTAATTATATTGAGGAATTAAATATTCCCGACAGTGTAGAAATTATTGGGGATAATGCATTTTACAACTGTACATCTATTAAAAATATAACCTTTGGTAAAAACATTAAAACTGTTGGAAGTTTTGCTTTTTCTGTTTTGCTTAACCTTGAAAATTTTTATATTAACGATTTAGCATCTTATTGTAATATAGATTTTCTACAGAGCAGTAATCCAAATCAATACGCTAAAAACCTTTATTTAAACGGCGAAAAAATAGAGGATAATTTGGTTATACCAAGTAGTGCTGTGCAAATACCTTCTTATGCTTTTGCAAGGACAGATATTAAAAACGTTACAATTCCTGATACAGTCAAAAGTATAGGTGAATACGCTTTTAAAGATTGTGATATGCTCGTAGAAATAAAAATTCCGGGTAGTGTTGAAAGTATTGGGGAAAAGGCTTTTGAGTCTTGTTATGACGTTGAAAATATTGAATTGGAAAACGGTATTTCTGTAATTGAAAAAGCAGCTTTTGGTAATTGTGATAATGTAGAAACCGTTACTGTTCCCGAAAGTGTTGTAGAAATTAAGGGTTATCCGTTTGTTGGGTGTAGTCTTTTAAAAAATATCTACGTTTGCGAAAACAATAATAATTATAGTTCGCAGGAAGGTGTTCTTTTTAACAAGGAAAAAACTGTATTAATAGAATTTCCTGCCGGAAAAGAAAAAGATAATTATGTTATTCCAAGCAGTGTAACGGCTATAAATGAGTATGCTTTTAGTAATTGTTATAATATTTACGAAATAGCAGTTCCGAGTAATGTAAAAACAATCGGTATGTTTGCTTTTTATTTTTGTACACATCTTGATGAAATATCTATTTCTGATGAGATTGAAAAAATAGGTAAAGCTGCTTTTAAAAATACAGGTTATTGGCAGAATTCTGCTAATTGGAACAACGACGGTCTTTATATAGGCAAGCATCTTGTGGAAGTGAAGTCCGGCGTTAAGGATTTTGTTATAAAAAAAGGCACATTAACTATT
Source organism: Acutalibacteraceae bacterium (assembly GCA_045605385.1). GTDB lineage: Bacteria > Bacillota > Clostridia > Oscillospirales > Acutalibacteraceae > SIG607. The sequence continues at coordinate 39,965 of JAZUPW010000042.1, forward strand.
GCTGATGCGCTTTTTGAAATTAACTATAACCTTGAAAGCGTGGAAATTCCCAATAGCTTAAGACGTATAAGCGATAACGCTTTTTCGGCTTGTTATAACCTTGAAAACTTAAAAATGGGTAATGGTATTGTAAGTATTGGTAGAAGTGCTTTTGCGAGTTGTCAAGGCCTTTCCGAAATTATAATACCAAATTCTGTGAAAACCATTGACGACAATGCATTCAATTTTTGTGATGAACTTTTAAGTGTTACTATACCCAAAAGCGTAACTTATATTGGGGCTCAGGCATTTGATTTGTGTGCAGAACTTAAAACCGTTAACTATGGCGGCAGTGAAGAGGACAGATTAAATATTAATATCGGCGCTGAAAATTATGATCTCACCGAAGCGGAATGGAATTATAATTACGTTTACGAACTTAAATACGAAAACGGCGATATTAACGGCGACAGCGAAGTTAATGCTGCCGATTTAGCACTTTTAAAAAAGATTTTGGCAGAGTTGATTTTATTGGATGACGCAGAAGTAAAATGTACTGAAGTTGATGAAATAAGCGGCACTCCAAATGCAGCAGATCTTGCGCTTCTTAAAAAAATAATTGCAGAGCTCGTCTGATGTTCAACGAACGTCAGAGAGTGATATAAATTCTTATTAGGATTTGCAATATATCTTTACAGATGGCGCGTAGGGGAAAAGAATTTTTATGTATAAAACACTTAACGAACACTACAAAGAAAAATTTGGTTGTAAAGTGTATAAGCTCAGCATTGATGCGGGGTTCAGCTGTCCTAACCGCGATGGTACTACAGGCAATAAGGGTTGTATTTTTTGCTCCGAAAAGGGAAGCGGCGAGTTTGCTGTTGGCGGAAACGATATTTTAGCACAGTTAGAACGCGCTAAAGAAAAAGTGTCACGCAAGATAAAAAGCGGCAAATATATTGCTTATTTTCAGTCTTTTACAAATACTTATGCCAATGTAAAAACGCTTGAAGAACTTTACAAAACGGCAATTTCGCCCGATTATATTGTTGGTATTTCAATTGCAACAAGGCCTGATTGTATAAGCGATGAAGTTTTAGCACTTTTAAGTGAAATTAATAAAATTAAACCCGTTTACATTGAATTGGGCTTACAAACCGTTAATGATGTAACTGCAAACTATATAAGGCGCGGATATAAAACAGAAGTATATTTTAATGCCGTTAAACGCTTAAAAGATAAAAGTATTAATGTTGTTACACATATAATAATAGGCTTACCGGGTGAGACAAAGAGTGACGCAGTCCTTACTACCAGGCAGGTTGTAAATGCAGGAAGTGACGGAATAAAGTTTCATCTTTTGTACGTTATAAAGGGAACTGATCTTTATGAAGAATATAAAAAGGATGTTTTTAAGTGTCTTTCTTTTGAAGAATACGCCGATATTTTAAAAGAATGTATTTCTTGTTTGCCTCCCGAAACAGTCGTTCATAGAATAACAGGGGACGGTGCTAAAAAAGATTTGGTAGCGCCTCTTTGGAGTGCCGATAAAAAATGGGTGTTAAACCGTTTAAAAGAGCATCTAAACACCTAAAAATCTTAAATTTGGCTTTACATAAAAATGAATGTGTGATATACTTAACAAAACTGTATAAAGGGGTTTTAAAATGTATAATTATTTAAGTTTTTCTAACAGTATTGTGCTTTATTGGGATTTGCCTGATAACTATAAAAAAGGCAACACTTATATTATTTCGCAAAATGGCAATAAGGTTGGCGAAACCGAAAGTTGCCATTTAAAAATAACAGATCTACAGCCGAACACAGAATATACATACAGTATTGCTATGTACGAAAACGGAAAGTGTGTAGAAAATATTGGTGAAATTATCTGCAAAACCGAGCCTGTAAGGAATAGAATTGACGTTACCAAAGCGCCTTATAATGCTATAGGTGACGGTAAGACTTTAAATACCGCCGCTTTACAGAAAGCACTTGACGATTGTAAAGAGGGTGAATGTGTTTACATTCCCGAAGGCGATTTTATGACAGGTTCGCTCTTTTTACACAGCAATATGGAACTTTATCTTGAAAAAGGAGCAATACTTCACGGTACTACTTCTTATACCGATTACGAACCAAAAATTAAAAGCCGTTTTGAAGGTCACGAAATGATGACCTATGCAGGTCTTGTTAATGTTGGCGAACTTGAAAGAGAAAAAGGTTTTACTTGTGAAAACGTGCGTATTTGCGGTGAAGGTAAAATTTACGGCGGCGGTGTTGACCTTGCTAACAGCGTTATTGAGCGCGAAACCGTTCTTTTGAAAGATTATATGGAATCCTTGGGCGATAAAATTAAAGAATGTGAAACTTCTACTACAATTCAGGGCAGACTTCGTCCTCGCCTTATTAATATGAGTTGTGCTAAAAACGTTGTTATTGCGGGCATAGGCATTGAAAACGGCGCAAGTTGGAACGTTCACATGATTTACTCTGATAACATAGTTACATACGATTGCATTTTCCGTTCTGAAAAAGTATGGAACGGTGACGGTTGGGATCCCGATTCTTCAACCAACTGTACACTTTTTGGAAGTCAGTTCTTTACAGGTGACGATGCCGTTGCAATTAAATCGGGCAAAAATCCCGAAGGTAACGTAATTAACCGACCAAGCGAACATATAAGAGTGTTTGACTGTATAAGCCACTTTGGACACGGAATTACTATAGGAAGCGAAATGTCGGGCGGTATTAACGATGTTCGTATTTGGAACTGCGATATGCGTAATTCTGTTTTCGGAGTTGAAATTAAGGGTACTAAAAAGCGCGGCGGTTATGTTAGAAACGTTTACGTTAGAGGCTGTAACGTTTGCAGAGTTTTAATGCATTCGGTTCCTTATAATGACGACGGTGAACCAGCACCTACCGTACCCGTTTTTGAAAACTGTGTGTTTGAAGATATGACACTTACCGCAATTATGCGCAAGAAGGACAACACAACCGAATATTGTAATCCAATTGTTCTTTGCGGATTTGATGAACCGGGTCACTTTATTAAGAATGTTAAATTTAAGAATATTGTAATTGATAATGGCGAATCCAGCGTAAGACAGGGAATTTTCTTACAGCGTTGCGAAGGTATTACTTTAGAAAACGTTTATTGCCGATAAAATCATAACCCGAGCCTTGACGGCTCGGGTTTAATAAGGAGAAAAGATGTTTAGCGTAATTTTTGATATGGACGGAACGCTTTTAGATACACAGCGTATATGTGTTCCTGCATGGGAGTATTCAGGACAACAGCAGGGTTTTTGCGGTGTAGGCGAACTTGTATACAATCTTTGCGGTGCAAACGAGGCAACTTGGACAAAGTATTTGCTTGATAACTATCCCTCTATAGAAGAAGTAAAATTTAAAAAAGACGTGCGCGAATATATTGCCGAAAACGGTTCGGTTAAGTATATGAACGGTGCATACGAACTGCTTGAGTTTTTTAAGAATCATAATATTAAAATGGCAATTGCTTCGGGTTCTTCAAAAGAAACTATTATGCATCATTTAAGCGAAGTTGGCGCAACACATTACTTTTCTGCTTTTGTGGGCGGTAAAGACGTAGAAAACGGCAAACCTGCGCCAGACGTATTTTTAAAGGCGGCAGAACTTTTAAATGCAAAACCTGAGGACTGCTTTGTCTTTGAGGATTCACCGCAAGGTATAACTGCAGGCTTTAAAGCGGGAATGAAGTGTATTGGTGTTCCCGATATAGCAAAATTCAGTGATGAAATAAAACAAATGGAATATGCAGAACTGAAAAGTATTGATGAAGCTATTGAAATTTTCACAAAACTTTTAGATTGAAAATATTATAATATTGTGATATAATTTATAAACATTTATTGAAAGGCAAATGATAATGGTTTTTAACAGTATTTTAGAGGCTATGGGGAACACCCCTATTATAAAACTTAACAGAATGGTAGAAGAAAACTCTGCCGATATTTATGTTAAGTTTGAAGGGCTTAATGTCGGAGGCTCTATAAAAACAAGAACTGCATATAATATGATACTTGATGCCGAAGAAAAAGGATTAATTAATAAGGATACAGTTATTGTTGAACCCACAAGCGGAAACCAAGGCATTGGTCTTGCTTTGGTTGGTGCCGTAAAGGGATATAAAGTTAAAATAATTATGCCCGATTCAGTGAGCGAAGAAAGAAGAAAACTTGTTAGGCATTACGGTGCTGAAGTTATTCTTGTTCACGACGCCGGCAATATTGGTCTATGTATTGAGGAATGTTTGCAATTAGCCCTTAAAATGAAGGCGGAAGATAAAAACGTATTTGTACCGCAACAATTTGAAAATCCTGCTAATCCTGCGGTTCAGAGAAGTGTAACGGGTAAGGAAATATTAGAACAGGTTAATGCGCCTATTCACGGTTTCTGTTCGGGAATTGGTACGGGTGGAACAATTACGGGAATTGGAGAAACCTTAAAGGCGGCTAATCCTGATATGACAATATGGGCAGTTGAACCCGAAGATGCCGCAATTCTTTCGGGCGGTTCTATCGGCACTCACGTTCAAATGGGTATTGGTGACGGAATTATCCCTGAAATACTTAATCAGAATATTTACAATGACGTTTGCATTATAAGTGATGAAGAAGCATTACAGACTTCTAAGGATTTGGCATCTAAAGAAGGTATAATGTGCGGTATAAGCAGCGGAACAAATGTTGCTGCCGCAATCAAACTTGCGAAAAAACTCGGCAAAGGAAAAACTGTGGTTACTGTGCTTCCCGATACAGCAGAACGCTATTTTTCTACTCCGCTATTCGAGTAATAACTCTTAATAAATTAAGAAAGGGGAATGGGTTGTGAATTTAAAACAGTTTGAATATGTTTTAACATTAAATAAAGAAGGTTGCTTTTCAAAAGCGGCAGAGGTTCTTAATATTTCTCAACCCTCGCTTTCTCAATATATAAAGAAGTTGGAAAACGAACTCGGCGTTGTTCTTTTTAACAGAAACGGCGGTAATGTGCGTCTTACCGATGCCGGAAGAGTTTATGTTGAAGCAGGTAAAAAAATTCTTGATATAAAACGCGATATGGCACTGCAGTTTATAGATATAAACGAAAATAAAAAAGGAACTCTTACTATAGGAACTTCTCCCTACAGAAGTTCAGTAATGTTACCTTTTATTGCTAAAGAGTTTAAAAAACAATATCCTTTCATAACCTTTGCTATAGAAGAAGGTAATACAGCAGAACTTATTGAGGCAACCATACGCGGTGAGTACGATTTGTCATTAACCGTGTTTGAACAGGATGTTTTGAATTTTAATTACGAAGTATTAACAGAAGAAGAATTCGTGTTGGCTGTTCCTGCTTCGTTTAAAAAGTTTGATAGTGAATTTATACAGAATAGAAGATATAATGCCATAGATATAAATCAGCTTAACGGTATTGATTTTGTAATGTTAAAAGATACGTTATTTATGCAAAGAACACTTAATGCTCTTGCAGAAAAGTATAATCTTAAGTTTGGTGTGTCTATTGTTGCAAACAGTATCGAAGCACAGTTTGCTATGGTACGTAACGGTCTTGGTGTAGCACTTGTGCCTTCGGGAATTGAATCGCTTGCCGCTTCAAATGAGGTAGACTTCTATTCATTTAAACAGGAACTGCCTAAAAGAAAAGTTGTGGCAATTTGGCGTAAGGATAAAACACTAAGTAAAATTGAGGAAGATTTTTTAAGTTTAATTAAGAGTATAAACTCATAAAAAGAAAAAAATTTCGATTTTTTTCTTTTTTTTACTTGACACATAACCAAAAAGTTATATAATATATTGCGTAAAGATTATATTAAAAGAGAGATTAAATATGCCATCAGCTTTACTTTATCTTGGTATAATGTTATTTGTAATTGTAATATGGTTTATGCTGTTAAAGCGTCCTGTGTACGAGGCTATACTTATTAGTTTCATCGTATTACTTACAGTTACAAGCACTTGGTCTAACATGGGCAGTTACATAGATAAGGCGTTATCAACTTCACTGCTTTACTCAATGACAGCTTTTGTTGCTATGTCAATTATTCTTACAAAAACAAAGGTAATTGACGGATGTGTTGCGGTTATTCTTGCTTTACTTGGCAGGGTAACAGGCGGCGCGGGTTACGTATCGGTTATTTCTTCTGCATTTATGGGTGCTTTATCAGGAAGCGGCCCCGGTAACGTTATGGCAACGGGTGCTATAACTATTCCTGCTATGAAAAAGGCAGGTTTTCCTGCAGAATTGGCTGCTAATATTGAAAGTAACGCAAGTTATATGGGTAATATGATACCGCCTTCTTCAAATATCGTGGCGGCTCTTGGCGCATTTACAGCGCTTTATCCTACGCTTAACATTTCTACTGGTCAGTTTTGGATAATTCTTTGGGGAATTTCGATTTGGTTTATTCTTCAGCGTGTTTTAATGGTTTGGGGTTTTTGTAAGTATTACAAAGTAAGACCAATGGATAAAGAAGATGTTCCGAATTTAAAACTGGTTTTAAAAGAAAACTGGAAAGGTCTTTTCTTACCTATAATTATTTTCTTGCCTTTTTTACTTGACTATTTATTTAAAGATAATTTCTTTACACAGCGACTCGGTGAACAAGGCGCTAAATATATGTCAAGTTCAATGCTTCTGTTTATTCCCGGCATTGCTGCAATATATTCTTGTCTTATTGTTAAGGATAAAAAGAGTGTAACTCCTAAAAACATTGCCAAAATGTTTGCAACCAGCGTAAAATCAATTGCACCCGCTATTGGTGTTTGTATAATTGGCTATATGGTTGGCGCACTATTTAATGACTTAAACGTTGCCGAAGAAATGCAGAACTTTATTATGAACGTTAATTTTAACAGATTCGGTTTAGTAACGTTTATTTGTGTTGTTACATGTTTCCTTGGAATGGTAATTCCGGGTTCTTCGCTTGTAGTAATTTTCGGTCCTGTATTTATAACTACACTTGCTTCTGTTGGTGTAAACCCGTTACTCGCAGCGGCTATGCTTCCTTGTATATGCGGTGTTATGTGCGGTATTACGCCTCCGCTTGGACTTGGTATGTATGCGGGTATGTCACTTGCTGAATCAGATTTTTCTAAAACCTTTAAAAACAACTTGTGGTGGGTTGCGGCTCAGTTTATCTTAGAAGTTGTTGTTTTAATGGGTTGGTTACCTATTTTAGGTCTGTAAGGAGGGCTGTACCGTGAAAGAAATTTTAAAGAAAATAACTAACGTTTGTAAAAGTATTTTTGGCTACAGTATTATGCTGTGTCTGCTTTTGGGCGGTATGACCTTTTTTGGCTATATAGTTGCAATAATAATTGGCGGAGATACTGCCGCCGCTATTTGCACATTCCTTTATAAGCAGTTTTTGCCAATAATTATTTATGTGAGTACAATTACCGTTTTATTTGGTATTATAACTATGTATTTTGCGGGCGAAAAAGAATTAGTTGCCGAAAAGAAAAAGAAAAAATAAATTCAATAATAGCAATTATGCAGAAAACTTTTTTAAGAATTAAATGAAATGTTCTTTTTGAAAATTTAAATAAAAGCATTGAAATTTATATAAAAATGTGGTAATATTTTTATTAGATGTAAAATGCGTATAAAGGCGCTTGAATATCAGGCGTCTTTTTTATGTGAAAGTTTAGGAGAATTAAATATGACTGAAAATAGAGGTAGTTTTACCGGTAAAATAGGTTTTGTACTTGCTGCGGCGGGTTCTGCAGTAGGGCTTGGCAATATCTGGCGCTTTCCTTATCTTGCCGCAAAATACGGCGGAGGTATTTTTCTGCTTGTCTATATTCTTTTGGCTTTGACCTTCGGCTTTGCTTTAATGGTTGCTGAAATTGCAATAGTCAGAAAAACAGGTTTAAGTCCAATAGGTGCATATACAACTTTGCATAAAAAATTCAGTTTTATAGGTTATATTGCGGCACTTGTTCCTGCGGTAATATTGCCGTATTATTCGGTTATAGGCGGTTGGGTTCTTAAATATGCTTCTGTTTTTATTATGGGAAATAATAAAGCGGCGGCAGATGATGGCTTCTTCCCCAGTTTTATTTCAATTGTCGGTGAACCTGTTGTCTGGTTCTTAATTTACATTACCGCTACTGCATTGGTTGTTTTATTCGGTGTTGAAAAGGGTATTGAAAAGGTAAGTAAAATTATGATGCCTATTCTTATTGTCCTTTCAATTGCTATTGCCGTTTATTGTCTGTTTATGCCGGGTGCATTAGATGGTCTTAAGTATTATTTATTGCCCGATTTTTCAAAATTTTCCATTAAAACTGTATTAGCTGCTATGGGACAGCTTTTCTATTCGATGTCACTTGCTATGGGTATTATGATTACTTACGGCTCTTATATGAAAAAAGACGTAAGCATTGAGTCTTCTGTTAAGCAAATTGAACTGTTTGACACGGGAATTGCATTTCTTGCAGGTCTTATGATTATTCCTTCGGTATTCGCTTTCTCTGGCGGAACTCCCGAAGCGTTAGGTAAAGGCCCAAGCCTTATGTTTGTTACCTTGCCAAAGGTTTTTGATAGTATGATAGGCGGCAGAATTGTTGGTATTGCCTTTTTTGTTATGGTGCTTTTTGCCGCGCTTACTTCTTCAATTTCGCTTATGGAAACGGTTGTGTCAGTTATAAGCGACAGATTTAAAACAAGCAGAAAGTTAAGTTGTGCTATTGTTTACTTGTTCAGTATAGCATTAGGTCTTCCGTCTTGTCTTGGATATAGTATCTGGAGTAATGTGAAAATTATCGGTATGCAGATTCTTGATTTCTTCGATTTCATAACCAACAGTGTTACAATGCCAATTCTTGCTATTTTGACCTGTGTATTTATAGGCTTTATAATTAAACCTAAAACATTAAGCGAAGAAGTTGAAGTTACAGGTCCTTTCAAACGTAAAAAACTGTTTGAAGTAATGATAAAGTATATAGCGCCTATTTGCATTCTCTTTATTCTTATTTCTTCGGTACTTGATGCTTTTGGTATATTTAAAATTTAAAAATTACAGCTCGGTATAAGCCGAGCTGTTTTTATTTAGTCATCGCAATCAGTTGCCTGTCTTACAACGCAGACCGAAGCGGTAAGAGTTAAGGTAGTAAAAAGTAAAAGAGCGCCTGTAATAATAGCACCTAAAATGCTTGTGGCGGCAAACGTGAATGCCAAAAGAATAATACCTGTTATAAGAGAGCCAACAACACCCGTTAAAATTGTATTAAGTGCCAAACAACGGCAAGCACCCGTACAACTGCGTAAAGCGCAGGAAGCTAACAATGTTACTGCTAAATATGCAGCAGCAAGTATAAGTGCGGCAATAACAAAAATAGGCGCAACAGTTACGGCTCCTGTAATTACAAGTATTGTTGTAACAACACCTACAATAATGCTTAATATTACCGATAACAGGGTGCAATAGTTTTTACAGCAAAACAAATCTGTCATTATTTTTCACCTCCACTACATTATATGCTAATACTTTGCGTTGGGCAAAAAGTAACCCCTATCTCCATAAGAAGATAGGGGTTAAAATTAATCTGTTACAGGTTCGTAGAACAGTTCAAGCACTAATTCAAACAGTTTTGTTTCATCGGGATGAAATTCGGCAAGTCCTTCTTCGCCAATGAACTGTTCGCCCTCTAATTTTCTGAATTCAAGTTCAACGTTATTTCGGTTGCTGAAAACAGAAGAAGTGATAAAGGTGATTTTGTTCGGTGATAAATTTGAAACAGTTTCTTTAGCAAACATATTGAAAAGCGAAACAGGGAAACTAATATCTGTTTTTGTTTTATTTATCGCTGCTTCAACAAGACCGGATAAGAAGTTCATTTGACGTTCCATTCTTAAATAACTTGAATCGGCATTGTTTCCGCGGTATTTAAGAAAAGGCAATACGTTGTCGGATGTAAGTTTATTTGGAACATCTTTTTCAAATTTATAAACCGTAGCATAGTTAGCCTTGGTGGCTTCAAATGATTCGTTAGAAACAACGCTGAATTCACCGAAAACATTAGTTAATTTTTCTATTAATGAATAATCTGCTGAAAGGTAAGTGTTTACAGGCATACCAAGTAAAAGTTCACAAACCGCTTTTACTGTGTTTTCACAGCTTAATTCTCTGCCGTCACCGTAAGCGTAAGCTAAACAAATCTGTTTTTCTTCGGTTTTAATAAATTCGCCGCCTGTGGAATATATATCAATGCCGGTTATGGTATCACGCGGAATAGCGGTTATAAAAGTTTTTCCTGTTTTAGTGTCAACAGTAACAAGCATAATTGTATCGGCTTGTCCGTTAGTACCGTAAGAACCGTTTTCAGTAAGTTCTTCGCGGTCTATACCCATAAACAGCATTCCGGTAACATCCTGATTATATTCATAAAGAACGCCGTTGTAAAGAATGGTAGAGTCGCCGTAAATGATAGCATCTTCATTATTAGGATCAATATTTACATCTTTATTCAGAAGTTTGCCTTTACCTAAAAAACCTAATATAAATAGCGAAGTGACAACCATTGCAATAACAACGCATAATGAAATGAAGGTAATAAATAATCCTTTTTTCATTTTACGCTTTTGGTTACTTTTCTTAGCGTCTTTTTTCCAGTTATCCGATTCTGCTTTGTCGAAAGATTGTGTTAAAAACGATTCGTTTTCTTCTTTTGAATTGTTGTCCTGATTATTTGGTGTGGATGTCATCAATTAAAACTCCTTGTACTAGATAACGGTAATTATCATTGGTAATGCATGTGCTCAATGTAATAATTTTATCATCAGCAGTTACGTTGGTTTCACTACGAGTGTTGCGAATGTAATCTGTCGGATTCTTTGCGGTTTGCAAATAATCTTCAAAAACTTGCTTATCATTAAAATCAAAATAATAAAGCAAGTGTCGGCTGTCATAACGGTATGCCGAAAAAATTTCATAGGTAAGAATATGTCCTGGTGTATAGATATAAATATACTTGTTTTCATCAAAGAATGTTTTGTCTTTAAATTTATGAACTGAAGCAAACATTGAACCGTTTTTCATATTATGCCCGTATATAATAGTGTTAGGATCGGAAAAATCGGCATTGTTAAGTCGCTGAATATATATACTGCCCGCAAATTCGTAATCTTTATCAATGTTGTGATTAAGATAATAACTCTCAGGCAGACTTTCGTTTGCTTGCAAAATAGGGTAGTCTACTTTAGTGTTCGGAATATTTATCCAACCTATAACGTCTTGATTTCTTTCTTTTAAGGTGGTAAAGTCAATAGGATTATCTGGCTTTTCGAGAACAACCTCCGAAGAAGTATCTGTACTTACGGAAACATCGGGGAGTTTCTGTTCAGGCCTTAAATACGGATATGCAAGATAAACAGCAAGTATAAGGATAGATATTATTAAAACAATGAGTGATGTTACAAAAACAACTCTTTTTTTCATAGATTTACTCCTAAAAACAAATATAAATAATTATATACTATAACATAAAATAAGTCAATTTTAAAAAAAATAAAATTTTTTAAAAAAAGTGCTTGACAAATGAAACTATGTGTGTTAATATAACAAAGTCGTCGAGAGACACAGTCGGTGTTGATTGGGGTGAGGGTCCACCTGTTCCCATCCCGAACACAGAAGTTAAGCTCACTTGCGCCGAAAATACTTGGCGGGCAGCCGCCTGGGAAAATAGGTAGATGCCGACACTTGAAAAGACAAGCGAAAGCTTGTCTTTTTTCTTTAATATGATTTTTTTGATATTTTTAAAGAAAGATAAAATACTAAAATAAAAGAAGAAAGGAACACTTTTGCTTATGAGAACAAGCGGTGTATTAATGCCTGTTTTTTCACTTGCAAGTGATTACGGTATAGGTACGTTTGGAAAAGAGGCATATAATTTTGTTGATTTTTTAAAAACAGCAGGGCAGAGTTATTGGCAGATTCTTCCTATTAATCCCACAAATTATGGTGACAGTCCTTATCAATCATTTTCTTCTTCTGCAGGTAATCCGTATTTTATAGACCTCGATTTGCTTGAAAGTGACGGCTTGCTTGAAAAGAAAGATTTTGTTGGCGTGGATTTTGGCAGAGAAGAATCTAAAGTGGATTATCAGAAACTTTATGAAAACCGTCTTCCTGTCTTAAGAAAAGCTTATAACCGTTTTAAACTTAATATTCCGCGTGATTACAATGTTTTTTGTGAAGAAAACGCTTTTTGGCTTGAAGATTACGCTTTGTTTATGGCAATTAAAGATAACAACGGCGGAAAAAGTTTTCTCTACTGGGATGAATCGCTTCGTTTCAGAAGTAAAGTTGCATTAGAAAATGCAAAAAAAGATTATAGCGATGACGTTGATTTTTATAAGTTTTTAAATTATATTTTCTATAAACAATGGAATGCTTTAAAAACTTATGCCAACAAAAACGGTATAAAGATTATAGGCGATATGCCAATGTATGTTGCGCTTGACAGCGCTGATGTTTGGGGATGTCCCGAACAGTTTTTGCTTAACAGCAATTTAACACCCGTAAGTGTTGCAGGTTGTCCGCCCGATGCTTTTTCCCATGAAGGTCAACTTTGGGGTAATCCGCTTTATAATTGGGATTTAATGGAAAAAGAGGGATTCGCTTGGTGGAAAAAACGAATGAGCGTGGCACTTAAAACTTACGATATTATTCGTATTGACCACTTCCGTGGTTTTGAGTCGTTTTATTCCGTACCGTACGGTAGCGAAAATGCGGTTAAGGGCAAATGGGTAAAGGGACCTGGTATGAAATTATTCAACAGTCTTACCGAATATTTTGGTACTCTTCCCATAATAGCCGAAGATTTAGGTTTCTTAACCAAAGAAGTCCAAAAACTTTTAAGCAATTCTGGTTTTCCGGGCATGAAAGTTCTCCAGTTTGCCTTTGATTCGCGTGAGGAAAGTGATTATTTACCGCATAATTATATTAAAAATTGCGTGGTGTATACAGGTACTCATGATAACGATACCATAAACGGTTGGTCTAAAACTGCTCCCAAAGCGGATGTTGAATTTGCTGAAAAATATATGCATTTGGATAAAAACGAAGGTATTAACTGGTGTATGATGCGTACAGCGCTTATGAGTGTTGCCGATACCTGTATATTAATGATGCCGGATTTAATGGGCGCGGGCAGTGAAGCGAGAATTAATACCCCCGGAACGTTGGGTGAAAACTGGCGTTGGCGCATTACAAAGGGCTGTGTTAATGATTGGCTTGCTGGTATACTTTACGAAAACACAAAACTGTATTCGCGCTTACCTTTAGAAGATAAATAATATTTTACGCCTTGGTTAAAACTAAGGCGTATTTTTATATATTGATTTTTTTTATGGACAAATGTATAATATAGTTATTAATACTTTAGGGGGATTTTGGTATGAAAAAACTCTTAGCAATTGTTTTAACATTAACGCTTGTTTTATGTTGTGTGCCTTTTGGCTTTACTGCAAATGCTGCTTCAAGCGGTATAACAGGAGATTGTACATGGGCGCTTAACGGTACGGTGCTTACCATTAGCGGAAGTGGTGAGACAGGTAACTATTATTGGGATGAAACCCCATGGGGATATGATATTACCGAAGTGATTGTTGAAGACGGTGTTACATATCTTGGAGACAGAATTTTTGCCGACTGTACAAAACTTTCAAAAGTTACTTTAGGCAAAGATTTAAAAACAATAAGAATGAACGCTTTTGAATACTGTGAATCGCTTGAAAGTATTGAAATTCCTGACGGAATTGTTGATATTGGTACTGAGGCGTTTTATTGCACGGGCATTTATAATAATGAAGATAATTGGGAAGACGGTGCGCTTTATATTGGTAAACATTTAATTTGCACCCAAGCAGATAATTTACCAAACGAGTATTCTGTTAAAGAAGGCACTTTAACTATTGCACACAGCGCTTTTGAAGATTGTAGCGATTTAACTTATATTTATATTCCCGAAAGTGTTGTTAATATTGGTGCCGACACATTTTACAACTGTAAAAATTTAACAGAAATTAACATTCCAAGCAGTGTTGAATATATCGGTTCCAATGCTTTTTATAATTGCAAATCTATTGAAAACGTATATATTGCTGATTTAGGCGCTTGGTGTAATACCGAATTAATTAACTATGAATCAATACCATTTAATTATAATCCAAATGTTTATATTAACGGGGTACTTGTTGAAGGTGAATTGGTAATCCCAGATGATATTTATTCTATTTCTGCTTATACTTTTTATGGATTAGATTCTATTACAAGTGTTGTTTTAGGAGATTCGGTTGAATTTATAGGCCAAGAGGCTTTTGCTGATTGTGAAAAGTTAGTAAGTATTTCTATGCCGGAAGGTATGGAGATAATTGAATATAGGGCTTTTTATGCTTGCGATTTGCTTGAAAGCATTAATATTCCAAATTCAGTTACTTACGTAGGTCAAATGGCTTTTGACGGTACTGCATATTTTGAAAATGAATCTAATTGGGAAAACGGCGTATTTTATACAGGCAGACATTTATATAAGGCAAAATATAACGAAGTAATAGGGGAGTACACCGTAAAAGATGGCACTTTGACAATAGTTGAAAGAGCTTTTTCCGGTAATCAGGAAATCACTTCTGTTATTATTCCTGAGGGTGTTACAACAATTGATTACGACGCTTTCTGCTATTGCCCAAAACTTACATCGGTTACTTTACCGAAAAGTGTTACTTTAATTGGCGAATATGCATTTGACGATTGCGATGCGCTTATAGACGTTTACTACGGTGGAACTGTGGAAGACAGAGAAAATATTTTTATTTGTGAAAACAATTCGCCTTTAATGAGTGCATCATGGCATTACGATGACAAAACTGTAACCGAAATTGTGCCGGGTGACGTTAACGGGGACAGCGTTATGAACGTTTCGGATTTAGCGCAACTAAAAAAACTTCTTGCAGGACTTTTAAGTGAAGTTGAAATTGAAAACCTTAATGCCGATATTGATGGTAACGGTACGGTTAATGCGGGCGATTTAGCGCTTCTTAAAAAGGCAATTGCGGGTCTTGCTTCTTTAGATACTCCTGATAATGATGACGGCAATGATGATGAACCTACACAGCCTGAAACTTCAGAACTGCCGCTTGATGAAGTGCCGCTTAATATTGATTATAAAGTTGCCGATGATTTTAAAATTGGTGTAATTTGCCTGCATGATGAGTTGTCAACCTATGATGCTAATTTTATTAACGGCATAAACAAGGTAAAAACAGCGCTGAATTTAAACGATGATCAGGTTGTTTTAAAAACTAATATTCCTGAATCTCACGAATGTTATACTGCGGCTAAAGAACTTGCTGAAATGGGTTGCGACATAGTTTTTGCTGATTCTTACGGTCATGAAAACTTTATGCTTAAGGCTGCAAAAGAGTTCCCTGACGTTGAATTCTGTCACGCTACAGGGGTAATGGCGCATACCATAGGTCTTGATAACTTCCATAATGCCTTTGCCAAAATTCACGAGGGCCGTTATTTAACAGGTGTTGCGGCAGGAATGAAACTTAATGAATTGATAAAGAATGGTACGATAAATGCTGACAATGCAAGGATTGGTTTTGTTGGTGCATTTAATTTTGCCGAGTGTATTTCTGCTCAAACTGCATTCTATTTAGGCGCAAAATCTGTTTGTCCTACCGCAATTATGGACGTACAATACATATATTCCTGGTATGACGTTGAAAGGGAAAAAGAAGCCGCTGAATACCTTATTAGAAACGGTTGTGCGGTTATCAGCCAGTATTCTGATTCTATAGGTGCACCTATGGCTTGTGAGGCTGCAGGAGTAGCAAACTTCGGTTATAACGTTGATTATACTAAAGAATGCCCGAACACTTTTGTACTTTCAACAAATATTGATTGGTCGCACTACTTTAATTATATTATCGGTTGTGTTGTTAAAGGCGAAGAAATTGCTGTTGACTGGGCAGGCGGTATAGACGAGGGCGCGGTTGTTCTTTCTGCAATTAATTCTAAAGTTGCCGCTAAAGCAACATTAGAGGCTGTAAGAGAAAAAGCAACTGCACTTACTAAAGGCGTAATTAATGTATTTGATACTAAAAATATAACTGTAAACGGTAATAAAATAAATTCTTACATAGCAGACGTTGACTTTGATATCAATTTTGTTCCCGAAACCGAAGTGGTTGAAAACGGTGTGATTTACGAATCTACAAAACGAAGTGCTCCATATTTCGATTTAAAAATAGATGGTATTACAATTAAAAATTAAAATAGTTTTAAAAATGTATCAGGGCGAAGTAAACGCTTCGCCCTGAGTTTTTTATATAGCCAATAACGGTTGCAGTTGTTTTCCGTTTAAAGCATATTCAATTGTTTGCGGTATTTTTTCAAATATTGAAATCAGCGACGTGGATTTTTTTATAGCGTCATCCTGCGCAAAGGGAACAAAATAAACATTTTTTGTGTTAAGCAATAAACCAATGTTCTTTGCCGAAGCAGAAAGCGCATCGTTTGTGGCAATGCACAGTACAACAGGCCGTTCGTTTCTTAAGTGTGCCTTTACAGCCATTGTAACCGAAGAATCGGTAATACCGTTGGCAATTTTCCCAAGCGTGTTTCCCGTGCAAGGGGATACAACCAAGATATCAAGTAAACGCTTAGGACCAATCGGCTCGGCTTGTATTACTGTGTGTACAATTTCTTTTTTGGTAATTTCTTCAACCTGTGCTTGTAATTCTTTATGGTTTGTGAATCTTGTATCGCTGTTATATACAATATCAGACATTATAGGCGTTATATCGGCGCCTAATTCACTTAAATTTTTCAATTGTTTCAGTGATTCGGCTATCGTGCAAAACGAACCGCACATAGCATATCCCAAGCGTATTCCTTTCATATTTTCTCCTCGTTTGTATCAGCCAAATCCGTTAAAATTTTGTATTGGCTATCCTTAAATAGTTGGTTTTCGTATAATATATTAAGCACTGTTTGCGAAATAATTTGCCCTGCGGTTATAAAGGCAGTTTTGCCAGGTAATGACGGTGCTTCTAAAAACTTAATGTTGTTTTCAATAACTGCTTTTTTATCGAAACCCGCATTGGCTGTGGCAAGTTCAACAAATAAAGTGTCTTTTCGTGCATTTTTAAGCACTTCGTTATTAAATACTTCTGCTTCTACCGTGTTGAACACAATATCAAATTTACTTATATGTTCACTTAATCGGTAGGTGTTTATCTTTTTAATTCCGTGACAATCAAGCAGTGAAAAATCTGTATTATTTCTTGCCGAAACGTATAAATCACAACCAAAAGAAGTTAAGCGAGAAACAAGTATTTTACCAACTCTGCCGTAACCGCATACTAATACTTTTGCGTTCCAAAGCGTAATGTCGGTATTATTTATTGCAAGGCTTATAGCACCTTCCGCCGTTGGTACTGCATTGTAATATGCAAAATCATCGCGTTTAATAATATCCGTTACGTATTCATTATCAAAAACGCCGCCTATTACAAGACGCGCATATTTAAGTTTCGGTAAAATTTCTTCAAGACAAACGGGTTCTCCGTTAGGTCCTGTGTTTAAATGTATTCGGTCGCGGGTAACGGGAATAGGCAAAATAACAATATCGTTTTTTGTGAATTTAGTGCTTAAAGTTTTATAAAATGAAACACTAAACCCTTTTTTCTTTAAAATTTCAGCCATAACAGTAAATCTTTTATCGGTACTAACTATAACAATATTGTACATTTTTCCACCCCAAAATAAAACACCACAGAATAATAGGTAATTTGTATTTACCACTATTATTCTATGGTGTAATTAAATTTTTGTTACGGTTTAATTAAATTAATTAAATGTTCCTTAGTGTTTAATTTCGGGTTTTCTATAACAAAATCACTTAATTGGTGTAATATTTCACCTATTGTATTACCGCTAAACCCAAGGTTGATTAAATCGTTACCGTCAATTGCTAAATGAGAAATTAAATAAGGTTCTTTATTATTTAATACTTCATCAACAATTCTTGAGTCTTGATTTAAAAGAATTAAGGCATCTTTAGTTTCTGTTTCGCCGAAGTCACGCATACACTTTTTAATTTGCGTAGTGCTTTTGGTTTCTTCGTTCAGAACACTGAAAATGTTTTTGCAGTATTTTTTTAAATCGTTATCGGTTTTTAACAGTTCGCAAAGCGCAACGGCATTTATATTATTATGTTTGCAAAAGTAAGCAAGTCGCAGTTCTTTTCGTTTTTCAAGTTTATCAATTCCTATAAAATTTGCCTTTTCAATTCCTATAAAAGAAAAGGCGCTTTCTTGGAACAGGGGGGCAGCGTTTGTTGGAAAATCACTACATAAAATTTTAAAAAATTCTGTGGCAATACGTTCACGGCTGATTTTTTCAAGTAAATACGATTTTTCTAAAGCGCTTTTTAAGGTGTATTCTTCAATATTAAATCCCAAAACACTTGAAAAACGAAAAAGTCTTAAAATTCTTAAGGCATCTTCGGTAAATCTTAAATCTGCATTACCTACAGCCCGCAAAGTTTTATTGTTAAGATCCTCAATACCGCCGAAAACATCTAAAATTCCACGTTCAAAATGATATGCAAGTGCATTTACGGTAAAATCGCGTCGTGATAAATCTTCTTTTATATCACTGACAAATTCTACTTTTTCAGGGCTTCGGTGATTTTTATAATCACCGTCGGTTCGGTAGGTGGTGACTTCATAAGGGGTATTATTTATTAAAACGGTTACCGTTCCGTGTTTTAAACCTGTGTCAATTGTTTTAGAAAATAGTTTTTTTACATTTTCAGCGGGGCAGGAAGTGGCAATATCGTAGTCAAGCGGTGTTTTATTTAGTAACATATCTCTTACACAACCGCCAACACACCAGGCCTCAAATCCTGCGTTTTCTAGGGTTAATATTATATTTTTCGGTTCTTGCGGCAGTGAAAATTGCATATTTTTCTCCTAAATTTAAAATTATTGTTTATTTTTTCATCAAAAAGCAATATAATAAAGATTAATAAAAGAAATTTAAGGGTGGTCACTTATGAAACAATTAAGAAATGAAGATAAAATTCTAAGTGAAGTAAAAAAGATTCATATGATAGGAATTGGCGGTTCGGGTATGTGTCCGCTTGCTGAAATACTTCATAGCAAGGGATATATTTTAACGGGTTCCGATAACAATGAAAGTGATCCTTTAAAAAGAATAAAAGCTTTAGGTATAAAAGTTGTTATGGGACATTTTGCAGAAAGTGTGCACGGTGCTGAACTTGTTGTGTATTCTGCCGCCATTTCAAAAGATAATCCAGAACTTGTTGAAGCGGAGAAACTTGGTATTCCAACAATGGAGCGTTCCCACCTTTTGGGCGCCTTAACAAGATATTATGATAACGTAATCGGTGTATGCGGAACACACGGTAAAACTTCTGTTTCTTCAATGATAACACAAATTCTTGTTTTAAACAAGAAAAATCCTACGGCAGTTATCGGCGGATATCTTCCGCTTATAAAATCGAACGGTATTGCCGGCAACAGCGAAACAATGGTTTGCGAGTCTTGTGAATTTGTAGATACGTTTTTACAAATGTCACCTGATATTTCGGTTTTGCTTAATATTGATAATGACCACCTTGATTATTTTAAAACAATGGATAATCTTGTTGCTTCTTTCAATAAATTTGTCGGTATGTCTAAAATGTGTTTTGTAAACGGTGATGATACTTTAGCGGTTAAAGCAACAAACGGTATTACTGCCGAAATTGTTACGTTCGGTTTTGGTGATAGTAACAATTATCGCGCAGTCAATATCAAACCCGCAAAGCAGGGTTACGCTTATGATATTTATAAGGGAAACGTCAAAAAGGGAAGTATTGAACTTAAAATCCCAGGTAAACATAACTGTTTAAACAGCCTTGCCGCATTTGCCGTGTGTGATACTTTAGGCGTAGATGCAAAAGGTATTATTGATGCATTAGAAATATTTACCGGTGCGGGCAGACGTTTTCAGTTTATCGGTGAATTTGGCGAAGGTTTTATGCTTGCTGATGATTATGCGCATCATCCAACAGAAATAAAGGCAACCCTTAATGCCGCAAAAGAACTGCCGTACAACCGCGTTGTATGTGTTTTTCAACCCTTTACTTTTTCGCGTACTGCATTGCTTAAAGATGAGTTTATTGAAGCGCTTTCTGTAGCCGATGAAGTTGTACTTACTTCTATTATGGGATCGCGTGAAGTAAACACTTACGGTATTTCTTCCGAAGATATTGCAAGCAGCCTTAAAAACAGCAAAGTTATAGACGGCTTTGAAAACATTGCCAATTATATTTTAAAAACCTGTAAATCGGGCGATATTGTTATTACAATGGGTGGCGGTGATATTTATAAAGTGTGCCACGTTATAGAGGAAAAATAAATGAAAACGGTTATTTATCTTGTCCGCCATGGACAAAGTATGGCAAACGAATTAAATAAGTTTGCAGGACACACTGATTTCCCGCTTTCAAAACTCGGAGAAAAACAGGCGGAACTTTCAAGCACTTTTTTTGATGATATTAAGGTTGATGCTGTTTATTCAAGCGATTTATCACGTGCGTTTTCTACCGTAAAGTACGTTGCCGATAAAAAAGGAATTGAAGTTATACCAAGTAAGCCTTTAAGAGAAATGCACTGCGGTGTTTGGGAAGGCGTAGATTTTGATATTGTTACAACCAATTATGCCGATACGTTTTGGATTTGGCAAAATGATGTTTGGAATTTAGAATGCGAAGAAGGCGAAAGTACTGTTTGCGTTTTTCAAAGGGTAAACGATGAAATTAAACGGATAGCCGAAAAACACAAAGGGCAAACGGTTGTTCTTGGCAGTCACGCTTTGGCTATCAGGGTGTTTTGCGGACAGTTCATTGTTAATGATATGAAACTTCTTTACAACGTACCGTGGCCCAATAACGCCTCAATAACAAAACTTGAGTATGAAGACGGAAAATTTACTTTAATTAATTACGCATACGATGAGCATATTAAAGAATTACTGACATAAAAAAGACCGATTATCAATCGGTCTTTTTGGTTCCTGTAAGTAAATCAACTAATCCTGTGTAAATGTAGGAAGGGTCATCTAAAAATCGTTGTTTTATAAACTGCGCCTGAATTTCATCTGCTACCATAAGTTTAAAACTCATAATTGCTCTTTCGTTTTCAATGGCTGAGCAGGTTATGTACATAGTGTCGTTTTCGGTGGTTATATCAATTTTTGTTTCTTTTTGGTGTCTTATTGAAGCAAGAAGCTTTGCTGTAACGGCAAAAGCTTTTTCTCTTATTGTAAAGGGCAGACTTTTTTTAAGGGTTTGTGCCGCAAGAGCGCCTTCTTTGGTAACTATATAAGTGTCATCTTCTTCAAAATAATTAAGATTACCGTTTTCTTTTAAAGACTCTAAGGCGTTAATTACTTCAAAGTAATTTGCAATTGCTTCATAATGAAAAAGATTAGCCAACTGTTTTCCCGGAACAGGGGCGTCAACACTTTTCAGCACGTAACAAAGTAATATTTTAATTTCATCGGAACTTACAAGACTGCCTGTTCCTGCAGATATAGCATCTTTTTCCAAAACGAACATCCTTTCATTTTACTTATTTAATATTATAATATTTTTTTTGAAACTTTGCAATAGTAATCAATCATAATCTTCTAAAATTGCAAATAATTCTTTGTCCGATTCTATTATAATACCGTTTCTCAGCAGTTTTCTGTCGTAATCTGTAAGATTGTTAATATTAATATCATCGTACACTTCTATTAATTGCTTACCTTTGTATAATGCTATATGGTTATCTTTGGATTTTAACATAAGCGGCTGATTTTCTTTTGCTTTGTAATAATAAATTACTGCGCTGCAACTTAGTATCGTTATAATACTTATAACAATAACAACCAATAAAATCTTTAATTTTTTACTCAAAATATCACTCTTTTCGTAAGTTTTGTAATTATTATTGCCAATTTTTGTATAAATATTAAAATTTTGTAACACACTTTTAAAAAAGATGTGTTATAATAGGGGAAAATGAAAAATCCGAACCCGCCTGAATGTGGTATATTTCGGCGCTTTTTACCCAATCCATTCTTGTAAGGTTGACGGATTAACGAGTATTTTAACAAGTATGAGCGAAAATCTGCCTTTTTAAAACGTATTTCGGATTTCTCGCTTTACCCTAGGCTGACGAGAGTTGAACTCTTTGCGGTTTCGCTCTCCGCCTTTATTAATCAGGCTTTGTGTTCATTTTAGCAAGGCGTCAGCCTTGCGTTAAATTCGCACTTCACCTGATAAAAAATTCGTAGGCAGAAACTCTTCGACCTGTCAAAACTAAAAATTTTTGTGTAAGAGGAAGCCGACAAAATGCAGTTATACTAACGTATTACAAATTTTGAGGCAATCTATTACCGAAAATTTTGTTTTGCAGGCGTGAAGAGTTCAACTTTCGTCAGCCTAAAGACCTTTTTCTTTTGCTAATTCTTCAATTGCTAAAGAAACAGGCTTAACCAAAAGAATTTCGTTTTCATCTTCGGCTTTTTTAGCAATTTCTCTTGCTTTTTTAGAAATTTCAATAACAAGCTTATAGCGATTATCAGAGTTTCCAATAAGTTTACCAATAGCGGGATTTAACATAATTCAAGCACCTCATCAATTTTATTTTTTTGCCTTTCAACCTTAAGGTGTTCAGACAAAATTATATGCAAAACGTCATTGACAGCCTGGTCAATTTTATCGTTCACAACAATGTAGTCATATTCTTTAGCTCTATTAATTTCATCAAGAGCCGTTTTTAAGCGCGATTCAATTACTTCTTTAGCATCAGTTCCTCTGCCTGTCAATCTGCGCTTTAATTCTTCGTAAGACGGCGGCATAATAAAAATGCTTACTACTTCGGGCATTTTACTTCTGATTTGTTTTGCGCCGTTAACGTCAACCTCAATAACCATATCCTTGCCGCAATTAATTGCTTCTTCAACAGGAAGACGCGGCGTGCCGTAATAATTTCCAACAAATTCGTTGTACTCAAGTAACATATCATTCTTAATAAGATCCTCGAATTCTTCACGGCTTATGAAATGATATTTTTCGCCCTCAACTTCTCCATCTCTCATATTTCTTGTTATTGAAGAAATAGAAAAGCATAATTCGGGTTGTTTTTCAAAAAGTTTAACAAGAATTGTGTCTTTACCTGAACCCGAAGGACCCGAAATCACAAATATTGAACCTTTATTCATCTTCTTCTCCTCCAAGACCAACAACCGCTTCATCAGATACCCTGTTTGCTAATGTTTCAGGCAAAAGATATGATAAAACCAAATGGCCGCTGTCTGCAATAATAACGGTTTTTGTTTTTCTGCCGTGTGTCGCATCAATAAGCATACCGCTTTCTTTAGCATCGTTTATCATACGTTTTACAGGAGCAGATTCAGGAGAAACAATTGCAATAATCCTTTCAGCCGAAACCATATTATTCGAACCAATATTAACAAGTTTCATACTTTCACCCTTATTCAATGTTCTGTACTTGTTCTCTTATTTTTTCAATTTCCGCTTTAATATCAACAACGGTGTTGGTAATTTCTAAGTTCTGTGCCTTAGAACCGATTGTATTAGCCTCACGGTTCATTTCCTGAACAATAAAGTCAAGTTTTCTGCCAACAGCATCGTCTGAATTAAGTAAAGTATTAAGCTGTGAAATATGACTTTTCAGTCTAACCGTTTCTTCATCAACGGCAACCTTATCAGCAAGAATTGCTGTTTCCATAACAATGCGCTGTTCTTCAACATTAACGTTATCAAGTAAGTATTTAATTCTCTGTTCCAAACGTTCACGATATGCAGCAACCGTTTCGGGCGAACATTTTTCAATAAACGCAACCTTTTCAAGAATTAAATCACATCTGCTTAAAATATCATCAGCAAGTCGTTTACCTTCAGTTTTTCTCATTTCAATAAACGAATCAACAGCACCTGCTAAAGCCTGCATAACGGCGGTTTCTGCTTCTTCTTCATTAATCTCGGGTTTAGATAATGATAATACGTCATTGTTGGAAGCAACTTTCATAACCGAAATATCGTTTTTAAGTTTAAACTTTTTTGCAAGACTTTTTAAAGCAGAAATATAACTCTGCGCAAACTCTTCATTAACGGTAACAGAAACAGCGTTTTCGCCCGTTGTAGCGGCAGAAATATAAACTTCAATTTTACCGCGCGAAATTCTGCTTTTTAAATAAGAAATAACTTTTTCTTCCAAAAAAGCATAACCGCGTGTAAGTTTTACGTTTGCTTCAAAATATCTGTGATTAACAGCCTTCATTTCGGCGGTAATTTTAAAAGCACCAACTTCAACTTCGTTGCGCCCATATCCTGTCATACTGTTAGCCATATATAATCAACTCCAAATTAAGAACATAAATATTCAATCTATTTTACCAAAAAAGCACCCTGTTTGTCAACCTTTTAAGGCATTAAAATGCCCTATTTTGTTACATTTTTAAAGCTTTTTTACACAAAACGCAAAAAGTTCTTGACTTTTTAGCTTTTTACATATATAATATTCAACGTTGCGAATGCTGCTATGGCTCAGGTGGTAGAGCGCATCCTTGGTAAGGATGAGGTCGGCAGTTCAAGTCTGCCTAGCAGCACCAAAAATTCCGTTCACTTACGTGAACGTGATTTTTATTTTTTCAATTTCGTTTAATATCAGGGTCAATAAATTAGTTTTCTTTTGAAACTCGTAACACTACCTTACCGATATTTTCGCCACGTTCTAAAATAGTGTGTGCTTCTTCTGCTCTTTCAATTGGCAAAATTTTATAGATAGATGGCTTAATTGCGCCACTTTCGATTTTTGGCCATACCTTTTCTACCAGTTCTGCTAAAATATATGCCTTAAATTCGGGTGTACGATTTCTGAGCATTGAGCCTACTAAATGTAAACCCTTTGTAAGCAAAGGTCTTAATTGTACTGTAGCTTCAATTCCTGCAAGTGTGGAAATTACAATCCAATAACCGCCTCTTGACATAAATGGTAAGCTCTTGCCGAGTGTCTCACCGCAAAGACAATCCATCGATACACTCACAGGAGTTCCATTTTCTTCCTCAGCCTTTAATATTTCCGCAACATCTTGCGTTACTGAATTGATAATTACATCTGCGCCTAGAGGTTTAATTTTCTCTGCAATTTCGTCTGATAAAACAGATGTTATAACCCTTGCACCGAATGCTTTTGCCATAGGAATAGCAACCGACGCAAGACCGCTTGCTCCGGCGGGAATAAATGCAGTTTGTCCTTCTTCCAAATGACCTTCAATAAATAAATTAAGATACGATGTGGCATAAGCCTCAGGCAAAGCCGCCGCTTCTTCCATTGAAAGACCTTTCGGAATAGGCATAAGCATATCATATTTCACAGCAACGTATTCAGCATAACCGCCGCCGCCAAGTAACGCACAAACTTTATCGCCTATTTTCAAACTAGTAACCTTTTCACCAAGTTCTACAATTTCACCTGAAATTTCAAGTCCCATCCATTCAGGACAGCCTTTTGGTGACGGATATTTACCCTGTCGTTGAAGTAAATCAGCGCGGTTTAGTGCCGCAGCATGAATTTTCACCAATACCTCATCGGGTTTTATCACGGGATCGGCAACATCCGACCACACAAGATTTTTGTTATCATCTACAAGCATTGCTTTCATATAATTAGTCGCTTCCTTTCATGGAGAGCGTTCTGCCTCCGTCAACAATATATGTTTGTCCTGTAATGAATTTCGCTTTATCAGAAACTAAAAACTCCACCATATCGGCAATGTCCTGTGCCGTACACTTTTCTCCCAATAAATTCGTTTCATAAGCATAATGCTTACCATACTCTGTAGTTGTGTCAATATCGGAGCGACAAACCACTCCGGGCGCCACAGAATTAACGTTGATTTTATGCGGACCCAATTCTTTGGCAAGCGCTTTTGTGAGTGAAATAACGCCACCCTTTGAAGCTGCATAATCACTGGAACATTTTAAACCATTTAATCCTACAGCAGACGAGAAGTTAATAATTTTACCGCCCTCGCCCTGTTTTATCATAATTCTTGCTGCAGCACGGCTTGCCCAGAATGCACCATAAAGATTTATCTTTAAAACCCTGTCAATAACATAATCCTCTTGCTCAACAAGCGGCACATATTTTGCGTCAGGACCGGCTATTCTTGCGCTGCCCCCTGCAATATGTACCATAATGTCAAGCCTTCCGAAATCATTTACAATCTTATCAACTGTGTCATCGACATTTTGCGAGTCTGTTACATCAAAAACATAACCCTTTGCGACTCCGCCGATTTCTTCAATTCTCTTAACAGTTTTTTCAATAGTTTCTGTGTTTATATCACATACCGCAATTTTAATCCCTTGTTTTGCAAGAGTAACTGCCGTTTCACCGCCGATATATCCTCCTGCACCAGTAATAAATGCTACTTTGTTCATAATTAGCGCACTCCTTCTATACTATTAATTACAGCATCTGCAAGTATTTTTGGCATATCAGTTTTCTCCCACAACTCTGCATAGAGTTTTTTGAACTGCCAATTCGTGTTCGTATGGGAATGTATTTTCTTTTTCGCCTATAACGGATTCATAAAAATCCTTCATCATTTCATCATATCTTGAAAGGCTAGGAACATCTTTTATATCGATTTTTTCCTTCATATCACGGTAGGCATTTGATGCAATATCCGTTGTAGATCTGGTCATCTCCACATTAAGCTCAATCGGTTTTATCTCAACAGTACCTTTACTTCCCATAACAGCAAATCTTCTCATTCCCCAGCCGTTTACTTCTACGGAAAGATTGGTAATTCTTGCAATTGCTTTGTCATACTCCAAAACAGCAAAGTTGTTATCATCCGAATAAACACCTTCAAATCCGGTTTGCTTGATAAAAGGATAAACTTTTTCCGGTTCGCCTAAAATGCTTACAACCAAATCAATTAGGTGCGAGCCGAAAATATACATAGAACCGCCCTTAAATTTTTTCAGCCATTCTCGGTATTCCTTGGAATGATATGTACTCATTTCTGCGTCTATCTGATAAATTTCACCAAGTTCTCCCGAATTTATCATATCCATAAGCTTTTGAATTGCAAAATTATAGCGGTACATATATCCCATTTGAACAGTAAGGTTTTTTTCTTTAGCAATATTTAAAAGCTCTTCAAATTCAGCCAAAGTTCCGCTTGCAGGCTTATCAATATGAACGTGTTTTCCTGCTTCAACACACATCTTGGCAACTTTTGTTAAATTCCAGACATCACATTCAACCAAAATAGCATCTGACTTTTCAATGATTTCTTCAACGCTTAACCTTGGTAAATCCTTATAGCAAGGAAGATTGCCTCTCTTTTCTACCCATTCTTCGTTTTCTTCCGCATAGCCTATAACCTCAAAAAGCTCAGAAAATTTTTGTACTGCAAGCATTTTGCCTTCGCCGTGATTATGACCAATTCCAATTTGTCCTATTTTAATCATTTTATATTACTCCTTTTACCTGTATAATGTCCCACTAATATTCCCGCAGATATCAGTATGAATGCCGCAAGATATTGTAAGCGGAAAATATCTTCACCCAAAAGAATTGCGCCAAAAACACAAGCGAATAACGGCTCTGCAAATTTTATAATAAATAATTTTGAAAGCTCGTTTGTTTTTAAAATGTGATACCAGAGCGTGTATGCGGTAATGGATGCGGCGCATATATATGCGAAAACCAAAACTCCCACTACCGTGAACTGTGGTAAAACGCCTCCAAGTAACAGCGACACCATAAATAAAATCAGACCACCGAACAATTGTGATATGCCTGTTATCCACAACGGTGAAATACTCTGTGCAGACCGACGACTTATAACATTTGAAACGACCGTACAAATTGATGCACAAAGTATTAAAATATCACCAAGTGAAAAAGAAATACTGTCCGAAGAGAGATTAATAGCCATTATTCCACAAAAGCCTATAATTGCACCGACTATCTTAAATATGCAGAATTTTTCATCCTTGAAAAAGAGAAAAGAAAAACATATATAAATCAGTGCACCGGCTTGTTTAAGCAGTGCGGTTTTAGAACTTTCGGTCATTGAAAGACCTATATATGTGCAGGCATAATGCAAAGCAACGGCAAAAATACCCACCCACACTATGTTGAGTGCCGATTTAACCGATGGTACAGACATTGTTTTTCGTCTAAAAAGACAAAAAATACAAACCAAAGCACCACAAATTGCAAAACGCATTGCCGCAAACATAAGAATAGCTGCAACCGAATTTGCATTGATGTTAAATGCGGCATAACCAATTTTAACACAAGGAAAAAGACTTCCCCATAACGCCATAACAAGTAATGACAACAATATTGTTTTTACTTTTATATTCAAATCAATCACTATCTCCAGTCGAATACCGTGCCTATCGGGAATTCTTTATTGTTGCAAAGGTCCGTATAAATTTGGGGAGCATCTTCAGGCTTAACGATTCTTGAAACGATTGATTTCACATCAATTCGATTCGTTGCAATCATATCTAAAATTGCTCGGCAATCATCGTGATGTGTCCAGTGGTGCGGGTAGGATTCAACTTTGGGACGCACAAAGTTATGTGCACCTATAAGCTTAACACCCGGTCTGTGCACCTGCTGGTAATAATCCACTGAGCAGTCAGAAACACGGGTACAACCGAGCAAGGATATACGTCCCATCCATGAAGCGCATTCAATTGCCTGTTTCATAGCGGCAGAAACACCCGTGACCTCAACCGTCGCGCGAACGCCCTTGCTCTTGGTTATATTTTTTACCTTTTCTACAAAATCTTCATCTGACGGATCCAAAGCATAATCTGCACCAAGTTTCAAAGCCAATTCTCTGCGTTTAGGGTTAAGGTCAACGGCAATCAGAGGATTCGCACCGCTGAGTCTCAAAAACTGAACCGAGAACATTCCAAGCAAGCCTAACCCCATAACCATGGCAGACTCACCAAGTTCTACTTCTAATTTTCTGACACCGCCGAGTCCCATAGATGCAATTATTACAAAAGCCGCATCAAGAGAATCTATGCTATTATCTTCAACCTTCGTAACATCGCTTTCAGGAATAACATTATATTCTGTATGTATTCCGTGATAGACAAGCACGCGGTCACCGATTTTGATTTCCTTAACCGCTGCACCGATTTCAGTTACATATCCGACACCGCAATAGCCTAATGACATAGGAAACCGTTGTGATGTATTATTCATTCCCATAATACAAGCGCGCTCCGTACCGCCTGATACAACGGTATATTCCATTTTTACTTTGACACGATCGCCGGTAACAGTGGCAGTTTCTTTTTCAATGAGTTCAGCAGTTTGCAGTTTTGTAAATACAATAGTTTTTGATTTCGTCATGATAATAACACCCCTATATAATTTTCTTTATATTATCGATAATTGTTTTTGCAGTCTTTAAATCAAGCTGTTCCATTGTTGAGCTTTCAGAAAATCTGTCTACGCAAAAAGCGATTTGACCGCCAAGTGCAGGATTGACAATCCGTGTGAGTCCGCCGAAGTTTCCATTAGCATGATAACTTACAGGTGTTTTAACTTCCTTTCTAAGAAGCAGTATTGTTTTTATACTTTCAATCATTTCATCCTCGTTAGTTGCACTCGTTACGATTTTTATAATATCAGGCTTTCGCTTTTCTAAAAATAACGCAAGTTCTACTACCTGTGTGCTGTTCATTGCTATGCCGGGATGACAAGAGAGTAACACCTCTGCACCCTTGCTGTGAACAGTTTCAATAAACTCACTTTGTTTGGATATAATGACAGAATCTGTAACAACTTCTTTAGGATTTCCTTTTGTAAAAGAGTATTTATCTTCACCACAAAAGCCGTTTCTTGAAGGTGCGTGGAATGTATATCCTTGCATATCTACACCAGCCGCACCCGCTTCTACAGCTCTTAAAAAGCTTTCTGCTCGCTCTTCTTCGGTAAGACCGCAATCTTCCCAATTCACTGTTCTGTTGTAGTTGAGCGCCAATATCGGTAATTTTGTAGAGTTAACTATTCTACGTAAAGTTTCAACATGATCAGTTTCAAGGCAAGACAAATGCAAATCTATCATATCTGCACCATCATACATACAGTTTTTTATCTCAGCAATAGCAGATAGTTCATTCTTTTCCCTTATAACGCCTGCGATTGCCGGTGCTTCAATTTCCGATAATTTTTTCATATAAAAATTCACCTCATTTGCAATATAAATTAATAATCAGTAAATGTAAATGTCAATAATGATATTTTTATCGGTTTTGATACATAAAAATTTGAAAATCTTAACTTTATATGCTATAATACCTACGAGGTGAAATTTTGTGTTTATTAATTCTGTTACTAATTTAGCAATAAATAAAGTTTTCTCTGCCAACCGTTTATTAAATTCTCCTGTTGGAATTACTACACACCGAAATGATCGTGAAGGATGGGCTATAGTATTAAAGATTAAAGGAAAAACAATATATACTGTCGGCAATAAAAAAGTTTTGTCCGACAATTTACATCCTGTTATATTACCTAAGGGATGCTCTTACTCATGGAAATGTATAGAGCCAGGTGAATGTATAATAATTGAATTCGATGCCGAAAACACTGAAACCACATTTACGTCGTTTGAAATAAAAGATAACAGTCTTTTGATAAATAATTTTTCAAAAATCGAAAAAAGCCTGAGCACAAAGAAAAAATGCTTCAGACTTGAATGTAATTATTATCTTTATGAAATTTTATTATTTTTGCTTAAGTCTGCTAATCAAGAGCATCAACACCCTAAAAAATATTCTGCTTTAAAACCTGCAATTAAGTATATAACCGAAAATTATTCTGACAGTAATATTACCAATGAATTGTTAGCTGAACTTTGTGGGATGAGTACCGTGAATTTTCGGAAAATATTTGTTTCTGTATACAGAACATCTCCAATAAAATATCTCCATAATTTCCGTATAGAAAAAGCAAAAGCAATTTTAAGAAGCGATTTTGAAACAATAGAGCAAGTCGCGCTTAGCGTAGGCTATAACAGTATTTATCATTTTTCAAAAATGTTTAAAATTTATACAAGTTTCAACCCCTCCGAATATGCAAAAGCATCCCGATATTAAACGGGATGCTTTTCTCTTGCTACGCTTCTTTTAATTTATTGTTCTCTGCCACGCTTTGCGCAGTTTCTAACATATTCTCGGCGAAAATGCCGTACCCTTTTGTCGGATCGTCAACTAATATGTGTGTTACTGCTCCTATGAGTTTACCATTCTCAATTAAAGGGCTGCCCGACACGAGTGTGTCAATGTAGGACCAACATTTTTTCTGCATTTTTAATTTCTTCTTCGGTGGGCAGGATTTTCGGCAAGGTGTTCTCCATATTAAGCGCCGAATATTTTGATCCGGCGTAATTATGATAAGGCAAAACTTTTACCGCTTTTATGTTTTTTAAAGCTCTTAAGAACTCAGCAATTTTTTCAATCTGGTCAGAGTTGTATTCGGGCACATACGGAATACGAATTTCTATTTTTTTACCCAAAGAATCAATATGTTTCAGGTTTTCCAATATAACCTTATTGCTTTGTCCTGTGCATTTAATATGTACATCTTCGTCAATGGCTTTAATATCATAAAGAAAAGTATCGGTATATGGTAATACTTTATCAATGGCCTCTTTCGACACAAAGCCACAGGTATCAACCGCTGTGTTAATACCCTCTTTTTTTAATGCTTTCAAAAGTTCAGCGCAAAAATCTGCTTGGCAAAGACACTCACCACCCGAAATGGTGACACCGCCACCACTTGTTTCGTAAAAATCTTTATCTTCTAAAAGCACAGGCAACAATTCTTCAACTGTAACTTCCTTACCGTAAAAGACCTTTGCTTCACCAAGGCAACCTTCTGTGGTAAAGCCTTCTTTTTGACATTCACCGCAACCGATACATTTATTTTCATAAAAAGCTACCTGCGGTTTGAAACTGATACTTTCAGGGTTATGGCACCACACGCATTTCAGCGGACAACCCTTAAAAAACACCGTTGTTCTGATGCCTTCACCATCGTGAACGGCAAAACGTTTTATATCTGAAATTAACGCTTTCATTGTATGTTCTCCGCCCTTAAAATATAAGCATCCTGCTCTTTTTTACTCATATTATTCCAAAGCGTGTTCCACCCGCAAACTCTTACCTGCAGATTTTTATACTTTTCCGGATTCTTCTGCGCATCACGAAGGGTTTCGGTGTTAAAAATATTAAACTGAATTGACTGACCGCCTTTTTTAAGATAT
>JAZUPW010000043.1:0-2340 GCA_045605385.1 Acutalibacteraceae bacterium
ACTTGCAAGCAAATACGTGCTCGACGGAATGTCGTATGGAGGAAAGGCGTTTGAGGGCTCCTCTTTACAAGATTGGGTGAACGCAAATTTCCTCACGCGCGCCACTACTTATAAGCAAAACCAACACTTCCTCGACCACACAATGAAATGGCAAGGCCCTTGGTTCACGACGTACACGACAACGAACAAAATATATTTGGCAACGACTTCTATGTTAAGCAACGTTACCGCCGCCGAGCCCGAAGACGGATTACAGAAATTGGCTACCGACTACGCGCGTACCAGCGGAACGTGGTTAATGCAAGACGAAGACGATGAAGACGAGAATAAACGCTATGCAAACTGGTGGTTGCTGACTTCCCAACTTGCCTCCGGCCACGCTTACGTAAGCGCAGAGGGAAAATATAAGTACGCAGACGATTTACTCTATGCGGACGAAAGCAGCGTCATGGGAATCGTACCTTTCATCTCCTTTGACCTCAATAAATCTTAAAAACGGGTGATTTGTCAAACTAAGTGCAACACTTTTTGAGAAAAAGTTCAAATAAATCTTGAGGTTTTTGGAAATTTAATATCTTTTTCGGTCTGGCGTTAATTAACGCCAGATTTTTTTCGAGCGTTTTAGGTGAAACGCGAGAAAGATTATGCCCTTTGGGATAGAACTCTCGTAAAAGTCCGTTCAAGTTCTCGTTTGTTCCTTTTTGCCAAGCGCAATATGGATCGGCAAAATACATTTGGCAATTTAATGCGCTTTCTATTCCTCGCCAATTCGCGAACTCCGAGCCTCGGTCGCAAGTAATTGTTTTTACCGCGCCTTTCGGTAGTTGAGATAATGCAGCAATCACCGCTTTTGCAAGCGTACTGCCTTTTCTGTCAGGTATTTTAATAGCTATGTAAAACCGAGTTTTTCTTTCCGCAAGGGTAGCAAAACAAGCGCCTGTTTTGCCTCGCCCCGAAACTACAGTATCCGCTTCCCAATGCCCAAATTCCTTACGTTTATATACGCTTTTATCCCTTTTCCGTATAGATTTACCAGTGGTAAATCGTCCGCCGTTTCCAAGTCTTTTACGCGTTTTTCCTTTCTTTCTTAATACTTTGAGGTTGCCTTTTGCTACGTAGCCTTCATACAACCAACGGTATATTGTTTTATGGCAAGGCATTTTTAATTCGCAAGGCGTATTTGCTATTTGCTCAGGCGACCACGTTGCTTGTAGTTTTTCAGTTATGTATTCAACAAGCTTTTCATCGCCAAACATACCACGATGGCAAAAGGAACGACGGAATAAATATTTTTTATGAGCGGTGTGGGGATAGTAGGCTGGTTTTACATTCATAAAAGAACGATTTCTCATTACCTCGCGAGATATGGAGCTGGGGCTACGCCCTAAAAGTTTTGCAATTTTGCGAAAACTTAGTCCTTCTATATAGTATTTTCGTAGACAAGAGCGTTCTTCTATGGTAAAATGGTGGTAGCGGTTCATATATTTCTCCTTGTTATTTTTGTTGTGGTAAACTTATTATAACATAGATTTATATGAACTGTCATTTTTTTGAAAGGTGTTGCACTTGATAGTATAATTCACCTTAACTGATAATACGTATTGGTAGCAATACGTATTTCGCAACAAATATCAGTTAAAGGGTGTTTGAGAATAGTGTGGTAGCTATGCGGAATGAGTATTCTACGGATGTCGTTCTTGCATAGAACGACATTTTTTATATTCAAGGAGAAACAAACAATGAACACTTCTTCAAACGAAGCCCCTAACACCCCCAAAAAAAAGAAATCTGTAATTGTGCGTTGGATTATTGGCGGATTTTTTACCATATTTGCATTAATCAATGGCTTTCATTATTCTAGCGTGTTTTTGCTTTGCGCCGCTTTTTTAATGTTCCCTTTTCCTTTTATGGAATCTTTTCTTCAAAATCGAAATATTAAAACTATTGTCACAATTATATTATCCGTTATTTTATTTTTTATAGGCGTAACAACCTCTCCTCCCGCTGAAACCCCCAACTCAAATTTAAATAGCACAATCCAAAGTTCAATGCAAAATAATAAACATAGCTATTCAGCTAAGCCCAACTCATCTTCTAGTAGCACAAACTCCAATAATTCAACTTCTAATAATACAACAAAACCTAACAACTCATCTTCTAATAATGAAAAAGTTCAAATGGTCTGGATAGCTTCATCGGGAAACAAATATCATACAAAGTCAAATTGTAGTAATATGAAATCCCCAAGGCAAATCTCCCTTAACGATGCTAAAAATCAAGGATACACAGCCTGTAAAAGATGCCATTAGAATCGAAGTTTCATTAATAATATAAAAAGGG
>JAZUPW010000044.1:0-39976 GCA_045605385.1 Acutalibacteraceae bacterium
AAAAAGACACGAAAGAGGGAGTTTAAGAATTGATACTAATTTGGCAAATGGTTTAGAATGGGATAAAAAACCAACACAAGAATTATTTAACGAAATTTTTAGAGTAAACAAAAATCAAATTATTTGGGGTGCAAATAATTTTACACTTCCTGAAAGTGAATACTTTTTAATTTGGAATAAATGTCAAACTGTTGATAATTTCGCAAGTGCAGAACTTGCTTATACTAATATGCAAATCCCTGCAAAAGTTTTTACCTATACAATTCATAAAGTAATGCAAGAAAGAAAACAACAAGGCGGTAAAGAACATCCGACCCAAAAACCTGTTGCTTTAATGGAATGGTGTATAAAATTAGCAGAAAAATTTATTGGCGAAAATGCTATTATACTTGATTGTTTTAGTGGAAGTGGCACAACGGCAGTAGCTTGTCATAATCTCAAAAGGCGGTTTATTTGCATTGAGAAAGACAAAGATTATTACGATGCAAGTGTAGAGAGATTAAAGAACGCACAGGCACAATTAAAGTTATTTTAGAGGAGCTTATAAATGAGGAGAGAACTAACAAAACGTGAAATCGAAGTGTTAAGGCTTATTTGTTATCCAAATAAGGATATCTGTAACAAATTATGCTTATCTATAAGCACCGTAAAGACACATATCCGGAATATCATGTGTAAATTTAACGTACGATCCAGGGAACAAAGTTTGATGCTTGCGTTAAGATATCACATTTTAGGCATAAAAGATGTGGATATTGGTTTTTGGGATTCTAATGGGGTGTATATAGAAGACATACAGCCCGTAAACTTAAGGAAAGAATAATGAAAAAAGATTTATATTCCGGTTATGGCGATTCTTATACATCGCTTAACGATTCGCATAGTGCGATAAAAGAATACTACAAATTGAAACAGCAGTTATGCTTGACGGCCGAAGAACAATTTACAATAAGATACCGGGCGCCGCATCTTATACACGAAACGGAAGAAATTATTGCACTTATCTGGGAATATATCTTTAATACAGGTACAAGGATGTATAAACTTGCAGATCAACTGGATATAAACAGAAGTGCATTATCTCTTATATTGTATGAGCATAGGCAGCCGACGGCAGAACAGCGAGAAAAATTGCGAAAATTTTTGGAGGGCTTAAATGAATATAGAGCAGATTAACATAGAAGATACAAAATTAAAAGAATTTGCACAAAAAGTATTAGACCAATGGGAAAAAGAAGAAAAACAGGAGGCAGAAAATGAACGAAGTGGAAGAACTTAAAGCAGAAAACGCAGAATTAAAAGCAAAGATTAAAAAATATGCTGCAATAAACGAGCAAGAAACAAAAGATTATGCAGAACTCAAAGCAGAAAACCAACGGCTGAAAAAAGATAAAATCGGCTTACATTCTGAAATAAAACAACTAGAGCAAGAAAACGCAGAGTTGAAAGAAGAAAATTATCAATTACAAAAAGATTGCCAAATCTGTGAAAATTTTATTGATTTTATTCCGTGTAAGCCTATACGAGATATGGACTATGATTTACAAAAGGTTATAAGCCAAAGAGACAAGTATTATCAGACTTTGCAAGAGATAAAAGAGATTTGCAAAAACTCTCATACATCTGCAAGTGAAGATTATTATAGAACGGCTGATAAAATTATACAAAAGATAACCAAATTAGAGGGGAAAGAATAATGATAATGAACCAAAAAGGAAAAGGCAACGACAATTTTGAAACCCCTGATTATATCTTTGAACAACTTGATAGGATATTTAATTTCCAATTTGATGTGGCTTGTACTCCTAAAAATAGCAAATGTTCAGAGTATTTTGTGGATGCACTTGATAAAAATTGCATTTGGTTAGGTAGATGTTTTTGTAATCCTCCATTTAGCAAAAAAGCAGAATTTATCACCAAAGCGGATGAACAAGTACAAAGGGGCTTATGTGCGATTTGTGTAATGATATTACCACTTAATTGTATGGATACAAAAATTTGGCACGAAATAATTGAGGGGAAATATTATTATGAAATATTAAAAGGTAGGATTGCGTTTATAGATCCTGAAACAAAACATGCAAGAAAAGGGAATAACTCTGGAACGGTTATAGTTTATTTCAAAAAAAGATATGGATTTAGCGGAGGAAGAATGAACAATTTTGAAAAGATAAAAACTATGACACTTGATGAAATGGCAGAATTTATAAGTGCAATAGAATTTTGTGGTGATACTGATTGTAATAATAAAGATTGTTTTATAAAAAGAAATGGATATGAAAGACTTTGTACATTGACAAGTTATTATTCATCAGGTGCAAAACAATGGCTACAACAGGAAAGTGAGGATAACCAATGAGCGAAATAACTAAACTTTATGAAAATGCAGGAATTAAAAAGGTTAGACAAACGAATATTGCAGGTGGTGATTACCCGATTGCAGTTGGTTTTGAGGATTACCCACCATTCACCGCAGAGAAACAGATTGAGTTGATTATATTCCTTGCTAATAGAGAGATAAGAATAAGTCCGACATATATATCTAGCGGATATTATTTGAATAACCTAAATAAAATCAAATCTTCACGCAATATATCTACGTTTGAAGCTTCTTTAGCACAACATATAAATGCCATTTGGCAAGACCTAACAGAAGAAGAAAAGCAACAAGTGAAAGGAATTTTGGAATAATGGGTGTAGATGGAATAAGTAAAGCAGATATATTTGATGAATATTTTGATGATGAGAAACCGAAATACAAATATGGAATAAAAATCAATGGAAAGGTATTTGCTAAAAATATGACATTAGGACAATGTATGAAACTATCTGTAAAATTAGGAAATAAAGGAATAAGCCATAGCGAATACAGATATGAGGATAAAATTTATGAGTAAATACATAATAAAGAATTGCCCTGCAATATTCAAACATCCCGTTGGACATTGGAATTGCCAACAATGTAAAGAATGTCAAGACTGTACCGATTGCGTATTAAAGCAGATTGTAAAGAAGTGCAAATATTGGGAAACCTATGAAAGTTGTTACGATTGTGCTTGGGGTGGAACTTTTGGCAAAGAAATACTTGAACTTTTAGACATTGAGGAGGTTGAATAGATGAATAGTATAGAGAAAAATTTTTATAAAACTTTTGGTATTGAATTAAAGGAAAATATCTTAACACCTGATAAATTATTAGAACTAATATGTTTATGTGCAAGAACTTATGTATTCCCTTTTTTAATTTCACCAAGAGCAGTAGATTATAAAAATATGAAAAATTATTTATTAAAACATTATATTCAACACAAAGATAAATTTAATAAAGAAGAAGTTTTACAAATAATCAACAAAGCAGGAGGTTGAATAGATGAAGTTTATAATTGAAACAATACTTGCTGCAATTATATTTTCTGCAACGATCCTTATGCTTTATTCAATTTCCGAGTTAAGAAAATAAATCACAGCCCACAGAATCGATTTTAAGGCGCGTTAAATTTATTCCAGGTATAAATACACCCGGGAAATAAAAACGCATGTTGTATGCTTATTTACATAA
The DNA here is from genome assembly GCA_045605385.1 of Acutalibacteraceae bacterium. Lineage (GTDB taxonomy): Bacteria > Bacillota > Clostridia > Oscillospirales > Acutalibacteraceae > SIG607. Next base: position 3,560 of record JAZUPW010000044.1, read on the forward strand.
TTATCATTATAGGTATGTAACCATTAGTCATAAATTACTCTTTAAAGCCCTGATTTTTCCACATGGAAATTTCCGGGCTTTATTATTTTGCAAAAATCATACCTGGGTACAATATACAGTTTTGATAAATTTTTATAAAATATAGGTATGCTAGGTTGCACCGACGGTGTGTAGATATTCCCGAGTACGCGCGCTAGTTAGCGGCTAACCACCGAGTAGGGTAAGCCCAATACCGACAAGGAATCCCGGTATTGTAAAAATGGCAGGGTGTGAGGTCTTTATTTTGGCAGATACTGTTTATTGCTGTATGGCAGAGCACAAAGCGAGGGTATATAATTTACCGACAAGGCGCGGCAGATGGAAGAAACTGTTTTTTCTTGATGAATGTCCGTTTTGTGGGCATACCGTTGCAAGTTTACAGGAATGCAGCAATGATGGTATGTTAAGAATCCTGGCACGTAAAACAGATGCCGAAGCGATCCGGTTACGGAATAAGCTGGCAAAATATATAAGCAAAGATTTTAAGCCAAGAGAAGGCACATATAATAACGAGTTAATACTTTATAACAACAAAGGCGATATATTCAACTTTAATAACTATAAAGTAGGAACTAATGCAGATTTTTGCATGATGAAGTAATATTTCGAGATTTTGGAGATGTACACCCCTCATTGCGAGGGGTTTTTATTATGCAATAGATTTATACTCTCTCTATTCTTCTATTGGAAGAATGATTATTATCTGGTTAAGCGGGTGAACAAACACCCGCCCTTTTTAAGCTTTTTACCTTATAGATTGCTATAGACATAAGTAAAACCAAGCGGTGTTCTCCACCTCCTTTCTAACACCGCTTTTTATTTAAGGGGTTAAAATATGGCAAAGAAAACGAGCGAAAAACGGACGATAAAAACCACAAGAAATGGAAATCCTTTATTTACAGGCAATGAAGGTAAAAGATTTTCGTCAGAATATCAACCGTCACCCAAAGCAAAAAGCGACGGCTGGCTCAAGAAAAAGGCCAGAGATGAATTTATTGAGCGCATGTATGGTAAGATGAACGAATTATCCAAGCGCGATGATTTAACTAATCGTGAAATTATAGATTTAGGGAAAATAGCAATAGAGATTTCCGGCGATAAGAAAAACACGCAGGAAACCACAGGTAACATGATTGTTGAACAAGTCTTTATTACAGCAGAAGAAGACAAAGCAACCGATAAACATATCGACGAAGTGATTTATGGGGACACTTAAACCAAGATATATTGGCAGAAAACTATTAAAGCGTGGATTCCAGGATTGGTTTAGATACCTTTTCAAAATGGTAGAAGGCAAAAGCTTTATAGTTGAACCTATACATAACGGCTTATTTGATTATTTTGATAAGATTTATAAATTAGATGTTACCCGTCTTAATATAAACGTTCCACCGAGAAGTGGGAAAACAACCTTAGCAACATATTTATTGGTTTACGCATTAACAATAAACCCGAAAAGCAATATAATATACACATCGTTTTCACAAAGCTTATTAACGGATATAGCAGCAAAAGTAAGAGATATCTTAGAACATCCGGTATATAAAGCGATGTACCCGTCAAGTATATTGTTTGAGAGCGAAGAATCAAACCCGATTGATGATTTTTGGCTTGAATATCTTAAACGTGAAACCGGGCGAAATACCTATTCCAGCAAAAAGATAGTAACAGGCCAAGGCGGTATTTGTTTATTTTCATCTATCGGATCACAAATAACGGGTTATGGTGCCGGGCAAAGAAACGGTAAAGGATTCACCGGGTGTTTAATAATAGATGATGCAAACAAGCCCGCAGATATCCGAAGCCAAATAATGCGTGATAAGGTCGTAAGATATTACGAAGAAACCTTATTAAGCCGATTAAACCAGTCTAATATACCGATAATTAACATCCAGCAACGGTTACACCTTGAGGATTTATCCGGGGTATTAGAAAACAAATATCATTTTGAAACACTTAAGCGGCCGTTACTCGATGATAACGGGGTATGTCAGTTGCCGAGTCAGTACACGCCTGAGCGTATAGAAGAACTAAAAGTTAATAACTATATGTTCACGGCACAATATCAGCAAGAGCCGATTATATTAGGCGGTGCTGTTATAAAGCGCGAGTGGTTTAAGTATTACAATCCGAGCGAAACATATAACTATTCCAGAATAATTATCACGGCTGATACCGCGATGAAAGTTAAAGAGCATAACGATTATTCGGTATTCATAGTTGGCGCAATAACCGATGATAACAAGCTGCATGTACTTAATATGGTACGTGGCAAGTGGGAAGCACCGGAGCTTAAATTAACGGCGTTACAACTGTTTGAACAGTACAAATACGATCCGAAAACCGGGTTAAGCTGTTCCGGGATATATGTAGAAGATCGCGCAAGTGGTGTCGGCTTGATACAAGAGCTACAAAGGGCAGGAGCTCCGATAACGGGGTTGCCTGTAAACAGTGATAAACTAACGCGTGTAGAGAGCGTTTTAACATACATTGAAAGCGGCCAGGTGTTATTACCATATGATGAAACATACGGATTTAACCCTGATTTACTGGCAGAATGCGAAGCGTTTACAAGAGATGATAGCCACGCACACGATGATATCGTTGATGCGCTTGTATATTGCATCCAAGAAGCGTTAGTAAGAAATAATGTAAGTTTACTTGATTACTTTATGAACTGATATGGATAACAAAACTTTAATAGATATATTTAATAAAGCATATAAAAGATTTGAACTTAAGAAACTAATTAAAGAAGAACTTTTTAAGGCGATAAACGAAGATAAAGAGTTTATAACCATAGGTAAGGGCGATGATGCACACGCTATACCTGTTGATTGGCTTAAAGGTAAATCAAAACGATATGGCGGTTTAAGTGAACAAGAATTTGACGAACGCTCAAGAGAATACAGAGAAATTTGGAAAGGTGTAAAACAAACCCCGCAGGATATTAAAAAGTGTCAAGAATTTATTAAGTATCTTATTGAAGATGCTCAATATATGGCGCAAGACGAAAATATAAACAAACCAACAAGAGATTATTATGCAGGTTTAGTCGAAAAGTACAAGAAAAATAAAACCGAATTAGATGAATGGTTTGATTTATCTAAGCACCAAGAAAAACATATGCCGGATGTATGGAAGAAATACCTTAAAGAACATCCGGAAGAATTTAAGAATGGGAATAAGACATTATCACTAAATGAAAATTTGAATAATATAAAACCTATTAAGATTCAAAAAAATAATATTCCACAATTTCAAAGTAAAAAAGAGCTTTATAATTGGGTAAAAGGGGAATTTGAAAAATTAGGTTCTGTTAAAATTAAAGATACAGGAATAGAATTAAAATTATCAGCTTCAAAGGCAAATAGAGAAACATACAAAAGAAGATCCTTAAGGGAAGAAAATAAAGCGGTGTTTTCAGCATTTGAAGATATTGTTAAAACATCTATTAAAAAAGAAGATAGGGAACCCGATAATAGACATAATAAAGGGCAAGAAATATATTATAATAGATTCCAAATAGTAAATAAAGAAGATGTAGAAAATTATGAGGTAGAAATTTTTGTTGATAAACCCGCAAGCGGCGATAAAAATTCATATTATGCCGGGCATAATGCCACAAAAATAAAGATAACACCCCGCGTTACGCAGGTGGCTAAAAATAGCTTTAACCTACACGCTAAGGGTGCTACCTATATTATGACAGATATTGAACTAAATTTCAACCCTAATATTAAGTAACATGAAGAACAGATTACAAAAAATGACAAATATTCAAGCTGATTTAACGGCGCAGAACTCATTAGATGAAGCGTTACGCTTAACAGATGTCGATATGTGGGCTTCTAATCAACCCTCATTATCTACCATAGCAGCAGCAAAAAACATTAAATTTGACCTTTTAACGCTGCAATACCAGCTGGTTACGTTCATTTACAAAACCTATGGCATATTGGCAAAGGTTGTAGATGTTCCGGTTGATGATGCGTACCGTTACGGTGGTTTTGACATCCAAGCCGAAACTATTGACGATAAAGAGCTTAAACAACTCGACAATGCGCTTAAATTAAACAGGGATATAGAGAACCTTAAACAAGGTCGTAAATGGGCGCGTTTATTCGGTGGTGCGGCCTTGATTGCGTTAGACGGTAAAGCTTTACGCACTCCGCTTAACATGAAAGCACTTGAAGGCAATCCTGTAGAATTTTACCCGGTTGATCGCTGGCAGCTTGTATATGATAAAGCTAACATAACCGAACCGGGCGGCAAATGGTATTTAAGTTCTACATACGGCCAGGTGGCAGAATATAGCGGGCAAGAAATACACCCATCCAGAATTAAGATACTAAGGGGTAAACCAGCACCGCCTTTAATTGCACAAATGGTTAGTTATTGGGGTTTATCCGTGTATGAACAAATCATACAGGATATGAACCAGTTATTCAAGTCAAGAGATGTATTGTTCGAGCTGTTGGATGAAGCAAAAACAGATATTTTGAAACTTGAGAGCTTGCAAACAGCATTAACAAATAACGGCGCAATGAAAGCATTACAAAGAATGGTGGATTTCATCGCGCGTAATAAGAACTATAAATCACAGATAACACTTTCAACCAAAGACGATTACGACCAAAAAACAATGTCATTTTCCGGCATTGAGGGTATATTAAAAGAAATCCGTGTAATGATGGCTGGCAGCGCAAATATGCCTGTTAATAAACTTTGGGGTGAAGGCGTTACCGGGTTTGGTAGTGGTGAAGATAGCTTAGAAAACTATAACAGCTTAATTGAATCCGAAGTACGTGCTGCTGATTTAGACGTTATTTTATGGATATTAAAGATAAGATGTTATCAGTTATTCGGCCGCGAGGTTGAGGATTTATTCATTGACTGGAAAGAATTAAGAGTTCTTTCAAGCATAGATGAACAGAATATTAACGACCACAAATTCGCTAATTTAATGCAATTATTCGACCGTCAGCTGTTAGATCCACAAGAGCTTATGGAAGCACTTAAGAAACAGAACTTGTTCTTAGGTGATACAAAGGCAATACGCGGCGAGTTAAACGACCAGCCGTTAATGAACCAGACAAATCAATTTGACGAACGCAAGGATATTACCACATCATGATAAAGGTAATAAAGGACTTTGAGCACCTTGAAAAATATACCAATTTAGTTGAAAAACAGCTATTTGGGGACTTATGGGACTTGATATTCAAGCCGATGTTTAAGATACTCGGCTTAAAGGCAAGCAATAAGGAAAACCCAATAATAGATGCGCTGGATAAAGGCACAATCTATTATGAGAATGGGGGATTCAAGGCGCGTAACAAGTTTACTAACGAAATATCTAAAGCGTTAATAGAATTGGGCGCGAAATATGATCGCTGGGAGCATTCTTATAAAATAGCTGTCGAGGATATTCCGGAAGATATTTGGAAAGCTATTAAAGAAAACATCATTGAAACGCGCGCTAAATTAACTCAGATAAACGATTTTCTGGCAGATATAGAGCTTAACCTGGATAGCATCATTGATACAATGTTATTCAATAACACGGTTGAAACCATACTTGATGATGTTGGCAACCAGGTTAAAAAGAACGTAAAAAATATAAACGTAATAGAGCCGGATTTAAACGCAGAACAAAAGGCGGATATTGCAAAAAACTACACAAACAGTATGCAATATTACATTAAGGGCTGGGCAAAAGATAAAATACCCGAAATGCGTTTAAAAGTTCAACAAGCAATATTAGACGGTTACAGGCGCGACGAAGTACAAAAGATGCTGGAAACACAATACGGCATAGCTGAGCGCAAAGCAAAATTCTTAGCGTTTAATGAAACCGCGATAATGCTGGCTGAATTAAAGAAAACAATGTATGCCGAAATGGGCTTTAACCATTTTATGTGGATAACAAACCTGGATAACAGAGAACGCCCGTTACACAGGGAATTACATGGGCGTATATTTCGTTTTGATAACCCTCCGGTAATCGACCAGAGGACAGGGCAAAAGGGTTTACCGGGTGAAACATATAATTGCAGATGTCAAATACGCCCGATAATGACCGATGATCCGTTCTTTAACACAAACAATAACGCAGAAGCTGAATTTCGGGAAAGTTATAAAAGGATAATGGGATATAAGGATTTTCCGGCCAATTATCCGTATCAAACAAGGTAGGGAATATACATGGAAACATTAACAGCACAAAACATATTTTTGGATGAAAATACAGGCGGTAAAGGCCGTCATTTTACATCTAGATTTTTGCAGCCGGGCTTGGTAAAATACTCATTTGGGGTATGCTTACTGGCAAAAGAAACCATTGATAAGTTTATTTACCAGTTTGTTGGATGCCCGGTAATTATCAACCATAAAGACGTAACAAACGAAAGCGCAAAAGATGATAGAATGGGCGTTGTTTCGCGTGTATGGTTTGACCAGATGGATGGCTGGTATTGGTGCGAGGGTATTATATTTGAAGAACAGGCTATTTCCTTAATAGAAGACGGCTACAACGTATCTTGTCAGTATGAGATAACCGAATATTCTAACAATACGACTAAGGCATTACATAACGGTAACCCTTACGATAAGGTTATATTGAACGGTAAACCCGAACACCTGGCTATAGTAAAAACACCACGTTATGAAGCTGCAATGATAGCTGTAAACGCACTTGATTTAACGGCTGAGAATGAGGATAAGTGGATAACTATTAAACCAAATGGTGATGATGCAAAAGGTAAACACTTATTATTAAAAGACGGAGAAACCCCAAAAGAAGCTATTGATAGGGTTTATAAGAAAAAAGACAAAGAAGATTGGGAAAATAAATACAGAGGTTCAAAAGAACAAAGAGAACTTTATACAACTAAAATAAATGAGTTGTCAAAGGCGTATCTTGATGGCGACAAAGAAAAAAGTGATTATTTAAGAGCGTTTACTGATGTTGTATCAAAGAGGAGAGATGATGAATATATAAAAAAACAAAAAGAACTTTTAGGACAGTTGAAACAGGATAAAGATTTATATAATACACCAACAATAAAAGCCCAGATTGATGCATTGACGGAGTTGGAAAAATTTAATAATAAAGAAAAACAAGAAGGGCAATCCGACACCAAAGACGGTGGAGAAGAAAAAAAATCTACGTTTAAACCTGTAAAAGGAATAATGCAATCGCTGAAAGATGATTATGAAGCTGGCAAAATTAACGCTAAGGAAGTAGCAAAAGAACTATCAAAAGCCAATTTAACCCCTTATTTGTTAGATGATAATGAAGCATTAGAAAAAATAGGGGTAAAGCAATCCGACACCAAAGACAAGCAATCCGATTCAAAGGGCGATTTAGATATTAAAAAAACTACTGTAAAAATGAAAAGCGGTAAAGAAAAAGAAATTGAGTATGTTGATAGTGTTCCGGAAGGTTATAAAAAACTTGAAGGGGCGATGACTGCTCCTCTTGGCTATACTTGGTATCATAACGGCAAATCTGTAATAGATAAAGAAAGAAAAACTATTTTAGTTAAAGATAGCGACACCGCAAAAAACACAATAGTACAAGCAATAAACGAGATAAAGGAAACAAATATGTTTAAGAATTTATTTAACAAAAAGGAGCAAAAAATGGAAAAAGACGAACTTAAAGAAATCTTTATGGATTGCATCCAGGATGTCTTAAAGGCACAGAATGAAGACGAAGAAGAAAAGAAAAAAATTGACGATGCAGAAAATGAAGATGAAGAAAAAGAAGAAAAAGCCGAAAACAAAAAGGCTTGCAATGAAGATAAGAGAAAACTTATCGATGAAGTTGCCGGAATGATGAAATCAGCTGGCTGTGATGATGAAGTAATCAGAACAGCAATCGCTAAAATGGAAAAAATCGGTTACGACAAATCCGAAGCCGGAACAGCTGATAACGGCAAAAAAGCAAAATGTGAAGACGAAGAAGAAAAAGAAGAAGCTTTAAACAAAGCTAAAAACTCAATCGAAGCTTTAAAAGGGCTTATTTCTCAAGTCGATGTTAGAAAACCAGCATCTAAATACATAACAAAGGCAGATGCAATCGAATTAGGAAACAAATTATTCTAATCTTATCAGGCTATAAACAGTACAGACGGGCTTTACGCCCGTCTTTTTAATGCACACATAAAATAAGGAGAAAATAAAATGGCATTAGCATTAACAAATTTGGAAATTGCTCCCGTTAGAGGCAATGCGGCATTTTTGCCAAATCAACCTATCTTGCAGGGTTGTAAAGTATATGCAAGCGAAACAGCTACACTTGTACCTGGCGATATCGTTGCATTGGCAACAGGTGGATCTGCTGATTTAGTGGAAGTTAAAAAAGCTGCAGTAACCGATGAACCAATCGGTGTTGTAGTTGGCAACCCGATTAAAACAGGCTGGAAAGCTGGCGAAAGAATCTCTGTATTCCCGGTTGGTTCATATGTATATATGGAAACAGGCGCAGCTTCAATCGCTAGAGGTTCTAAGCTTCAATTCAACGCATCAGGTAAAGTTTTGGCAACATCAACAGCATCAAACGGCTATGTAGGTATTGCAATGACAGCTGGCGTAGCATCAGGTGATTTAATCGTTGTACAAGTTAAACCAAGCATCTAGTTTTTGTACTTAACATATAGGAGAAATAAAAATGACAGTAGAAAACACAAAAGTTTTTGATGCTGATAATTACTCAAGAACCCTTGAATGCAATTTAAAAGCATCAAACGCATTATTTGATGTTCCGGCAAGCGGAATCATCCAAACTGTAGATACTTTAACTACAATTTTAGACAGCGTTGTAAACGCTAAGTATTACACAACACCGTTCCCATTGACCGATTACGTTAAAATGGACGTAGGCAGAGGGGCATATGGAACATCTATTTTCCAATTTGCAGCAGCTTACACAGGTTCAACTTTTGAACAGTCTATTATTAACCCGGCATCAACAGGCATTCATAATAACGCCGTTTCTGATATCAGAATCGACGGATTGTCAATCAAAAACAATTTCTTTAGAAATGATTATTCAATTTCTAACGAAGAACTTAGAATGGCTGCAGCTGGACGTGTTTCTTTCGATATTATCGAAGAAAAAGAAAAAGCAAGAAAAACAATGTGGGATTTGGGCATTCAAAAATCTCATTTCTTGGGTGTTGGTGATAACCAGGGCTTGTTGAACTTGTCAGGTGTAACAGTTAATACATCATTATTACCGACAGCTGTAAACTTGCTAAGTGTTGATGAAATCAAAGCATTCGCTGGTACAGCACTTGCTACATACTATGCACAGACAAAAGGTACATATTTGCCGAACAGATGGTTAATGCCGTCAGCTGCATTTATGGCATTGGGCGTACCTTACGGCGATACATTCGGATTCCCGACATTGCGCAAGGTATTAGAAGATGCATTCAAACAAGCTGGCGCACCGGATGATTTCAAAATCGTTCACACAATTTACGCTAACGATGCAGCAGCTTCTGGTTACGGCAGACACGTACTGTATAACAACAACGAAGAAAACATTGTTCGTTATATTCCGAAACCATACACACCGCATCCGTTGTTCCCGCAAGGTAGCTTAGATATGATTTCTCAGGCTGAGGGACAATTCACAGGCGTACAGGTTAAGAAACCGGAAACAGTTCTTTACATGGACGAACAATCTGATACAGCAACAGAATAGGAGATACATTTATGCGAGTTCTAAATAATTCAAAATTAAACCTATCACATGGGGTTTATACCCTTAAAATAGGTGAAACTTTAGATGTACCTAAAGATGTTGCTGATATATGGCTCAAGTTGGACGGGGTAACAAAATATGTTACCCCCGAAGATCTGGAAGCAGAAAAGGCAAAAGCGGTAGCAGAAGCACTTAAGGCCGAAAGGGCTAAGAGCGCAGCCGCACCGAAGAAATCAAAGAAAAAATAGACCTCACAAACAAGCAAAGGGGAAATTCTGATGTCTGATATATTCGATACAGTAACAATAGAACAATTTAAGGCATATTTTAAAAGGGATTTCCCTTATTTGCCTGTTTACAGCCCGTTAAAAACATATTGGCTGGGTGATATTGTTTATTTTAATGATAATTTCTATAAATCACTAATAGACGATAACACCGGAAACAATGTAACGGACGTAACAGCTTGGCAAAAGGTTAAAGGTGATGTTTATTCATACATAACAGATGATGATATTAACAAAGCAATGACACAGGCGCGCCCGAATGCAAACATAATGTACGGGGAAACTTGCCAGGAAAAAATAAACATATATTTGCATCTAATTGCATTTTACCTTGTTTTTGATATTAAAAATTCATCATCCGGGGTAAATTCAAGTTTTATGGGTATATTAGCCAGCAAATCTGTGGGCGATGTATCTGAGAGTTATAATATACCGCAATGGTTATTAGAAGATCCGTCATACTCAATATTTGGGCAAAACGGTTACGGACTTAAATATTTAAGCTTAATTGCGCCATATAAAGCTATAACAATACTGTTTAGCAAGGGAGAAACCACGCTTGGCTGATGATAAAACCAAAGTTAAATATGATGTTTCTAATCTTGAAGAACTATTAGCGAAGTTAAAAGATGAACACTTTTTACGAGTTGGTATTATTGGTTCGGCAGCAAAGAAACAGCATAAGGGCAAAGGAAAACAGTCATTAACAAATGCCACATTGGGTACATTCCATGAGTTCGGCAGCCAAAGTGTGCCAAATCACCCGCCGCGAAGGTCGTTTTTAGAAGATAGTTTAAGGTTTAGACTTAATTTTAATAAAGATGAATTTAAGCAATTAAAGAAATCTTTGTTCAAAAATATGTTCCAGAAAATGGATCCTAAAAAGTTTTTGGCAGAACTTGGCGCAAAGTGTTTAGTTTATATTGATGAGGGCTTTCAAACTAACGGTTACGGTGCTTGGAAATCCTATTCGGATGCTTATTATAAGCAAAGAGATAGAATAGCAAGCGGCAAAGGCAAACGCGAAATAACACGTTTAAGACATTCATTAGATTACTGGATGTCACACAGTATGTTAAATGTAACCGGACAATTAAAGAACTCAATATCATTTAAGGTAATGAAGAAACAATGATAAATTATGCAGGGCGAAACCCGTTAATAAATACTAATACCGCGCTTCCAAATATGGCTAACACCATAACAAGCTGGTTTTTAGATATATCTTTTGAGGTAGTTGAAAGAACCTTAGACGGCGCAGATTGGGTTGAAACAACAACAGATGTAATACATACCAAAGGCGTTGTTCAACCCCCGAGGGATAGAGATTTAGAGATATTACCGGAAGGTACATGGGCTTGGGAATGGTTAATGATCCACTGTTTGCCCGATGTACAACTCAAAACAAACCAGTACATAACTTATGATGGTACATTATACAAAGTTATGGGCAAAAAAGACTGGTCAAAATACGGTTATGTACGTTACATGATATTACAAGCTTATCAAGCGGATAAATTATGAATAACAGCACATTAGATTTAATAAAAGAAATGATAGTGGCTTACAAGCCGTTAAATATAGATTCAAAAAGGGTATGGGCTTATAACGGCACACAGGACTTACCGGAGGATAACGACCTATTCATAATCTTATCTTTTAGAGATGTAACCCCATACAGCAATATAAAACGACATAAAGAAACCGAGAACGGTTTACAGGAAGTTATAACCACAAATACGGCTGAGGATGTTTTAATATCCTTGATATCACGCAATACACAAGCAAGAATGGCCGCATTTAAGATTTCCGGCGCGTTTAAGAGCGATAACGCCGATTATATACAAGAAAAAAACAGTTTTCATATATCTACAATTAACCCGGTAGTTGATAATTCTTTTTTAGAAGCAACAGCCCGGTTAAATCGTTTTGATGTCACGGTTAGGGTGATAAGGGCATATGAAGACGTTCAGGATATAGATTATTACGACAAATTTCCTAATACAAGCGAGTTTGAACCATATTGGTTATTTGATAAATAAAGGAGAAAAAACATGGCGAATTATACGATTCCATTGTCTTACGTTGTAAACGCTACAACTGTTCCGGCAACAAGAGGGCTGGAGCCTTTACAACTTGGTACAATATTATTATTAACCGAAGACGAACCCGTAACACCTTTAGACAGCGATTATATTATCTCAAGAACAGCTGCTGGTGTTACAAGCGTATTCGGCACAGAAACAACAACGGCAAAAATGGTAAATACCATATTTGCACAAACACCAAACATTTTAAACGCTGACGGTTACGTAATCGTTGCACCATATAAAGCAAGTGTAGTAACACAGGAAGCGACACCGGGCATAGCTACAACAATCGATTTAAGTTCTAACTTATCTAATTTACAAGCTGTAACAGACGGTGATTTAACCATTACGGTTGATGGTGAAGATCATACCTTAACCGGGATGAATATAAATAATCTTGATGTTGAAGGCATCGCACAGTATATAAATAATTATATAGATTCCTCGGGCGAATATGCAACCGTTACCGCTGAGGGTAATAGCATTGTATTTGCGACTAAAACAACAGGTTCAACATCAAGCATTGAATTAAAAGCAACAACAGGCGGCACCGGAACGGATCTTTACGCTGCAACCTTATTAGATGGTGCAAACGCTGTTGTGGTTGATGGGGAAGATGAAATCGTTGATGTTGAAACAACAGCACAGGCTATTGAAAGAATATCAGCTCAGATTTACGCCGAAGGTATTTTAACAACAAAAGATTTAGGCCAGATTGAAGCTGTTGGCGCATCTAATTATGTAGAAGGTATGCAAAATTCAGTATTGTTCATTACAGATACTGATTCCGAAACCTTGCAAAGCGGTGGTTTATTCTATCAGTTAAAAGATAATAAAAACACACGTAAACTGTTGTATTTAACCGGTAACGATATGACCGAAAGAAAAGCAAACGCTAAGTTATTTGCTTCTGCATTTGCATCACGTGGTTTATCTGTTAATTATGCTGGTTCTAATTCAACTCTTACAATGACATATAAAGACTTGGTAAATGTCCCGGTCGATACAAACATAAACGAAACCATCTTAAACCAATGTGAAGTAATCGGTGCCGATGTATATTGCTCAATCGAGGGCTTGGCAAAGGTTATTTCATTTAAACAGGGTGGTTTATATTTTGACGAGCTGACAAACCAAATATGGTTAAGAACAGCTATTCAGCTGGCCGCAGCAAACGTATTATTCACCACACGTTATAAGATACCACAAACCACACAGGGCGTTAATATTCTTGTTAATGCTGTTTTGGGTGTACTTAATCAAGGTGTAATAAACGGTATGATAGCAGCGGGTGAATGGAACAGCCCGGACACATTCGGCGTTTATGAAGACTTTATGAGAAATATTAGAACTCTTGGTTATTATGTTTACTTTACACCAATAGCTGAGCAATCACAGGCAGACAGGGAAGCAAGAAAATGCCCTGTAATTAGTGTTGCAGTAAAACAAGCCGGAGCTATAGAACACGCAAATATTATTATATACGTTGAAGCATAGGAGATTAAAAAATGGCTGATTCTTATACAGGACAAGATACCCTGCAGTTAAAAGATTACCAGGGTTGGTTTACGTTATCTGATTTTGCCGATGGTGCGGTTGCTGAGTTATCGGCACCGAACGAAATAGCAACGGTAACAACAGGTTATAACGGAAACGGATTGGGCGCACACAATGAGCCCGGAAGACAAAGACAATTAACATTAAGACTTGTGAAAGCAAGCCAGGATGATAAACGTCTTAATGAATCTCTTGAACTTTGGAAAAAAAGAGATATGAGATTCGATCCGTTTAAAATGAGCTTTACAAAAAATATAACTCATTCTGACGGTAACGTTACCCATGATACTGTGGAATGTTATTTCGGCTTGCCGACAGGTGTTCCGGTAACATCTATTGATACACAAGGCAATACAGAACAGGTTGTATCTGTTTATACAATAACTTTTGCAGATTATAAGAGGGTTGTTTAATGCTTAAATTTCAGTTGAAATCAGGCAAAAAGCTCGAAGTGGATATTGCACCGATAGAAACGGGTTTAACCCTCTATCGGGCAATATTAACCGAGTGTAAAAATGCAAACCTGGATTTAACCGTTGCAGATGATGATACAGTAATGACAATGCTTATGAAGAATAAAGAAGCTTGTTTGAATGTATTAGCATCGGAAATGGTATTAGAAGCGGTTAAGGATTGTTGCGCAAAGGTTGTTTACGACAAGCAACGGTTCAACATGGAGTTATTTAACAAAATAGAAAACCGTAAAGACTTTATTCCTACAATGATGATTGTGGCAATGGAAAACATTCGCCCTTTTTTCGACGAACCCCATATCATATTAGATGCGCTGCAATCTCAATTTCTGATGTAAAATTACCGGAAGTTGATATTGATATTGACGGATTTAAGGTATGGGCTATGAGGTTAGCGAAGGCGGGTTACGGTACAATAACCGAGATAAAAAACCTGGATAGTGATACATTTATGAATCTTGTACACTATGAGAATTATACAGGTGAATATCAAAAAGCGGTAATGGACTTGAACAAAAAAGGTTAAAAATGGCAGATAGCGGAGCAGCACAGAATAAATTAGGCGAATTATTTGTTGATATCGGTGTGGGTGGTTTAGGTAAAACCCTAAAAGCCTTAAATAGTGTATCAGCAAGCTTTTTGCTGACTAAAAACGCCGCACAACAAGCAATTAAACCCATTATTGATTTATCAAAAAAGGGGGGAGCATTTATAACCTCTCTTGATAAATTCAGTGCGATTTCAGGTTTATCTGTTCAAAATTTGCAAAAATTAAAACAATGGGCAGAAGTTAATAATGTTGAATGGAACGATTTTGGCAATCAAATATTAAACGTTCAAAAATCATTACGTGAAATACAAATGGGCCAAGGTGCTGCTAATTCTTTTGCAAGATTAGGAATCGATACATCCGATTTGGATGCTAACAATCCTCTTGAAGCCCTGGATAAGATAAAAGATAGAACACAACATTTAGATCCTGTAATGCAGCGTATTGCGTTATCATGGCTTGGTTTAAGTGATTCCATGATATATACTTTTTTACAAGCGCAGCAACCGTTAAACTCACTTAATACCGGGCTTGATGAAAGTTTAATATTAACGGAAAAAGAAGCAGAAACTTTAAGGAAAGTTCAAACTGGCTGGAATAGACTTGGTGTAACGTGGGAAGCTGCAACTAATAAACTAATCGCAAATTTGCCGATAATACAACGTGGTTTAAATTATATGGAACGTACCATTACGCGTATTTTTTCATATATTGAGGATCATTCAGAAGTTTTGGAAACTTTATTTAAACCTTTTGTATGGTTGGCTAAAAAATTAGGCGATTATACAGATTGGGCAGATAAACAAGGTGCAGAAATTGCTGATTATAACGCATTTGTATTAGGGCCCAGCAGTTTTCCGGGTTTAACACCTGGTAAAAAAAATGATTTAATTGATAAAGCTCGAACCGCGTACATTAGGCATGAGGGAGAAAAACAGGCAAAAAAAACATATGAGCCATACAATATACAGCAAGCACAAATAGCCAATATGTTAAATCCTTTGCCTTATACAAACGGCATTTCACCTAATAATATTTTGAATAATAATCAAAAACAAATTTCCTTTACTGTTAATCAAGATATCAACGGTGTTAATGCCTATGAAATAGCGGCAGAGGGTGTTTCAAAATTCCAGCAAGCTTATAATATGGCTATTATTCAGAATCAAGGGCCTTTGTAATTTATTATGACTACAAACTATTTAACAAAATTGAATAATTTATATGGCAAAGTTGATTTAAAAAGCCTTGCTAGTAAAATGTTTCAGGATGAAACAAACGCTGGCTATGCAATATTAAGTATTTTTGAAAATACAGGCATTGCGGGATTTAAATTCCATGTGCCGGAACGTGAACAAGTGACGTTTCAATCAGATGTTACTGATCATTACATTGAGGATAACAGCCCGGTACAAGATCATATCGCATTAAAACCGATTGAAATAACATTACAAGGTTACCAGGGTGAATATTTTTACCCTGTTCAAAAATACGAAGCTGCTATTGCGACTGTAATTCCTACATTAAATCTTGTATCACAGTTTTTACCGGATGTTATGAATATAACAAAACAGGTAAAAAATGTAAAACTGGCTTATGAATCAGAAAAATTAACAAAATTAAATTTATATAATTCTGCCACAAGTAATTTAAGCCCAATAGAAGCAAGCATTTTAGGTGCTACAGATGTTAATTCAATCTCTGGCGCAATTCAAAATGTTTCAACGCCATTATCTTTAAAACAAAAAGCATCGATATTATGGGGTGCAACAAAATATAATCTTAATGCGACGGATTTATTTAAAACGTTTCAAGATTTATATAAATTAAAATCGGCACAAACAAGGGCTTTTTTATTCTTTGAATCTTTATGGCATTCAAAACGCTATTTCACGGTTGAAACAAGTTGGAAACGTTACGACAACATGGTTATAACTAATGTTACGCCAGTGAGGGATAATAACGCAGATATTACCGATTTTAAGGTTACATTAAAACAGTTATCTTTTACACAAACAAAAACGGTTACAATAAAAGCGGCTGGAAGAACACAGCAACAACTGGCAAAAGAAGTTGATAAAGGAACGGATAAAGGGTTAAAAACCAATGTATAAAATTACACAATTAGACAATAACCCAAAACAAAAAATAAAAATGTTACTTGATGATGGAAGCGAAGTTGTCTTAAAATTTGAATATATCGCGAATCAACAGGGTTGGTTTTTTGGTTTTGAGTATGGGGATGTAAATTATCAGAATATCCGTTTAACTACCTCATTGAACGTATTAAGGGCTTATCGTAATTGGTTGCCTTTTGGAATAAGATGTTCAACTGTTGATGGTTTTGAACCAATGGATTTATCGGATTTTATAACTGATTATGCAAGCGTTTATATGCTTACTAAAGAAGACATTAACGCGATAGAGAGCGAATATTATACAAAGGTTTATGAATACCCGCCCAAACCGGAAGAAGAATAATGTTAAAATTACAGCGTAATTATAGAATTGAATTTGAACGTGGCGATAAAATTGATTTTTCGACCTATATTCCGAAAGAAAATATAGAAATTAGATATCCAATAACACTTGAATTAAGCGTTACCCGAGATACTTTTTCAGATCTTAACAAGGCGAATTTTAAATTATATAATTTAGCACCGGAAACACAGGCGAAGTTATGGAAAGATTTATTTGATCTTGATCGTTATGTTAGAATGAAACTTTATGCTGGTTATGGTGATGATTTAACTTTAATATTTTACGGTGAATTTGTACAATGTTATTCATACAGACATTCAGGCAGTACAGATTTTATAACCGAAATAGAAGCAAACGACCTTACTTTATTATTATTAAACAGTTTTACAAATAAGACTGTAGCAAAAGGGACTGATGGCGTAACTTTAATAGAAAGTTTACTTGCAGAAACCCCAGAAATAGAAGCGGGCTATATATCACCTACAATACCTGTTACAAAATCTAATCAAACATTTTTGGGCTCAACTATTGAATTATTACGCCAGGAGTTTTCCGGTTATCAGATATATGTAAATAATAATCAATTAAATATAATCGGTCAAAATGAGGTTATACCGGGAGAAATAACCTTAATATCAGCAGAAACAGGTTTACTTGGTACACCTACAAGGGCAGATGCTTATTTACAAGCCGAAATGATATTTGAACCAAAACTTGAAGTTAGCCAGGCCGTTGTATTACTAAGTGATACCGAAAAATCATTAAATAATACCTATAAGGTTGTAGCCCTCTCACATTCGGGAATTATAAGCCCTGTTATAAGTGGTAGTTTAAAGACTACAGCAACTTTTACAATGGGCAATAGGATTTATGAAAAACTAAAGAAAACAAATCCTACATATGGGAAAGAGCCCACGCCAGGCAGCTGGCTTAAACCTGTTAGGGGTACAATAACCAGTTCATTCGGCTATAGGGTTGCACCTACAGAAGGCGCAAGCACATACCATAAAGGTATAGATATCGGCGCAAATAAGGGTGATACTATTGTTGCAAGCGCAAGCGGCAAAGTTATACAATCCGGCTGGAATGGTGGTTTAGGGATTTCTGTTATGATACAGCATTCAAATAATCTTGTATCAATATACGGCCATATGGAACGTACTGTTGCTAAAAACGGCGAAATAATACCAGCCGGGCAAATCATTGGTTATGTAGGTTCTACAGGATATTCAACCGGGCCTCATTTACATTTTCAGATAAACAAAAACGGAAAAGCGGTCAATCCGTTAGAATATATAGGAAGTTTTTAATGTTACCAAAGGCACAAGCTGATTTTAACAATGCGTTAAATTCTATAAAGGGAAGTATTTTTTCAAATTTAATGTGCCATAATATCGGCAGAATAATTACATATTATCCGGATAAACAAGCTGCAGATATTGAGTTAATGCAAATAAAAGAATTTAACAACGCGCAATATCCAAATGCCGTTATATGCGATGTTCCCTTAATTATATATGGCACAGAGAATGCGCATATAACATTACCTGATTTAACGGGTACAATATGTTTATTGTTTACTCTTGATCGTAATATTGATGCATTTATGGAAACAGGCGAAAGTTATGTTCCACCGACAAGCAGAATGCACAATATCACCGATTGTATCGCTATAACAACTTTTTCAACACTAAATAACCCAATACAAAATTATGACGATACAGCAATAAGTATTATTCATAACAAAATTATTGATGAGGTTATTTATAACAGTGTTATAAAAAATTATGCTGATTCGATTCTGTTAAAATACAACAAAGACAATGACGGAACGCCTACATATAGCCAAATTCAATTAAAAGACAAAATAAATATACAAAATACTACAAGAAATCTTGCAACACTTATAAACACCTTAATTGTTCATATTAGAGATTTAACTATTACACAAGGTGTGGTTAGTGATGCAAGTAAAGCAGACTTAGACGCTGATATTACAGCATTTGGGGAATTATTGGAATGAGCTTTAGAAACTTAGATGGAAACCACGATTGGACGTTCGGCGTTGGCCGTAATAATTACGTTACTCAAAACCAGGAAATCGCGCTAAATATTAAAACGCGTGTTCTTTCGTTTTTGGGTGATTGTTTTTTTGCAACGGATGAGGGCATTGATTATTGGAATTTGCTTGAATATAACAAGCAAGCACAGTTAGAAAATGCAATTATGAGCACGATCGCCGAAACTGACGGGGTACAAAAAGTTAATAATATAGATGTAATAATCGGTGCAAACCGTAAAATTATGCTTGAATACAGTGTTTATACAATTTATTCAACAACTTTAGATGCACAGATACCATTAAATGAGGGTTAGAAATGCCACAAAATAATTATATTGGGGTGAATGGGTTAGTAACTCAATCACTGGAAGAAATTCGCGCAGATTTAATTACAAAATTTCAGCAAATATACGGAACGGATATTAACCTTGAACAAAACAGCCCGGATGGGCAATGGTTAAATATCCTTGCGCAAGAAAAAAAAGATATCCTGGATTTATTTACACAATATTATAATAATCTTGATGTTGATAGGGTTGTAGGAATCCCACAACAAATATTATACAAGCTTAACGGCTTAACAATCAATGCTTACACCTATTCTTATGTGTACGTTGATGTAACAACCACACAGGCATTAAACCTTAACGGTATATCTATCGATGAAGAAAATAACGCCGATGCAACAGGTTATACTGTATCAGATAGCAACGGCAATCGTTGGATATTAACAACCGGGACATCAGATAATACTGTTTCATTAACCGCCGGAGTTAATCAGAATTTAAGATTCAGGGCAGCTGATTTGGGAAGTGTAACAGCATTACCAAACACCATAACTATTATGGAAACAATTATTGCTGGCGTTACTGGCGTTAATAACCCGGCTAATAACCACATAACGGGCGCAACGGGCGAATCAGATGCAGAATTTAGAATAAGACGTAATCGCTCTGTTACTGTAGCATCGCAAGGTTTTGCAGACAGTATTGAAGCTCAGCTGTTAAATACGGAAAACGTAACGCAAGCGAAAGTTTATCAAAATAGAACAGACGAAACCGACGATAACGGAATACCCCCACATGCAGTATGGGTAATATGTGAAGGCGGTGCTGATGAAGACGTGGCGCGTGTTATTTATAACAATGTGCCGCCAGGTATAACAATGCATGGTGCAAAAAGCGTACAAATAACCCGGGCTAACGGTTTAATTGATACCGTTGAGTATGATATCGGAGCTCCGGAAGATCTTCATGTTGAAATGTATATTAAACAACTTGGTACAGTGATTGATGAATCTTATGTAAAACAAGAGTTGAGCAAACTAACTTGGAATATTGGGGAAAGTGCGGAAGCTGCTAATATCTCAACTGATGTAAAAGATATTATTGGAGAAACCGGAACACCATACGATGTGGGTGTATCTTTAACCGGAACAGCGGGTTCTTATTCCGAAATTGTAACACCAGCCGCATTAAACGGCTATTTTACATTAAGTACAGATAATATAACTATTCATACGGTGGTTTAGTATGGCATACGATACCGAAATTGCAAACATAGAAAATTATTATGCCGATTTATTGATTATTCAATACAGAAATAAACCAAATGCAAGAGCGACAATTAAACTTGGTGTTGATTTATACCTCGCAGATGGGCTTATATTTGATTTTAATAATGTTTTGGATATAGATACGGCAGAGGTCGCACAGCTTGATTTAATTGGGAAAATATTAGGTGTAAGCCGAAATATTGACGGCTTTACGTTTAATGTGGATTTTTTCAGTTTTGAAAAAACGCCGCCGGAAATATCTTATGGTTATTCAGATAAAAACGAATTATCTCAAGGCTATTGGAAGCGTTATAAAAATAGTGTAGGTTCCAGTTATTCATTATATGACGATGATTATAGAGTTTTATTAAAGTTTAAAGCCCTTTATAATGTTCGTTACGGTTCCTGGGCTTGTATGGATTTGCTTTATAAAAAAGCTTTCGGGGATGAAATAACCCTTGTAAATAATAAAGATACGACTATAAGTTATCAAGTTAGCCCGGATGCTTCGTTAGGGTTACAGGTAGCACAATTTTTAGGATATATTGAACCGCCTTTGGGCATAGGTATTAAGGAGTAAATAAATGGCACGAATACCGAGGAAAAATCAGAAAATCTTTTGTGGAAATGATAACGGCAGTAATTTGGCTGTTTTCGGCACGATGAAAACCGGGAATCCACAATACAGTACAAATATAGAAACCCTGCAATCAGCTATTTATGAAGAAGGCTGGCAAGATGCAATACTTAACGATAAAGCTCCGTATCTGGAAGAAATGAACGGGTTACAATATGGTTTAAGTACACAAATAGCATACCTTTTACAACAGGGCTTGGCTTGTGAATGGAATAAAGATACAACTTACTATAAAGGCTCAACGGTTGCTGTTATAAATAATACAGCCGTTAATTATTATAAATCTATATCAGATAATAATATAAATCATAACCCTGTTAATGATGATGGAACATATTGGGTATTAGATAGTATTTCAAAAATTGAAACTTATAATACAACCTTAACAAATAATTATAATACTCTTAATTCAAGCGTTGTAAAACTTACCGGGGATCAGACAGTAGCCGGAGTTAAGACATTTTCAAGCCCGGTATATGTTCCTAATTCATCAACAGCAGGGACAGCGTTAAGATTGGCATCATCTGGTGTAAATACATCTTATACGTCCTGGTGGATAAAATTCGGTGATGGCACACTCATACAATGGGGAACAGCCACAATGGATGCTGGCCGTAAAACAATGCTTGTATCAATGCCAACGTCTTTTTCAAATACAGGATCTTATAAAGTATTGTTAACTGATAGGGGTGGCGACAATGCAGATATAGCAACTCAAAAAGTGTTCGAATATACAAGCACATCATCTTTTAAGGTGCGTTCAACAAATAACGAAGATCAGTTTAACTGGTTAGCAATAGGGAGGTAATATATGACTAGTTTTCGCATAGGACAAATTTTTACAAAACCTTACCCGCCGGAAGTTGCGGATTGGTGTAATAGTAATAATGCATATTTAGACGATTATTTAGAAACACAAGTAATAATAAGAGCGGTGCCGGAAGAAACAGCTGCAGAGCGTAAAGCGATGTTTTTACAAGATTTTTTCAAGGTTAATCTTGGGGAACTTGGGAACGGTTATTACCGAAAGAAGCCAAAGGGTTATCAATCGGCAATAGAAAGCATTAACACGGCACAGATTATATGTTCAAAGATGAACGGTTTACCAGCCGGGGTGTTGATATTTTATAAACAACCTACATTTAGCAAGCCCGAACAATGCACGGAAGAATGGCTTGTGGCGCATCAAATAGTAATTCCGGCATTAACGGTTGAACAATTTGATGAATTATATTTAAGCTTTATACAATCTTGGAACAAACAGGAGCATGAATAATGAGTAGTAACGCAGTTTTTAAGGGCGATGATACAGCAGCATTCGGCAATAATTTTATCAAAATCACAATACAAAACCCGGATAGATACCCAATATCTAAAATTGAAGCGGTAACAAACAGTGGATGCGGTATAAGTAACAAGCCGTTCACAGATCCTGGGATGTTTCAAACAGAAACTATTACTTTGTATGTAAACTATTCAAGTGAAGAAACCGCCCGATTAAATCAGGGTGCGAATACTCTTAATCTTGTAGCTTATGATGAACAAAAGAGGCCGAGAACGTGCGCGCAAACCTTAACTTTTTACGCACAGAATGGAGTTATATTAAGAAATGGACAATCTTGTTGCTGATTTTATTATAAATAATAATGAACCATTAGAAGTTGAATATACGTTGGAGCCCTCCAAAACATTTGATTGTTCTTTCGAAATATACGCATCGGGTGTAACCTGGGGTAATATTGCCGGGAATATTGAAGAACAAACCGATTTAATCAATATTTTGAATAGTAAAGTTGACACTTTACAATACGAACAAGATATTGAAGAAATAAACGACAAGATAGATAACACCCTTAACAATATTGAGGGCAGCGATCTTATCGGTGTAGAGCGTGACGGTCAAACTGTAACATTAACATCTAAAACCTTTATATTTGAACAAGGTGTGGCATCGGATATTTGGGACATACAACACGATTTAAATAAACGTCCTACAATTACATTGGTTGATAGTACAGGGCGAGAATTTGAAGCGGAAAAAGATTATATAAGCAATAACCGGGTTATTATTCATCTGGTTAGTGCAACAACAGGATTGGCATATTTAAATTAAGGAGAATAAAATGGCAGTAATACCTTTTAATAGTAGCATCGATTTACAAAACGTCGGCGAATTACAAAACGTAAAATTTCAGATGCTGGCATCAGCACCAAACGGGCTGGAAGCGAAGTTTTATTATGATACAACACTTAAGAAATTTGGTTATTATAACGGCACATCTTGGGTTTATTTGGATGCTGCAGTAACCGTAAATAATTCAACAATCACGATTCAGAAAAACGGAACAACGGTTGAATCATTTACGTTAAACCAGGCAAGTAATGAAACGGTTAATATTACCGTGCCGACACAGGCCTCAGATGTTGGAGCTTTGCCAAGTTCAACAACTATTAACGATTTAACGACAACGGCACAACAAAACGCAATAAATTCGGGTATTACAAGTGCCCTCGTCACACAAATTGGCACAAACCAAACAAATATTAGTACAATCAATGGTAAAATACCGTCCGAAGCGAGCTCATCAAACAAATTAGCTGATAAACAGTATGTTGATAACGCTATACAGACAAACTCCGCCCATTTCAGAGGTAATTGGACAAATTGGGCGGGTGTACCATCAAACGCATCAGATTATCCGGCTGATGATGATGGCAATAAAACACCTACAACGAACGATTATATGGTTGTTCAAGATGCTTCCGATTACACAGAGGAAACCTTAACAGGTGCTTGGCAGTTTGTATATACAGGGCTGTGGGCAACGAATGGGAAAAACGGTTGGCAACCTAAATTTCAGATAAACGAAGATCCCTTAACCCCTACACAATTAGCAGCATTAAATTCTGGAGCCAATACAACAAATATTGGCCAAATTGCAACAAATACAACAAATATTGGTTCATTACAAACAGCAATGGCGACAAAGGCCGATGCTTTTGGTATTACTAATTCTGCTTTGACTGTGTCGGGTGGGGTGTGCACGTGGAACATTACAAATTCAATAGGGACAAAAAACGTTCAAGTTAGTATATACAGGGAAAGCGACGGTGTGGAAGTTAAAACACAAGTTAAAGTAACAACATCAACAATAACGGTTAGTTTTAATTCAACATCTAACATTTCAGCTGGTACATATAGAGCAGTAATTACAGGATTGAAATAATGGTAACAACACCTAATTATGATTTGGATATAGATACGACTTTGGGGGGAAATAACGCAAGCGATTACGTTATACCTTCTCAAAAAGCAATAAAAAGTTATGTTGATAATAATTCCGGCGGCGGTGGAACAGTTGATCAAACATTCGACGGAACATCTGCAAATGCTCAGTCAGGTGTGGCGATTACAGGTGCAAAATTCTTAAAGAACGAGGCAACACAAAGCGGAAGTTCAATCATATTACAAGGTACAATCAAAAACAAATCTTACGCAATCGGAATAGGCGTTAATAATAGTGCGTATGATTATTGTACAGTTGTAGGTGCAACGGCGGAAACGGGTGGTAGTTATTCAACCGCAATCGGTTATTACGCAAGAAGTTCAGGCACTTATTCAACGGCTTTGGGTAACGGTACATACGCAAACGCTCAATATTCTCTGGCGGTAGGTAGCGGCGCAACAACCTCACAAACACTAGCAACGGCGGTAGGTACATCCTCACTTGCATCAGGCACAAGAGCAACGGCACTTGGTTCAGATGCAACGGCAAGCGGAAACTATGCAATACAAATAGGATATGGTACAAACAACACCGCTAATACGTTGAATGTAGGGTTTTGGAACTCAACAAATACACATTATAATTGGCAGTTGTTAGATGGAGCAACGGGTTTAATACCTGACGCTCGTATAAGTACAAATATCGCAAGAACAAGCCAAATCCCTAGTATAACGATTGACCAAACCTATGACGGTACATCAACAAATGCTCAATCGGGTGTAGCTATTGAGGGTGAGTTAGCAAACTATGTAAAAGCGGATGTAACTGATGATAATACAGGAACACAATGTGTTATATATAACAATGGAAGTAGTATTGATTGTTCACAATTTGATAACGACGGGGAAAGAGGGCTGAGTGTTCAACCGTATGGCGCAAAAATATTTTATGACGGAAGCGAATATAATAGTGTTGAAGCAAGAGATAGCGGTGTTTCTATATATTGTGAGGGTAGTTTTGAGTTTGAGGATAGTAACGGCTATATAACACTATCAACCTCTAACAACAACCTTGCAGTAAACGGCACGGAAGTTGTAACAGGTAGTAATACACGCTTTGACGGTCAATGGGTTTATACAAAATCCACACTTGCAAACAATGTATCTATGACAAACAGTTCGCAAGATTACAGCTTATCAAGTTATTTACCAAACGATAACTACGATTATGAGGTATTATTTGCCGTCAACGCAACATCAGGTACAAGTTCAGGAAACAGAATATATATAATTTTGCAATCAGATATTAGTACAGCGGTAGAAACGGCATACGCAATACCACGTTCAAACAGTTCAGTAACAGCATACGGAACGTGTATTTTAGCGGTTGGAAGTGGCAGAAAGGTTACAGTAGCGGCTAACTCAACACCAAAAGGCAGTTATTATTTATACGCTTGTGGTTACCGTAGAATTGGCACTAATACATAGGAGGATAAATGTATTATTTTTTCATTGAAGATAACAAAATAAACGGATGCGGTGAATGTCAGCGGTTAGACATCACAAATATAGAAATAACCGAAGAAGTATATAACAACTTTGTTGAAGATAACGACCGTTATATTTATTCAGACGGTGAAATTGTTGAAAATCCTGATTATGAGGAAATTAAACGACAGAAACACCGTCAGGAATTGGATGCTTTAACCTTAACACCTGCCGATGTTGAAAGGGCTTTATATAAAGCAAAAGGTATGGACTTTGAGGATTTAAAAGCATTGATTAGTCAAGCATTGCCGACGGTTGATATTAAAGGGCTTTCAATAGAGTTCAGGGCAAAAGACTTTTACAGAGGTGCAGAAGCTAACGGAATAAGACTTTTTGATGTCGTAGGTCAATTACTCGGTTATTCGGCAGATGATATGGACTATCTTTTTATTCATAAAGAATTACCCGGCGAAACCCCCGAAGTTATAACATAACCCTTAATCTTCTAGTGTTTCGGGGGTAGTAGCTTTAAGGGTGTGTGATGTTAATAACTAAGACGGATAATATTACATTTACGGGTTATAGCTTCAAGTTGAAGAAACTTTACAAGCAGGGCAAACTACCCAAAGACTTAGTTGATATAGGGGGAAATAAACTAACTAATAAAAACTTATCCGGCGATCACGCTATCCCACGTTCTAAGGGCGGCAAAAATACCGATTCTAATATGATGTTAGCCACAAAACAGTTTAATAATATGCGCGGCAACCGTCCGTTAAGGGAAGTCGTATCAATAGATAACTTGATTAAATGGGTTAATCAGTACGTCAATCTTGAGCCGATAGATGGCTTTGATTTTCAGAAATATGTAAAAGGAATACTCAAAATAATAGGAGGAAACGAAAATGTTTAAATTTATCAGAAAAAAACTGTTAGAGGGAATTATCAAAGACATAGCAGCTAAAATCCCGGAAATTAAAGATTATGCAAGATTATTTATTGAATTGCATAAAGACGAAATTATTAAAAAGGTTAAAGATGCAATCATCAAAGAAGTTAAGGCTTTTGTAGCTTCCAAATTGAAAAAATAACGGAGTGATGCAATGATTATATGGTGTAACAAACCCGAATTATATATTACAAGTGATATCGAACCTGTGACAACTGTTCGTAAGCCGTTACCGTCAGACAGTGAAAACGTTAAAGAGGATAAAAGACTGTTTCCTTATCTCAATAAAAAGAAAGTAAACTTTGAGATTGATTATTTGGGCACGAAGTATTTTATAACGATTGACAAAAATTTTACCTGGGACGGGAGCAGCTGTCCGGGTTTGCACCATATACCCAGCTTGTTAAATCCATCAATGCTGCATGATGTCTTATGCCAGAATCACAAGTTAATAGGTTATGACAGGCAATTATCATCGATAATATTTCGTGAAATGGGGATTGCAAGCGGGGTAAACAAATTGTTTATGTATTTGGCTTATCATTGCGTGGATAATTATCAGAAGGTTTTTGGCAGAGATAGTAAAGGGAACAAATGGAACAATGGGGAATTTTAGTCCGGAACTTATAATATCAGTAGTAATACAGCTTATCTCAGTAGGCATATTTATCGGTGTATTTAAAACGACCATAAGCTTTATGCAAGAACAGATAATGGAAATAAAGCAAAATTTGAAAACTGATAAACAGGAATTAAAAGACGAAATGCGCAGATATAATAACGTGTTAGAACGGCTGGCATTAAATGAACAATCAGTCAAGTCTGCTCATCACCGGATGGATGCTTTTGAACAGGCCTTAGACATAGCACAGGCAAGGCGCAGAAGCGAGCGCAACTGATGATAAAACCTAATAATATTACAACAAAGGCAAAGGAATTAAATATGTACACTTGTCAGTATTTTACAATAAAAGAGTTAGTAAGCCCGATTGTATATAAGGTTTGGGGTGAAAAAGCATGGATGTTCTTTGATGAGGATGTCCTTAAAGAGCTTGATTATATAAGAGAAACCTTTGGCGCACCTATTGTAATCAATAACTGGGCTGCCGGAGGAACACTTGAACAGTGTGGTTTACGTTCTAACAAAGATAAGTTAGTAATGAATAAGAAAACTTTGTACTTATCAGCCCATTGTCTTGCAAAAGGATTCGATTTGCATTCTGGGTACGGTAACCATCGCAAGTTGTACGATCACATTTACGACTTAATTAAATCCGGTAAATTAAAGAAGTTTAAGCGACTTGAAAACTTTAACAGTACGTTCACGTGGGTTCACGCAGACTGTTTTCAAGCCGATTCAATAGTTTTTAATCCCTAAATTTTGTTCATATTACGGAAACCTCCTTCCGGTAAAACCCTGCATCCATTCGGATGTGGGGTTTTTTATTAAATATACATTACCCCAAACCTTTAATAAGTCTTTGCCTAACATCTTCAAAGAACTCTTTTGGTGGATCCCAGGCATTTGCTTTGGCATACTCCAAGTCTTTTGCAGTTTGTTTTGCAGCTTCAATCATAGCATTGTTATTGGCCTTTGCTTGCTTGTAATCTTTAATAATTGTTTTGTCGTTTCCGGTTTTTTTGAGCCAGTTAATGTATGCCGGAACGTTTTGCGCGTTATGTTTTAGGGCATAATCTTTTAAGATTTTATAATCAGCATCTGTTGGTTTATTTATTCTTGTTATTTGTTCTTCATGGAAACGGTCGGATTCCGTCCGTTTAAAACATTCAATTTCCGGCCGTTCAGAAGCCGAATTTCGTACTTTTGGTGTTAAAAGGTACTTGTTATAATTCCCCCTCACTTTAGAGCGCTTAGATTTGATTATAAGCCCCTCATTTATTAAATCGTTTATTGCTTTTTTGGCAGCAGTTAAACCAATGCCAAGAACCTGGGCAATAAAATCAACCGAGGGAAACACCACGGAACCATTTTTATTTTGGTTTAAATGCGTGGTTAATTCGAGTAATACAAGTTTTGTTACCGGGGTTAAATCATACTTGTAAAGATTTCTTAATAAATTTGATGTTAATTCAAACTGGGTAATTCCCTCTGTTTGCATGCTTTTTGCTAAATTGTTCATAAGCTCCTCCCTTTTTTGCATAGCCAAGCTTGACTAATACCGAAGAAAGTGCTATTCTACAATTACGAAGTTTTAATAATCAATTTT
Organism: Acutalibacteraceae bacterium; assembly: GCA_045605385.1. Taxonomy (GTDB): domain Bacteria; phylum Bacillota; class Clostridia; order Oscillospirales; family Acutalibacteraceae; genus SIG607. The sequence goes on from JAZUPW010000044.1 coordinate 32,900, forward strand.
TGGAAAGGCTTTTTCTCCGGGAAAAGTCTTTTTTATTGCTTGCATTTATTTTAAAACCATGCTTTAATATGTGTCAATAGGGGGTTATAACGTTAAAATTAACGTTTTTAAACTTTATAAAGGGGGTTATAACGTATGTACAAAGAATTAAAAATTTCAGAATTAGCAAGCATTTGGGGGACATCTGTTCCGACAACATGGAACCGGATCCGAAAAGAGGGCTTAACAACCTTTAAAAAGAAAGATGAGAACAATAAAGAAGTTAATTTTGTTACTATTTCGGACGATATTTTAAACAAGTATATTAATAACGTTAATAATCTTGATAACAACCTTAATTATGAAGATATGTTAAACGTTAATAATGTTAATAACAATGTTGATAACCTTAAAATTGAACAAGAAAAGGCGTTTAACAAGGATGATATAAAGGACATAATAAACACAATAACAACGGTTAATAACGATTATAACGAAAGATTAACAACCTTAACAGACAGGTTAATAAACGCCGAAAGTAAACAGCTTCTTTTGGAAGATGCAAAACACCGGGAAGGTTATTATATTAACGAAATAAACGAATTAAAGAAAGAAAACAAGCTTAATAAACTTTATAACAAAGTTTTTATAGCCATTATAACGGTGTTGATATGTGGTATAACGTATTGTGTAACCGTTATAACTCTTTCAAAAAGTGTACAAATAGAACCGAAAAGTGCTCAAGTAAGTGAACAAGTAAGTGTACAAGTAGAACAACCAAAGGCAGAACAACCCAAGCCAGCTCCGGTTAAACAACCTGTAAGACGGCGTTAATTCTTAAAAGGATATGCGCATTTGTTTTTTCTGCAATAATCTTTAAGTTGTTCCGGGGTTTTCGGGATGAATCCGTTTTCCCAGATGTACAAGATTCCATAATCGTTTTCATCTAAAAAATATTCTGCCGGAGCTGTTAAAAATTGTGGTGCCTGAGTTATTTCAATACTTAATTCCCGGTTTTCAATTAAGTAGTTAAAAACATCGGGGATGTCTTTTATGGTGCATAAATATTGGTGATACGGCATATCAAAATATGTTATATATACCATGGGGTTTTGGCTGCTAAAGTTATCTGTAAATTCTTTTTGGCGATAATACATATTAACGCGTGCATTTTCCGTTAAAAATATATTATAAATTAGATCTGCAGAATAATTAGGAAACGCTTGTTTTAACTGTTTTTTACTTGTATGTTTTTCCCAGCGTTGCCATATCCACATAAGGACATTAAGTCTGTCAGCTTCCGGAATTTGCATAATTTCTTTATATTTACAGACTATATTATAATTTCTGGCTAATGCATCAATTACTTTAGCCATTCCTTTTGTAGCATCAATAACAGGTATTTCTTTTTTTTTAAAAAACATAATTATAATCTAAAACTAACATTTTTAATAACTTTACCAATTAACTTAAAATCAACATCGGCCAGCTGTTCTGCTGTAAGAATTTTTGTTGTACTACCAGATGGCGAATATCCTTTAATTTCAAGGTCATTGTTTATGAGAATTTGCATTTCACGGATCCAGAAACGTGTATTGTTCCGGGAAGTTGCAAAATATACACCATTGCCCATAATGTAGTTCTGGGCTGTATCAACTATTAGGATATCGCCGCTACGAATCGGGTACCAATACCGTGTTAGTTTGTCACCTATCATTGGGACAATACAAAGATGTTCGGCACTCATACCCCAAGCGTTTTCCACAATTTCTTTATCAAACCAACACGAAATTATTTTTGGGTTTTTTAATTCTTCCGGCAATTCTTTCCAATAATTTATTTCTATTCTATCAAGTGGTAATGATAACATATTATCATATAATACGTTATCAGGTATTAATTTTATATGGTAATATTTTTCTATTTTTTCAATTTCTTCATCATCAAAATTACTATTTCTATTTGCCCTTCCGGATATAGAAGTTTGAGCCAACCCCAAAATTTTACCGATTTCAGCCTGGCTGGGTTTATAATTTATTAAGTTTTGTAAACGGTCTAAAAGCGTGTCGTATCGCATAATACGTTGTTTCCTATCCTCTATTTAATGTATTCTAACCTATAATCGATTGACATATAATGTGTTATATGGTATATTGATACCGTAGCAAACGTTGGAGATCGAAATGGTAAAAATACACATTAACATTCCAAAAGAAGTTAGGCAAAAACTAAAAGTTATTGCTGCTTCAAAAGATGTTTCTATGAACGCTCTTGTTGGAGATTTTATAGAACGTTGTTTATCAGAGATTAAAAAGGAAGCTGCTTAGTAGCACCCTCCCAATAATCTCTCTAACAAAATAATAGCACGAACCCGGACAAAAAGCAAATTGCCCGATAGGTTAAACTGTGCTTTTTTACAAAACTTAACTAGAACATTGAAAATAAAATAAAAACAAATCCTGTACATAAGACTTAACCAAAGTTGAGCGGTAAGGAACAATTTAATAGGTGCGTGGTTGCGCGCTCCCCTATCATTCGCAACGATAGGCTAACAACGTAATCACCTTAAGCACAGCGAACCGGGAAACAGAAGTTTCAAATGTGAGCAAGTTTTACTGTATTACTTTAACAAATTTTTTACTAACCATACTCTTGCTCCATTTTGAGACTTTAACCGCTATTGAAGTACGGCAAGAAACAAATATATCCGAGATAGTTTGTAAGAATCTTCCGGTGGGCAAGGTCACCGGAAGTTAGCGGGAAGAAAGAGAGGTTTATATGGAAGAATTGAAAATAACAGTTATAACGGCACCTTTTTGGATGCTATATGCGTACGTAATTTATTATTACTTTTTTATAGGGGGGTAGAGATGAGAATTAACATTTTTAATTTTGGAAAAAAAGAAAATTGGAAAGAGGTTGAAAGTGTTTTGCACCAATTATGGTGTATGAATCAAACCAAACCAATATTCCCGAAGTGTTGCGATTTTGATTTTAAGAAACAATTAAAACATATAAAACAAAAATACACATATAAGGAAATTTGCGAAAAATTAAGTTTATAACCAGTAATTTTTTACTCTCATATTTAAGCGGCTCAGCTCTCATTGTTCTTAATCTACCTGTGCCGCTTTTTCTTTAGAATTAGGCATACCGGGGCAATGCTTAAACGATAACTCTTTATTTATTTTTATTCCTGAGAATTGATATTGTGTACGCCCCGATTTTTTTAAAAGAAAGTGAGGTAATTATGTACCCAAGTTATGATAACGGACTTGCAGCATATGAACGCGAGATTGATAGACTGTTCGAAGCTCAAGAACACGGTTTTGATAGTTACGAAGAATATATTGAATCTGTTATGGATGATATCGGCAACAGGCAATATGACGAATGGAAAGATGATCAAATGCGCGCAGAAGAAAGAGGTCAATAATGTTTTACGGCTACAATGACGGTTACATGGGGTTAGCCTGGTATGAAGAAGACTTAGATCGTGCGTATCTTGAACAATTTATGGAGGTGGATAATGAAAATTCTGAATTGGAAAGAGGGAATGAAAATAAAACCCCCTTGTGCAATCCGAAATATGCCGATTGATGTATATCATAAACATCCGGCGTTATCGGAAAGCGGCCTTAAAACTTTATTAGATTGCCCGGCAAGGTATTATTACAAATATCTTTCCGGTGATTACGAACCAAAAGAACGACCAAGCTTTAAGATTGGGAAGGCTTGTCATAAATACATCCTTGAGGGTGAAAAAGCCTTTTATGAGGAATATTGGCACAATCCTTATTCTGATTTAACAAAAACGGAAATCGTCAGATTGCTCCAGGATAAGTTCGGATATGATTGCTCGATAAAAAATTATCCGGTTTGCGATTTAACAGATATGTTATTAACAAGCGAGGGTATTGAACAAAAAGCAATTCATTTAAACAAAAACGAATTAAACCAGGTTATCGGAACGGCAAGGGCTATAAAACAAAACAAAAAGGCTTATAATGCGTTTCATCAAAAAGGCGAAAGCGAAGTAAGTTTGTTTTGGATAGACGAAGAAACCGGGCTAATGCTAAAATGCCGCCCTGATTATTTACCAGCGAATCATTTATTGGTGCCAGATTATAAAACGTGCCAAAGCGTAAACCCGGAAGTGTTTTATGGCGATTTTATAAAATACGGTTACCATATAGAAGCTGCTATGTATATGAAGGGCATAAAGGCGGTATTTGGTGATGATGTTGAAACATTTTTCTTTGTGGCGCAAGAAAAAGAACCCCCGTATATAACACAAGTTTATATACCGGATGATGCAATAGTCACATATGGCGATAAGGCTGTCAGATTGGGGATTTATAAATTTTTAGAATGCAAAGAAAAAGGATTCTGGGGGACGTATTCCGAAGATGTTATTGAAATGACAATAGCACCAAAGCCGGAAGATATGATTGGCAATTATGATCGTGACAATAGTATTTGTTATGCGCCCTTTTGGGTAGATAAAGAAATACTGAAATATGAGGGAATATAATATGGACGAAAAAGAAATACAGGAAAAACTAAGCGCGCCGTTTTATCCTAATGAAATTGAATGGCGTATTGGAGCCACGAGCGCAGATAAAAAAAGCGGTATTGCGCTTCCGTATATCACAAACCGGGCTATTATGAATCGGCTTGATGATATTTTCGGTATATGTGGCTGGAAAAACGAGTTTATAATAACTGAAAAATCTAAAATTTGCGGATTATCATTATTTATAAACGCAGAATGGATAACTAAATATGATGGCGCAGATGATACAAATATTGAAGCTACAAAGGGCGGTATATCTAACGCCATGAAACGTGCGGCTGTTCAATGGGGAATAGGCAGATATTTATACAAGTTGCCCACGATGTGGGTGCCTATTGAACAATTTGGAAAATCGTACAGATTAAAAGGCAAACCACCGGAATTACCTAATTGGGCTTTACCAAAGCCGCTGCAAAAAGAAGTAAAAACATTTACAGAATACGAAGAAATAAAAATCCCTAAGCACATACAGGATATAATTTCTGCATTTGATGAATTTGGGGTTACTCAAGCTGATTTAGAGAACTATTTAAATAATTCGGCTTGTACATTTACAGATGAAGATATGGAAACATTAAGAGAATTGTATAAACGGCTTAAATATCGTGGGGAAGATAAAACAAACATATTTCCTACACGTAAACAAGCCAAAAATAAGGTACTAACAAAACAACTGGAGGACATGTAGAAATGACACAAATCGGAGCCGCATGGCTGAAACAAAAAGAAACGGAAGACGGTAAAGAATATTATTATTCTTTATCATTTGATGAAGCTATCTTACCTTTTGTTATAGACAAAAGTAAAAGGTTTGTACTCAGAGAAAATAAAAATCGTGAGAATAACGACAAAGCACCACATTTTTATTTGGAAGTGTACATTCCGGATCCTACAAAGGCTAAAAAAGAAAATTTAACAGATCCAAACATTAAAAAGGAAAAAGAAAATCTGGAGGAATAATGGAAAACGAAACGATTGACGGGGGATATATTATTATCTCCCGCCAGATTTTAGATAGTGATATATGGTATAAATCACCGGCATACTTAAAGATATTTTTATACATATTAGCAAAAGTGAATTACAAAAAAGGGAAATTAGACGTAGGCGAGGGATTTTTTAATTTTAGACGAGAAAAAATACCGGGCGTAACCTTATCACAAATTTACGAATTTTTGAGGTGGGCTAAGTCAGAAAATACAAACCAAACTTCCAACAAACCTCAAACAATTCTTACAACACAGAAAACAACACGGGGAACTATTATCAAAGTCAATAACTACGCACGTTATCAGGAACAAGAAAATTACAAAAACCAACACACTTACCAACACACAACCAACACACAACCAACAAACTTCCAACACTATAACAAAAACAAGAAACAAGAAGAAAGTAGTATTAATCTCTCTCTCTCTAACAATATGCGTATAGGTAAGAGAGAGAGAGAAATACTTAAAACCTATTGCAAAAAAAATAATGTTCAAAATGCAAATGCTTATATCCGTAAGCTAATAGATAGTGGCGATGCTGCAATAATTTTGGAAGAAGAAAAAATCAGATTAGAAAAATTAGAGAAACGAAAACAAGAGTCGGTGCAAGAGATTGGTAAACCCGAAAATTCGGAAGAAACGGAGAAAGCATTCCAGGAAGCTAAAAAGGTTGTACAAATGATTTTCAAAAAAAGGGGGAGCAATGACATCACAAAAAGAGATAGTATTAGCGGAATTAAAGAAGCGACCGCTAACAAATATTGAGATACAGCAATTAGTATGTACGACGTGCCCACACTCGATTATTCGTAAAATACGGGCATATTATGGTTACGACAGTATAGAATCCGAAAAATGTTTCAAGAGATCAAAATATTACGATCATGAAGGCAAGGAACATACCAGTTTTAAAACCTGGGTAAAATACACCTGGAGGGGAGAGCAATGAATCATAGCATGAATAATGATATAAGCAAATACCCGATATTCCTTTATTATCCGGTTACAAAAGAAATTATTCCGGCTGATTACATAAAGGAAACCGGGCAATATAACCACGCAGTATATCAGATGCATCATTTTATAAGGCAGTCTGTTCGAAAAAATTCACCGGAATTTTACGCAAGGGTTGAGCATTTGCAAAAGCTTTACCTTGTACCTTCGCAGATGAATTACGACCTCGAAACAATGGGTGCTGATAGATTTTACGAAAAGTGGCAGCAAAATAAAGACGATATGGTATTTAACCGAAAAAAGTGGCGTGAGGGGTATTATGATTAGCATTGAAAATATTACGAATCAGATAATTAACGCTGATTGTATGGATATTCTGAAAGAATTACCTGATAAGTGTATTGATTTGGTATTGACAGACCCACCGTATGGATTAAAAAGACACGAAAGAGGGAGTTTAAGAATTGATACTAATTTGGCAAATGGTTTAGAATGGGATAAAAAACCAACACAAGAATTATTTAACGAAATTTTTAGAGTAAACAAAAATCAAATTATTTGGGGTGCAAATAATTT
>JAZUPW010000045.1:0-1593 GCA_045605385.1 Acutalibacteraceae bacterium
AAAATACAGTAAAATCGGCACTGCCGACAAAAAACTTGGCTACCGCCACCACGCTCTGTACTCCTACCGCCTACGCTTTAGTTTTAAAACCGATGCAGGCGCTCTAAACTACCTTAACGGCAAAGAATTTACCGTAAAAAACGTATGGTTCGCCGACGAATTCGGATACCAAGTAAAATAATAAAACCCCGAGGTTTGATTGATATGCACCCCAAAAGTTAGACACTTTTGGAGGTGCATATTTTTATGCGTAAAAAAGGCAGTAAGAATAAAGTTTATAGTGCAGAATTCAAAATAGGTGTTATAATGGATATGCGAGAACACCGCTTGTGCTATAACGAAACCGTGCGAAAATATTGGGATATAACCAAAGGACAGGAAGCAAATTATCGAAAACAAGTACAAAGGTGGGAACGTATATACCTAGAAGAAGGAGCCGAAGGTCTTATGAAAGAAAGGCGAGGCGGAACAAGAAAAGGCAGACCACCTAAGTTAGACAAAAAAGTTGAAGAAGATTTAATTGCCGAAAACCAACGACTTCGAATGGAGATAGAATACTTAAAAAAACTCGATGCCTTAGTTCAGAAAAGGTTGCAAGAGGAAAAGAAAGAGCAGCAATAGTCAATGAATTAAGGCAAAAATATCCATTAAATGACTTGCTGCAACTGTCAGGTTTAGCTCGTAGCACATTCTACTATTATCTAAAACATTTAGATACCGATAAATATGAATGTGAAAAACAAGAAATACAAACTATCTTTAACGCGAATAAAGGTAGATACGGATACCGTAGAATTACGATTGCTATGCGTAAGAAAGGTTATGTAATTAACCATAAAACAGTACAAAAGCTAATGAATAAACTTGGTTTGAAAGGCAAACAACGTAAAAACGATAAATACCATTCATACAAAGGTACAGTCGGAAAAGTTGCAGATAATCTACTAAAAAGAGATTTCTATGCAGAAAAACCATTTGAAAAGATAGCAACCGATGTTACACAATTTAATGTTTGTGATGAGAAAGTATATCTTTCACCTGTTTTAGATTTGTTCAACAATGAGGTTGTATCTTACTCAATTTCAACAAGCCCTAATTTAGAACAAGTTAGAGAAATGCTTAATGGTTTGTTTGAAAAGCTACCTGCTGATGCAACGCCAATATTTCACTCTGACCAAGGTTGGCAGTACCAACATGCCGAATACCAACGGTTATTAGCAGAGCATAACATTATTCAAAGTATGTCTCGAAAGGGAAATTGTATGGATAATGGCGCTATGGAAAACTTTTTCGGCAGACTAAAAGTTGAAATGTTCTACGGTGAAAAATTTGAAAGCGTTAACGCTTTCATTGATGAATTAAAGAAATATATTTATTACTACAACAACGAAAGAATTTCCTTAAAACTAAAAGGAATGAGTCCAGTGCAATACCGAACTCATTCACAAGCAATTTAATATTTAATTTTGTCTAAACTTTGGGGTTCACTTCAATTGCCGTCTTTTTTGCATTGCGTTCCATCATGCTTGATTTCGTAGTTTTCTTTATAAATCAAATCACTTATAAACACAAACTCATACCCCTCGTCTTTTA
>JAZUPW010000046.1:0-1794 GCA_045605385.1 Acutalibacteraceae bacterium
AACCCAAAAATCTCTGTTTTGCACAAAGGAAAATTTTTAACATTGGTTACTAAAAGAGTTGAAGTAAAATATTGGAAATGGTATAATAAATATAGCATTAAAAATGCGGTATTATAAGGAAGGTGTACTGATTATGAAAACTCTAAGAAAACTTTGTTCAATTATTTTGTGCCTTAGCCTTGTTTTAACGGCTATGCCTGTTATTCAAACGGTTTCGGCGGCACAGGTGGATACCACTTCATTTAATACACCTTCAGAACAGAGCAAAGATGCCTATATATTGGATGAAATAGAACAGCGCCGTGAAGAAAACGTCAAGCATTTTCGTATGAGTGACGGCAGTTTTGTTGCGGCTGTTTATCCTTATGACGTGCATTATAAAAATGCAGATAATGTACTTTGCGATATAGATAACAGTTTGACTTCTCAAAATGATGGCGAAAACGATGTTTTAGCTAATAAAGACAACGTGTTATCTGTAAAGTTTATGAAGAAAAGTAACCCTAATAAACTTTATACAATAGATAAAGGCAACTACAAAATTAAAGTGTCTTTAGACGGTGTATCAAAGGTAGACGCAGTTGAAACTACAACGTCTGATAATGCTTTAAAAGATAAGTTTGAATTAGAAAATATACAAAGTAAAGTTCTATATACTAATATTTTAGAAAACACGGATATAGAATATATTTTAAATTCCACTAAATTAAAAGAAAACATAATTTTAAAAGACAAGGTTGATTATAACAGCCTTGTTTATACATATCACATAAACACAAGCTTTGAAGCAATACAAAAAGACAGCAAAACTATAGAGTTTTGTGATGCTGACGGCAATACCATTATAAACCTTTCTGCGCCTGTTTTGTGGGATGCCGACGGTAATTATTCTGATAAATTAAGCCTTGAAATATTGGAAACAAAGAACAGCAAAGCAACTGTTAAACTTAACTGGGAAATTCCTGAAAATGCTGTTTATCCCATAACTATTGACCCTACTTTAGTTCCTGAATATAAGGCAACCAACGTAAAGGATACTACTGCCGTATACGGAAACCAAAGCAGTGTGAATACAGGTTATCTTAACACTTATTATATGCGCATAGGAAAGAAAACAGAGCTTGGGAATGCTGAAGTCGCAGGCGCTGTTTATGCAGATATTCCCTCTACAATTCCAGAAACTGCGCGTATAGTAAATGCGAGTGTCGGCGTTGCTTTTTACGATATACAAGGTCCGTCTAAGGATTCGGGAATAACACTTTCTGCATATCAGATAACAGAGGATTGGAACACTCAAAACATAAGCGAGGACACAATACTGTATTATGACAGCCCCGATGAACGCGACACACCGTACATTGCAAACGAGGCGCTTGATTATGAGCGAGTTGTTGACACCGAAAGCTATACTTCTTCGTATCAAACCTTTGACATAACCCGCGCGGCGCAGGATTGGATGCATAATAATAACAATTACGGCATTATGCTGCGTATGGATGCCGAATACGTAGAAGACAGTAATTATATTATGCTCTTCGCCAGTGATATAGGATACAATTCTCCGTATTTTGTGTTCTCTTACATAGACACAACGGGTGTTGAGCATTATTATTCTTATCATACGCAAAGCTTAGGTTATGCGGGAACAGGGTACGTAAATGATTTAACAGGAAATTTAACCGTTGTAAATGAAGTTTTTAACAGCGGTTCTTCACTTATGCCGCTGTCGGTTTCTTTAATATATAATCTTAGTAACGTTGATAACGATTCAGCACCCTACGGCAGAGGATGGAA
>JAZUPW010000047.1:0-22952 GCA_045605385.1 Acutalibacteraceae bacterium
AATGCTTAAAAGCGTTCCGACAAGCCACTCAAAAAGTGGCTTTCGCAAAATTAAATTCTAATATTTAATTTTGCACAACATTCATTGCAATGGGATAGGACAAATTTTTACTAAAAATTTGTCGCAAAATCAAAGATTTTGCGGCGAAACAAAATTGTTTCGCTTAACCTATGCCATTATAATGAAAACGGAGGTGTTTATATGAATCTTAATCAACCGTATTATATTGAACCCAGAAAAGGCAAAAATCACATTGACCTTGACAAAGACTGGGATTTTATCTGGAGCAATAACGTTACAGATGATATTTCATCTCTTGATTGGAAATATAAGACAGATATTCCTAAACCGTTGTATTTTTCTTTGTATGAAGCAGGTATACTTCCGCATCCGTATGAAGGAGTAAACAGTAAGCTTTACCATTGGGTAGATGAAAAGGTATGGTATTATCGCAAAAAATTTACGCTTGACAAGGCGGATTTTAAGGGTAACGCGTATTTGTCTTTTGACGGTGTTGCTTATTATTGCAGAGTATGGATAAATGGTCATCTTTTGGGCGAACACGAGGGTATGTTCGGAGGTCCTGTATGCGACATTGTTGATTTTCTTGATTTAAATGGAGAAAATGAAATAATAGTTGAGGTAAAAGCCTGTAATTATGGGATAAAAGATACCTTTGATTCATGGAATGAGTACGGAAAGAATACCCAAATAGTGCCTTGGAATATTGCCCGTGACAAAAACACAAGCACTGGGGATTTTATTGTTGTTGGTATATGGAACAGAGTACGTCTTGACTTTGTGCAAAAAATGCATATAAGCCGTCCGTATATGTATACAAAGGCAATCGACAATAGTTCTGCAGAACTGTTTTTGGAATTTGAAATTGCCGATGGGCAGATTAAAGAACTACAACCCTATTTCGGTAATTTTAATGAGCATTATGATTACACCTATGCATATAGTAACGGTCTTACGGGAGCGAAGAAAGATACAGAGGTTGAAATAAGAATAAAGCTTACAGAACCCGACACTAATAAAACCGCCTATGAAAACTGTGAAAAGATAAAACTTAACGATTTGTCAAAATCACTTATTAGTTCAAAATACTACGAGTTGCCTTTTTATACAAAGGAAATAAAAGTTGAAAATCCCAGGTTGTGGTTTCCTATTGGCTTAGGCGAGCCCTTTCTTTACAAGGTTGAAATTGAAATGTATTGTAACGGTGATTTGTGCGACACCCATTCGTTTATGACGGGAATTCGCACGTTTGAAAGTCGCCGTACCGCAGGAGAAAAATACAGAACACGGTGGGGAAATTTTAGATTTTCGGTAAATGGACAGGATTTCTTCCTTAAGGGCATGAATTGGACACCGATAGATTTTCTGTACGATATTGACCCCAATGAGTATGAATGGGAACTGACGCTTGTAAAGAATGCGGGAATTCAACTTTTACGTGTGTGGAGCGGAGGCGGTATGCCTGAAACAGATACGTTTTATGATCTGTGCGATAAATTGGGAATTATGGTATGGCAGGATCATATGATTGCCAATACCTGTGCAACGCATTCCTTCCCTCAGCATATTTTGGAATTTCAGGAAGCGTACAATATATACCGAATCCGCAATCATCCGTCGTTGGTTATTCATTGCGGCGGTAACGAGTTTGCCCCATACACCGTAACCAATGCGGCAAGTATGTTTGTTATTGACAGAACCGTACGCACGTTGGATCCGTCAAGAATTTTTCATTACACAACCCCCGATAAGGGAAGCGCACATATTTATCGTGATATGGAACCGGTATGGTACCGTCATATTTATAAACAGCTTCCGTTTGTAGGAGAGTCGGGAATACACAGTTTCCCGAATTTCAGAACTATTAAAAAACTTATAAACGAAAAAGAAAGCACGGGTTTATTGCCAGATCTTTCGTCAAAAGAGTTTGGCGAAAACTTCCCCGAACTTATAAATCATTTTAGCGAATACAATCCTGCGCGTATTCCAAGAATGTTTTCAAGAGCTTCACAGATAATTAATGCAAACTCCTTTACCTTAAAAGATATATGTGAAGCAACACAAATTCAGGCATATGAATTTTATCAGCTCATGATTCAATCAATGCGAGAAAATTATCCCGTGTGTGGAGGTATTATGCCGTGGGTGTTTAAGCGGCCGTGGACAACAACGGCAATACAAACAGTAGACGGAATGGGATTACCGACATATCCGTATTATGCGGTTAAAAATTCATATTCAAACGTTAATATTTGTTTGTGTCAGCAATGGAGCGTTATAGCGCCTTACGAGGAGATACCTTTATTGGTAAAGATTCTTAACGAAAAAGCCTGTAACCTTGACGGTGGAACTATAAAACTTACCGTTTATGCGCCAGATATGTGTGTTGCAAAGGAATACACACAAGCAGTATTAATGGAAAAAACAGAATATAGCTTTGAAGCCTTTAAGCCTGATGATAGGTATATAGATAAAAGCTTTTTAATCAGTGCAGATGTTATGAAGGATACTACCCTTATTTCAAGAGCAACCTATTTTGTAAAATGCACGTCTATGCTTGCCGATACAGTACTATATAAAAAATACAGGTCAGAACCTACCGAAAATTTGTATTTTGAAAATGGCGGTCAGCTTAAATGTACGCTGGAAAATGCGCGTAAGGCAAAACTTGAAGCAACGGTTATAAATACGGGCAAAGAAGGGAAATACCGCTTTGCCGATATTGAAATAACGAACAACTCGGAGTTTGCGGCATTTCCTGTTACACTTGAAACCAAGGATGAAAACATAAGGTTTTTCCTTAGCGATAATTTCTTTTTATTAAGACAGGGAGAACACAAAAAGGTGCGTATTACTTGTGATAGCGAAAAGGTTTTTGACACAGTTATAAAATGTTGGAATGCAAAGGACATTATTGTTAAATAAAGGGAGAAGCAAAATGATTTTAACAGATTACTTCAAAAGCAGTCACGATATAACGTGGGACTATGCAAAACAGTGCGGAGTAGAGCATGGAGTTATTCGTTTGCCCGAAGATTCAGAATTTGATATTACGGATTTTTCGCATTGGGAAAAGGTATATAAAGGATTTATTGATTTTGGCATAAAGCCAATAGTTATAGAACCTATGCCGAACCAATTACACGATCACATAAAAATCGGTGATGAATACCGTGATGAATGTATTGAAAAAGTAATAAAAATGTTTGAGTATATGGATAAACTGGATATTCGTACAATTTGCTTTAATTGGATGGCGCATATCGGGTGGTTGAGAACATCGGATGATATTAAAGAACGCGGAAATGCTTTAGTTACTGGGTTTGACATAGATGAATTTAAGACTTCCGATAAAAAAATAACTGCCGAAGAATTATGGAATAACTATGAATATTTTATAAAAGCAGTAATTCCTTATGCCGAAAAATTTAACATAAAACTTGCGCTTCATCCCGATGACCCACCGATAAAGCGCTTGGGCAATGTTGAGCGTATAATGATAAATTATGAAAATATAAAAAGAGCAATAAACTTTGGCAACAGTAAAAATCTTGGTGTTACCATGTGTCAGGCTACATATTGTATGATGGGCGAAGACCTGTATAAGGTTATTCCTGAATTGGCAGACAAAATATTTTTTGTTCACTTTAGAAACGTAATTGGTAACAAGTATAAATTCAGGGAAACCTTTCACGATAACGGAGCTATAAATATGGCTGACGTTATGAAACTGTATAAGCAATGTAACCTTAACGTACCTGTTAGAGTTGACCACGTTCCGCTTATGGCAGGAGAAAAACAGGATACAGCAGGTTATACGGCATTAGGCAGACTATATGCAATAGGGTACTTAAAAGGCATTATGGAAGCCATTTAACTGTTGTTCTATAAAAAGGAGAAAAAGTATGATTGATTTTAAAGGTAAAAAGGTACTTATTACGGGTTCGACTCAGGGCATAGGACTGGAAATTGCTAAACAGTTTTCACAGCACGGTGCCATAACATACATAAACGGCGCTTCCTGTGAGGAAAAGGTAAACAATGCAGCAAGAACTGTTCCTAATTCACTGCCTGCATTATGCGACCTATCAAAATCTGATTGTGATAAGACCTTATATGACATAACAGGTGACATTGATATACTTGTTTTAAATGCTTCTATTCAGTATAGAACCGCTTGGGAAGAAATAAGCGATGAAGAATTTGAACAACAAATGACGGTTAATTTTAAGTCATCGTTAAAACTTATACAAAAATACGTGCCTTATATGAAAAAACAAAATTGGGGACGTATTGTTACAGTTGGAAGCGTTCAACAAGCAAAGCCGCATAAAGATATGCTTGTATACGCAGCATCAAAAGCGGCTCAGAATAATATGGTTATTAATTTAGCAAAACAACTTGCGCCATTTAATATTACTGTAAATAACGTTGCGCCGGGAGTTATAGAAACTCCAAGGAACGAAGAAGCATTGTCTGACGAAGAATATGCTAAAAAGGTTTTGGAAGGTATTCCTTGCAAAAGAACAGGAGAAGCCAAGGATTGCACAGGAATGATACTTTTGCTTTGTTCTGATGAGGGTAAATATATAACAGGAGAAAATATCTTTATAGACGGAGGAATGAAATTATGAATTTTAATGTGAAAGACGAAATAATAGCTTTAACACCGCAATGGAAGGGTGAAAGACTTCCCGACGGAAGACCAAAGGTAGACGAAAAATATTTAAAAGCGCTAAAGACACTTACGTTGGAAGAAGTGTGGAAGCCTATTTTTGTGAAAGGATATGAAAGTCAGTTTGAAGGCAGACTGCACACGCTTCACGATGATGGCAGAAAACTTATTGGACGCGCTGTTACCGCTACATACTGTCCTTTTCGTCCTGATTTAGATGAAGTTGTAAAGGATATAGGCAGAAGCGAAGGCAGAACGGGTACGTATAATCAGTGGGTTATTGACAATTTAATGGAATACGATGTTCCTGTAATTGATATGTATGACAAAATTTATAAGGGGACCTTCCTTGGCGGAAATCTTACTACAGCCTTGAAAAATAAGACAAAGAACGAAAACGGCGGCGCGGTAATCTGGGGTGGCATAAGAGATACCGAGCAGATGAAAAAGGTTGAAGATACACAGGTTTATTACAGAGGTATTGACCCAACCCCAATACGTGATTTTATTATGACAGCGTATAATACACCCACAAGAATAGGAAATGCAATCTGTCTTCCGGGCGACGTTGTCTTTGGCGCAGGCGGTGGAGTACTGTTTATTCCTGCTCACCTTGTTGAAGAGGTAGTAGGAGGCGCTGCAAAAACACAGGTAAAGGATATGTTTGGCTTTGAAATGATAAGTCTTAACAAGTTTACAACCGCGCAAATAGATAAGAATACATGGTCAAAGGAAATGCTGGATTTGCTTCTTGAATGGATTGAAAAAGACGACAGAGCAATTGCTTACAGAGATCTTGATTGGACCTATGAATACGACCTTGCTATAAACGGTGATCCTAATGATACACAATCCGCTTTATAACATTTATATTGCTTCTTGCGCAAAAGACGGGGGAATATATCAGTACCGTTTGTACGACAACGGCTCTTTAAGGTTTGAAAACTTTACTCAAATGGACAAACCAATGTATATGGCTGTTGAAAACAACAGTATGTACGTTTTGTTACGAAGCCCTTTTCCAGAAAACAATGAAAGCGGCTTGGTTGTTTATGATATGTTTTCCGACGGAAAACTGAAAACGGCATCGGATATAATCTCAACAAAAGGAGAAGTGGCGTGTCATTTATCGGTAAACAACGGTAACGTATACTGTGCAAATTATATTTCCGGCAGTGTTATAAAAATGCCGGATAAATTGATAAAGCATAAGGGAAAAGGAATACATCCTACAAGGCAAGAATCCCCTCATGCTCATTACATTGGTTTTACGCCTGATAAAGAATTTGTTTGTGCGGTGGATTTAGGACTTGATACCGTGTTTTTGTATAATAAAGATTTAGAGTTTGTAAGTAAGGTACAGGTTCCAACCGGACACGGCGCGCGACATTTGGTTTTTTCCGATGACGGTAAATATTGTTTTGTTGCAAATGAATTACAATCTACCGTTTCTGTTCTGGAATATAAAAAAGGCGAATTAAAATATATTAATACGGTAAGTTGTTTACCAAAAGATTATACAGGGGAAACAACAGCAAGTGCTATACGCTTTAATAACAATTATGTTTATGTTTCAAACCGCGGACTTGATTCAATAAGTGTTTTAATGCATAAAAACGGAAGTCTGGTTTATAAGGATACTTACAACTGTAACGGCAATTTTCCCAGAGATTTTTGTATTTTGGGAAATTACATTATTTGTACCAATGAAAAAAGTAATAACATCGCAGTTCTTGACAAGCATAATTTTAACGTAGTATATACAGAAAACAATGTAAAATCGCCTATTTGTGTGGTTTCAAAGAATATTTGATTTTTCAAAAACAAAAAGATACGGAAATGCTATTGTAATAGCATTTCCGTATCTTTTGTTACATCAAACTGTAATTTTCATATACCGAAAAAGTTAAAGTGTGTAAGGCTGTTAACCGTTACAATTTTTCCCCAGTTCCTTTGGGAAAGTTCAGTTTCTTCGTGCAGTTGTTTTATATCTTCTTCAAGTTCCTCTATTTTTTCTATTTCGCCGTTTATATAGTCACTAAGAATTTGTTTGCAGTTTTTAAGACGTCTTTCAAGACCGCCAAAACGAATATCCTGAACTTCAAAACCGTTACCTTTGCGTTCGGTATACCAGACCTTGCGGAAAGAATAATAAGCCTTTTCTACACGGCGAATTGTTTCATCGTAAACAGGTAAGAGTTCCTTAAGAAGTTCTTTGTTACCCGATTTATAAGCGCTTCTTGTTTTAACGCCTAAATTGTATTTAATGCGAAGGACATCACACAAATCGGCGGCAAAGCGGAACAGATAAGCGTATTCGCCGGCTGTCTTTTCGGCTTCGTTAAGTTCTTCTATGTAAGTGGGATATTTTTCTTCCATTTGTTTTTCGGCATAGCAAACCAAATCGTCATAAATTCCGCAGAAAACGTCGTTAAACAGGAATATTTTTTCGCTGTTAAAATTACGAAGATAATCGGTTTCTCGATAATAGGTAGGATAGCAAAGTTTCATAAAGTCGTCGAAATGATAGCCTACAATATTTTTAAATTTTTCTTTAATGCTCTCTAAATCAAAGTTACCTCTGGAATATTCTGCGGCAACAAGGTAAGAAGGAAGGTTGGCAAAATAAGAATTTTCGCCGCCGTCATCGCCAAATCCTGCAATACCTATATCGGTAATACCCGCTTCAATACAAGCCGCCATAGAGGGTTTAAGCCAGGAAATAGCAGATGGCATACGCGGAGAAAAAGCACCCCAGTTGTTAATGGAAGCAAGAAAACGTATGGGGCGTTTAAAATTTTCGTGTGATTTTATCATTTTCTTGCAGTTTTCTGTGCCTACAAAATAATCCCAATAGGTAACAATTGCGTTTTCGGGCATAAGCGAAGCAATTTCGGGGGTAATAATATCGGGCTGATTATAGCAGTAATAATTACCGCCCGAAGCCATTGTGTAGAACATATCGCTGTCTACAAAGGGAGTAAAACCGTACTTTTTTGCTAAGTCACAAACGCGTTTTAAATGTCTGCCCAATAATTCGTAACGGTCACAGTATCCGTGTTTATCTAAATATTTTCCAAGACCAACGTAGTGCGCTTCATCATAGCACACGTCAACGGTATCTGATTTAAAACATTCGCGTATTGTTTTAAACATATTTTCTAAAAATTCGTAGGTGCGTGGCTCATCAACAAGCAAAATATTATCTATATCTTTTATTCCTGCATACTCTTTCCAACGGAAAATGTGTTCAAGGTGGGCAAGAGTTTCAATGCAGGGAATAAGTTCAATACCCTTACTTTCACCGTAAGCAACAAGTTCTTTTAATTCATCTTTGCTGTATTTACCGCGAAGATATCCAAGCATTTCTTCATTTTCTACCTCAAATACGTCTTCGGTGTAAATTTCAAGCGCGGTATAACCGAAAGCCGCAAAATAATCTATAAGTTTTTTAAAACTTTTAACTGTTAAAACCGAGTTTCTTGCGCAGTCTACAAATGCCGTAAGTCGTTTTATCTTTTGCAATTAAAACACCTCATTTTAAAAATGTCTTTCAAGTGTATTATAAACTTAAACGAGTTTAATGTAAATATAAAAACGGCTCAAATATATTAATATTTTTATTATTGTTTTTATTAAAGTTTTATTGTTTCTCCGCTTTTTATAGTTATATCTTTATCGTCTATATAAAGCCAGAGGGTGGTAGAAGTGGGGTTATAAATAATACTGCCGTCGGCAGAATACTGAAGACGTAAATAAGCGTTTACGTAATCACATATTTCAATATTGGTAGCATACCATATATCTTCTTTGCCGCCAAGCGCTTCGCCTATTTTATCAACTAAATCCCAGTTGTCGTTATTATCAAATTCATAAGTGTGGCCCCAAATATAGAAAAGGCGCGGATAACGTTTTGATGCCCATTGTTCGTTAACGTTAAGATTTACAAAATCTTCTATCCAGTCAAGTGTGTTGCTGTTGTTGTGGTGGCAGGTAGGAACCCAGTTGTGCCAATCTTCGGGCAACATAAAACGGTTATTATCGCCGTTTAAACTTCTTGCGTAGGCAATATCAAGTTCGGTTAAATACTGTTTAATACTTTTATAGTCGGCGCCGTTGGTAAAGTACGTAATACCGGTGTTGGGGTATGCCATACCGCGAATAATTCTGCCAAGTTTCTTTTCAAGGCTAATGCGGTTATCAAGTACGTCACGAATACCTTCTATAGGGCGTAAAATGCCTTCGGCACGGTGGTGTGCGCCGTGAACGGCAATTTCGTGACCGTTTTTCAAAAAGTGTTCTTCAAGTTCTTCTGCGGTAAGGTCTTTTCTGTTGTGTATGCCGTCCTTATTGTGGTTAAAGGTACATTTAAGACCGTACTTATCTAAAAGTTCAACAAATCTTAAATCCTGCCTGCAACCGTCGTCGTAACTTAAGGTAACAGCCTTTGCTTTGCCGCCGGGGAAACGTAAATATTGATATAACATAAAAACACCTCATTATTTGAATTTATTATTTAATTTTAGTATATAACGGTAAATAAAGAAAGTAAATATGAAAATAGTTAGTTTTTATTAAAAATTTATATATTTTCTTTTGCATAAGAAGCTATAAATTTTTCAAGTTTCAAAACACGTATTTTTTCTTTGTTATAAGTTATTCCCAAAGTTCTCGTTATGTTTTCTTCAAGGGGTATAACGTCTACTTCGCTTGTAATTCCGTTTATTACAAGTTCGGGCAACACGGTTAGACCTAAACCGTCTTTAACCGCTTTTATAATAGAAAGGTCGTCGTAAGATCTAAATACGGTTATTTCTTTAAAAAGAGAAGTATTAAGATAGTCGGTAAGAAAAAAGTCGTCGGTGAAAATATAAGGAAAGTTATAAAGTTTTTCTATGGATATTTGTTTTTCCCTTATCATTCCTTTTGGCGCAACAACAAAATATTTATCTGTGAATATAGGTAACCATTCGTAAGAAGAAAAATTTCGGCTGTCACCAAAAACAATATCGGCTTTTCCTTTTTTTAAAAGGTCTATTAAATCATCGCATACACTTACCGAAACGTTTATTTCGGGGCGTTCTTTTTTTAAACGCTTCAATATATCTGAAATAATGCTTCGTGATATGCTTGAATAAGCGGCTATTGTAAGATTATTATCGTTACAGTCTTTAAGCGAAACAATTTTGTTTAAAAACTTTTCTTCCGTTTGTACTATTTCTTTAAAGTTTTCAATTAATTTTTTGCCGTTTTCTGTAAGCGAAACACCCTTTGAATGTCGGTTAAACAGTTTTATCCCTATTTCTTTTTCAAAAGAAGTAAGCATGTGTGAAAACGAAGACGGTGTATAAGAAAATTCTTCGGCTGCGCGTGAAAGGTTACCGTATTCTACTACCGCAAGAATGGCTTTGATTTTAAAAGTATCCATAATATCTCCTTATATTTGATGTGAAAATATTTCATATCAACAGTATAATGCTTCACTTTAAAAAAAGCAAGAATAATGTTAAAATCACTTGTTGTAAAGGGGTGATACTAATTGGCTAAAACTAAAAATATTCTAAAGTATTACATAATGCTTTTATTTGTATGCTTGGTGTGGGGTTGTGACCCTGTTTTTTATTTGCATTTTTATAAAAACTTTTCGCCAAGTGTAATATCGGCAATATTTTCGTTTGGCTCTTTTCTAATGTTTTTTGCTTTGTCTTATAAAAAACTTAAAGAAATTAACATTAAGTATTTAAAGGTAGCTGTGCCTGTTGCGGTTATAAGCACCTTTGCCAATTTACTTCAGCGAATTGGTCTTCAGTATACCACCCCTGCAAAGTATGCTTTTTTAGAACATATTGCCTGTGCGGTTGTTCCTGTTATGATGTACATATTTATAAAAAGAAAACCCTCTAAAACACAAGTTCTGGCTTGTATTATTTGCCTGTGCGGTTGTTTTGTATTAACGGGAATGAGTTTTTCTGATTTGTCTATTGGCATAGGTGATTTACTTTGCACACTTGCAGGTGTTTTTGGCGGGATTCATTTAGCGGCGAATGCCGTCTTCATTAAAAAGACAGACATATTTGTACACATGACGGTGTATATGTTTGTATATTTTATTGTTTCGCTTTTTTCGGTTGCATTACTTGGCAATATCGCCATAAACGGCGTGGCGGCTGAAGTTGTAAAATTTACTTTAAAACCCGAACTGTTTTTGCCCGTGCTTTTATACGGTTTGCTTTCGGTTGGAATAACCTGGCTTATGAAAATAGAAGCGGTGCGCCATATAAACCCAACGGCTGTAGCCATTATAAGTCCGTTTACCGCAGTTATAGCAGGGGTTATATCGGTTGTTATGGGATTAGATATTTTAAGCGGCAGGCTTATTATAGGCGCAATTCTTATTATGTGCGCTTCAATAATAACTTCAATAGAAAAATCCGAGTCGGCTTGACTCGGATTTTTTTATTTATATAAGTGCTTTTCTTTTTTTCCATATTCCCGATAAAAAGTATACTGTACTTGGTATTGCATAGCCCCAGGGAGCCAGAGCGTAGCCTAATACGAAACCGTAAAAGCCCAAGTTTAAGTAAGAGCCGAACAGCCAACTTAAACCTATACGAAGCACAACGCCGTCGAATATAGCAAGTACCATACCAAGTTTTGCGTTGCCTATACCCTGTACAAACGCGCCGCTGCCCCGCATAATAGAAAAAGCGGGGAAAACCCACAGTATAGCCTTTATAAAGGTGCTTGAAAGTTCGTGTACCGCCGTATCCGAAGAAAACAGCATAAACATTTCTTTGCCGAAAATTAAGTAAAGAAGCATACAAACAACGGTAAATATTGCCGAAACTATCCAGGCGCAGTAAACCACGCCTTTTGCTCTTTTTTGATTATTAGCGCCAATGTTCTGGCTAATCATTGGAAGCGCGGCATACTGTATTCCCATAGATATTTTATTAATAATATCATCTATTCTTACGCCCACGCCGAAGGTAGCGCTTGCTACAACGCCTACGCTGTTTATAAGCGCGTTAACGTAAAGCATAGAAACATTAATAAATCCCGATTGTATAGCCATTGGGGTGCCAAGTGAAACTATAAGAGAAGCATAGTGTTTATGGATTTTAAAACTGCGGATTTTAAAATCAAAACCGAATTCTTCTTTGTGCTTATATAAGTAATAAATAGAAAAAATAAATGAAAAAGCTTGTCCTATAATTGTAGCAAGTGCGGCGCCTGCAACACCCATTCCCATAAATCCCGTAAAGACAATATCTAAAATAAGGTTTGTTACCGAAGCAATGGCAATAAACAAAAGCGGCCTTTTAGAATCGCCCATTCCGCGAAGAACAGCCGAAACCATATTGTATCCCGCCGTAAAAATTAGTCCTAAAGCGCATATAATAAGGTAATCTATAGACATACCGTAAGATTCAGCAGGAACCTTAATTGCCTTTAATATGGGGTTTCTGAAAATTAAAACTATTAATGAAAGTATAACGGCAAGTATGCAAACAATACTGAAAAGAGTACCGATAATACTGTTAAGTTCTTTTTTCTTGCCTGCGCCAAGCGCTTGGGAAACAAGCACCTGACCCGCATTGGAAACGCCTAAGCATACCATTGCCGCAAAGTTTATTATTTGCGAACTAAGCGACACGGCAGAAAGACCTGCCGTGCCAACATAGTTTCCTACAATTACCATATCAACGGTGCTGTAAAGCACCTGTAAAGCGTTAGAAAACACAAACGGAATGGCAAAAAGAAGCAGTTGCTTCATTATGTTACCGCTTGTAAAATCTTTAGCAAGTTGTTTTTGTGCCAATTTAATTACTCCAGATTATTCAACGTTAATATTCACTGCAAGGTTGTCTACGGTTATTGTGTGCATACCTTTGTTCTTTGCAGTTTTGTAATCTTCATCAATATAAGAGAAAGCATCGTCACCGAGTAAAAACTCAACAGTTTTCTTTTCGCCCGATTTAATTAGAACTTTATCAAATGCCTTTAACTGTTTAATAAAGGGGGTAATGGGGCAACTTTTTGCACTTACAAACAAAAGAACACTTTCTTTTATTTCGTAATTACCTTTGTTTTCAACATCAACACAAACCTTAACACCGTTAGCTGTGTTTTCGGCAGTAAGATTAGAATATTCAAGTGTTGTGTAAGAAAGTCCGTAACCAAACGGCATCCAAGCTTTAGGAGAAGAAAGTACGTAATCCTGACCGGGTTCGGTTGGGGTACCGGGTCTTTTGTAAAAGCTGCCGCGCGCAGATACTTTATGGTTATAATAACAGGGGAGATGGCCTACAGTCTGCGGGAAGGAGATAGAAAGTTTTGCGCTTGGTGTTTTATCACCGAAAATAAGGTTTGCAAAAGCATTACCGCTTTGTTCGCCTGCGCCAAATGAGAACATAAACGCATTGGCTTTGTCAACCTGTTCCTTTACGGTATAAGGTCTGCCTGCATACATAACAAACAAAATAGGTTTGCCTAATTTTGCCATTTCGTCAAACAAAGCTTTTTGAACGGGGGTCATATTAAGGTCGTGTGTATCGTAGCCTTCACTGCAGGTTATTTCATCTTTTATGAAACCGCCGCCGCCTATACCGCCGCCTACCGCGCTGTTATCGCCTAAAGCAAGGAATATAATATCAGCCTGCTTTGCAACCTCTATAGCTTCATCAAGCATTTCCTTTGTACCGGAGATGTTGTTACAGCCTCTTGCATAAAGCACATTCTCTTCGCCTAAGCGGTTAACTATACCGTCGTAGAAATCTACCATGTGCTCGTTTTTCCAAGCGTAATCGCCAATAAATGTACCTTTTGCATTGTTACCAATAACGGCAACCTTGCCTATCTTAGTTTCATCAAGCGGTAAAAGTCCGTCGTTCTTTAAAAGAAGAATTGACTCTTCGTCAAGTTCTCTTGAAAGTTTCACTGCATCTTCAGTATGCATTATTTCGCGGTTTTCAATGTTAATCGGAGTATCAAAAAGTCCTAATTTGAATTTAAGTTCAAGTATGCGAAGCACAATTTCGTCCACAGCCTTAATATCTATTTCACCGTTTTTAAGCGCAGTTCTGAAATCGTCGGAGTAACCGTAAGCACTTGGACCTTCAATGTCAACACCTGCTCTTAAAAAGGCTTCGCCAACCTGTAGTTTTGTGTCTTTGGTTTTTTGGAATGCTGTAAGCATCCAGGCGGCGCCCCAGTCAGATATTGTGGTGCCTTCAAAACCCAATTCATCGCGCAGAACGTCTTTAAGCCATTTTTTGCTTTCGTGAACGGGAATACCGTCTATTTCGTTATAAGAGGGCATTACAGACCAAACATCAGCCTCTATGCACTTTTTAAAGGGCGGAAGCATAACTTCTCTTATTTCGCGTTCGCCTACGTGGGCGGGAGTAAGGTTAATACCGCCTTCCATTAAGCCGTAAGCAATATAGTGCTTTGCAGTAGCGGCAACGCCGTTTTCCTGAACGCCTTTTACATACTGAACACCCATTTCGCCGACCAAATAGGGGTCTTCACCGTAGGCTTCCTGCATTCTGCCCCAACGGGGGTCACGCGGAATATCTATATTCGGAGCAAAAACCTGATGTGTACCCATAGCCTTGCTTTCGCGGCCTATAACCTGAGCCATTTTGTAAACAAGTTCTTTATCAAAACTGCCGCCAAGACCTGCGCACTGCGGAAAATGTGTAGCATGGGCATTACCAAAGCCGTGAAGAGATTCAAAATAATGAAGCAACGGAATACCTAACCTTGTGTTTTTTATGTACCACTCGTTTATTTTGTTTACTTTATCTACGTTGTCTACCTGACAGAAAACACCGCTGTGAACAGGAACGTCTTCGCCCTTTTCAAGTGCTTCGGTAAGTTTGTCCAAATCGCCTAAAGACATCTGGTCAACCTTTTCATCAATCGTCATTATTGAAAGTAACGCTTTTGCTCTTTCTTTAGGTGATAAGTCTTTGTTTCTGTACATAATAATTCTCTCCTTAAAAGTTATATTTCTATTTTTGCAACCCTTACAACGTAGTTAGTACCGTAAGCAAATTTTGCGGTGATTACTGTAACATTGTTTTGTGATTTGCTGAAAAGGGCAGGGGCATTATTATCAAGCCATGTTATATTTTTAATATCTTCGCTTAATTTAAAGCTGCTGTTCTGATTATCATCGCTTATAACAACGTTACCGTCGCCGCCCATACCTACGCCGTTTACGAATAAATAATAACAGTTTTCACCCTTTAAAATAAAGTCTTCGTTTTTGTGCTCTATTTTAATATCTGTCGGAACAACGTTGTAAATTGCTTCGCCATATGCGTTGGTCCATTTGCCCACCGCTTTTAATATTTCGGTGTCAAGTGCGCGTAATTTACCGTTTGGCATAGGTCCTACGTTAAGTAAAAGGTTAGCACCGTATCTGCGGCAACAACAAAGGTCACCAATAAGTGTGGCGGGGGATTTATAATCAATATCCTCTGCACCGTAGCCCCACGTACAGCCAAGCGTCTGGCACATTTCTGCGGCTAAATATTTACGTGTATCGGTATTGTTGTTTTTTTCGGGACGTCCGCGTTCAAAGGTTGTGCTGTCTATTTCAATATGTCCTTTTGCACCGCGTTCGTAAAGACCCGTGTTGTTAATAATCATAGCATCAGGCTGATACTTTCTTATAACACCGTAAAGCGCATCCTCTTGCCAGTCGGCATTTTTCTTGTCCCACATACCGTCGAACCAAAAACCGCCTATTTTACCGTAGTTAGTACAAAGAATTTCAATGTTTTTTCTTAAATATTCTAAATAAGAGTTAAAATCGTTAACGTAATCTTTATTATACCAATCAAGCAGGGTGTGATAGAAAAATGGAATAATGCCGTGCTTGTTACAAGCGTCAACAAACTCTTTTACAATATCTCTTCCGCATTTTGAATGAGGAGCATCGTAATCGTTCATTCCTTTGGTATCGTAAAGCGAAAAACCATCGTGATGTCTGGTAGTAAGCGTTATGTATTTGCATCCCGTATTCCTTGCGGTTTCCGCCAACTTTTCTGCCCAATCGGTATCGGGCTCAAATTTATCTTTAAGCGGTTCATATTCATTATCGGGTATTTTGTAAATATGTTTTGACCATTCGCCTTTACCTAAAATGCTGTAAAGACCGAAATGTACGAACATACCAAAACCTAATTTTTCAAATTCTTTAATACGTTTTTCAATAATCATAAAATATGCCTCGTTTTAGCATTAAAATAGGGTGAGAGAAACTAATCCTATTACCCTTGTATTTTAACACAAAAATATTTACTTTTCAATACTATAAAACAATTATTTTTATATCTCCCGTATCGGTTGTTATTTCACACTTTCCGCCCGTGACAGAGGCTGGGACGTCAGTACTTCCCGTATCTGTTTTGGTAATAAATATTTTTGGTGTATTAATACTTCCCCTAACGTCGCCTGTTGTGGTTTTTATATATATTTCGGCGGCATCACTGTTTTTTAGTGTTACATCCCCTGTGTCGCGAACAATACTAAAATTATTTGAAGCAATACAGTTTTCAACAGTTATATCGCCTGTAGTTGCTGAAGAATTAAGGTTTTCACACTTAACGTTTTCAATTTCTACGTCTCCCGTGGTGGAAGTAAACGAAAAATCCTTACAGTTTACGTTGTCGGCTTCAATATCGCCTGTTGAAGTGGTAACGTCTATGTTATTTGCAGAAATATTTTCAAGCGAAACGTCGCCTGTGGTAAGTTCAATATTAATAAAATCGGTAACGTTTGAATTACATTCAATATCCCCGGTTGTGCCATTTATAGTAACGCTTTCAAAACTTAATTTGTTTGGCAAGTAAACGTCACTTGTTGAAGACTTAACGAAAACCGTTCCGTATATTTCCTTTGGAAGAAATACGGTTACTTTGGGTTGGTTAAACGAAAATGCAATAATGTTTTTAATATTTTGCTTTTCTTTGTCGGCGGTTATAAAAAGAGTATCGTTGCCAACAGAAACCGAGTGCGGTGCAGTTTCGCTTTCAAAACAAACTATGCGGCAAAGGGAGTCTTCCGACGGTACAAAGAAAATATCGGCGGTATCTGCAATAATAGAAATTTTACTGAAATCTTCGTTTATTTCGTGAGTGTTTGTTGTATATGATACGGTTTCAAATACAGAAAAATCGTAATTATTGTTGTGAATTGTAAAAGCAAACAAAGCCCCGCCCGACACAAGAAGTACTAAGGCAATAATAATCCAGACTTTTATTGTTTTTTTCATATTTATTCTCCTTTCTTTAAAAACAGGGACTTAACCCATAATGCAAACTTTTTGGTAATAAAAAGTAAAACTTTGGCGCAGAGTAGGGCGAACAGAACTCCGAATATAGAAATACCTGCCAATACAAGCGAAACGCTTAAAAGTGCAACTGCGGTTAACGGATTTCCAAATATTAAGGAAAATACAAAGGCTACGGTACAACCAAGCGCTGAAGCAATAAGTGAAACCACAACAGCCCATATACATATAATTATACACCATATTACAATGTATACCGAAATAAAAACGGCAAATACGCTTAATAAAATAGGGAACCATAAGGGAAACCCAAGCATTATAAGTAAAATATTCCAGAAATTTAAGTTTCGTTTTGGCTTAATTTTTTCTTTAACCAAACTGCTTAAAGGAATTTCACGCATTATTTGAAAAACTATTTTTTCTATACTTCCCATTTGCGCTACGGCTTCTTCTTCGCTTAACCCTTCTTCTATGCGGTCGTCTATCATTTCGCTGTAAAAACTTAATCTTTCTTCAATTTCTTTTTCGGGCAGACCGTTAAGCGCTTGGCTTAATTGGTTTAAAAAATCTTTTTTAGTCACTCTTTTTCTCCTCCTGTGTTACAAAATTATATATAGATATTACTTCTTTCCATTCGTTTTTAAAGGCATCAATACGGTTTATACCGTTTTTGGTAATGCGGTAATATTTTCTAAGTCTGCCTTCGTGTTCGGCTGTTCTTACGGTAAGCATATTTGTTGCTTCCAAACGTTTTAAAATGGTATAAAGTGTAGATTCAGAAAGTTCTATATACGGTTTCATATCTTTAATAATTTTATAACCGTAAGATTCTTCATTTTTAATTGCGGCTAATACACAAACATCTAAAAGACCGCGTTTTAGTTGAACATCCATACTATACCTCCTTTTACATAATACATCATATCACGAAGTATATAAAATGTCAATAAAAAAACGTCAACGTTTAAACGTTGACGTTTTGTATTTCTATTTATCTTTGCTTAATACTTTTTTCTGCCATGACATTTTACCGCACTCAGGACAGCGCATAAATCTTGTTCTGTTTACGTGCATAGCAAAGAATACGCTGTTGTATTTCGGAATATGCCTGTGTCCGCACATTTTACATTCATAGTAACCTGCTTTTTGTTCAATTCTTAATGCAAACGGGGTTGCAATTAATATAGGAATTAAACTTGCCAAAACAATTACAGCGGCTAAAGATTCAGCCATTGGCACAATATTAACAATTATAATTGAAGCGATAAGCGGTAAAATACAGCATATACAAAGAATAACTTCTATATGCAACAGTCTTTTGTCGCTTTCTTCTTTTTGTTTTACCATTTCAAGTAAGTTGTTTTCCAATTCTTTGTTGTAGTTTTCCATAGTGATTATCTCCCCACATAATAAATCGTTTACGTTAATTTCAAGAATACTGCAGAGTTCAAGCATAATAGAGGAATCGGGCAGAGATTTGCCTGTTTCCCATTTTGAAACTGCTCTGTCGGTAATATTCAGTTTTTCTGCTAACTGCATTTGTGTTAAGTTTTTGCTTTTTCTGCAATCGGCAATAAATTTTCCGATTTTTAACAAATCCATAGTTTTGCCTCCTTCTGTAGTATAGTGTAAACGAAATAATGCAAAATTCCACGTACCAACGGTTGAGTGGGAAAATATCAACCAACAGTGGAGAGAATTACTCAACTGATTATAGCACGAATTTATAAAACAGACAAGGAAAATTGCGAAGAAAAAACCACCTGTCAGGTGGTTTTTCTTTGGCTGTTATGAACCATTATAATGTCAAGTTAAAGTTGGTATTTTGCAAAGTCAATAAGCCGTAAAAGTTCATTTTGTTTTTCTCGAAGCTTGGGTATCAACTCTAAACCTCTTTTATTCTTTTTGAGGAAATGATAAAGGTCAAAGTATCTGTACCAAAGTCCGTATAAAAACCGTAATTCTTCTTGCAACTGCTCTCTGTTCATATTACTGCCACCTTTCTTTTGGTAACAGCAATTATACACATTAAATGTTATAAGTCTAGAGGAATTAAATTACACCTGTAATTATAGCGTTTACAAACCATCCAACAGCACAAACTAATATAGGCGCCAAGTACCCACACAGCCTCTCCGCTCTACTTGATGAAGCATCAATGGCTACAAGTATCCAAAAGTTTGCATATAAATATACTCCAATATCAATTATACCGTATACTAAAAACAGAATAAACAGTAATACCCTGGACAAAGTGCCGTGTTCGGCTATTCCTGTTAGACTGTAGTAAAGATAAAAAACTAGTTGTGAAGCAGCTACCAAAGACAAGACACTTCCCAAAAGCCCATTACTCAATTTAAATTTCTTATTTATTGTTTTTGCAATGAAAAATATAACTATAGCAATAATCAACGCAATAATAGCAGCTATTGTTAATACCGTATCCATATTTTCGAAAACAAAAGTTTCAATATTGCTTATAATACTAAGACCGAAAATCAATAATAAAATAGCTAATATAATAAATATCGTTAAATCAAATATTATAAAAAATTCCATACACATACACCTCAACACATATTTTATATTAATTATACTCAATATATTAGGTATAGTCAAGAGGTTAAGTATGATAATATTAAAATGGTGATAAAAATGATTTCATATAAGCCTTTTTATGAAACGCTTTTCAAAAAAGGGATTACCGAATATAATCTGATTTTTAAACAAGGTTTTTCTGCCAACACCCTGCACCGCATGAAAAAGGGTGAGGCGATCAATACGAAAACCTTGGATGCGCTTTGTTATGCACTTGATTGTGAAGTGAGCGATATAATAGAATTTGTAAAAGAATAGCACCGATTCCATTTGGAGACAGGTGCTATTTTTATGTAAAGCAGACATCAAAATTATTACCTCAGACCGATGGATACTCTCCGTCGGCATAATTTTGACCGCTCCGAGCGGTGCCCAAAATTATTTGCCTTACTCGAGACTTTGGCAGAGAGCAACACCTAACGCGGTGTTGCTCCTGCGTCGACGAACAATGTTTCTTCGCGAGTCTCTTCTTCGACCAAACAAAAAAGACACCTTTAAGGTGTCTTTTTTGTTTGGTGGGAGAAGATGGATTCGAACCATCGAAGCTAGAAGCAACAGATTTACAGTCTGCCCCCTTTGGCCGCTCGGGAATTCTCCCATATTTTATTTTTGCATTCCAAAAAATGCTCGGTCACCGCACCGTTAGTGCAGTACCGCCCTCACACTTCGCCTCTAAAAACAATTATCAATTGTTTTCTTAAAGAGGCTCACCCTCTTAGGCTTCAAGTCCGAATTAAGACTTGATTAAAAATGGAGCTGGTGGACGGACTTGAACCCCCGACCTGCTGATTACAAATCAGCTGCTCTACCAACTGAGCTACACCAGCAAAAGCAGAACGCTTGAATAATATACCACAAGAAAGTGCGTTTGTCAACAATTATTTTTAAAAAATTTTAAATTCCCGCCCTGCCGTAATGGGCATTTGATAACCTGCGATTAAAGCAGGTGGGTGCCAGCCGTACGGTTTTGTGCTTCCAACGTCCGTGCGTACACGGGAGGCCTGCATACCCGCCGTCCGAGCGAAGCTCCCTTATATATGGTTGTAGGGTTATAAAAGCCACGGTCC
Organism: Acutalibacteraceae bacterium; assembly: GCA_045605385.1. Taxonomy (GTDB): domain Bacteria; phylum Bacillota; class Clostridia; order Oscillospirales; family Acutalibacteraceae; genus SIG607. The sequence continues at coordinate 20,669 of JAZUPW010000047.1, forward strand.
GCGAACAGGGCAGGAAAGAAATAATTAAAAGTAACTGCTATTACTTATTATTTCTCATCTATTTCAAATAAATCCTGAAGTCTGTCGGTAAATGCGTCGGCGATGGTTTCATATTCATCGTCATCTTCTATTTCATAATAATATTCTTCACCGTTTTCTTCGCCTACTTTAACTATTACAAGTTCACCCGAATCATCAAGCATTTTTGAGGGATCATCGTAAACGGGTAACATAGCAAGATAACGCGCTTCATCGGTTTCTATTGCATCAAGCACTTCAAAGGTATATTCTTTTGAGTCATCATCGCAAAGTGTAATTATATCCGGATTATATTCTTCGTTATTTAAAATTTCTTCACTCATTATTATATCCTCCTTAATTTATATGTTACATTTTATAGTAAACTTTGCTTATAGTCAATAGTATTTTGCGGTGGAAAACATTAATTTTTTATCTATTTAATAAATTATTTATAAAAAATTCACAAAAGTTATCAACTTTTGCTTGACAAATAGTTAAATATGCATTATAATAAAGACAGAAAAAAAGAAAGGTGGCTGATACCAATGAAAATGGAAGCCGAACCTAACACAAAACTTAAATAAAACGAGAGGGGTGAGTCCCAAAATTTAAGTAATTTTTTCTGTACGAACTTTAGTTTTTTGGTAAAAATTTTAAGGAGTAAACCAATGTACAATTAAAACTCACATCTATCAAGACCTGAGTGAAAATTTAATAAAGCAATTTATAAAAGGTATATTCCAATGTTTTAAATAATTTATGCGGCTGTCTTAAAAGGGCAGCCGTTTTTATGTTTTCTTGATTTTTAGTAAGTGATATGATAAAATTACTAAAAATACAAACAGAGGTATAAAGATGAAACCAACCTTGTATATAGTAATTCCTTGTTATAACGAAGAAAAAGTGTTGCCTGTTACGGCGCCTATGTTTATAAAACAACTTGATTGTATGAAAGCGGAAGATTTAATATCTTCAAGCAGTAAAATAATGTTTGTAAACGACGGAAGTAAAGACAGCACTTGGGAAGTTATAAAAAATTTGGCAAAAGAAAATAAATCGGTAACCGGTATAACACTCAGTCGCAACCGCGGGCATCAGAATGCGCTTCTTGCAGGTCTTATGGAGGCAAAAGATAACTGCGATATTACTGTTTCAATTGATTGTGACGGACAAGATGATATTTCTGTTATGACACAAATGGTTAAGGAATATTTGTCGGGTTCTGAAGTGGTTTACGGTGTAAGAAGCGACCGCAAGAGTGATTCTTTCTTTAAGAAAACAACTGCCGAAAGTTTTTATAAATTTATGCGTTTTATGGGCGCGGAGATAGTTTATAACCATGCTGATTACCGTTTGGTATCCGCAAGAGTATTAAAAGAATTTGAAAACTTTAAAGAGGTAAACTTATTTTTGCGCGGTATGATTCCGCTTGTGGGTTTTAAATCAAGCGCCGTTTATTATCAGCGTAAAGAACGCTTGGCAGGTAAATCACATTATACTTTAGGCAGAATTATATCACTTGCCATTGACGGTATAACAAGTCTTTCGGTAAGACCTTTGCATTTTATTTCTTCGCTTGGCATTTTTATGTCGATAGTAAGCGTTATAGGTTTAATATGGGCAGTTCTTTCAAAATTCTTCGGTTCCACCGAAACAGGCTGGGCAAGTATAGTTGCAGCAATTTGTCTGCTTTCCTCGGTGCAATTAATCTGTATTGGCATTATAGGCGAGTACGTTGGAAAAATATATATGGAAGTGAAAAACCGCCCAAGATATATAATTAGTGAAAAAACAGAAGATAACGAAAGTAAAAATTAAAGAAATATAAAAATTTGATAATGTATAACCTACAATGACACTTTCATAAATTGAAAGTGTCATTGTTATTTATATAGAAAAAACAAGAAAAGGGAAATTGATATATGATGAGGTGTTTTAAGTTGTTATGTTATATGTATTAATGAGTGAGGCATAATAATACCCAAGCCGAAAGATAATACTATATTCACCTGGCTGTTTTGTTTTTGTAATTTATTTGAATTTTTTGCTATATATGATATAATATTATCAAACCGACGGCGGTGGTACGCCGCCGAAATGCCAAGGGCATTATGAAAATCAAAGATTTTCGTTTGAGAATATTGAATCATTAAATCTGCCGCATTGCGATGCGGCAAGCGGCAATACCGCTTTCAAGACTTCGTCTTGGATTTATGATATAATAAAACGAAAGAAGCGGGGTGGATTTATGGTTTTTGATACC
>JAZUPW010000048.1:0-4416 GCA_045605385.1 Acutalibacteraceae bacterium
TGTTACCTGATAATGTAACATTATCTGTTGTTTCTGTGTCTACAACTATACTTTCAGAAGCACCAACAAAAATATTGTTAATGATGTTCATTTTTTGTGTGAACGAACCCACATTTAAAACAGAACGTTTTAATGTTTCAAAATAATTGTTGCAAATTAAGGCATTAAAATACGTGCCTGTACCATTCCAATAAAATTCGTCTGATGAAGTGCTTTTAATATTATTATTAATGATTAATAAATCAGTTTCAATGTTTGACGGTTTATTGATAAGTTGGGCAAGTTTTGAACTAATTGTGTTATTTTTAACTTCAATAACATTAATTGTTCCTGTATCATAAAACAAAATTGTTGTGTTATTAAACTCACTTCTAATGCCTGTAAAATTATTATTCACAATGGATAATAAATTGCCTTCTGTTGCTGTACCATTAACAACAGCCCCACAACTTCCGCTGTTGTTTGATATATTGATGTTTTCAAATATTGCTGAATATAAGCAACTAAAAATCCCATAATCACAAAAATTATTTATTACATCAACAATTTTTGTACCGCCAAAATATGCCACCATACCATTTTTTGTAATGTTGCCGACAATACTAATTTTTTCACATTCACCACAAAAAACAGAAGCACATAATGTTGTTTCACAATTGAATACAAATTCATTGTTTTTTACAACTACATTGTTACCGTTACATATTCCGTTAATTTTCGCACTTGTTATGTAAACACAAAAAGGTGATTGAATATTGCAAAACATATTATTTTCAATCAAAACATTTTCATAGCCACCTAATTCTTCGCCTTGACCCCCACCCGCTAAAAAACCGTATGGGGCTAACCCAACATTGAAAATATTGTTTCTAATTATAACGTTTTTAGGGTGTGTACCCGAAACCGCACCATAACTATCATTTTCAATGCAAACAATGGCATTTGGGTTTGTTCCGCTTGTTGTGTTTCCATTTGGATATGTTACCGTTTGTTCTTCTTCCGCAAAGTCGCAACCTTCAATCAAGAAACCGTTACAACTACCGATTGAAATTGCACCCCTTCGACTTCTGCGTGAAGTACAATTTATTACTTTTACGTTGTCAGAAGCGTACGTGAAAATGCTGTCACCCATATTGTCAGTAATCGTACAATTTTTAATTGTTACATTGTCAGCATATGAAACATTGATACCTAACCCATTTTCCATAATTGACGAACTATTATATTGTGAACGCCCACCGATAATTGTAGCACCGTCAATTACAACATTCTTAATTCTTTCGTTTTCTGTGCCTTTTCCGTTATCACCTTTACCACGTACAAGAATTAACGAATAAAAAGCCATTGTTTCTTGGTCTACCGTATCACAAATTAACGTTGCCCCTTGTTCAAATTTTAATGTTGTATCTGATTTATTTATCCAAATACCAACAGGGGAAGGGTTTTCATAATGTCTTTGTAAATGAACACCATATTCGGGTGTAATCAAATAGTTGCCTTTTGGAACGTAAACATTATTACTGAAAGCAAGTGCGTCAATAAATGCTTGCGTGTCGTTTGTCACACCGTCACCGACAGCACCGAACATTTGTGGGGTAACAAATGTAATTGTTTGTTCAACCTTGGTTGCTAAATCATTATGTTCGCCTTCAAGTAATACAAGATTTGTTCCAATCTCGGACAAATCATTGTTTAACTTTTCAATGTCGCTTTGAATTTCGTTAAGGTTTGCAATTTCATTTTCAAAACGTTTAATGATGTTTTCACCATTTACAATAAACACTTCACCGTTTTGAATAAATTCATTAAATCGGGCTTCGTGATTGTTCAAACGCTCATTCAAATTAAAGTCAATACGGTTATAGTCCGCAATGATTTCACGCAACCTTGTCAATGTTACTTTGTCCACGCCTGATAATTCGTGAAGTATACGACATTTTGCCTTTTCTAATTCTGCAAGAATTTCACGCTTCTTTGCTTGCATTACTCTTTCCATATCTTTGTCATATATGAACATTTGTAATTCTCCTTTCTTTTAATGTTTCACGTGAAACATTGCTGTTTCACGTGAATTTTATTCAGCGTCAGTAAGCATAAACGCTGTTGCGTTTGCAAATAATGACAGGCTATATGTTTGCCAATGGTGATAAATGTAATTATCATACAAACCTTCACCATTATGGAACTGTTCCATTTGCTGTAAATTGTCATAAACCTGAACAAATGCTTCATCACAAAGAACAGCACCGCAATTTACATTGTCACCGAAACCGTCAACAATCAATGTTCTTTGCTGTAAATCGGTGTAAGAAACATTAAACGCCTTTGCAAGTAATTCAACGTCAACATCAACAGAAATGTCGTTTCTTAAAATAAGAACTTGATTTTCTAATGGTGTCCACGTAATAACAGGCTTTGCGTCTGTTTCTTTGTTGATTTCATAGTAACTGTTGAAATTGCTTGAAGGAAATTCCATTGCCTGACCTACAGTTTTGATTGATTTAACAAACGCTTTTGCTGTGTCTGTGTCAGTAACTTTTGCAACATCAATTGTTTTAATTTTCTTGCCTGTAATTGCACTTGCGAATAATTGCTTCATAAGTAAAAATTCGTCAAGGTTATCACCGCTGTAAATACTGTTTACGATTGAGTTAAGCAATTTTTCTAACGCTTGATAAGATGTAAAAGCCTGAATTAACTGTGCCTTTGTAACAGTTGCTTTGTATTGTCCTTGCCTGTTCATTGTGTGGTAAATTGCTTTTGTGTCAGGAATTGCACGTTCAAGAAGTTTACTTCCTGACGGGTCAAAAGTTGTTCCCGTTGCTGGATTTGTGTAAATTTCTTCAATGTTCTTTCCTAACGGAACACCGCCTTTTTTCAAAACCGCCAACGGATTGCGGAATGTTTTATTATGCACAATTGTCAACGCAATTTTGTTTACAAGTGCGGAAAGAAACTCATTTTCTGTTGCCTGATACTTCATAATAGAAGCACCAACTTCTGTAATATTGGTTTGTGTAGCCTGTGGAACACGGGCTTGATAATCTGCACTTCCCTGTGCAAGAATTGTGTTAAGTACGTTTACCATATTTGCCATTATAGTAATTCTCCTTTCTCATTAAATAATTTGTCAAATGTTAATTCGGGTTCTTCACTTCCCGAACCGTCACCGCCGTTGTCTTGACCTTGTGGCGGGTTTTCTTTTCCTTCTTTTTTCGTTGTTCCAACCTTCAAAAACAATTCCGCATTTACTTCACGAAGTCTTTCATTCTTCGTTGTCAATTCTGTGTTTGTGGTTGTCAACGTTTCGTTTGCTGTCAATGTTTCTTCGTAATCATCTGACAGTTGTGTTAAAAGTTGGGTTGCGTTTGCCTGATTGTCAGGACTAACGAAACCTAACATTTGTTGAATAATTGCTTTGTGTTCTTCCCTTGTCATTTCTTTTCTTTCCTTTCCAATGTTTCACGTGAAACATTTAAAACCTATCTGTTAATAATGCCATTAATAAAAGTTTACTTAATTTGTGTGTTCCCCTGTCACCGCCTGTTGCACCGTCTGAACCTTCCCCAACGTTTGAACCAACCGTTAATAAATCATACCAATATCGGGCTTGTTCGCTTCGGGTGTCGGCTGTGCTGTAACTTGCGGGTCTTTCGTAATTGTAAATAAAAGCCTTTGCAAGATATTCAGGACTTGACGTTGAAACAATAAATTCTTTAAATGTGAACGGGTATTCATCTGTTTTATAAAATTGAATACCTTCTTCAACTTCATAAAGTATTCGTTGTAACTGTGTGTCAATGTCTGAATAAGAAAGCCCCTTACTGTCAGCCCATTCAATCAACTTTGTTGCGGGTGTCCATTGTGTCAACCCGTAACCGCCTGATGTGTTCCCTTCATTTAGACTTTGCCAAATTGTCGGGTTGATTGTGCTTTCTGTTTGCATATTGCCGAGCATACCGCAAACCGCTTCTTTAGTCCAACCGCGTGCAACCAAATAATTTAATATGTACTGTGCATTAATTTTCATTTGTGCAAGCGACAAATATTTGTTTCCTGTTACAATGTCAGATTTTGAAACGCTATCACCTGTTTCATTTCCCGCCACTTTGTAACGCAAGCATTTTGTCCAAGCCTTTGAAGGTGTGTACCACGTTTTAACAGAAATTTCATTTCCCGTTTGGTCGCCCGTTTCCCCGCCTGTGGTTGTTCCTTTTTCATTAATGCTTGCTTGTACAATTTTATTACTTGCACTCATCATAGCCGTATGACCTGACCGCCACAATACATCACCTTTTTGTAAGCCTTCGCCCGTTACTAAATTTACTTTTGATGTAACATTTGTAAAGCCACATTTCAAAAAGGCGTTTACCATATTACCCGTATAAGAAGCCCCCGCCCCTTTAACGTCTAGCC
>JAZUPW010000049.1:0-24844 GCA_045605385.1 Acutalibacteraceae bacterium
AGATTTTCGTTTGAGAATATTGAATCATTAAATCTGCCGCATTGCGATGCGGCAAGCGGCAATACCGCTTTCAAGACTTCGTCTTGGATTTATGATATAATAAAACGAAAGAAGCGGGGTGGATTTATGGTTTTTGATACCAAAATATGTTTTTTGAATAAGCACAACACAAAGAACAATCAATTTAAACTACATACACATAATTGTTATGAGATTATTTATTTTGCTGTCGGCAGGGGCAGAGTGTTTATAAACGGGAAAAGTTATCAGGTATCAACCGGTTCATATTGTATTATCCCACCTTATGCAGAACACGTTGAAGAATTGGAAGGATATAGTGAAATATTTTTTATCGGCTTTGAATTTAACAGTCCTTCTTATAAAATTAAAGAGGGAAACTATTATATAGATACGATTGCCAAACATTCGTATTTCAACGATATTTTTGATGAGTTTAAAAAACAACAAACCGAATTTGCAACAGCGGCCGAGTACCTATTAAGGTTGATGCTGCTAACCTTACTTAGAAATGCAAATACGAATAATATAAAATGCAAAGATTTGAATTATATAAAAGAGTATATAGAGCAATATGCTGACCAAAAAATAAGTTTTAAGGAACTTGCTGCTCTTAGCGGTTACAGTTACGACTATTTCAGGCGCATATTTAAGCAGAATTTTGGTAGTTCGCCACAGGATTATTTAATTAATATAAGGCTTGAAAATGCAAAGAACTTGTTGAAAAGCACACAACTTTCTTGCACAGAGATTGCTTACAATTGCGGTTTTTCAAATAGTGCTCAAATGACTTCTATGTTCAAAAGGAAGTATGGTAAAACACCCAAAAATTTAAAATAACCGATTAATATAAAAATTTACACGAATAATAAAATACAAAAAACACCTTATGCTGCATACTGAGTATGAGGTGTTTTTAATATGTTAGTTTCAAATGTAGTAAAAGAAAATGAACCGCAATTGGTGCGTCGTATATACGACAAGTCAAAGGAATATGAAAACGTGGTCGATTTAACTTTAGGAGATCCCGATATTCCTACACCGCAAATGGTAAAAGATGCCGCTAACAAGGCGCTTGAAGAAAACAAAACAAAATATACTGCCAATGCCGGAATATTCGAACTCAGAGAAGCTATATCAAAAGATGTTTTTAAGAGAACAGGTGTAAGTTATTCAACCGATGAGATTGCTGTTACGGCGGGTGCTATGGGCGCTTTGTATCTTTCTGCAATTTCAATTCTTAACCCTTGTGATGAAATGATAATTTTAATGCCGCATTGGCCCAACTATACAAATATGGTAAAAATGTGTAACGCAGTACCTAAATATATTAATTATTTAGGTGAGGAAAACTTAAAAAATCTTGCTAATAATATTGAAGTGGCAATAACCGAAAAAACCAAAGCTATTATTATAAATTCGCCGTCTAATCCTACAGGTGTGGTGCTGCCTTTTGATACACTTATTCAAATTGCAGATATTGCTAAAAAGCATAATCTATGGGTTGTTACAGATGAAGTTTATCGTTCCATTGTGTTTGACGGAAGTTTTAGAAGTATTTTAGAAATTCCCGATATGAAACAACGCACGATTTTAGTTGATAGTCTTTCCAAACGTTTTTCAATGACAGGATTTCGTGTGGGCTTTGTTTGTGCACCGAAAGAGGTTGCCGTTGCAGTAGCGACACTTGAGGAAAATGTTAATTCCTGCGCGTGTATGTTCGCACAGTATGCTTCGGTCTGTGCGCTTGAAAACAGCGAGATTTTAGAAAAAGAAATCTGCGAAATATTCCGAAAACGCTGCGCGGCGATGACAGAAGTACTTAAAACATCAAAGGTACTTATTGTAAATGATGCAATATCAACATTCTATTTGTTTATTGATATTAAAAAGACCAAATTGACTTCCGAAGAATTCGCATATAAACTTTTAGAGGAAAAGCATATTGCCGTTGTTCCCGGTAATGCGTTTAACAAGGCGGGGGAGGGCTATATCAGAATTGCTTGCACTTTGTCAGAGGAAAAATTGGTTGCCGCAGCAAAGGAAATTGTGGATTTCGCAAATAACCTGTAAATAAAAAATGCAAGCATACGTTTCCTTGTTTTACAAAATAGAGACTCGCGTTCTAATACACCCCAATATACATAACAAAAGCAAGATGAAAGAGGCGCACTTCCTTACGAAGTACGCCTCTTTCACTTCTCTTTTGTTACCTTATATCATAAACGCTTCGAAGTTTTATAGTCTTCGGCGTTCCTTCTATGATTTTTACAGTTTTTTTACCTGCATTCATATCAAAATAGTTATCACTCAATATAAAATCACTGTCTGGCGAATATATCTCAACGTATTTTGCATATGCTTTAGCATGAACCGTAATGGTATCATCGTCTATTTCATATTTTAGCTCAGGATCAACAAAATTAAAGTGTTTGGGAACTGTAAACAGAACGGTGCTCTCAGAAACCACAACACCGTCTACAGCAAAGCTAAAACTCAAATAATTGTTTTCAACATCAGTCTTGTTAAAATCCATATTATCAAGCCATACACTTGATAATGCAGGTACTGTAACATATTCGTTTCCACTTTGCAAAATTGTACTGTCTTTTGCTCGCAGTGCCCAAGAAACAACACCGAAAACATCTTTGGTGGTTTCATTTGCAACAGAAAGTCTTGCTTGAGTGCTGTAATCATAAATGTCGGGCTGCATCACAACGAATGGTCTTGTATTGGTTTCGCCGATTTCTTCACAGGAAATCATAATTGGTGAAAAGAATCTTTTGGCTACATATTGCAAGGCTTTATATCTGCCAAAATAATCTATACTTGACCAGGATGCAACGGGCCAGATGTCATTTAACTGCCAATAAAGGGCACCCATACATCTTCCGCGGTTTCTGCGCAAGTGTTCCACGCCATAACAGATAGCTTCGGCTTGCAAAAGCTGAGAAGCGTAAAGCATTGTGCCAAAGTCGTTAGGATATTGAAAGGTATCTGCAAGATATGTGAGGATTTTTTTGTTCGCACCCTTGCTACGTTGATGCATTTCCATAATACGGCTGAAAATGTTTCTGTCTTCCGGCAATGTAAAGGATTCCACAGTTTTCTCACAAGGAAACGATTCAAAACCGAATTCACTTAAATATCTGAAATAGTGCTTACGGTATTCGGTAAAAGGTTCTCCGCCGTGCCATACCTGCCAATAATGGGAATCACCGTAATTCTCGTTTTGGGGATCAAGAAAACTACCAAAAGAACTTGGTGATGACGGAACATAAGGAATATATGAGCAAACTTCATCGACAATTTTGGGAAACATATGCTCAAAAACTTTGATATACGTGTTTTTTCTTTTAGCATCCCACCAATGCCCACCGCTTTCTATCTCATTATTACCGGAAATCACTGCAAGTGAGGCGTGATGGCGTATGCGAATAAGATTTTCACGCACCTCCGCCTCGATATTATCAAGCATAGATTGATAACCGGGCACTTCGGCGCAGGCAAACATAAGATCGTTAAATACAACAATGCCATACTCATCGCAAGCATCAAAAAAATCATCGTGGGGATAAAAGCCGCCGCCCCACACACGAATAGCATTGAAATTGCAATCGCGACACTGCCGGATTAGTTTATATGTTCGTTCTTTGCTATAGCGTGACATTAAATTATCTTCAGGTATATAGTCGGCGCCCATCGCAAAAAAACGAATGCCGTTGACTTCATGGCAAAAGCTTTCGCCCCATTGGTCTTTTTCACGAATAAGCTTTAATTCACGTAAACCGATACGCTTTGAAGCACGGTCAACAACCATTGCGTTTTCAAACAATTCAACATCAAATGTATATAGGCTTTGTTCACCAAAACCGTTGGGCCACCACAGTTTTGCATCGGGGATTTCACTTTCCTTGTTTGCCGGTAAAGTGAAATTCGTGTTGTCGGGTGCGGTTACTTTCACAACAATATCTGCAGTGTTATTTTGCGTTTTTACTGTAGGTGTTACGAAGACCTTGCCGTCACAATGGCGCTGCGTAATATGAACGTCGCTGATTCGGTCACTATCGACCGTCAGGATGTAAATATCCTTCCATATACCTGCATCAGGCAGTCTCGCTCCCCAGTCCCAACCCATCATACAGGCAGCTTTTCTTAGATGAGCGTGTCCTCTTAATGAGTCAGGGTGATCGACTAAGGGCTCCTTTTTATGCATTTCTCTAACAAATTTATTGGGTGAAGCAAAGGTGAGTTTAATTTCATTTTCTCCGTTTTTAAGAACCGTAGTAACATCAAACTCGTAGCTGCGGTGCATATTATCCGTATGCGCGATGTGCTGATTATTTATAAAAATATCACATAAAGTATCCAATCCGTCACAATGCAGGAGCATTTGATTATTTGTTTTTTCAGCGTGGAAGGTTCTTGAAAATACGAAATCATTTTCTAAGAGTTTGAGCGCATCAAGCTCGTTGTCTCTGAAATAGGGATCGGGCATCAGGTTATTATCAAGTAAAAATGAATAAACCGATCCAGGCACATTGCCTTGGCAATTAAAACCGCCTCCTTCCATTTGCCAAATTCCGTTAAGGTTTAACTTTTTCATAAGAAGGTCTCCTTTACTTTTTAGATTGTAATTTATATTATATTGTGATATAATAGCAAAAACAACGTAAAATATTACGAATAATTTATACTATATTACGAAATTGGTGAGTTTTGTGGAACTGATAAGAATTGGTGTTGATTTTCCTCATAAAAAAGGAGAGTTTTGTCAAAAGATAAAATTCTCCAATTATACGATTTGTTGCTTTTTAACCCCTTTTTTGTATCAATGCGATGATAATCTATTGAAAGGTCAAACCGGAGACTTCATAATTAACACACCGGGTCAGATTGTATATCACGGACCGCAGACGGAAAGCGATGTAGGGTTTATCAATGATTGGATGCATGTCGATGGCGACGACATCGGTCTCCTGTTGGAAAAATATCCTCTACCTCTAAATGAGGCATTTCATATTGACGAATGGGTAATTCTTCGAAAGTATTTTAACAATCTGATGTCTGAGTATAATTCGGAAATAACAGGATCATCCGATATGATTGAAAGCATTATCACACAGATGATTATTACCCTGCACCGCGCTTATAAAAAACAAGATATATGTAATGAAGATTTTTATCAGATTGCAGCCGTCAGACGCAAAATCAACAAAAATCCCGAAAAGAAGTGGACGCTAAAGGAAATGGCAATGTTAGCAGGGTATTCTGTTAGCCGTTTTAGTGAATTGTATAAAAAAACATACAACATATCACCTATAAACGACGTTATAGAACACAGAATATCTTTGGCTAAAATGCTCTTGCTTTCCGGTCAAGCATCTATTTCGCATGTAGCCGATGCATGTGGATTTAATACCATAAATTATTTTTCAAAGCTTTTTAAGGCTTCAACAGGATATACGCCAAGCGAATATATTAAGAATCATATAGATAACAAATAATAGTATCACAATTTGTAAATTAAGGAGAAATGTATATATGACGGCAACAGGGATTGTAAGACGCATAAAGGAATATGGTATAATAGGACAAAAGTCGAAAAAGCCGCAAAAGCACTAGGCTTTTCACTGGTTTTTGTTGGGCTCAATTTGCACAAAAACCGGTTGAAATCACTTTTTTTATCAAAAAAGCGAAGTGTATCCTACATATTATGATGCCGGATATGTTTATAAGATTTCTATAAAAACTTGACTAAAATAATGGAGTATGTTATAATAATAAAAATAATAGATGTAAATGGAACCAGCTGTCTGCAGAGGAAGTCGGTTCCATTTTGCTTTTTATAGTAAAATTAGGGTGTATGATTAATTTATGAAAAAACAACTAATTTGGGTGTCTACCACACATATTATATTGCTGAGCTTTTTTGCGGTGATATTGATAGGCGCATTGTTGCTTTCACTTCCCATAAGTTCGGCCGAAGGAAAACCGACTTCTTTTTTAGATGCGCTTTTCACCGCAACGACCTCCACCTGTGTTACGGGCTTGGTTGTAACACCGACCGTTTCCTCTTGGAGTGTTTTCGGGCAGGTTGTAATTTTGATACTGATTCAGATCGGCGGTCTTGGTGTTATCACCATTATGTCGGGACTGATGATAATTCTGCACAAGAAAATAGGTATAGGTGACAGACTACTCTTGCAAGATGCCTTCAATTTGAATTCGCTTTCGGGACTTGTTCGGTTTGTAAAAAAAGTTGTGGCAGGAACGCTCATTATAGAAGGTATAGGCGCTCTGCTTTATATGACGGTTTTTATACCTGAGTTCGGTGCAAAAGGAATATGGATATCGGTGTTCACTTCTGTTTCTGCCTTTTGCAACGCGGGTATTGACATCATTGCCGAAAACAGCCTTTGCGATTATGCACTTAACCCTGTTATAAATATTGTTACGTGTACTTTAATTATATTGGGCGGTATCGGCTATATTGTTTGGTGGGATGTGCTGAGAGTACTAAAAAAGGCGCGAACGAAGAAAGTGAGATTTTTCAGAGATCTTACTTTGCACAGTAAAATCGCTATTACAGCAACCTTAATTTTGATTTTTGTGGGCGCAGCCTTTATTTTTGCGTTTGAGTATAACAATCTGCAAACAATGGGTAATTATACCTTGCTTCAAAAAATGGAAGTATCCTTATTTCAGTCGGTTACAACGAGAACTGCGGGTTTTGCAACCATACCGCAAGAAAATCTTACGAACGCTTCATCAGTAGTGTGTTTACTGTTGATGTTTATCGGCGGTTCGCCGGTTGGCACAGCAGGAGGTATCAAAACGGTGACATTTGCTGTTATTATTGTGGCAGCGATTGCCTCTATTCGTAATAAAGAGGATACCGAGATATTTGGCAGAAGACTCACAAAACAGGCTGTTAGCAAAGCGGTGGCCGTTACCTGTATGTCTTTTATTATTATGTTTACTTCAACGGTTTTGCTTTCAGCAGTAACCGAAGCAAATGCACTTGATATTATTTATGAAACGGTTAGTGCCACCGCGACCGTAGGTCTTTCAAGAAATCTTACGGCATCTCTTGGTAGTATTGGCAAACTTATAATTATCATTACAATGTATCTCGGCAGAGTAGGCCCAATATCACTCGCCATTGCATTTAAGCGAAGTAAGGATAATCAGAATATTGTAAGAAACCCAGTTGAAGAAATCAGTGTGGGATAAGAAGGGATAAAATTTATGAGTATCAATAAAACATATGCCGTATTAGGACTTGGCAGATACGGGAAAGCCGTTGCAGAAGAACTTGTAAATAACGGTGCAGAAGTTCTGGCTGTTGATGTTGACCAAAACAATGTCAATAATGCAATTGAAACAATACCCGTTTGTAAATGCGCAGATATTACTGAGCCGGAGGCAATTAAAAGACTTGGCATATCCAATATTGACGTTGTTATTGTTGCGATGGCAAGTAATCTTGAAGCCAGCGTTATGGCGGTAACGCTCTGCAAGGAAGCAGGTGTGCCCACTGTTATCGTTAAATGCGGTAATGAAATGCACCAAAAGATTTTAAGCCGTGTGGGTGCCGACAAGGTGATTTTTCCTGAAAAAGAATCGGGAACCCGACTTGCTAAAAATTTGCTTACATCTGGGTTTTCGGAAATGATAGAACTTTCCGATGAAGTGTCTATGGTAGAAATAGACGTGAGAGATGAATGGGTTGGTAAAACGCTGATAGAACTTAGCCTTCGTAAAAAATATTCTGTTAACGTAGTTGCAATACGAAACGGCGATAAAATCAGCACAACAGTTGATCCTGCACTCCCTCTTGAAACAGGAATGCAGCTTATCGTTATTGCGAATACCCTAAAATTGCAAAAATTGAAATAAAGTTTTTCCAAGAAGGAGACTTTTGTATGGGATTTTGGATTTTTATGCTTGTGATGGATTTACTGATTCCTGTCATTATGATAGCGATGGGGAGATATTTTATGAAAACATCACCGAAAGAAATCAACTATATATTTGGGTATCGAACTAATATGTCAATGAAAAATAAGGATACCTGGGATTTTGCACATAAGTACATTGGTAAATTGTGGTTTTACCTTGGTATCTTACTTCTTCCTATTACCGTCATTCCATTACTGTTTGTGTTCGGCAGTTCTGAGGATACTGTAGGTATGGTGGGAGGTATCATTTGTATTGTGGCTCTCGTTATGCTGGTCGTTCCTATTATTCCTACGGAGAGAGCGCTGAAAAAGACCTTTGACGGAGAAGGTAATAGAAAGGTAGAATAAAAATTGAAAGAACACAAGAAAAAACTGATTGCGCCGATTATTGTAACCGTTATTATGGTTTTGTATTACATTGCTTATTTTGGCATTTTAATAGCATTAATAGACGGCATTTGGAAATGGCTTTTAGGTATTATTCCACTTGCTCTTTCTGCTGTTATGCTCAAAGTTTGCATAGAAAGAATAAATGAAATAAAGAAAGGTGAAGAAGATGATCTTAGTAAATACTGATTACATCAGCGGCAAGGAACTTGAAATGTTAGGGCTTGTAAAGGGAAGCACTATCCAGTCAAAGCACATAGGAAAGGACATCGCTCAAAGTTTTAAAACATTGGTTGGCGGAGAACTTAAATCCTATAATGAAATGATGAACGAAGCACGCGCTCTTGCTACAAAGAGAATGGTCGAAGAGGCGGAAGAACTCGGCGCAGATGCTATTGTTAATATTCGCTATGCCTCATCTGCTATTATGCAGGGCGCAGCAGAAGTTATTGCATACGGCACAGCGGTTAAGTTCATTGAAAAATAATCTGTTTTGAAAAAGATTTATTTTTTTGAGAGAGGCGATGACTAAAAATGTCATCGTCCTTTTCATATATTGATTTAAAAATTTAAAAACAATTCGAAAATCTACTCATAATATCTACAAAAAGTGTGATACTAACAAAGAGCAAAAACATCAACTCGTCCCTGATAAGGACCTTGGCAGAGTCGGACACCGCAAGAGGAATAGTTCGTAGAATAGATGCTGGTGTTATTAAAACACCAAGGTATATATAGCAACAGCGGAGTGAATTCACTCCGCTTTATATTTTTTGCGAAAGTCTGACGGTGACATATTGGTCAGCTTTCTAAATGTGCGGCTGAAATTACTGTTATCTGAAAATCCGCATTTTTCAACGATCTCCCCAATACTGCATTCGGTTTCGGCAAGCATCTGCTTGGCATTTGCCATACGACAGGACTTAAGATATTCCATAACCGAAACACCGGTCGCCGCTCTGAAACGGTGGGATAGAGATGAGATGCTTAAGTTTTGCTGCTTTGCAAGCATCGCCAAGGTGAGCGGTTTATGATATTCGTTTTCAAATTGCCTTTTAATCCTTGCAACAACATCATCGTAGCTGTTATCAAAATTTATGGTTGTGCATCTGTAAACGGTAATCAGCAATTGCTCTATCAATAACTGCTCCATTTCATCTGCGAACTTGGATCCGTCGTTGTGCTCCGATAAAATGCGGTTAAAGGTATCTGTAATTTCTGCCTTATGCGCAGAAACATTGATAATATTGCAAAAATCAACCGGTCGGTCGGTCAAAAGCGAATATACCGGGCTTTTTCGGTTAACAACGAACGGGTCGATATGCAAAACAAACCGCTCGTATTCATCAGAGCAACCCAAAACCGAATGGTTTTCGTAACGGCTGAAAATTGCAATATCTCCTGCAACCGCACGGAGCATTTTGCCATTTACGCAAAAATCCACCGTTCCCTTTACAATGAATATAATTTGGTGGCAGTCGTGAAAATGGGGTCGTATATTCAACGATCCGGATGAACGGTAAACGGTTTTTACAATGCTTTGCATGGCTTATCACCTCGCTTTTAATTATATCATACAAATCCAATTTTGCAAGATTTACATAAATTTAAGCAACATTTATATAGTATACAATCGACTTTTGTATTATGATAATATAAGAAGGAAGGGTTTATTATGCAAAAAGTGTATACGTCTATGGATGAATTTAATAAACAAAACAAAGAACTTGATACCGGTCTTCTCTTTGAGCAGAATACCGAAATATTAAAAACACCACTTAATATATGCGGTAAAACTGTGCCTAACCGACTTGTGTGTCAGGCGATGGAGGGTTGTGACGGTACTGCTGACGGCAGTCCCGATACTCTTACAAAGCGTCGCTATGAAAGATTTGCAAAAGGCGGCGCGGGACTTATCTGGTTTGAGGCCACCGCCGTTATGGAAGAAGGCAGAGTTAACCCTCGCCAGCTTTACATAACCGAGAACAATCTTGACGATTTTAAACGTCAGGTTGAAGAAATAAAAGAAACCGCCTTTATAGCCAACGGTTACGAGCCGATGATCGTTATGCAGGCCACCCATTCGGGAAGATACTCAAAGCCTCAGGGAACGCCTGCGCCGCTTATAGCCTATAATAATCCGATCTTTGAAAAGGATAACCCGATTTTATCAGATAGAATTGTAACCGATGAATACCTTGACCGTGTGGGCGAGGCGCTTGTAAACGGTGCGAAGCTTGCCGAAAGGGCGGGCTTTGACGGGGTCGATATAAAGAGCTGTCACGGATACCTGAATTCCGAACTTTTGTCAGCGTATAACCGCGAGGGCAGATACGGCGGAAGCTTTGAAAACAGAACGCGACTTCTGCGCGAAAGCATAATGGGAGCAATCGAAAACTGTTCAAAGAATTTTATCGTATCATCAAGACTTAACGTTTACGACGGTTTTCCTTATCCTTACGGCTTTGGCGTAAAGACCAACGGAAGTCTTGATTTCGACCCGACCGAGCCCGATCTGCTTATAAAAGAGCTTTATAAATCGGGTGTTAGAATTCTTAATATTACGATGGGGAACCCATATTTCAACCCTCATGTAAACCGTCCGTACGCACAAGGCGGTTACGAGGCTCTCGAGCACCCCTTAAAGGGTGTTGCGCGTGTGCTTAACGGCACGGCCGAACTTAAAGAAAAGAACCCTCAAATGGCAATTATCTGTTCGGCGGTATCTTTCTTGGGCGTTGCGGCGCCCCGTGTGGTTGCGGCATTTATTAAGGATAATAAGTTTGATCTTGCAGGATTTGGCAGAACTGTTTTTGCTTATCCCGATTTTGCCAACGATATTTTGAAAAACGGTGCAATGGATAAGAATAAAATCTGTATTTGTTGCTCCAAATGCACCGAAATAATGAGAAAACCCGGCGGTACACCAGGGTGTGTTATAAGGGACAAGGAAGTATATGCACCCATTTATAAAGAACTTTGCTTAAAGGAGAGACCGATATGTTTAAAAAATGGCTAAACGACAACAAGGTGTCGGATTTTTCGTTTTCTGCCCGACTTTTCCCAAAGGCAGACGACCGTGAATTTTGGGAAAAGGTTTTGAATGAAGACTTTGTTAAGCACGCGGAAGAATATTTGGGCTGTGAGTGGCCGCAGATCAGGGCTACACAGTATATGGAGTTTCAAAAAAGCGGAGACCGCTTGGCGCAGGAGAACCCTCATTTTGCCCGCAGGCAAGCCTTATTGACCTTATTTGCAGGTGAACTTGCAGAACATAAGGGCAAATTTTTACCAGATATCTGTGACGGCATTTTCGCTTTGTGTGAGGAGTCCTTTTGGGGGTTATCGGCACATATCCAAGCCGCCAAACGGCATTTTTTACCCGATTCGGCCAACCATTTTATCGACCTGTTTGCCGCCGAAACTGCCGAGCTTTTGTCGGTGATCTACCATATTATGTATGACGAGCTCAAGGAATACTGCCCAGAGCTTGTGGAGCGTATGGAATATGAGCTTGACCAACGGATAATAAAACCGTACCTTGCCCATACTGATTTTTGGTGGATGGGTAACAATGGACGAAAGGTCCACAACTGGAATGCGTGGATAATCTCCAATATACTTACCGTTTTTTTGCTTGTAAGACCTGAAAAATCAGTGTTTGAAAATGGTCTTTATAAGATGTTGACCGAAATAAACCACTACTATGAATCAATGCCCGACGACGGCGGTTGTGACGAAGGTTGCAACTATTGGACATTTGCGGGAGCCAAACTGTTTGCCTTCTGCGATCAGCTTTATATTGTGACCGACGGAAAATTAAATTTCTTCAACGACCAAAAGCTTCATAACATAATACACTATGAGCTGAAGGCATACATAGGCGGTTCGTATTTTGTGAATTACGGTGACGGAAACGCTAAAATGAGAGCCAATCATAATCCTAATCTTGTGTATGCGCTTTACGGCTATGGACTTCGCATCGGGTCACCCGAATTTTTAAAATTTACAGCCGCCTTAAAGCGAGCTGATAAAGATGACGGCAAACAGATCATTTTACGTGGTTACAGCGCAAAATCTACGTTATGGTCGTTGATATTTGCCGACGGTATTGCTGCCGAGGAGGAATACACACAAAACAGTTCTTACGTTTTGCCCGACCTTCAGCACGCATACCTTCATAACGGCAAATGGTTCTCTGCATTAAAGGGAGGCAGCAATGCCGAAAGCCACAACCACAACGACGTCGGCAATTTTATGGTATATTGCGATGCCGAGCCCGTAATAATTGATGCAGGTTGCGGTACGTATACCAAATTCACCTTCAGTCCCGAGCGATACACATTATGGACGACGCGATCGGGTTATCACAACCTTCCCGTTATCAACGAAGTTGAGCAGATGAACGGTACGCCCTTCAAGGCCGACGGTTTTGAGGCCAACGGTAACACCGCTGAGGTTTCATTTGCCTCGGCTTACCCCGAAACGGCAGGTGTGCAAAGCGTCGAAAGAACTGTCCGGGTCACAGAACACGGCGTCAATATTTCAGACAAGTTTGAATTGACCAACGAAACTAATGGTATCGAAGAACACTTTATGACCTTGTTAAAGCCCGAGCTTACAGACGATGGTGTTGTTTTAGGCGGCAAATATCTTCTCACAACCGACCTCCCTGCAAGTATAGAATACAAAAGTTTTGACGGTGACCAAAAGCTTATAAATGCTTGGGGAACTGACGGAGTTTACCGTATTATTGTCAGCGCAGAGTGTCAAAAAAGCGCTTCTTTTGAATTCCAAATAAGGAAAACAAAAAAATGAAAACCGCATTGGTTACAGGCGTTGCAGGCGGTATTGGATTTGCCACCGCCGAAAAACTTTTGAAAGAGGGCATTGCCGTTGTCGGTATGGACATTGCTCCCAAAATGCCCCAAAGCTTAGAGGGTGAGTTCACCTATGTTCAGGGTGACCTGAGCAAGAGTGCCGACCGTGAGCATTACATAAACACCGCAATGAAAAAGTACGGCCGGATCGACATTCTGGTCAATGTCGCAGGTGTGGCTCCCAAGGTGCGCAATGACATTTTGGAAATGACCGAAGAATCTTATGATTTTGTTATGAAATCAACACCAAGGGCACATTGTTCCTCACTCAGGCGGTCGCCAATATAATGAAGAATGATAACCCTTCAAATAAGGCAATAGTCAACATTTCCTCAATGTCGGCCTACACCAGCAGTACCTCACGTGGCGAATACTGCATTTCCAAGGCAGGAGTTTCGATGGTGACCAAGCTTTTTGCCGACCGTCTCTCTGAATACGGTATAACGGTTAATGAAATACGCCCCGGCATCATTGCTACGGGTATGACCGATAAAGTTAAAGCAAAGTATGATGCTTTGATAGATGGCGGACTGTTACCCATCAAGCGCTGGGGTCAGCCCGAGGACATCGCCAACGCCGTATGGATCCTTTGTAATGGCTCTCTGCCCTACGTTACGGGACAATCCATTGACGTTGACGGTGGCTTCCATATAAGGAGATTATAATGAAAACCTATACATACGACTGTATCGTCATTGGCACGGGTGCAGCAGGTTATAATGCCGCCTGTCGCTTAATGGAGCTTGGCGTAAACGTTGCCGTTGTTACCGAAGGGGTAAACTGCGGCACTTCCAGAAACACAGGAAGCGATAAGCAGACCTATTATAAATTAGGGCTTTCGGGGGACAGCCCTGACTCGGTGCGTAAAATGGCGCAAAACCTTTTTGACGGCGGCTGTGTTGATGGAGATAACGCGCTTTGTGAAGCCGCTTTGTCCACACGTTGCTTTATGAACCTTTGCGAATTGGGTGTTCCATTTCCGCATAACCGTTACGGCGAATATATCGGCTACAAGACCGATCACGACCCCTTTGAACGGGCGACCAGTGCAGGACCCTTAACTTCAAAGTATATGACCGAAGCGTTACAGAAAAAGGCTGAAAGTCTTGGTGTAAAAATATTTAACGGCTATAAGGCGGTTAAAATACTAAAAAACGGCGAGCGTGTATGCGGACTTATTTGCGTTTGCGGTGAGGAAACGGTCGCTTTTCGTTGCCGTGATATAATTATGGCAACGGGTGGCCCTGCAGGGATTTATGCCGACAGCGTTTACCCCGAGTGTCACCACGGCTCCACGGGTCTTGCCATTGAGGCAGGCGCAAAGCTGCAGAATCTTGCCCTTTGGCAGTACGGCTTGGCATCCACTAAGCCCCGTTGGAACGTTTCGGGCACCTATATGCAGGTGTTGCCGAGATTTGTATCGGTTGACGAAAACGGCAATGAGCACGACTTTTTGTGGGAGTATTTTACCGATAAATACAAAGGACTTTCTCTCGTTTTCCTTAAGGGCTATCAGTGGCCCTTCGACCCTAAAAAAGCCGAAAAGGGCTCGTCGCAGATCGACCTGCTGGTCTACCGCGAATGTGTCGAAAAGGGCAGAAAGGTCTTCCTTGATTTCACGAAAAATCCTTACCCCATAGATTTTACCATGCTCTCGAACGAAGCCTTTGAATATTTGAGCAAAGCAGGCGCAACCTTTGGAACTCCTATAGAGCGCCTTCAAAAAATGAATGCCCCTGCTATTGAGCTCTATAAAACCAAAGGTGTTGACCTTTATACCGAATATCTGCCCATTGCTCTTTGTGCACAGCACAACAACGGCGGAATTGCGGTAGATATGTGGTGGCAGACCTCGGTAAAGGGACTTTTTGCGGTGGGTGAGTGCGCAGGCACCCACGGTATCGCCCGACCGGGCGGCTCAGCCCTCAACGCAGGGCAGGTTGGCTCTCTTCGTGCGGCTCAGTATATTTCCGAGCATCCAAACGAGCTTGTTGATGAAAAGCTGTTTTATGAACTTGCTGATAAGGTTGAAATAACATTTTTAGACGATACTGCCGAGCGCATAAATGCTGCAAGGCGTCGAATGAGTGATAATGCTGCTGCAGTGCGTGATGTAGAAAAAATCAAAGCAACTCTTGAAATAACACTTGCTGAGTTAAAAGGTACTACCGACCCGTTTGCACGTGACATGCTTTTAACTCAGGGTGCGGTGCTTACAGCAATGTCGCAACCGAACACCGAACCTCAAAAGGTGCAAGAGGTTCAATATATAAACGGTGCGTTCACATCAAGCACAAGAGACGTGCGACCCATACCTCGAGAGGATGCGTTTTTTGAAAACGTATGGCGAGGTTATCGAGAAAACAAAAATATATATTAGGAGAAAAGTATGAAAACAATATATATTGATATAATGGAAAAAGCTTTATCGGCGTATACTGAAGAACGGATTCGGGAATATATCGCCGAGGTTAGACGCGACGGTCTTACCGAACACGGATTTCCAAGATTGGGTGCAAACATCGGTATACTTATGGCGCACGGCAGACGACAGGAGTTAAAAGACACCTTTATTGAGATAATCGACCTTTGTATGGTAGCTTTTGCAAATACATCTTTGAGGGTGAGCCGCAGGATTACGGGGTATTCTTCAATCGCAATGGGCGCTACCGTGCCTACAGCATCGCAACCGACAAGCTTCATATTGAGATGGGTGATGTAAATGAATTATAAATCAGGTCTTTGCTCCGTGTCTTTCCGAAAAAACACACCGGAAGAGATATTACAAGCGATGAAAACAGCGGGGTTGGAGGTTATCGAGTGGGGAAGCGATGTCCATTGTCCGCCCGAAAAAGCAAAGGAAATTGCAGAACTTCAAAATCAGTACGGCATTAAGTGCTGCTCCTACGGCACCTATTTCAAAATAGGTGTCACACCGATTGAGGAATTGAATAAATATCTCGTTGCGGCCAAAACGCTTGGTACAAACGTGCTACGCCTGTGGTGCGGAGATAAAAACAGCGAAGATTACACGGAAAACGAAAAGAGAAAACTTTTCGCCGCTTGTAAAGCGGCTGCAGAAATTGCCAAAGCGGAAGAGGTAACTATTTGTATGGAATGCCACAACAATACCTATACCAATAGAAAAGAGTCGGCTTTGGAATTGATGAAGGCCGTAAACAGCACCCACTTCAGAATGTATTGGCAACCAAATCAGTTCAGAAGTGAAGAAGAAAACATCCTATATGCCAATTTGCTTTCACCTTACACCGTGAATATACACGTTTTTAATTGGAATAAAAAAGAAAAATATTCTTTGCGGTTTGCAAAGGACATTTGGAAAAACTATTTAAGCTGTTTTGATAAAAGTAAAAATCTGCTTTTGGAATTTATGCCGGATGGCAGAATAGAAACCCTTAAAACCGAAGCGGAGGCATTGAAGGAGATCTTACAATGAAAAAGATATATTTGTGTACAAAAGCTGAAACCGTAAAAAATGTTTATGCCACCGATGAAACTGTATACACCAAGGATGACGTACTGTCCGATCCGGAAAAGTTTAAGGCTACCGAATTTATTTTTTCCACTTGGGGTATGCCCACCTTTACAGAAGAGGAAATAAAAAGCTGTTTGCCAAGTCTGAAAGCCGTGTTTTACGGCGCCGGTACTGTTCAGACCTTTGCCCGCCCCTTTTTAAACTGCGGTATCAAGGTCTTTTCCGCATGGGCGGCTAATGCCGTACCTGTTGCCGAATACACCGTAGCACAGATTATTCTTGCAAATAAGGGCTTTTTCAGTAGTAGCAGACTTGCAAAAACGGGTGACCGCAAAGCCGCATCGCAATGCTTTCACTCATACCCCGGAAACTATGATGTGAAGATCGGAATCATCGGAGCAGGTATGATCGGCAGTCTGGTCATAAATATGCTTAAAAGCTACAACCTTGAGGCACTGGTGTTCGATCCGTTTTTGACTGATGAGAAAGCAAAAGAACTTGGTGTGAAAAAGGTTAGTCTTGAAACGCTTTTCAAGGAATGTCAAGTGGTTTCAAACCATCTTGCCAACAACGAGCAGACAAAAGAAATATTTGGCGGCACGTTGTTTGAATCTATGCTCCCCTTTGCTACCTTTATAAATACGGGACGCGGCGCTCAGGTGGTTGAAAAAGATTTGATTGAAGTGCTTAAAAACCGCCCTGATCTTACCGCTGTTCTGGATGTTACTTTCCCTGAACCCCCGACAGATGATAGCGAGTTCTACACTCTGCCAAACTGCATTCTGACACCTCATATTGCAGGAAGCACAGGCAACGAGGTGCGCCGAATGGGTGAATATATGAAAGAGGAATACAAAAAATTCATTCAAAATGAGCCTTGCAAATACGAAGTGACATTAGAAATGCTTAAAACAATGGCATAGATTAAAAAGTCAATTCACACAGTATAAATCTCTTGTGTTTACAGATACTAACAGTCAGGTCTGTAAAGCAAGGAGATTTTTACACGCGAAGCGTGGCAAGGTTCTCGGGTACCCATTCAAAATCTACGATTTTGCAAATGGGTGAGGTTCTTATATATGAAAGCAACAGGAATTGTTAGACGCATAGATGCTGGTGTTATAATAACACCAAAGCCGGAAAGACCGCATAAACACTGGGTTTCACTGATTGCGCAAGCAACAAGGTTCTCTCAGGCGTCAAAATCTTCGATTTTGCTAACGCCGTGAGGTTCTTATTTTGTCCAAAATATTTTGAGAAAGCAAGCGGTTTTTAGGCTTTAATTGTTATTAAAGCGAGGTGTTGAAATACATAGCAACGAGCCGGATGGACACAGATGTTCATCCGGCTTTATTATAATGGTTATAGTTTGTCGAAAAAGTATTATATTTACTTTTTTCGACACCAAATCTTTGATTTGGAAGCAAATTTTCAAAGAAAATTTGACAATAACCATTGCAATGAGTGTCGTGTTCAATTAAAACTTAAAGGTTTTAATTGAACAAATCCGATATAATCGGCTTGTCGAAACGAATAAAAGCGTTTCGACAAACTACACTCATTATAAATAAAATATAAGATCATGGAGATAATATCCCTTAATTAAATTACGGTTCCCTTAAAAACATAAAATATTTAAGGGAATATTTTTAATTAAATGTTGACTATTCCCTTATAAATGATTATAATATAAGGGAAATAGAAGGAGGATAAGGGAATGAGACCTTTTAATTACTCTGTTATTAAAGATCAAAAATGGGATTCTGAAATTTTAGGACTAATCGCCGCAATATATAAAGAGGCAGGAAAGCAAGACCTTTATCTCAAACAACGTCCGGAAGAATTGGAAAAATTAGTTGATATTGCAAAAGTTCAAAGTACCGAAGCTTCCAATGCGATTGAGGGTATCGTCACTACCAATACCCGTATTAAGCAGTTGGTGGAAGAGAAAACTACACCTAAGAATCGTGATGAGCAGGAAATTGCAGGTTATCGCGACGTTCTCTCTATTATTCATGAAAGTTTTGATGCGATATCGTTGTCCCGTGGGTTTATTCTTCAACTACACAAAATCATGTACAGCCATATGAATAACCCTATGGCCGGTCAAACAAAAAATGTTCAGAATTATATCAGTGCCACCTATCCTGACGGACACACCGAAGTTTTATTCACACCACTTGCTCCGTTTGAAACACCGGAGGCATTAGATAAAATCTGTGATGAATACAATCGCGTTATTGGCAATATGGAATTGGAACCTTTAATCGCAATTCCAATTTTTATTCACGACTTCTTATGCATTCATCCTTTTAACGATGGCAACGGAAGAATGAGCCGTTTGCTTACTACGTTGCTATTGTATCGAAGCGGTTTTTATGTTGGTAAATATATTTCCTTAGAAGCAAAGATTGCTAAGAACAAGGACTTGTATTACGATGCGCTTGGTCGCTCTCAGCATGGATGGCACGAAGGTACGGAGGATACCGTTCCATTTATTAAATATTTGCTTGGAACTATCCTCTCAGCATACAAAGACTTTGGAGACAGATTTGCTCTTGTCGAAGAAAAGCTCCCTGCCGCCCAGATGGTTCGCAAAGCCGCTATGAATAAGATAGGACGCTTTAATAAGCAAGACATACGTGAACTGTGTCCAACGCTTAGTCTCAGTTCGGTAGAAGGAGCGCTTCGTAAAATGGTAGCCGCTGGTGAATTGAAACGTGAGGGTAAGGGTAAATCAACTTGCTATATCAGATTGAAATAATCGACTGTTTTGGAGGAATAAAAAATGACGGAACTAGAAAAAATAGAATACGCAAAATCATTTATTGATAAGTTGGCTAACGGAATAAATCCTCTTGATGATACAATAATTAAGGAAGATGATATAGTCAACAATGTTCGGCTGTCACGCTGCTTCTTTTATGTGTCGGATATTTTGCGACAAGTTATCGAGAATGGCGGTGCAAATAAAAAGAAAAGCGGCAAACTGCGCTTTGAATTATCAACAGAAAAATTAGCAAAATTCCCATATTCGAATTCACCAATTGCTATAAGTGAAATTGCAAAAAGGTTGAATTCCCTAATAAATGATGAATATATGAGAAAAATTTCTCATAGAGATTTAACAAATTGGTTGCTGTCTATCGGTATGCTTTTTGAACATTCTTCATTGGATGGAAAGACTTCAAAACGACCTACAGAACAAGGAAGCAATATTGGAATTTCCACAGAAGTTAGGACAGGACAAAGAGGGGAATATACCGTGGTTGTATACAATAAAGAGGCACAAACCTTTATTGTGGATAATCTTGAAGCAATTATTGCTTTAAAATATAACAAATGATTCTATGACATAAAACAAGCGAGGTGAATTTCACCTCGCTTTTATATTTGATATATCTTATTGAGATTGGCATATTCGGTGGGCGTAAATCCGGTTTTTTCTTTAAACATGCGGCAAAAATGATAAACACTCGAAAATCCGCATTCCTCTGAAATCGCAGTAACGGTGAAAGGTGTATTGATCAACATATGCTTTGCTTTTTTGATACGGATGTCCAAAATATATTGTTTTGGTGTAATGTTATAACAAGCTAAAAATAATTTTCTTAAATACACTTCGCTGATGCCGATTTGTCTTGCGAGGCAGGTGTTTGAAAGTTCAGGGCTTTGTATATTTTCGGCTATATACTCAATTACGGAAGCGAGAGGATGTTGTTTTCGTAAATTTGCAGAAGACACTTTATCGAGCAATTCATAAAAAGCGCTGTATATCTTAAGGTGATTTTTATCATGCAAAAACAAATCTTTAAGTGTTTCAAAATCCTTAATACACGCCTGTGAATTTTCTAATGGTACAACTACGATCTCATTACAATTAAAATTTTCGCATTTGAAATTTACAACCGGGAAAAGTCCTTCTTTGTCGCCTTGCAGAGAGTACGTTCCGCCTTTAGGCAACAAAACGGCCTTGTTTTGATCGGATATGTAGTTTTCGCCGTTCATCGTATAGGTAATCTGACCACTAATGCACAATGACAACCCGTAACTTTGACGGTTGGTCATTTGAAATTTTCTTCCCTTTTTCGAATGGACAACGATAGGGATTTCTATATCAGTTATAACAATATTATCTAAAATATTCATCTTATATCACCAAGGATATTATATCAAATTTAACAAATAAAACAAGATATTGTTGAATATCAAGTATCAAAAATGTTAAATTGTTATCATTTTTTCTATTGATTTATTATAGTGGAAAATTTAAAATACAGAAAAAAGGGGGCTATATTATGAATTTTACAGGTAAAGTGGCTATTTCCACAGGGGCAGCATCCGGTATGGGACTTTTGTTCGCCGAAAACTTTGCAGAGTTTGGTGGGAATGTAGTTTTATGCGATGTTAATGAAGTCGTTTTAAACGAAAAGGTTGCAGAAATTAACGCAAAAGGAAAAGGCAAAGCTATCGGTATTGTTTGTGATGTCAGAGATTATGCTCAGGTTTGCAATGCTAGAGATAAAGCTGTTGAAGCGTTCGGCAGAATTGATATTATGGTAAACTTTGCAGGTGGAACGGCAGTTCGTATGCAAAAAGTAGACCGTCAAGCGCATCCGGAGTTTCCTGACGTGCCGATTGAAGTTTACGATTGGGGAATTGATGTGAATTTAAAAGGACCGTTTTATTTTGCACATGCTGTTTTAAAGCAAATGCGAGAGCAAAAAAGCGGTCTTATTATAAACATAGGTTCAATAACAGGGCAAGAGGGCGACGGTTACGGAATGGATTACCCGACCTCTAAAGCCGGTCTTATGTTTGGACTGACAAAATCTATTGCTCAGTACGGTTCTAAATATGGCATAAGATGTGTATGTGTTTCTCCTGGCCCTGTTTTAACCCGTGCTAATATGGCAAATATGAAAACCCTGCTCGGAAGAGCTGCCGACCCACAGGAAATTGTGGATTTATGCTTGTTTATAGCCTCTGAAAAAGGACAGTTTATTAATGGAGAAAATATTATGATAGACGGCGGCAGAAACGCAATGGGCAGGTGGAACTGATGAAAAAAAGTTTCTTGAATCATAGTAATCCGCTACTTACAGTTATGCTTCAGTGCGAAACACCGAAAACTGCGATTGGCAGAATAAGAAACGCAAATTGCTTGGGCGCTGATGCTTACGGTTTGCAGGTGGAATCGTTAAAGCCGGAATATCATAATTCCGATACATACAAAAGAATATTTGCGGAAATGAAAGATAGACCCAGCTATGTTACAAATTATCGTACGGCGAACAACAGCGGTAAGAACGATGAGGATTTGGCTGAAGGACTTTTGGAACTGGCCGACTGTGGTGCAACACTTGTTGACGTTATGGGTGATATGTTTTGTAAGCATCCCGAAGAACTTACCGATAATGATGAAGCTATACAAAAGCAAATGAGGCTTATTGAACAGCTACATAGTTTGGGCGCAGAGGTTTTAATGTCATCACATCTATATAAATATGCTCCTGCAGAACGTGTGCTTGAAATTGCTTTTGAGCAGAAGCGTAGAGGTGCCGACATTATTAAAATTGTTACCGCCGCCGATACGATGGAACAGCAAATTGAAAATCTAAGGATTACCGATTTGCTAAAGCGTGAGCTTGGTGCTCCATTTTTGTTTTTATCAGGTGGCGAGTGCTCTTTGCACAGAAGGCTTGGAATAAAGCTTGGCTGCTGTATGTCGCTTTGCGTTTACGAGCACGACCATCTCTCAACATCTTCACAGCCACTGCTTCGTAATATGAAAATAATAAGAGATAATTTGGATTTTTAACAGAGGGAATCAAAATGAATTTTAAAGAAAAAACAGTTTTAATAACGGGTGCTGCGGTTGGTATTGGTAGAGCTACTGCCATACAACTTGTAAGTAAGGGCGCGAATGTTGTTTTGGTAGATATAAACGAAAAGAATCTTTCCGTTTTAGAAAACGAGCTTAAGGATTATAAGGATAGTATACTCTCCATTAAGTGTGATGTGTCAGACAATAACGGTGTTTTAAAAGCGGTTGAACAGGCGATTAGCCGCTTTGGCAAAATTGATATCTTAATAAATAATGCGGCACTTTGGCGTCAATTTTCTTCATTCGTTGAAACTGATATTGATATCTGGAAGAAATTCATCAATATAAATATTATGGGTACCGTATATTTTACTAAAGCAGTAATAAACAAAATGATAGAAAATAACTACGGTAGAATAATTAATGTTGCATCAGTTGCAGGAGTATACGGAAATGCTACCATGACTCCATACTCAGCAACTAAAGGTGCGGTCATATCTTTTACAAAAGCTCTTGCAAAAGAGGTTGCACAGTTTGGAATTACCGTTAACGCAGTTTCTCCTGGTAGTGTTAGTCCTGCCGATAACCGAGATATAGATTTTTCAGAACCGAGTGACCTTTCATTTATGGGAAGGACAGGAACAGGAAGAGAAAATGCAGACCTTATTTGCTTTTTAGCAAGTGAAGAAGCAGGATATATCTCAGGACAAAATATACAGATAGATGGTTGTCGAAAGAAACAATAGAGGTGAGAATTTTGAAAGCAATACTTGTAAATGATGATAAATCTTTAAGATGGGACAATGTACCAGACCCGATTTTGGGTAATGATGACTGCCTTGTAAAGATTGAGGCTGCAGCGCTTAACCGTGCAGATTTAATGCAGAGAGAGGGTGATTATCCACCTCCTGCAGGCTGTCCGGAATGGATGGGACTTGAAATTGCGGGAACCATTGTTGAAATAGCTGACGGCGCAAAAGAGAAATCCAACTGGAAAATCGGTGATAAGGTTTGCGCCCTTTTGGGTGGCGGCGGTTATGCTGAGTATGCTAATGTTAAGTACGATATGCTGATGCCTGTGCCTAAAAACTGCACAATGGTAGAAGCGGCAGCTATCCCTGAAGCCTTTGCAACTGCATACCTTAATTTATTTATTGAAGGCAATATTAAAGAGGGCGACACCTTACTTATGAATGCAGGGGCATCGGGCTTGGCTTCAGTTATTATCCCTATGGCAAAAGCATTTGGAATAAGAGTAATTACTACTGTATTAACCGAAGAAATTGCTAATAGTATCAAGAACCTCAATGCTGACAGGGTTGTTGTTACTACCAAGGAAGATATTGCAGAAGTATTAAAAGAAGAGTTAGAAAACGGTCACCCTGTGGACGTTGCGATTGACTGCTTAGGTGGTGAAATAATGGGTAAATGTATTCATTATTTAAAACACGGTGCACGCTGGATCATGATTGCAGCATTAGCGGGAACAAAAACCGAAATAGATCTAAAGAATATTTATGTTCGTAATGTTCGTATCATCGGTTCAACACTTCGCTCAAGAACACCTGAGGTTAAAGCACAAATTTTAGCGGACCTTGTTAAAACCGTATGGCCTAAAGTTGAAAGCGGCAAAGTGAAACCAACCATTTATAAGGTTTTACCCATTCAAGAAGCAGAAGCCGCACACGATATTCTTTATAAAGGGCAGAATATCGGTAAGGTCGTATTAACCGTTTAAAATCAAATTTAAAAAAGAATTCAAAGTATAAATCTCTTGTGTTTACAGATACTAACAGTCAGGTCTGTAAAGCAAGGAGATTATTATATATCATGAAAGCAACAGGTGACGTCGCGAACGCACCCTGTGGGTGATAAAGTGAGCGTAAGGAAGCGCCGCGGTCAAAAGTCGTAGGCGCTCCAAGCCGGCCACAACTTTTGGGCACCGCAAGAGGAAAAGTGAGAAGAATAGAGGAATGTGTTATAATAGGACAAAAGTCGAAAAAGCCTTATAAATACTGGGTTTCTGAGCATTTGTGAAGAAAAATTTTTGACGAAAAACAGCACATTTTGACCTATACATAGCAACAGCGAGGTGAATTTCACCTCGCTTTTTACCCTCCATTATCACAAGAGAACAGCGCATGACTTGCCGTCACACACAACAACACGAAACCATGATATAATATTTTCGTGGGAAAGCTCGAGGGACGGTATGTTGAGAAAATCACGCCTTTAGAACACGAGCAAGGTTATTCCGGAGTACACAGAACTG
>JAZUPW010000050.1:0-2202 GCA_045605385.1 Acutalibacteraceae bacterium
CCAAGAGCTTTTGAGGTCATTTTGTTGGAAAGTCCCCACGCTTCGTTGGCAAGGGGTGTTGAGCCAGTAACGATAGAAACAAACATACCGGCACTGATTCCTGCACCGCAAGCGCCCCAAAAACCGCAAGCTCCGCCGGGAACTTGTTTGCCTCGCGATTGCATTTCCACCAAGGCTTTCGGTAAATCAATGTTCCCGCCTGCGTTCTTATAAGCAGTCAATAGTGCCACACCCACCATAATATGATGTTCGGGGCCGTGCATATGGCAAAAAGGTAGTGCCATCAACTTTTGCAAAATCAGAAGAGGATTCTTTGAAGTTTCGGCAAGGCAGACAGCGATGATGGAATCGATACCGCCGGTATGACATTCGTTACAAACATAATGTCCCTTTTCGCAAGCAGTCTTGCTATTTTCTTTTTTATGACAAAGGGCACATTCCATTTGCGTTTCGTTTTCTAAATATGTAAGAGGTGCTCCGCAAATTAAACATTCGTCTTTCATAAATTTTCCCTCAAAAATATTTGAATTTTGTTATCAGTTCAATATATTATTCACTTACTTAAATTTATAATTGAATAGACCATAATGCCAACACCAATACCAAATAATACACAACCATATACTTCGGTTAACTGGTTTGCAAAGAATCCTACTGTTCCACTACCCAAAGCACATAATATTGCAAATAACAATTTCTTCTTTTTCATATAGGTATACCTCTCTATAAATTGAATTCATCAGAAAATTCCTTTATTATATTTAATCATCGCCTTAAAGCTTAAAACAAGCCCTACAATAATACCAACAATTAAAACTGCGGTTCCAATTAAAACGAAGATGTTATTTTCGGTATATAAAGTTATAGCAGACAAAATACTGAATATTATTATACCCACACCGATAATAACAGTACCTAATCCTACTTGTTTTCCGAACGGAATCCTATCTTCTTCGGAAACTCTATGTCGATGATAAGAGTGTAGTGACGAAATATTTCCCCGCATATTCGAAATGCCGAGAGCAATCAATACAACTCCAACAATAAAAGGAACTATAAATTCCATCATAATTTCCTCCGTTATTTTTTTATCATTATAATAATTATACCACACAATTATTAAAATTGCTACATATCCGTTTGCTAATTGGTAAGAATAGTTAATAGAAAGTAAACGGAGGTAAGTTTATGTTTAAACACGAAAAGATGCTATTTCATCCTGTAGCAGTAGAGAAACCGAACCCGCAGTATGCGGCGCTTTTGCAAGAACAGCTTGGCGGCGGTAACGGTGAGCTTAAGGCGGCTATGCAGTATATGTCGCAGAGTTTTAGAATCAAAGACCCTGAAATTAAGGATTTATTTCTTGACATTGCCGCCGAGGAACTTGGTCATATGGAGATGGTTGCGCAGACCATCAATCTATTAAATGGACACGATGTTGATGCCGAAAAGGTGCCGTCAGGCGAGATTCAGTCTCACGTTCTTTTAGGTCTTAATCCCGGTCTTATCAACGCATCGGGCTACTCTTGGACAGCCGATTACGTAACAGTTACGGGAGACCTTTGCGCAGACCTACTCAGCAATATCGCATCCGAGCAACGTGCAAAGGTGGTTTACGAATACCTTTACCGCCAGATTGACGATAAAAAGGTGCGTGAGACCATCGACTTCCTATTAAACCGTGAGGAAGCGCACAATCAGATGTTCCGCGATGCTTTTAACAAGGTGCAGAACTCAGGCTCTAACAGAGATTTCGGCACAACAAAGGCTGCTAAAATGTATTTTTCAATGTCGGATCCAGGCCCAAACGCATTTGCGACAAACGATACAAAGCCTGTTTCTTTTGATAAGTAGTGAAACCTCTCTGCCGTGTGGCAGAGAGTACATAGTTGACTTTTCTTATGTTTATGATATAATAAACATAAGAATATAGGTCACCGGAGGCAGAGTGCCGTAGCATTCAAAAGTGCCGGATTAGGTGTCCGAGTGAGCTCGGGTTATTGTTTTTACAATAGCCGGAGTTTTTGTTTTTTAGAAGGTTGCTATGAAAAACACAAAAGTTACGCTTGTGCCATTAACTGAGGATGACAGAGAGCAGTTTATTTTAGATAATCAATGGTCGTTTAAGTATGGTGCATTGCAAGAGTTTGGCAAGCGAGATAACCACATTGATGATGACGGTGAAATCATTTCCCGAAAAAC
>JAZUPW010000051.1:0-15471 GCA_045605385.1 Acutalibacteraceae bacterium
GCTGTTAGCAGTAAAAGGTGTAACTCCCGAATAGTTAGTCGGGTTACTCTGATCGGTCTTGTTATTTATTGCAACGTTACCTGCTGTGGGAACGTTTGAAGATCTATCGGGCAAACCAATATCTATGTAGTTAACATATCCTGAACTATTTCTGGTGTATACACGGAATTTACCGCTTTGGCTGTTTGATATAGTATTATCAACAGCTACCGTAATGCGTGTTGCAAAATTAGGTGTGCCAACGGTAAATTCAGCCTTTCTGCCTTCGTCAGACCAGTTTCCGTATTGGAAATACAAAGCTTTTTTACCAAGGGCAGAAGATGTTGTAATCCAAGTGTTACCGTTACCCGAGGTAGCAGTATCCGGAGCTGCATCCTTGGAAAAATCATAACTAAATATGGTTTCGCCTGCCTGTGCATCTAACTTATCAGCATAAACAAAACTTGCGGTTTCAGCAATAGTGGGAATAATTGGCAAAAATGAAGCAAGTAATGCTACGCTTAAAATAAGTGCTAAGACTGATTTTAATTTTTTCATAATACATTTCTCCTTGTTAAATTCTAAAAGATTGACAATTTATATTCTACAACAATAATTTCGTTTGGTCTATGACTTTTCTGAAACTGCTTGACAGTTTTGAAACAAAACTTTATAATATAAATAAACTATTTCAAGGAGCGCAGCCATGAAAAATTTTATGAATGCCAAATTCAACATACACAACATTACGCCTTATTATATTTATATGACTAAAAATTGCCAAACCCCTGTGATGGATCGTAAAAGCTATTCGCTTGGTATTAATGAAAACGGACATGCAAAAATTACTTTTCTTGACGGGACGGTAATTGAATCTAACCCCGGAGATATTGTGTTTTGCCCAATAGGGTCAAGCTATGATATTGAGGTGTACGAGCCTTATGACAGTTATAATATAAGTTTTTATTTAACAAATGAAGTAGAATTAAAACCATTTGTTTTCAATGCAAAAAACGACCCTAAGCTTATAGAGAGCTTTAAAAAGATTTTTAGCATATGGTGCACACAAAAATTTGGTTACGAGGAAAGAGCTTTTTCAGAATTATACCAAATAATATACACAATGAAAAATTATTGCATTGCCGAATATTTACCAACCAAAAAGCACAATATTATAAAGCCGGCGGTAGAATATATACACAAGAATTTCTTCACCAAAAACATAAGTATAGATTATCTTGCAGAACTTTGCCAAACAACGCATCAATATTTTGGAACTATTTTTAAACAGATTTATGGTATGTCTCCTCTTAAGTATATAAATAATTTGCAAATGAACTATGCAAAACAGCTCATAGACAGTAACGCTTATACAATAGGTGAAATAGCCACAATGTTGGGTTTTTCAGAACTTAGCCAATTTAGCAGAAAATTCAAAAAAATAACCGGTTATTCCCCTAGTGAATATAAGATAAATAAGCCATAAAACTACTATTATAACTCCCTAATAATATGCACCCAAAAAGCTTCTAACTTTTGGGGTGCATATCAAATTTGTTACAGACAAAAAAATAACCCGAATCTTTGTTAAATCGATTCGGGTTATTTATCTATATCGACCTGCGCCAGTTAAGTTTCTTTTTAAGGGCGGACAAATTTTCTTTGAACTGGTTATACAAAGCAACAGTTTTACGGTTTTTTTCAATATCTACGCCCGATTGCTTTACAAGATTTTCAAAAAATTTATTTGCGTTTTCGTTGTGTAAAACTTTAAGTTTGGTTTCATATTCCTCTAAAGGATTATATATTACCGAATTCATTTTCTCTTTTCCCCTTTTTTGAATTCAGGTTTTTCTAATTTTAATATATTACAGATACGCAGTAATCTTCAAAAAAGCAGTTTTCTGCGCTTTTCATAATAGGTTTTTTTATATCTGCCAAACCGTTTCCCGTATATTTCACACAGGCTTCTTTTTCGGTCCACAAACAAAAGAAACGTTTAAGCGTTTCTTCGTTTTCACAATAAATAAAATCTTTATCTGTAGGTGTATATCCAAACAAGGTTTCAAGTTCCTTATCGTTACATATACGCTTAGCAATTTTAAGATTTACAGGCTTAATACGCTGTATATCAATACCCACAGGAGTATCACACACGGCGCAAACAACCATATTATCACAATGGCTTACATTAAACTCCACAGCCAGACTTTTAACGTACGGTTTGCCGTGTTCACCAATACCGAAACTTAAACTTTCGGGCGGAACATCGCACCATTCTGCTATAGAATTTCGCGCGAGCATTTCACCTGCAACAGTACGTTTTTTATCATCAATAAGTTTAAAACCGTCCACCCGCCGTTTTTTATCTTCGCTCATTAATGAATACCATTTTTCATATTCGGTATCGCTTAAATCTTTAATATTGTATTTATACCATTTCATTTTTACACACAATTAAATTGAAGGCATAGCATACACTATGTTTTCGTTTTCGGCAAGTTCTGCAAGAACCCGTTTGCCATCGGCTTCGCTTTTCACAATAATTGTGGCTTCTATACCGCAATTCCCAACAGCGCCGCTTCTGGCATAAGTAACCTGAATTCCTTTTCCGCCGTAATCTTCGGTAATCATTAAAATTATATCGTTTGTCTTTTCAACGCTGTTAAGTTCCAGATACACGCGAAGTTTATGGCTGTGTCTTATAATACTTGCATCGAACTTTGTTAAAATAGTCATAGTAACAACCACAAGGAAAGTACCAATAAATGCTGCTTCGTAAAAGCCTATACCAATTGCCAATCCAATTGATGCAGTAGACCAAAGACCTGCTGCGGTGGTTAATCCCGTAACCTGAAATCTACCTTTGGAAATAATGGTACCCGCGCCCAAAAAACCTATGCCCGAAAGTACCTGAGCGCCTATACGCATAGGATCTGACGAAAAGGCAAGAACCGACATACCGTAGTGGCCTATTAACGTTGCTATCGCAGAACCCAGACACACCAAAATATGTGTACGAAGACCCGCCGCACGGCCGTGGCGTTCGCGTTCGTAACCTATAAAACCGCCAAAAGCAACGGCAAGTACAAGACGCAACGTTACGCTTAGCAGTGAAAACTGCCTAAGTTCATTTACTAATTCAAAAAAAGCTTCCATCGTTTTCTCCTTAAAATAATTATCCAAATAAAGTATCGCTTATAAGCATTACGCAAAAGCCTATAAGCAGTGCAAAAGTTGCGGCGCGTTCACTACCGTGAGAATGTGTTTCGGGTATCATTTCATCGCTTATTACGTACAGCATAGTACCGCCCGCAAAAGCAAGAGCAAAAGGAAGAATTGCAGAAGCAACCGTTACCGCGAAATATCCGAAAAAGGTACCTATAACTTCCACAAAACCCGTTATAGTTGCCAGCGTGAAAGTTCGTTTAGCGCTTACACCCGAAGCAAGAAGCGGACCTATAATAACCATACCTTCGGGAATGTTCTGAAGTGCTATACCACCTGAAATAATAAGAGCTTTGCCTATATCTTCTGTTCCGAAACTAACACCTGCAGCAATTCCTTCGGGGAAATTATGTATAGCAATAGCAGTTACAAAAAGAAGCACCTTATCAAGATTTGCATTATTATGGCCTTCATCTATATTACCTGTAAGTTTGTGAAGATGCGGAACAAGTTTATCAATTAAGTTAAGACATACCGCGCCAATAAAAATCCCCGAAACGGTTACTAAAACGCTGAACTTTCCACCGTGTTCAATAGATGGTATAATAAGCCCTATAACTGCCGCGGCAAGCATTATTCCCGCCGCAAAAGAAAGTACTATATCAGAAAATTTATGAGACACATCTTTAATTAACATACCGATAATTGCGCCTATAACGGTAGCGCCGCCAACACCAAGCGCGGTTAGTAATACTAATTCCATTTTATTTTACCCACTTTACTTTATATGATTTTTCTGTTATACTGTTAACAATAAAGATTACGGAGGTAACCTTATGCTAAAAAAAACAGGAATTGTGCGCCATATAGATAATCTTGGAAGATTAGTTGTCCCAAGAGAATTAAGACGCCTTATGGATATAGAAGACGGGAACGACTGTGTTGAGTTTTTTGTTAACGATGATGAAGGTCTTGTAATAAAAAAATATCAACCAGCCTGCATTTTCTGCAACACTATGGACTTTCTTGTGGAACTCGATTCAAAACTGGTTTGCAAAAACTGTGTTGAAAAATTGAATTTTCTTAAAGAAAACCTACCCGATACAACTATAATAGAAGAATAACATAAAAAACCGTAAAGTTCAAGACTTTACGGTTTTTTTAATTATCTTTTCCAGGTTTTGTGTGCTTCTTGAATTTCAGGTCCGTACTTAATTTCTTCGCCATCCTTCTGGTAAAGTCTGACGTAGTCTATGTAATAATGTATAGGCATTTCTTCACCTACCTGAATATTCCAGCCGTCTACAACCCAACCGCCCTTACGCGAATAAAATTCGTTGTTGAAAATAATGTAAGAGAAATCGTGGAATCCTTGCATACCGGGATTAAGTTTGGTATCAAAATCGTTAGCTTCATCTATTGGGAAGGAAGCAAACTTATGGTCATCAACGTAAAAACTTAAATACTTCTCGTCCCATTCAAGACCATAGGTATGATATTCGTTATTAAGATTTTCATAATTTTCAAACTTATACTGCCAAGGAAGGTCCTTTCTTTCCACAGTATCAAGCGAAAGTCCCGAATGACCGTTTTTACCCCACTTATGCATACCTGTACAAACGGTATGAGGACTGGAGAATATTTCAAAAATATCTATTTCAGAAAAATAATCCGCCTTAGAAAACGGTGTTGCGCTTTGCATCCAGAAAGAAGGCCAGGCACCGTGGCGATAAGGGATTCTGCCGCGCATTTCAACGTAACCGTATTTAAAAAGCATTGTCTTGTTTGTAATAAGACCTTCGGGTAAGATAAACGGCTTTTCAGCGTTCCCGCTTAAACGAGTAAGCATATGCACCTTACCGTCTTCTATACGGAACTGTTCGGGACCGTTATCATAAATGCGGTCGCCGCCGTTCATAGAACGGTCAAAGCCCCATTTTTCGCGATCTAATTCCGCAGATTCAAATTCATCGTGCCAAACAAGTTGTCTGCCGTGCTTTTCGAAAGGTATGCCCTTTTCTTCAACTTTTTCTTTAATTATTTTTTCCACAGTAATGCTCCTTAATCTTCACGATACACAAATTGCTTTCCGCCGTTTGCCTCTATAGCCGCATTTATTTCAGGTCCGTACTTAATTTCTTCGCCATCCTTCTGGTAAAGTCTAACGTAGTCTATGTAGTAATGTATAGGCATTTCTTCACCTACCTGAATATTCCAGCCGTTTACGGGCCAACCGCCGCCGCGCGAAAAGAATTCATTATTAAACAACAAATAAGAGAAATCGTGTAAGCCCTGCATACCAGGAAGAATTTCTTTATCAAAGTCGTGTTCTTCATCTATGGGGAATGAAGCATACATTTCATCATCTACGTAAAATCTTGCAAAATTTTCGTCCCATTCAAAACCGTAAGTATGATATTCATTGTTAAGGTTTTCGGAATTTTTGAAGGTATACTTCCAATTATCTACAATTATTTTATTTTCTACGTCAAGACCGCTGTGTTTTCCTTTGCCCCACTTATGTAAGGTAGAGCCAATTTGATTGGCACTTGAATAACCCTCTAAAATATCTATTTCGGAAAAATAATTAGCCTTTGAAAAAGGTGTTGCGCTCTGCATCCAGAAAGACGGCCATGCACCGTGACGGAAAGGAAGTCTGCCGCACATTTCAACGTAGCCGTGTTTAAAGACCATTGTTCTGTTTGTTGCAAGAGCTTCGGGTAATATAAACGGTTTTTCAGCATCTCCGCTTAAACGGGTAATCATATGCACCTTGCCGTCTTCAATGCGAAACTGTTCGGGGCCGTTATCGTAAATACGGTCTTTACCGCTCATACTGCGATCAAATCCCCATTTTTCACGGTCTAATTCAGGAGAATCAAATTCATCGTGCCAAACAAGCTGTCTGCCGTGCTTTTCAAAAGGTATACCCTTTTGTTCAATTTCTTCTTTTATAATTTTTTTCATAAAAAAGACTCCTCAAAAATATTTTTTATAGATGCTTAACACATACTAACACATTAAAACCCATAAAAACATTAATTTTCTGCTCTTATTCTTCGAATTTATGCTTTTTAGAAATTAAAATATTATTTCATTCATTAAAATGGTGTTTACTTTTCCTTGTTAATAAACGTGAATAAATTCGCTGTCCTTATGTTGATAAAGTCTTACGTAGTCAATTTTATAATCAACGGGAGCAACAATTTTGCCTTCTTTTGCCTGCGAAGTATACAACCAGTTATTCCAGCACAAATAGTAATAATCGTGGAAACAATCCATACCGGGATGATCAATTGAATAATCATCCTCTTCTTTGATAGAAATTTCATAATAACATTCGCCGTCAATATAGACCTTCATAAAATCTTTGGTCCATTCAAAGCCGTAAATATGATATTCACGATGCAAATTATAACGTTCTTTAAAAGTATAGTTAAGGTCGCCCTTAAAGTTACCGCCGTTACCAACGGTGTCGCTTCCTTTATAACCGCCGAACCATTTATGTAAGTTAAAGGTTGCAGTAGTGGTAGAACCAAAAACCTCAAAAATATCTATTTCGCCGTTATAAAGTTTTGATTCTTTTAACTTTTTATCGGGTTGCATCCAGAATGAGGGCCAAACGCCAAAAGCATAAGGAACAACAGCGCGCATTTCCACATAACCGTATTTATATGCCATTCTGCCCGAAGTTGATACACTTTTTGCGGTGGTATACACATTTTTAACGGGGTCTTTTGTTATTCTTAACACAAGATTTCCGTCTTCAATAAAATAGTTTTCAGACGAAGTAGAGGTAAATAAAATCTTACGGTCGGGCGACATAGTGTCGGGACCTGTGTTAAGGGAAGAAGCAAGGTCGCTTATTTTATTTCCCGTAAACTCAAGATGCCATACAAGTTCTCTGCCGTCAGAAAGTTTTTCCTCTGCGGGAATTACATCTGCTTTAAAGGCTGTTTCTTCTACTACATCTTCTTGCTCGCCTTCGGGCTCGCCCGTTACGCCTTTTGCTATATTATTAAGTGTAAGTGTGAAATCGTAAACAAGACCGTTTGCCGCGCCTATTATTTTGCCTTCTTCGTTAACAAAATTATTGGCTGTATCGCTTATTGATAGCACCGTAGTAACGGGAGTTAATTCTTCTACACCGAATTTTTTGTTTGCAGCTTCGAAAATTCCGCTTGAAATATCTTTAAAAGAAACGCAAACGTCAATTATTTCCTCCTGAGCTTTAGCGCTGTACATTTGCTGAAGAATTATATACGGATTTTCTTCTACAAAGCCTATAAGCAATATATCGTTAATAAGCAACTCTTTAGCGCCTTTGCTGAAATAGGCAGCAAAAGCATAAGCGTTAAACTCATCAAACTCATAAAGTTCTTTTAATACTACTTTTTGAAGAGTTGCGCCGTGCATTGTTTCTTTAAGCGAGGTTAAAATAGCATCGGTAAAATGATACCCTGCGTTGAATACATAATGATTAATACTGTCTTCATCCACGTCTGCATAAAGTTTCCGTATTTCCTTTGAAATATTTATTTCATCGGTATTCATACCAACGCTTACTTTGGGTGCGGCATCCTTGGTGCAACCCACAAGCAAAAGCAAACAAAGAGTTATACAAATAACTTTAATGATAGTTTTCATAATTTAAACCTTGATTAATAAACCTTTATACTTTCGGAATCTTTGTGCTGATAAAGTCTTACATAATCTATTCTGTAATCAGCGGGGGTAGGAATTTCTTCCTGACCGCTGTACTCCCACAACATATTATCCCAACAAAGGAAGTAATAATCGTGGAAGCAATCCATACCGGGAAGTTTTGTTGAATAATCATCTTCTTCCTTAATAGAAACCTCATAATAGCACTTTCCGTCTACGTAAGCCTTCATGTAATCCTTTGTCCATTCAAAGCCGTAAACGTGATAAGTATCGCTTAAATTCGCGGTATTTGAATAAGTATATTTACGGTTTCCGGTGTGTTTTCCGCCATTTCCTATTTGCACCGAACTTTGCATTTTTTCAGGCCACTTATGAAGATTGAAATAAAGTGAGTTTGTACTGCCAAACACTTCAAAAATATCTATTTCACCGTGATATTTGCTTTTTTTAAGGTTTAAATCGGGTTTCATCCAGAAACCTGGCCATACATATTTCTGGAAAGGAACCTTTGCGCGCATTTCTACGTAACCGTATTTATAGGACATTTTGCCCGAAGTAGATACGCTGTGCGCGGTTGTATAAGAATTAGCACCTTTTTTAGTAAGCCTTAATACAAGGTCGCCTTTTTCCACAAAATAGTTGCTTGATTCAGTAGAAGTAAACAAATATTTCCTGTCGGGATTCATATTTGCAACGCCTGTAGTAAGTTTTGAAGCAACTACACCCATATTGTTTTCGTTAAATTCAATATTCCAGGTAAGAACACGGCCGTCGCTTAATTTAGTAGGAATAGTATCGCCAACAGGTGCTGAAGGAGCCGAGTTGTTATTAGGATCAGAAGCCACGTTACCGCCGCTTGGATCGTTATTAATACTTGTTCCTTCACCGCCGTGAAGACCGCCGCTTACGTTTATAGCGTTATCTTCGCCCGAAATTATTGCTTCTATGCTTAATGTAATGTCTTTAACGGCACCGCCTGTAAATTCAACAGCGTTATCGTCTTCATCGGTAATATAGTTTTCTTCATCAACAATTGAAAGGGTTGTTTTCTTAACGCTGTCAATTTCAAACTGTTTATTAAATGCGCTGAAAATATCTTCAAATTCGTTTTCGTGAAGAATATAGGCATTACTAATTTCTTCCTGTGCTTTTGCAGTATACATTTGCTGTAAAACTATGTAATTATTGCCTTCATATTCACCTAAAAGCAAAACATCGTTAATAATAAAAGTTTCAAATTTAAGTGCAACCGAATAAACCTTGAAACTGTTAAATGAGTCTACCTCTTTAACAAGAATGGTTTCAGCAGTTTTTTCAGTTAAGACATCTGTAAGGGTTTTGCTTAATACTGTCAGCACGTTATCGGTTGCATTAAACACAGCACTGCTTATGTTATCTTCACTTGCGTTTTCATATAAAACTTTAAGATTTTGGGCAATTGCTGTTTCGGTTTCATTCATAGTAAGGTCAATTTGCTTTTTACCGCCCGATTCAGAGCAACCCACCAAAAGTACAAATGCCAGAACAATTGCAATAATTTTTACAAACTTTTTCATTTTTCTCTCCTGAATAAATAAATTTTTATTGTTTTAGTAAATTTTATCAAAGACGGCACTTAAAGTCAATACATTTTTAGTTCAAAAGTATAGACTTTTAAAGAAATTTAGTGTAAAATTAAGTAGTAACATTTAAACTTTTTAAGGAGAAAAAAATATGTCCAATATTATTCGTATAACCGTTGGGGGTATTCCCTATTCCGTTTCCTGTGATGACGATGAAACTTATGCAAAAGCATTGGCAAGTGAACTTGAGCACAGAATGGACGTATTGGCAAAAAACAAGCCTTTTCTGTCTACAACAATGGTTGCGGTAATGACAGCGCTTGACTGTTTGGACCAAAGCAAAAAGACCGCCGCAGAAAACGAAAAACTGCGTCTTGAAGTAAAGCGTCTTACCGAAGAATCTGCCTGCCGGAAAGCAGACCAGAACCGTTTTGGAAACAACTGATACTATGAATAAAAACACCGTTGGAGAAATACTTGCGCCCGTTGGTAATTTTGATATGCTTTATGCCGCCGTACGAAGCGGTGCCGATGCAGTTTACCTTGGCGCAGAAGATTTCAATGCCCGAAGAAATGCGCAGAATTTTTCGCTTGAAGACCTAAAAGAAGCAGTAAAATATTGCCATATACGCTCGGTTAAAGTTTATTTAACTCTTAATATTTTAGTAAGTGATAACGAGTTCAACAAAGCAGTTGAACTGTGTTTTTATGCCTATAATGCGGGTGTAGATGCCGTAATTATTGCCGATACGGGACTTGCGCTTTACATAAGTAAAGTTTTGCCCGAACTTGCGCTTCACGCATCTACCCAAATGACTGTTTATTCGCCCGAAGCATTACCT
The DNA here is from genome assembly GCA_045605385.1 of Acutalibacteraceae bacterium. Taxonomy (GTDB): domain Bacteria; phylum Bacillota; class Clostridia; order Oscillospirales; family Acutalibacteraceae; genus SIG607. The sequence continues at coordinate 10,217 of JAZUPW010000051.1, forward strand.
CCTTTAAAAGAAATGGGCTTTACACGGGTAGTCGCCGCAAGAGAAATGAGTAAGAATGCGTTAATTAACCTTGTAAACGGCGCTAAAGAACTTAATATGGAAGTTGAAGTGTTTGTTCACGGCGCACTGTGTATGTGTGTTTCGGGACAATGTCTTATGTCGGCTTTTTTAGGCGGCAGAAGCGGAAACCGAGGCCTTTGTGCAGGACCCTGCCGACTTCCCTTTTCGGCACTTGACAAAAAAGAGCGTTACGATTTAAGCCTTAAAGATTTATCTCTTTTAAGCCACATAAAAGAACTTTGTGAAATGGGAGTGGCGTCCTTTAAAATTGAAGGCCGTATGAAACGAAGCGAGTATGTTGCCGCTGCAACAACGGCTGTGAAATACGCAAAAGAAAACGGAAACTTACCAAGTGATATTAACGACCTTTTAAAAGGGGTATTCAGCCGTTCGGGTTTTACCGACGGTTATTATACAAATAACTTAGGCAAAGATATGTTTGGCACAAGAACCAAAGACGACGTACTATCTGCCCCTGCCGTGCTTCCGAAACTGCATGAACTCTACCGAAAAGAATACTCACATATTCCGCTTAATGCAACCCTTACTTTAAAGCAAAACTGCCAAAGTGTTTTAACTTTAAGTTGCGGCGAACATACTGTTTCAGTAATGGGCGAAATAAGTGAGAAAGCCGTAAATAAACCGCTTGATAAAGATACCGCTTTTAGGCAATTAAGCAAACTGGGCAACACGCCTTACCTACTGCAAAATTTAGATTTTTACACCGAAAACGGACTTACTTTACCGTCTTCAGCGCTTAATTCAATGCGCCGAAATGCTACCGAGCAGTTAAACGATTTAAGAAGTTCGCCTGAACACAATAAGCAAACCGTATATCCCAAAGCAAAAACACCCACAAAAAAAGAAATTAAAGGCTTTATTTTACGGGTAAATGATATATCACTTATACCAAATGATATTTCATTTGTAAAAGCGGTATGTATTCCTGCCGAAAAAATAACAAAAGAAAGTTTGAATTTAAATATTCCGGTTATAGCCGAACTTCCGCGTGTTTGCGAAGATACCGCTTTAATTAAAAACATACTGTTTAGTTTAAAAGAAAACGGTGTAGAATATGTTTCAATTGGAAATTTATCGCAAATAGAACTTGTAAATGAAGCGCAACTAAAAATTATATTTGGTTTCGGTATGAATATTTTTTCTTCGTTCAGTTGTGATTTTGCGAACAGTTTTTATGCAAACGGTATTTTACTTTCACCCGAACTCACTGTTAACCAAATAAACAATATTTCTTGTAATACTAAAACTGCAGTTTTTGTTTACGGCAAACTTCCGCTTATGATATTTAAAAACTGCCCAATAAAAAACGCAAAAGACTGTAACGAATGTAAGCAAAATTCTTACCTTACCGACCGCAAAAACGAACAGTTCGGTATTCGTTGCCGTTTAGGTTTCAGCGAACTGTTTAACAGTACGCCCATTTGGATGGCAGACCGCTTAAATGAGTTAAACTGCGATTACGGCGTACTTTACTTTACTAATGAAACAAAGCAAGAAATAACAAACGTTTTAAACGATTTTAAAAACGGTAACCCCGCAAACTCAAAATTCACAAGAGGTCTTTACAATAAAGGTGTTTTGTAAGCACGTTTTTCTTGACTTTAAAGGTCATTTATGATAACCTAATTAAAACCAAAAAAGGCGGTACTTTTTATGAAATTAAATGCAAAGGATTATATATTAAGCGTGTGGGATAAAACCATTCGTACAAAAACTGAAGATGAAGGCACAAAAATAGGTCTTCCCTATCCTTTTTCCTGCCCAAGCAGTGTTGAAGGCTTTTTCGATATGTATTATTGGGATACCTACTTTACTAATATAGGTCTTATTTTATCTAACCGTACAGAACAGGCAAAAAATAACTGTATGAACGTTGCTTACCTTATAAACCGTTACGGCTTTATGCCAAACGGCAACTGCACTTATTTTCTTTCGCGTTCACAACCTCCGTTTTTTTCGCTTATGGTTAAAGACGTTTACGAACAGACGGGCGATAAGGTTTGGCTTAAGGAAATGTATGCCGCTGCAAAACGCGAATACGAATTCTGGCAAAATCAAAGAAACACAGAAACGGGTTTAAACCGTTATTACGGAAGCGAACCATTTAGCAGCGTTGCAAGTGATTACTGCAAACGCGTAAGCATAGAAATGCCTACCGATAAAAATGAAATAGAAAGTCTTAGCTATAACTACCGCGCTGTTTGTGAATCGGGTTGGGATTGCAGCAGCCGTTGCGGTTATGAAATGCAAAACTATAACGTTGTTGATTTAAACTCGCTTCTTTACGATATGGAACAGAATTTAGCATTCTTCTGCACAGAACTTGAAAACGGTGACGAAAACGTTTGGCTAAAAGCAGCAAAGATGCGCAAAGAAAAAATAAATGCAATTTTATACGATAGTGAAAAAGGCGCTTATTATGATTATAACTTTGTAAGCGGTCAAAAAGACGATTTGTTTACACTTGCTTCCTACTATCCGCTTTACGCTTCGCTTTGCAGTGAAGAACAAGCAAAAAAACTTGTTGAAAAATTAAGCCTTGTAGAATGCCAGTACGGTATTGCCTGTTGCGAACCGGGCAAATCTAAACTTAATCTGCAGTGGGATTACCCTAACGGTTGGGCGTGTCTTCAGTATATTGTTATTAAAGGTCTTCTTAATTACGGATACACCGAAGATGCTTTAAGAATTGCTCAGAAATACGTTGATATTATAGAAAAAATTTATAATGAAACAGGCTATTTATGGGAAAAATATAACGTAGTAACAGGCACTATTGCCGAAAGCGAAAGCCACCGTGCCTATGAAATGGTCGGCTGGAGCGCAGGTATTTATCTTTTCTGCCTTAAACTGCTTGGAAAATTTTAAGTTGCAAAAGAATTTTTGTTGTGTTAAAATATAATAAATAATTTTTTAAACGAGGTGAACGGTATGGACCCGCTGGGGCGAAGTATTATCTTTAAACTTAATATCGGCGGTCTGTACCCCTTTAAACTGTAGTGAAACACCTACGGTTATTCTTGTTGTTTTTAAAAGACCGCCTAAGAAAGGTGGTCTTTTTTTTATGGAAGAAAAAGAAGTTTTTGAACTATACGAAGATGAAGCAGTTCTTGAAAACCGTAATTACAGCGAAGAAATATTAGAGTTAATAAGAAGCCAAAAACCCGATAGTGAAATTGCCGAAGGTCTTGCAGATTATCACGATAACGATATTGCGGCGGCTATTGAGTTTTTAAGCGAAGATGAACGAAAAAAACTTTATAATGCGCTTGGTAACGAAGCGGTTTCAGATATCTTTGCTTATCTTGATGACGTTGAAGTTTATATTGAAGAACTTGACGTAAACACCGCGGCTGACGTTATTGAAGAAATGGATGCCGACGATGCGGTTGACCTTCTGGAAGAACTTGACGAAGAAAAACGAAAAGAACTTTTAGAACTTATTGAACCCGAAGCCAAAGAAGATATTGAACTTATTGATTCTTACGGTGAGGATGAATTCGGTAGTATAATGACTACTAATTTTATTACAATATCTAAAGATATTACCGTAAAGCAAGCAATGCGTCAGTTAATTTCTCAAGCCGCAGAAAACGATAACATTTCTACAATTTACGTGCTTGATAACGATGATTCATTTTACGGTGCAATTGAACTTAAAAGTCTTATAATTGCCCGTCCCGACACAAGCCTTGAATCACTAATAATTACATCTTACCCCTTTGTTTACGATACCGAAAGCATTAGCGAAACAATTGATACTCTGCGCGAATATTCAGAAGATTCTATTCCTGTATTGTCAAGCGAAACCAAAACCGTTATAGGCGTTGTAACAAGTCAGGATATGGTTGAAATCGTAGATGAAGAAATGAGCGAAGACTACGCGAAACTTGCAGGTCTTACAGAAGAGGAAGATTTAGACGAGCCGCTTACCATGAGTATGAAAAAGCGTATTCCTTGGCTTGTTGTTCTGCTTATTTTAGGTCTTGGCATTTCAAGTGTAATAGGTGTTTTTGAAAACGTAGTTAAGGAACTAAGCATAATTGTCTGCTTCCAGTCACTAATACTCGGTATGGCGGGCAACACAGGTACACAGTCACTTGCCGTTACTATCAGAGTGCTTATGAATTCCTCCCTTACCGCCAAAGAACGCTTTGCGCTTATATTCAAAGAAATCCGCATAGGCTTTTTAAACGGCGCAGTGTTAGGACTGATATCGTTTATTATAACAAGTTTTTACATTCACTTTTTAAAGTCAGAAGTATGGAGTTTTGCTTTTTCAGTAGCAGGCTGTGTTGCGCTATCCCTTATATGCGCCATGATAATAGCAAGTTTTTCGGGCACCGCAATACCGCTTACTCTAAAAAGGCTGAAAATAGACCCCGCCGTAGCATCAGGCCCCCTCATCACCACCATAAACGACTTCGTTTCGGTAATAATCTATTACGGCCTCGCGTGGGTATTGCTTATCAATATATGAAAAAAGTCAACCGAACATTCGGTTGACTTTTTAATTATACGGTTCAAACTTGTCTGTTAATCCTACAAGGTAATCTCCTCTTTAGAATAATTATACCTAAAGGAAATATCGCTTATTAATTTTTATCTTATACCGTATTTTTCAATAATGTAATCCATATCCTTATCGCCTCTGCCGGAGAGATTGATGAGTACCGACCCCTTGCCCATAGTTTTGGCGAGCTTCATAGCATAGGCAATGGCGTGAGAACTCTCGATAGCGGGAATGATACCTTCCATTCTGGAAAGGCTGAAGAAGGCGTCAATGGCTTCTTCATCGTCGATGGTGTCGTACTTAACTCTGCCCATCTCCTGAAGGAATGCGTGCTCGGGGCCGGAGGAAGGATAGTCAAGTCCGCTTGCTACGGAGTAAACGGGAGCGGGATCTCCGTTCTCGTCCTTCAGCATGATGCTGTTGAAGCCGTGCATGATTCCCTCTGTACCGTACTTGAGACTTGCCGCGTGGTCGCCAAGCTTCGGACCGCGTCCGAGAGGCTCGATTCCGTAGATGTCCACGGGGTCATTAAGGAAGCCTGCGAAAAGTCCTGCCGCGTTTGACCCGCCGCCCACACAGGCAACGATTGCGTTCGGGAGATGTCCCGTCATATCGATAAACTGTTCTCTCGCTTCGATACCGACAACACTCTGGAAGTCAC
>JAZUPW010000052.1:0-4321 GCA_045605385.1 Acutalibacteraceae bacterium
ATACCGGAAACCGAACCTTTCCCCTTTGTGCTTAACAAACTTACCATTTCGCAGGACAACTATAAGCAGTTAGCGCATTTAAAGGATTGGCAGAGAAGCGCCGACGGCAGATGGATTATTGGCGAATACCATAATATGTGGGACCACTATTTGGATATTGGTTATCAGCAAATATCTGAAGTTTTGTGTAATGATATTAAGAATCAAGATAAGTTAGGCCTTATAGGTCTTGAAATGTATCAACCACAGCGTTGCGCATTCCCAACCGCAATGCCGCTTCACGCAATGGGCGAAACGTTATGGAATAAAAATATTTCCTTCCGCCAAATGAGCGAGGACTACTTCAGCCACGCTTACGGTAATAACTGGGAACAGGTGCTTGATTATTTACAAACACTTTCCAACACCTACGATATGAAGGTTAAACCGGGCGGAAGAGATTACACCGCGCTTGACTGTATTCCCGTTTTAGAAAAGTGCATAGAGTTAGTAGACGCTTTTGAAGCAAAACGCGAAGCAATTAAAGATGACTCTACACCGCTTACCAAAACTTCATGGGACGATTTAGCAATTCATAACCGGTACGTTAAGCGTTACTTAAGCGCATTTATTGTTGGTCTTAATGGCGAAGAAGAAAAGGGCAAGGAACAAATAACAGACCTTTGCAACTGGATATGGAGCATTGAAGATACCGTTCAGGAACGTTGGGATATGGACGTTCACTTAAAACATTTGCACGTGTGGTATGACCGCCTTATGAAGATAAAAGAAGATGAAGCAAATAATGTAAAAGCATCTGACGTTGTAGGCGGAGCAGGCGACGAAGGCATACAAGGTTAATTTTATAAAAATAAAGGCAAGACTAAGCAAAAAAGCCTTGCCTTTCTATATAATAAAAAAGAACCAAAATCGTATTGACCGGCACTTAAAAACACCATATACTTGTTGTATAATTAAGCAAATGGGTGAAAAGGGGATTTGTTATGAATACTTTTTCTAATGAAAACGTTAAAATGGTAACCGATTTTGCAAACGAAGAATATGAAAAGTTTGCAAAGAAAATGTTTACTGACGTTGGCGGTGAAAATGAAATTTATATTGGTCTTCCAAAGAACAGTGAAGTTGAACTTGACGAATGGAAAGACGAAATATACATAGACGTAAAAAACGGCAAGGGCGTTATTACGGGCTCTAACCCCTGTAGCGTCGTTATTGCTATGTACCGCTTCTTAAAAGAGTGCGGATGCCGTTTTATCCGACCAGGTAAAGACGGCGATTATATCCCCGAAACCACACTTTTAGACAAAACTGTTTTTGTAAACGAAAAGGCAACCACAGGTATGCGCTGTATGGTTATAGAGGGCTATGACAGTGTTGAAAATGTGTATGATATGATAGATTTTTGTCCCAAAATAGGTCTTAATACATATAGGTTTCAGTTTTTAACGTCAATAAACTTTTTAAAGCGTTGGTATAAGCACACGAAAAATCCCTATAGGGAGGACGAAAACGTTGAAGAAAAGGAATTGCAAGAAAAGGAAAGGATGCTTAAAAAAGCAGTAATAACCCGAGGTATGCGGCTTTACACTATGGGACACGGCTGGACGGCATATCCCGTTGGACTTTTCCCTGACGGTTGGGGCAAACTTCCCGATGAAGCAGTAGAAGCCGCAAAGCCGTACCTCGCTTTATATAACGGAAAGCGCGAACTGATAAACGGTAAACCGTTTTTGTCTAATCTTTGCTATTCTAACCCCGAAGTGCAAGAGAAAATGGCAGATTATATGGTGCAGTATTGCAAAGAATATCCCGAAGCTTCAATAGTAAGTTTTTCACTTGCCGATAATATAAATACCTTGTGCGAGTGCGAAAACTGTGCGGGAACAAGGCTTTCTGACCATATAATAAATATGGTAAATGTAATTGATGAGCGTTTGATAAAAGAGGGAATTAACATAAAAGTTACTTTTGGCGCTTATTTAGACTCTCTTTGGGCGCCGCTTAAATATAAGCTTAAGTATCCCGAAAGGCATAGTGTTGGCTTTTTCCCTATTTCGCACGTTTATCACGAGCCGTTGCCTACCGAAAATATACCCGCAGAAGAACCGTTCCCTTACGTACTTAACAAGCTTTCGCAAACCGAAAACACCGCTAAAAACTTATCGTTTTTTAAGGCGTGGCAAAAACAAATAGATACCGATTATTTTATTGGAGAGTACCACTATATGTGGGATCATTATTTAGATATCGGTTATCAAAAAATTGCCAAGGTGTTAAGTGAGGATATAAAGAGCCACAGCAAACTGGGTATAACGGGTATGATAATGTTCCAGCCTCAGCGTTGCGCAGTGCCAAACGCAATAGGACTCTATACCTACGGTCATACGCTTTGGGATAAAACCACGTCTTTTGAGGCTTTAAGCGAAGATTACTTTAGCTACGCTTACGGCAGTAACTGGGAACAGGTGCTTGATTACCTGCAAACCCTTTCCGACACTTACGATATGAAGATTAAACCCGGCGGAAGAGATTACACCGCGCTAGACTGCATTCCCGTTTTGGAAAAATGCATAGAAATGGTAGATGCGTTTGAAGCAAAACATGAAGCAATTAAGGATGAATCCACACCGCTTACTAAAACCTCTTGGAGTGATCTGGCGCTTCATAACAAGTACGTTAAGCGTTACTTAAGCGCAGTTCTTGTTGGTCTTAATGGCGAAGAAGAAAAGGGTCAAGAATTAATAAATGATCTTTGCAACTGGCTGTGGACCATTGAAGATGAAGTTCAGGAACGTTGGGATATTGCTCTTCACACCGGGCATCTTCCCGTTTGGTATGACCGCCTTATGAAGATAAAAGAAGATGAAGCGAATAATGTAAAAGCATCTGACATTGTAGGCGGAGCAGGCGACGAAGGTGTACAAGCTTAATTTTATAAATACAAAGGCAAGACTAAGCAAAAAAGCCTTGCCTTTCTATATAGTAAAAAAGGACCAAAATCGTATTGACCGGCACTTAAAAACAACATATACTTGTTGTATAATTAAGCAAATGGGTGAAAAGGGGATTTGTTATGAATACTTTTTCTAATGAAAACGTTAAAATGGTAACTGATTTTGCAAACGAAGAATATGAAAAGCTTGCAAAGAAAATGTTTACTGACATTGGCGGTGAAAATGAAATTTATATTGGTCTTCCAAAGAACAGTGAAGTTGAACTTGACGAATGGAAAGACGAAATATACATAGACGTAAAAAACGGCAAGGGTGTTATTACCGGTTCTAATCCCTGCAGTGTTGTTATTGCTATGTACCGCTTCTTAAAAGAGTGCGGATGCCGTTTTATACGCCCAGGTAAAGACGGCGATTATATCCCTTCTACCACACTTTTAGATAAAACTTTTTTTGTAAACGAAAAAGCAACAAGGGAAAAGAGAACAATGATTATTGAAGGCGCTTGTAAGTTTGAAAACGTTTATAATATGATAGAGTTCTGTCCGAAAATCGGTTTTAACAGTTATCAGTTTCAGTTTTTACATTCAACAGCTTTTTATAAGCGTTGGTTTACCCATGCCAAGAACCCTTTTAAAGAGGATGAAAAGGTAAGCGAAGAAGTTCTTTTAGAAGGCGAAGCAAAACTAAAAAAAGAAGTTGTTCGCCGTGGTCTGAAACTTGAAACAATGGGACACGGTTGGACGGCATATCCCGTTGGACTTATCCTCGACGGTTGGGGCAAAATTCCTGAAGAAGCAGTAGAAGCGTCTAAACCTTACCTTGCGCTTTATAACGGTAAGCGCGAATTGGTGGGCGGTTCTCCTATCCTTTCTAACCTTTGTTATTCACAAAAGGAAGTTCAGGAAAAAATGGCAGACTATATGATAAAATACTGCAAGGAAAATCCCGACGTTTCGGTGGTTCATTTTGCGCTTTCAGATAACATTAATACCGCTTGTGAATGTGAAAACTGTAAAGATCACAGAATGAGCGATTTAGTTATTAGAATGCTTAACCGTATAGATGAAAGAATGACCGAAGAAGGCCTTACCCAGCGAGTAGTTGTTGGCGCTTATCAGGATACTTTATGGGCGCCGCGTGAAGAAAATCTTAAGAACCCCGACCGCTTTTATATGGGCTTTTATCCTATTTCTCACGTTTATCACGAACCGCTTCCTACCGAAAACATACCGGAAACCGAACCTTTCCCCTTTGTGCTTAACAAACTTACCATTTCGCAGGACAACTATAAGCAGTTAGCGCATTTAAAGGATTGGCAGAGAAGCGCCGACGGCAGATGGATTATTGGCGAATACCATAATATGTGG
>JAZUPW010000053.1:0-96750 GCA_045605385.1 Acutalibacteraceae bacterium
TTGCGGTTTCGCTCTCCGCCTTTATTAATCAGGCTTTGTGTTCATTTTAGCAAGGCGTCAGCCTTGCGTCAAATTCGCACTTCACCTGATAAAAAATTCGTAGGCAGAAACTCTTCGACCTGTCAAAACTAAAAATTTTTGTGTAAGAGGAAGCCGACAAAATGCAGTTATACTTAACGTATTACAAATTTTGAGGCAATCTATTACCGAAAATTTTGTTTTGCAGGCGTGAAGAGTTCGACTTTCGTCAGCCTAAACCGAAAATATTGCTAACAAAAAACCGTTATTCAGTTTTTGCTGAATAACGGTTTTCATTAGCAACAGTTATGTTGCCGAGTTTTCAATTGTTAAAGACTTTAGCGCCTTCCTGAATTGAACGGTGAAAAGAATAGCGGTAAAGGTTACGGCGATTATGTCGGCAACAGGCTCTGCCGTGTAAACGCCCATTGTTTTATCGTAGGCAAGTTGCGGCATAATGTAGATAAGCGGTAAGAGTAAAACAAACTTGCGAACAATGGCAACAATGATTGAGCATGGTGCGTTGCCGATAGATACGAAGGTCATTTGGCAGGCGATTTGAATACCAAAGATGCACATTACTCCGCAGTAGATCCGAAGTGCCTTGGCGGTAAATTCAATGAGTGCTGTGTCAGGCGTGAATATCCCTGCAAACATTTGCGGTAACAGCATAATAGCGCCCCAAATAATAAAGGAGTATGTAAGACAGGATATAAGCAAAAGTCTGTAGGTTTTCTTTACACGCCCTACGTTTTTGGCGCCGAAGTTATAACTTAAAATTGGCTGTGCGCCCTGTGCAATACCTTGCATTGGGAGCATAGCAAACTGCATCACGCTTGTAAGTATAGTCATAGCGCCAACGGCAATGTCGCCGCCGTATTTAAGTAGCGAAGAATTGAAGCAGACCGAAATCACGCTTTCACTACTTTGCATAATAAAGGTCGCCGTTCCAAGAGCAATACAAGGGAAAACGAGTTTTCCGTTTATGCGGAGATTCTGCTTTCTGAGTTTTAAATAGGTTTTCTTTCCGCAAAGGAATAGGAGTACCCAAATACAAGAGATTGCTTGAGAAAGAATAGTAGCAAGTGCGGCACCTTTAACACCCATCTTAAAGCCAAAAATAAATATGGGGTCAAGAATAATGTTGCTTACTGCTCCAATTAACACAGTAATCATACTGATTTTGGTGTAGCCCTGCGCGGTGATAAAGGCTCCCATACCAAGCGTTAACTGAACGAAAACCGTGCCGATAGCGTAGATGTTCATGTAATCGTTGGCGTACCCTATGGTGTTTTCACTGGCACCGAACATCAAAAGTAAATCTTTATTCCAAATCAGCAAAACAGCAGTCAGAACAGCAGAGATGATAAGCTGCAGAGAAAAGCAACCACCCATTATTTTTTCGGCAGAATCGTTGTCACCCTTACCCATCGAGATAGATGCTTTCGGCGCACCGCCCGAGGCAATCAGTGCCGCAAAAGCCGAAATTACCATAATTATCGGCATACATACGCCAACGCCCGTAAGCGCAAGGCTTCCGTCACCCGGTATATGACCGATATAAATGCGGTCAACAATGTTGTATAGCATATTAATAAGCTGGGCAACCACCGTCGGAACCGCTAGTTTGAACAGCAGTCTGCCGATCGGCGCCGCACCGAGCATTTCTTTGTTATCGCTCATAATTTCGCTCCGTAAAATCAAAATTTGCAACGTATATTATATAACACTTCACCGCAAAATTCAAGCCGTCCTAAAATAGTGACGGAAAGTGAAAATTTATTCGTATAACCAACACGGCAAAAATGCTAACGCGCATTTTGTGCTGCTTCGACGTACACACACTCACGTGGGTTCTCATCCCACTTGTCGCTAAAAAACAAAAAGCACCATAAATCGGTGCTTTTAACTCTTGGGAACTAACCCTAATTTTAATACAAATGCACCCCCCTTTTGAGGTTAGGGTGTGCATTTCATAATCCAAACTGCATCTTAACTTTTTGCAATTCTTCGGAATGCTTTGGATTTCGTAGATCTTTCTCTACCCAGTGAGAGTAGTATCTTTCCCAGTATGGAATGTTTGAGGCTTTTTCAATACATTGCAAAAGTACATCTAAGGTAAAGTTTAATATAAAGGACACCCCATTATTTGTGAAACCGGGAAATAGAGCTGAGTCGTTTATTATTTTACAATAACGCTTGCCGCATTGATAGCAAACCGCCTTTTCACCCATATGGATGCTGTTACCGTACATAATCGGGTAATCCTCATCGTCCGCAATAGGTATATTGCCTATGATTTCGTACTCACCGTAATACAATGAATTATCTGCAATGATTGTGGACGGCAGGGAGCAGAGTGTCTTTAGTTCGTCAACAGAAACATCAGTTCTTTCTGTAACAATATGGTACACACTGCAAACCAAGGGCTTACTCATAAGAATATCCCAGAAGGGTTCTTTCTCTTTTCGCATCTTATCGTAATCAAGAAGGATTCTGCCATATCCATATAATCTGCGACCAATCTTGAACCGAAACACATCACCTTCCCGGTAACGAACATGGAGTCGTTTCTGTTGGGAAAAATGGAAAATATCTTCACATTCAGCATCGGATGTTTCGGCGCACCAGTCTTCTACCCAACGGGAAAAACCCGATAAATCTCTGAATTCATCCTGTAGATAACTGTTTGAGTAATAATCGCCCCGATCACCCCAAAGTCTTATGCAGTTACCTTTATAGGATAAAACCATTCCGGTACTTTTGCGCTTTAATATGTTGGAAGATGACAATAGAACAGGTTTACCTTTCGCCGTTTTTGGCATCAAGTATTTTTTATTTGGACTAACAGTTTCAGCTAACTCATATTCACAGTATTGTGCATCGCCGCATAAAATGCACTTTACAATCGTGACACCATCAAGATAAATATATGTTTTGAATTGATCATACGGACTAGGCTTTACCTCAATGCGTTCCCACTGATCGCTAACAGGTACAAGTGCAAAGCATTTTCTTTGTTCATTTGTTAATTCAAACATATCATTCACCACCTTAGATTCATTATACCATAAAACACAATATCTTTCAACGATTACAACCTGTAATTTAACGATTTGAAATGATATATCGCTGGTGCGATATGATATACGGCGTTGCCGTATGATATACTTGCTATGCAAGCATGATATAATATCCGTTCCTTCATATGCCGTAGGCATATATCATCCACCGAAGGTGGGTATCATATCGAAGATATATCACCCGTTCCGAGAGGAACGGATATCATTGAAAACACCCTCATTGTATCACAACGAGGGTGTTTTCATGGCGCAGACGGTGGGATTCGAACCCACGTCCCTCAAGGGGCATCATGATTTCGAGCAAAAGGCAGTATTTACCGCACCGCCCCTCTCCGTCCCTGAAAACTGCAATATTTCCATCTGTTCTGCGAGATTTTGAAAAAGTAATGATTTTTTGGGAGAAATTTGCGAGATAGATGCGAGAAAATCTTAAAAACCTTTGTGTGTTCTCGGGCAAAGAAAACACAAGGAGAATGAAAATGAACCAAGAAAAACTAAGAGAAGCATACGAAAAGATGCTCAAAAAATGCCCCGATATCCTAACACCGATGAAAGCAAACCATTGGTCACCCGTCGGCAAGAACACAATCTACGCCGCACTCAAAAACGGTGAGATTGAATCCTACACCTACAAATGCGGTTACATATTCACCAAGGACGCCTTCATTGATTACCTCGTCAAGACCGCAAATGATAAAGGAAAGCGATATGTAGTACGAGGTGATAAAAAATGTTGAGCAGCTTACCACAAGTGCTGTCGGGCGAACAAGTACGGTGCGCTCTGCATATCAGTAAGCGTAAATGCGCTTGGATGCTCAACAACGGCTTCATCAAATGTCAAAACACCGGTAAGAGAACAAGAAAATATACCGTGCAAAAGGAAGACCTGCTCACCTACATAGAGGACTCGTCAATGCACCCCGAAAAATACGTTACACCTCACGCCGAGTTCTCAACCGCAAAGTATGGAAACATACGAAAACTCCGACCGCACAAAACAGGATTTCCTTCCTCTCTGCCGTTAACTTTCCGCCCATGGATCGAAAAGGAATTTGAATCCGTCCCCGATGCACTCACTATCCAACAAGTCGTTGCCATCACAGGCTACACCGACAATACCGTCAACCGCTGGCTTCGCCAAGGCCACCTCAAGTCCGTCCAAACCCAAACAACAAAAATAATCCCAAAACTCTGGCTCATCGACTTTTACTGTTCCTATGCCTACACCATAACAAATATGTCCGAAAAGCATATTAAACTTATGCAAAAGTTCTTTAAAGAAAGCAAATAAAGCCAAAATGAACTATTCGAAAATTCCGATAGTTCATTTTTTATAATATTTAAAATTCGAACCTTGTAAGCAACTGTTTCCAAAATGGAAATTGTTCAACTGATTAAAAAGTAATTTGCCACACTCTCGTAGATTATATAAAAGGTTGAAATTAAAAATACTGCAATCGCAATATTTATACTGAAAACAGTTGATGTTTTACTTCTTATGTGCTATAATACGACATAAAGATACAATACTAAAATTATAACTATTTTGAGGTGTATTATGGCTGCAAGTTATAAGAAGTTGTTCAAACTCTTAATTGATCGAGACATGAAGAAAAAAGAACTCGCTGAAAAAGCTGGTATCAGCATTGCAACTATCACTAAGATGGGAAAAGACGGCGCTGTTGTGTCAAGCGATGTATTGGTTAAGATATGTTCAGCGTTAGAATGCACAATGGATGATATAGTTGAAATTGTTCCTAATAAGTAAAGTCCTGTTTATAGTACATTAGATATTGTTAAATTGATAGAAGGAGTACTTTATTTATGATTACTATTAACGATTTATCTGTATGGATAAAAGAAAATACATCCTTGAGCGACAGTTCGATTTATAAATATTCTCATGCTGTAAACACCATTTCAAACGAAATGCACCAAAAAGGTATTATTTCTGTTGATTTGTTTGCTATGTCGGAGTTACAGTGCGATATATATATTTACCTATTATCCTGAAAGACCCCGACTTTATTTCAAAAAATAGTACAGGAAATAACATGTACAGCAATGCATTGAAACAATACCGTTTATTTAGAACTGCAACTTCTGATAAGGTTGTGGATCAGGCAGAAGTTGAGAAGGTTATTTCAGGTTATGCAACCCTCGCCGAAACCGAACGCACAGCCATCGTTAAATCAAGAGTCGGTCAGGGGCTCTTTAGAAAGCGCTTGATTGATAAGTATAAAGGCGCATGTATTATTACAGGCGTTTCTGCCAAAAAGCTTTTGATAGCAAGTCATATAAAACCTTGGGCTGTAAGCAATAACGAGGAAAGATTAAGTGAAGAAAACGGTCTTTTATTAAGCCCGACATATGACAAACTCTTTGATTACGGTCTGATCACATTCAGCAATCAAGGTAATATGATTATTTCGTCACAACTTTCGGATGAAGATAAAAATAAACTTCATTTATCTACAGACATCGAATATGATTTGAAAATGTCTTCAAAAATGATGGAACATTTGGATTATCACAGAGATATTATTTTTGTTCGTAAATAACGCTGGACTTCTAAAAATGTTTGGATATACTTGTGTTATGAAAAGGAGAAACACAGATGGATAATCATACTCCCGAGCAACGGCATAAAAACATGAAGGCCGTTAAAAACAAAGACTCGGAAATTGAAAAGTTATTACGTAAAGAGTTGTGGTCTCGTGGATTGCGTTACAGAAAGAACTATAAAAAGATAATCGGGAAACCCGACATCGTATTTGTAGGGAAAAAGGTTGCTGTCTTCTGTGACAGTGAGTTTTGGCACGGTTATGATTGGGAAAATAAAAAGCATGAGATTAAATCTCGACAGGACTTTTGGATTCCTAAGATAGAACGTAATATGCAGCGAGATGATGAAGTAACAAAAGCTCTTGAAGATGAGGGATGGACAGTTCTTCGCTTCTGGGGTAAAGAAATCAAGAAAAACACAAAAGAGTGCGCTGATATTATAGAAAGGGCGGTAACTTCAAAAATGGGGAGATTAAAGTCTATCGACTTGTTTGCCGGTATCGGCGGAATTCGGCTTGGCTTTGAAAATGCATTCAAAAATCAGATTGAAACCGTATTTGTGAGTGAGTGGGACGAACATGCCCAAAAAACATATAAAGCAAACTTCAAAGATGAGTTTGAAATCGCCGGTGATATAACAAAGATAGATGAAAAAGACATACCGAAGTTTGATATCTGCTTAGCAGGATTTCCTTGTCAAGCGTTTAGCCTTGCG
Source organism: Acutalibacteraceae bacterium (assembly GCA_045605385.1). Taxonomy (GTDB): domain Bacteria; phylum Bacillota; class Clostridia; order Oscillospirales; family Acutalibacteraceae; genus SIG607. The sequence continues at coordinate 6,382 of JAZUPW010000053.1, forward strand.
GGCCAAAAAATGGGATTTAATGATAATTATAAAGGGTTATGTAGAGGTACACTCTTCCTCGATGTGGCCCGAATTTGTGAATACCATAAACCGAAAGTTATATTCTGTGAAAACGTAAAGGGTCTTGTAATTCATGATAAAGGAAGAACTTTTAAAATAATCTGTAAAACATTTGAGGATCTCGGTTACAAAGTTTTTCATAAAGTGTTGAACAGCAGAAACTTCGGCGTACCTCAAAACAGAGAAAGAATTTATATGGTAGCATTCAGAAACGATATTGCACCTAAAAAATTCATATTTCCAAATGGTACAGATGATACAAAGAGAATAAAAGATATTATTGAAAGGCAAGCAGTACCGTCTAAGTATTACTTAAGCGATGTTTATATGGAAACATTACGACAACATAAAGCAAGACATGCCTCTAAGGGAAATGGTTTTGGTTATGAAATCAGAGAAATGGACGGAATTGCAGGAGCGATTGTATGTGGCGGAATGGGACGCGAAAGAAATCTAATTATCGATAAACGACAAAAAGATTTGACACCAACTACACACATTAAAGGAGAAATTAACAAAGAAGGTATTCGAAAGATGACGCCTCGCGAGTGGGCAAGACTTCAAGGGTTCTCTGATGATTTTATATTGCCGCTTTCAGACACACACTTGTATAAACAATTTGGTAATAGTGTAACAGTAAATGTTATAGAGGCGATCGCCGAACAAATATTAAATGTATTAAAAACTGGTAAAACATCAATCGAAATGCCGGTTGCAAAAAATGAACAAATGACAATATTTGATATGGACGATAATATGTAAAGGAAACACAATGGGAAATTTTAAATTTATAGATTTATTTTCGGGCATAGGTGGGTTTCATTACGGGCTTTCACAATGTGGAGGCGAGTGTGTTATGGCTTCGGAAATTGACCCAATTGCTATTGAAACATATGAGAGAAATTATGGAATAACACCTAAAGGCGATATAAGTAAAATAGATGCTGCGGACATTCCCGAATTTGATTTGTTGTGTGGAGGGTTTCCATGTCAGTCGTTTAGTAATGTCGGCCAAAAGGGCGGACTTGACGATCCCAGAGGAGCTCTTATATATCAAGTGATAAGATTGCTGAATGAATGTAATCCCAAAGCTTTTATTTTAGAAAATGTCAAAGGGTTACTCTCTCATAATAAGGGTGAAACCTTTAACGTGATTATTAAGAAACTCACAAAATGCGGGTATAGAGTATATTATGATGTGTTAGAGGCCAAGGATTATGGCGTGCCTCAAATTAGAAAGAGAGTTTTTATTGTTGGAGTACGGAATGACATTAATAAAGAATTCGTATTTCCCGAACCCACAGGGTGCAAAAAAACACTTTCTGATGTTATGCACGGATATACAGATAGAGAATATGCTTTTACAATACGAATTGGTGGTAGGCATTCTGGAATAGATAATAAATACAATTGGGACTGCTACCGTGTTAACGGAGAATTACACTATATAACCGTTGAGGAATGTCTTGAAGTTCAAGGATTTCCGCGTGATTTTTATTTGGCAGGTAATAAAGATAATCAATATAAGCAAGTAGGTAATGCAGTTCCTACAGTGGTTATTGAAGCTATTGGTAAGCAACTGACAAATCTCAATATTATTTAAATTGATTTAAGAAGGAATAAAAACGGCCGAAAGGCCTTGTTCTTGTTGTGATTTTAAGATTAGGAGATAAAAAATGTCTAATATTAGAGAGTTATGCAGAGTGTGGTCTGAAAAAACATATAAAGATGGAATCGAGTATCTTGAAAAACAAGATCCGGAACTTTTTTCTTTAGCTGAAAGAATTTTTTCAAAACTTGAAATTCTTAATATACCAATGGATGGATATTCTTGTGAACATTTGCCTAAGACAGAGGAATCCAGAACAGGAATAAAGAAGACATATAGTGAAATTTTTCACGAGGGAGTCGACAAAGATGATTTTTCCCCGGCAACGTACCTTGTAAATCTGCTCTGCGAGTGCAAAAAAATAACTGATGATGAAGCACAAATTACAGGAGCATTGGCAAGAGGCCTTCGGACTTTAACCTCTTTATTACGTGAACCTGATTTTGCATTTATTATTAAGGAACAGCTGAAAGTAAACGATGCAGACGTAGAAACATCATTAAATGCAAAGCAAGATAGTGGTGACCATACAGATGTATTGTTACAGTATAAAAATAAAGAGTATCGTATTTGGTTATATCAGTTTTCATCCAGAGGTTTACCACATGATATAGAAAGATTAACTGGAAAAAGAGGCGAACTTCCGCCAGGGAATCATTTGATATGTCCATTAAAAACAGAACTGGCTATAGAATATGATAAACTACGCAAAAAGAAATTGCGCCTACAAGCAAGGTTGAAACAATATAGAAAAAATCTGAGTGAATGTTCTGTTAAGGCACTAAAAAAACATGAGGGAATAAAAGCAAATATAGAAAAAACAGAAGCGGAAATAAAAAAGCTTTTACCGGAATTAAAAAGGTACAAAAAAGTGTCTGATAATGAGCTTGATATAGTTTACGGTTGGTATTTTTACTCAGAACAACATATAAAAAGAATTATCAAATGTATAGATAGCGGTTGTAAACCTATTCAATACCAAAAAATGGTCAGAATTTTATCTGCGCCGGAGAAGTTTATCAGTGAAATTCATATTTTTGAAAAAGGAGAATGAAAATGAATATTGGCGAAAGAGATGAATTAATTTTTAAAATATATATGACTCAAAAAAGAGATTGGGGAGAATCTCTTTTAGGTGAAACTGTTAAGAGCGTCAGCTTTGCTGGGACAGAGTATGGTTCATTACCAAATGGTATAGATATGAACTCTGTATTAGGAATGAATGATTTTGAATTGAACAGATTGGCTTCTTCCATGGGCATACTTAAAGCTCCTACAGGGGCAAAAGCGGATGTTTATATTGATGGCGCAGGTTTTTCATTAAAATCGATGGCAGCAGCACCTGCTGCACTTGTAAATCATACTGCTCGTCCAGGGTTTGAATTTGCATGTTTAAATGCAAACACATCAATTGATATTCTTGACGATATTGTTGATGACTATTGGGAGAAGCGCATGGAAGGAACAATAACTGAAGATACGCGTATAAGTGATATCAATTGTCCCTTCAAAGGATATAAAGAGTATATGCGCCCTATTTTGGAATATTTTCTTTTTGAAGGCACTGGTGGTAAGCGGTCTGCATTTCCAGCAGACTATATTATAGAATTTAGCAATCCAATAAATGAATCTACATATAGACTTCTAACCAAAGAAGATGCTGTAAACGATGTATGGCCTAAACTAATATTTAGCCTTAGAGCAAAAAAAGGCATGCCTTCAAATTACAATCCAAACACTTTTTGTGGAAAGAATGCGGAAAGTATTGCTCGTTGGGTCAGATATCATAGCGGAGATTATCGCGGCGCATTACATATAAGGGCAAGCAGATAAATTATGTCAGATTCAATTAAAATCGGAAGTTTATTTTCGGGTATAGGCGGCATTGACCTTGGCTTTGAACAAGCGGGTTTTAAGATCGCTTGGGCAAATGAAAAAGATCCTGCCGCTTGTAAAACTTATCGTCATAATTTTCCGAACACAAACCTCATTGAAAATGACATACGAAATCTGAATCCAACAGAACTTGATGATATCAATATTTTGGTAGCAGGTTTTCCTTGCCAACCGTTTTCGATTATGGGCTATCAGCGTGGATTTAATGATCCTCGAGGAAATTTGTTCTTTGAAATAGCAAGATTTATTGATGCTAAAATGCCCCGGATAGTATTCTTTGAAAATGTTCAAAATTTAATGGAACACGATAACGGTAAAACCTTTCTTGTTATTTATAATACGCTTGCACAATTTGGCTACTCTGTTAAATATAAAGTTATAAACGCAACTGATGTTAATATTCCGCAAAATCGTGCCAGAATTTTTATTGTTGCTTTTCGGGATATAGAAGATTGTGACAGTTTTTCTTTTCCAGAAGCTGTTCCGCTGAAAACTACGATTAATGATATTATCGACCGTAGTATAAAACATGATGATATTTATTATTACGGCTCTGAAAGCCGATATTTTAAACAACTTAATGCGAAAATTGTCGATAAAATAAGAATTTACAGAATTGATGATAGCGGTATAGCTACTCGCAAATGGGATATCTGCCCCACTCTAAAAGCAAATATGGGAACATATCACGACCGCGTGCCGATCATTCGTGATGATTTTGGTATTCGCAAACTTACACCTATGGAATGTCTTGCTTTTCAAGGGTTTCCGAAAGAATTTACATTCAAGGGAATATCACTTGAAAACGCCTATAAACAATGTGGAAACACAGTTTGTGTGCCCGTCATTGAGAGTATAGCAAATAAACTTTTTACCATTTTCAATGGTTCTTAGGGAGGAAAATTTAATGGAAATTAAAAATGAAAGCGAAATTTTGATAGAAGAAGAAATTGAATCCGTTGAGGATAGCAAGTGTGATCCCAGTAATTTTTCTCAAGCGGTTGTTTGGGGAACAGACTGGACAACAGAAACAATCAATAATCAGTTGCTCAAAGGAAACATAGACTTAAATCCCAATTTTCAGAGACGAGATGCTTGGTCGGATGCTGAAAAAAGTAGACTTATTGAATCTTTAATGCTTGGTATTCCTGTTCCTCCAATTATCTTGGCGGAGAATAAAAATAAAAAGAATTCTTACATAGTTATTGATGGAAAACAGCGACTTCTAAGTATTAGAAGATTTTTTGCAGAAAAAGAAGATGCTTTTGTCCCGTTAAGATTAAAATCTCTGAAAATATTATCGGAATTAAACGGGTGCACAGCTTCAAAGGTAAGAGAAGTAAATAACGATTATATGACGAGTATTGAAAATCAATCTATCAGGGCTGTTATAATCAAGAATTGGCCAGATGAACCTTTTTTGTACACAGTATTTTTGCGTCTTAACACGGGCAGCAAACAACTTTCACCTCAAGAGTTAAGACAAGCATTAAAACCAGGTTCATTTTTGGATTATTTGGATGATGCTACCGCAAATAGCGACGTAATTAAAAAGATGCTGAATAATAAATCTGCTGATACTCGCATGAAAGATATCGAGTTGACACTTAGATTTTTTGCGTACCACTATTATTTTAACGAATATACTGGAAACTTGAAAACATTTTTAGACGAAACCTGTGAAAGACTTAACTCAGAATGGGATGAAAGAGAAAATGAAATTAAAGATGTTTTTTTGTTATTTGAACAAACAATAGAATTTTGTTACGAAATAATGGGAACCAAGTCTCCGTTTAGCAGATATGAAGCTGGAGTGAGTGCAAATAGATTTAACAGATCTATTTTTGAATTGTTTACTTTCTACTTCCGCGATGAAAAAATTCGTGACATTGTAAGAGGAGACAAGGAGCGTTTTATATCATTGTTTGTCGCAATGAACGACGACCTGGATTTTGTAAATGCTGCAAGCGGTTCTACAAAAGATACAGGCAACTTAATTACAAGGTTTGGTAAATTTTTTGATTTACTTAGTTCTTTAAGACATGATGGAGAAGTTTGCATTCCTAAAGTTAATTTGGCTGAAGGTAAAATAATGATTTCGAATATTCCTTGCTGAGGTATGGTTTATGGAGAGGAAAAAATTCGAAGTTAAACACCATAGGTTAAAGGTTAGGATTGACAAAATAAAGGAACATTTTAATTTTCAACCTGGAATTAATGGATTAACCCCATTACAAAACGATAAAATCAGGGGTATGTTGCTATTGTGCCATGCAGAATTTGAAAGTTATGTTGAAAGCTTGGCGTTGTTATTAATAAACGATGCCAAAGAAAAGTGGGACAGGACTCATCGAGCAAATTATAATCTTGCCGCACTTCTGGCATATTTCTCAATAGATAAAAAATCAACTATCGAAACAAAAGTAAACAAAATGATTGTTGATTATAAAAAGCAAACGATAGATAACAATCATGGAATTAGAGAACATAACATAAGAGATATTTTTGAACCATTAGGTTACTGTATGGATGATTTTGATAGTTCATTTATTGCAACACTTGATTCGTTCGGGCAAGATAGAGGGGAAGTAGCACATTCTGCTGCCAGGACATCAACTATGTATGATAAAGCAACAGAAATAAGCAGAATAGACAGAATTGTTTGCGATTTTCTTGCTTTTCAAGAATCGTTGTTAAGCAAGTCTAACCAGTTTTAAATAGAGCTTGTATAATGACTGTGGTAGTAGTTATTTCTCCGTACATTAGTAGATTGATTTGACAATGAATTTAACGCAACTGTTTTAAGTTTTCCCGAAAGCTGAAAGGTGAAAACATCAAACTTATCATACTTGGTGAGATTTAAATTTGGAATAGAATCATATTAAACAAAAATATTGAAAGTAAAAAATTTCACACTAACTGTGTATAAAAACCCACAGACGATATGGGAGCAATATTATGATTGAAAAAATTAAAGGGATAGCCATCCAAGGAAGATGTTTTTCTAACAATACTACACTTACGTTATATCCTAATTCCAACGACCGAATTTCAGTAATATACGGAAAAAATGGAAGTGGTAAAAGCACTATTTCTACTGGTTTTCATAACCTTACATCAGAATCTTCTGTATTTGATGTGGATCTCAAGCTGTTAGATGATACTAATTCCGAACTTAATTCTGAGAATTATAAAAACAACGTTTTTGTGTTCAACGAGCAGTATATTGACAAAAATGTAAAGATTGAAGATGACGGATTAGGTACAATTATCCTCTTGGGTGGACAAGTTGACCTGCAAGCGGAAATTGATAAACATACCATGCTTGAAACGCAAAGAAAAAACGAGTGGGAAAACGCACAAGAAAAGTTAACAGAATATCAATCCAAAAACAATCCTTTATCTCCCGAATATCATCTTGACAAAATCCGTGCGGTACTCAAGAAACCTGGCGGATGGTCGGAAACTGATTCGAAAATTAAGGGTAACAAGTTGAATTCTGCGGTGAAAGATGAGGTACTGTTTGAAATCTGTAGATTAAAGCCCTCTGACACAATTGAGAATTTGAAAAAGTTTTTCGAGGAAAAGAAAGAATTGCTCGATAAAATTTCTGATGTATCTCTATCCTTTTCTCCTCTTCCTCATGATCGGATACATATCCAAGATGATTTAGAAAATATAATATGTGGTTTGCTTTCGCGAACCATTGATAAACCTGTTTTAACAGAGCGTGAAAAGCTAATTTTAGCTGCAATCCAAGGTGGACAGCAGCAAATGGTTGAAGCATCTAAAGATAGTTTTGCTAACGAATCAACAACATATTGTCCCTACTGTTATCAATCTGTTCAATCTCAATACAAACATGAGCTGCTTGAAAGTATAAATCGAGTTCTTAACAAAGATGTTGAAAACCACAAGTTAGAGCTTGCTGCAATATCATTTCCTTTGATTGAAGACAATTATTCCCAATACCATGGTTTGGATTCAGCACTGGTTAATGAAATTAGCTCTCAAAAGGAAAAATGCCTTGCTCTTATTGATGCATACAAAGAAAAAATTAAGCAAAAGATTGGAAATACATATAATCCGATCCTAATTACTCCCTATGGGTTAAAGGCAGAAATTACAACTTTTAATGCTTTGTTAGAAAAACTGAAGGAAGAAATTGCAGAATTTAATAATGCAATTTCAAGGCGTAACAAAATTATTATAGAGCTTGCTACAATAAATAAAGAGATTGCGCACGTTGATGTTCTTGATTTGTATCGCAGTTATACCAAACAAGACAAAGCAAAAAAAACACAAGAACAAATAGTCAACAAAACATATCAAGATTATCAAACTGAATCTAAAATTTTACGGGATTTACAGTTAAAAAAATCCAATATCGGGTTGGCTATTGCTAATATCAATAGCGCTTTGGAGTATGTGTTCTTTTCCAAAAACAGACTTTCTATTGAATTGCGAAATGATAAATACTATTTAAAATCCAAAGGGAAAGATGTCCGCCCCAAAAATGTATCTCTTGGCGAAAGAAATATTGTGGCATTATGCTATTTCTTTACACAAATGATGTCAAATCAGGAAATCAGCAAATTGTATCAAAGTGAAGCATTTGTTGTCATAGACGATCCAGTATCCAGCTTTGATTTTGAAAACAGAGTCGGAATCTTATCGTATATTCGGTATCAAGTTGATTGCCTTATAAAAGGAAATCAACAAAGCAAAATTTTGATTCTGACTCACGATTTGACAACTGCTTTTGATTTACGCAAGGCAATGGATGAAGTAGCCAGCTCTACCAAGGGAATAGCTCAAATTAAAAAAACAAGTTCCATATTACAGGAACTAAAAAACAATCAATTAATATTATTTGTGTGGGAACGTAATGAGTATGAACAACTGCTGAAAACGATATACAAATATGCTAATGACGAAATAACAGATTGTGACGTAACAATCGGAAATGTAATGAGGCGCGCTTTAGAAGCTTTTTCAACCTTCAACTACAGGAAAGGTATTGAAGATGTTTCTTGCGATAAAAATGTTCTGAGCATACTTGGCGACCGTTCGGTATATTTCAATAACTTAATGTATCGCTTGGTTTTACACGGAGAAAGTCATTATGCGGAACGAGTTTATAGTTTGCGTGACGATACCAATTTTTATAAATTCGTTTCAGATGAAGAGAAAAAAAGAACCGCCAAAGATATATTATGCTTTATGTACTTGTTAAATCCTGCCCATATTCAAGCATATCTGCAAACGATACCGAATGCAATTGAAAACATTAAGCAATGGTGCGCTCAAGTAAAAGATAATTCTACGTTTTCAATAAACACAACATCATCTTCAAAAAAGAGGAAAATACGATTATACGCTTTTCCGTTATCCGCTGGTAGAGGAAATGATATTGATGATAGTGTTCCGTACACGGAATACTATACAGATAACCTCAATTGCGATTTTGCGTTAAAAGTAATTGGGGACAGCATGGAACCTAATATTCCGAACGAAAGTGTCGTTTTGGTTAAGAAATGCGACTGTGTAGATGCAGGAGAGATAGGGGCGTTTTACTACGATGGAGAAGTATATTGTAAAAGATTGCTGTGTAAAGACGATAACTCTTATCTTGAATCAATCAATACAAAATATACTCCTATTAAAATACTTCCAGAAAACACATTGAAAGTGTATGGAAAAATTATTGGTGTAGAAACATGATTAAAGAATTAATACATGATCCGATTTTTATTACTGGAAAGTCGGAGTTGGCGACAAAAGAAGATTTGCAGGTGGCACAAGATTTGTTGGACACGTTGATTGCCAACAAAGAAGCTTGCGTTGGTATGGCGGCAAATATGATTGGCGTGCGCAAGCGCATTATTGTATTTGATAACGAAGGTACATATATGACGATGTTTAACCCTGAAATTATCAAAAAATCAGGTCCGTACGATACTGAGGAAGGTTGTCTTTCTCTGCTCGGAGGTCCCCGTCCGTGCAAACGCTATAAAACTATCAAAGTTTAATGGCAAACTGCCGAATTTCAAACACGCATCAAAACCTTTATCGGTTGGCCCGCGCAAATTATTCAACATGAGATAGACCATTGCGATGGAATATTGATATAATACGACATTAAATGCGAGGTATGATTATGGTTTCTTCAGAAGAAAAAAGAAAGTGCGTTGAGGAAGTTATAGAGTTATCTGCCAAAGAAGAAACAAAAAGTGTCGCACTTAAAAATTTATATCAAGTTTTACTTAAAGACACATTGAACGGCAAGTTGTATAAATATCGTTCTTTCGATGATAAGGGGTATGCTCTCACAAATCTTAATGACGGAACATTGCATTGTTCAAAACCATCTGAATTTAACGATCCATTTGACTGTAAAATTGGAATAACATTTAACTCTATTTTTAAAGCAAGGTATGAGACAGAGTTCGATATGATGATGGAGATTTATGATAAATTTCTTTCAGTTATTCGTAATGAAGCGGATATTAATAATTACTCTGATGATGTGCGTAGATTAATAATTAAACTGCAAAATAATAACACAATAATGAATTTTATTAAGATAAATGGCAGCAAAAAACTTTCAGGACAACAAATGGAGAAAATTTTAAAAGACAATTCCAATGTTATCATAGAGCTTTTACAAGTTTTTTTGGAAGATGATTATTTTAAGGATACATTGGGCATCTGTTCAAAGATGATACCTCAACTTGTAGAGAGAATATCTCCGACCGGAATGCTTGTGTTATCTGATGAAAACGCCACATATGAAGATTTTGCAAAAGCTAATGGCGTTTTTGAAGATGCAGATGAAATAGAACTTACAATGCTTATGAGCGAAAAGATAAGTCCAGAGTTAGCGGATGCAAGAGCAGATGTTATGAGCCTTATTGATGATAAGGATAGTGATATCAATACTAAACTTACAAATTTGTTTTTAGTTGGCTGTTTATGTACAGATTATAAAAACAGATTAATGTGGTCACATTATGCGGATAGTCATAAGGGGTTTTGCATTGAGTACGATTATAACAATTTAACTGAAGATGAAATGGCTTCGTTACCATTACCAATTGTTTATGCCAAAGAAAGACCGTTATTGCCATGGAAGGCAGCATTGGATAATACCCCGGAAAATATATCAGAAGCTACTGCGCAAATTACTTTAGGATTGCTTACAAAAGATGATGAATGGAAATATGAGAACGAATGGCGAATTCTTGTTGCATCAAGAGGCTCTACAGAGTTTAAAATGCCTAAAATTTCTTGTATATATCTTGGAGTTGCTATAAGCGATGAAAATAAAGCAAAAATTCTTGAAATAGCCAAAAGAAAAAACATTCTGGTAAAACAAATGAAGATTGATCGCGGAACATATGCTCTGCATGCTGCAACAATTATTTATTAGGTGAGTTAATATGCGGAAGTTTAAAAGGACTATAAAAGAAATATGGGAATATCTGATCGCTATATTTAGTTTACCCCATTTTTTAACTGTTTTATGCTTAATGATTTCAGCGGTAATATCATTAAAAATCTCACATCATTATCGTAATGAAGCGGCGTATTTATCGTCAGTTTTTTCAAATATATTTGCAGGTTTAATAACCGGCATAGCCGTATGCTTAATATCAGGAATAAAGAATATAACCACTTATAGTTTGGAAGGGAAAATACGATGGCTTAACAGTGTACATTCCGACTGTATCAAATTTAATCAACACTATAGAGAGGTTTTGCAGAAAGTCGGAAAGAATGATATTTCCAATGAAGAATTATATGATGAAATATATGATGTGCTATGTGATGGCAATAATATAGTCGCTACAATTGCACAAAGCCAATATGATAAAAAACTGGCTTTCAATCCGTATAAGTATTTCTTGAAAAGATTAAAGTTTGATGCGGTCGAGCAAATGAAGAATAATAATGAAATACGTGATAAAGTAATGGATATAGATATGGGTACACTGACGCACAAACAACTTCGAGAAATATTTGATGAAATGGAGCATTCTTTGTTTACACTAAATGCTGCTATTCTTTCTAAGATTAAAGACTTCGAAATCAAACAAAAAATATCAAATAAATTTATATTTTAAACATGGCGTCGCAAAAATGCGGCGCTTTTACTTTTTATATCAAAAAGCGCTGGACTTGTGGAAGGTGTTGTGGTATGTGTTTGTGTTGCAAAAGGAGGTGCAACGCACATGACAACACTTGAAGATTTGTACTACGGCAACATTAGTCCACATGAAAGGTATATCAAGCGAGGGACGAGAGTGGACAAACTCGTCAAGCTGATATGCAAGAACGAAGAAGAACCTAATGCAGGACTCACAGAAAAACAGAAAGAAACCTTTGAAAAGTTCAAGGACTGCACAAGCGAACTGTCTTGTATCACCGAGCGTGAGGCATTCAGTTCGGGATTTATCCTTGCAACGCGCATAATGGTGGAAGTAATGCAAGGCTTGGAGGAGGTCGAGGATATATGAAGAAAATTATTATCCTTCTTCTCTGCTGTGGGTTGCTTGTAAGTGTGGTAGGATGCGGTTGTAACACCGCACAGCCTCCTATCGAAAGTCCACCGACAACAGTATCGGAAACGGTAATAACAGAACCGCCTACCGAAACGACAGCGTCTGTGGCAGCGGTAGAGCCGACAGAGAAAGAAAAAGTGCCTACCCCGACCGAGAACGAGGCTCAGGCAACCGAACCGACTGTGACCGCCACAGAGCCTACAACAACAGCAAAACCAAAGGATAAACCCAAGCCTACGAAAGCCCAAAAACCGACCGAGTCATCGGCGGCGGAAATTACGGAATTTAAGAAAGAAACACCGCCGAAGGCTGAAGAAAAGCAAGAAGAAATATATGTTGGCATACAATGGCCGGAGGTTGATCCTGCGGATATCGAAAGGCTTGTTGTGGAAAAGGTTAACGCCTATCGTATAGCGCAGGGCGATACGGCAGCTACGATGCTCCCCGGACTGACCGAAGTGGCGCGGTACAGAGCAAATGAACTCACAACAAACTTTGAGCATCGCGGAGAACAACATGTTAGCACAGAACTTAAATATGGACAGTATGTTGACCTTGCTCCTTATGGTATGCCCGATGACAGTTATTACAAAGGATACAGTCGTGAAGCTATTGGCAAGGGCGACTGGTTCGGTACTGCGGAAAGTATATCTAACCGAATCGCAGACGGATTCTATCATAGCAAAAAGCATTGGGCATATGTCGGTAGTTCCAAAAATCCATACATCGCCGTAGGCGTAACAAAAGCAAATGATAAATGGTATGTATGCATACTTATGAGCGATGATAATTACGGCGGATAAAAACAAAAAATAAAGTGATTTAAGGCGAGTGAATGCTCAGACGAGCAAACACCCGCCTTTACTTTTTAAACGCGACACAGGGCAATAAAACGCCACGAATCGCCACAGACTTATCCTTTTTAACAACACTCTCAAATGAAATATATAAATAACTTCTATCGCAAGTTTTTAAAACTTGCGATATTTTTTGTAAAAAACGGTCTACAAAACACTAATTTATCGACGTTATATGAAGGGGTGAATTTTTCTTAAAAATGGGTCTCCAAAATTGTAATTTCCAGACGATATATAGAGGGTAATAAAAAGTTGTTTTCTATGCAAGTAAGTAGCAAATCTGTAAATAATTTGTGAATTGTTTTGAAAAACCACCTTTCAAAACCTCGTTTCCCGGACGCTATATAGAGGGGTATAAATTTTACGTAAAAATACTGGTAAAAAATGCTGCTTTTGGACACTTAGTAGAGAGATGAAGTTACATAACTGAAAGGAGTGTTAAAAATGAATACAACTAATGAAAAAGCTTTAGTAAAGGAGATGGTAAAACACAAGAACTTTTTTATGGTGTCAAATCGAATATTTGAATTTGATTTGAAGCCAAAAGATTTCACTGTGTACTGTTGCCTTGTACGTCACTGTGATAATTATGATCATTCCTGTTTCCCTTCACGAAAACTTATCGCAAAGGAATGTGGGATTGATAAAAAGACAGTGGATGCAGCTATGAAAAATCTTGAAGATCGGGGACTTGTAAAGAAGATTCATCGCAAGCGGTCTGACGGTAGCAAACGAAGTAATTTATATTACGTCAGCCGACTGTTTGAGTAGTTCTAAAAAGGTATGGGTGTAGCGTGAGAACTTCTTATCATTAACTAAACCCATAGAACTAAACTAAGTTACTACAACAGAGGATAAAGAATATATAGCAATGATAGAGCCGAATGAATTGAGATGTTGAATGTGAGGATGCGGCATAAAACAATGCTTTTTCCTTTTTCTGCTGTAGGGGTTAAAGCAGATGTTTCGCATGTGCGAAAAAAAGCAGGAGAAAGGAGCAACCCCTGTTGTTTGAGGTTGCTCCGATCAGGACGGACGGCAACGCCGACCGTTAGGGCGTTTGTGGGCTTTCAGTTTTATTTTTGCAGGGTCGCTCCTTGATGTGCTAATTCGAGATATAGGTGGCTCCTTGTTGGGATAACCGCCGAAATTACGGCGTTTTGATAGGGGTTGCTAGTTTAAAATGAAAGGAAAAACAATATGAACTATAGATATTATTTCAAAATGTTTAAAAATGAACCCGATGTATTGACCGTGCCGGATGTGGTAAGGCTGTTACAATTCGGGAAGAATACTGTCTACGGTCTTATCAAAGAAGGTAGGATTAGTAGCATCAAGCAAGGCAAGAAAATTATTGTACCGAAGGTGTGCCTCATAGAGTTTTTAACCAACGCAGGAAACTATCAGACACCGTCCCCGACAGTCCCGAATAATCTCTGGACTTATGAAGATGGTTGTGATAGTGTTGGTGTTGCCCGAGAATACACCAACACTCAATCTCAAAAGAAAGGAGCGTGAGTAAATGAAACGAATCACAGGACACCTGACCGAGAAAAACAAAAAGTGGTATGCGGTTATTAATCTGTACGATACAGACGGTAAGCGCAAAGAGAAATGGCAAAGCCTACACCTCGATGCGAGCCGAGGAAATAAGCGTGAGGCGGAACACCGCCTCCGTCAGATCCTTGATCAATATAATACCGACGACCTTTACAAGCGTGAAAATATGTCCCACGCCGACAAAGAACGTAGCCGAGTGGCGCATATGCAGGTGGCAGATTACCTTCCCGAGTGGCTCGAGTCCCACAAGGTGAACGTATCGGAAACCACATACGAAGGCTACAAGCTGATGATACAGTCGCGAATGGTTCCGTTCTTCCGTGAGTGCGGTGACCTCAAGGTCAAGGACATTACGGGTGATGAAATCAACGATTACTATATCCGCATCCGCAACGACGGACTCAAAGGTACGACTGCCCAACGCCATCACGCGCTGTTGCATCTTGCTTTCAAGTCGGCGGTCAAGCGCAGAGTGATACCGAGCAATCCCGTTGAGCAAGCCGACAGACCGAAAGCGCAACAGTACATCGGCAAATATTATAACGCCGGTGAACTGAAAGAGTTGCTTGACAAAACAGTAGACGACCCGATACACATTGTAATCTTCCTTGCTGCTTACTATGGACTCAGGCGTAGCGAGGTGCTTGGTCTTAAATGGTCGGCGGTGGACTTTGAAAATAAGACGGTCAGCGTCAACCACAAGGTGGTACAGAACGAAAAAGGTGTGGTCGGAATGGATGTTATGAAAACGAAATCGTCCTACCGCACACTGCCTCTGATACCACAAGTGGAAGAAGTTCTCCTTGCCGAAAAAGAAAAGCAAGAAGAAATGATGCGAGTAATGCGCCGTGGGTACTGCAAAAAATACACCGACTACATCTGTGTAGATGCAATCGGTGAATTGATAAAACCAAACTACGTGACCGACCATTTCAAAGTCGTGTTGAAAGAAAAAGGATTAAAACCTGTACGCTTTCACGACCTGCGACACAGCTGTGCATCGCTACTGCTCGCAAACGGTGTGCCGATGAAAATGATTCAGGACTGGTTAGGCCACAGCGATATGGGAACCACCGTGAATATCAAATATCCTCACAAATTTAAAGTTACAGTCAAAGCAGCTTGATGTATGTAATCTTAAATTTGGGAGGATATTTTTTTATGAAGATTTTTAAAACCATAATTCTGTTATTTCTTTTAGGTTTAACTTTACAAACCGCATATTTTGCCTTGATTTATAAAGCCATACTTTCCACCTGTGTTTTTGTAATTTGTTTTACTATGTTTGGAATCGTCGCAGCAGATGGCGGTCTTGATAAGAAATGAGGTGGATGGTGTGAAAGTATTCAAATTTATCGTAGTTTTACTCTTGACTTTGTTGACCGTCCAAACAGGATACTATGCTTTGCTATACAAAGTATCAACTGCCACGGGTGCATTTTTAATTTGCATAGGAATAACCCTATTCGTTGTTAGTGACGGTGGATTAAATAGCAAAAAGGGCAAATGAAATTGTTCAATTGCTCAAATAAATGACACAGAGATTTAAATATTCGCTCTAAAAAATGTAAATCTTATTGCATATTCGCATAGATTTGTGTATAATATAATCAATGAATACATTTTGGAGGTACGCTTTATGTATTTGAAAAGAAAAATAGACACATATTTAACGAATTGGAAAAATAGCGAAGATAGAAAGCCTCTTATAGTAAAAGGACCTAGACAAATTGGAAAGACAGAATCAATTAAGAAGTTTGCAGAAGATAACTATAAAAGTGTTGTTGAAATCAATTTCGTAACTTCCGAAAAGTATAAGCAGATCACTTCAGATGGGTATAGTGCTGAGTCGGTTATAAAGAATATATCTCTAATTGATCCGTCACACAAATTCATTCCTGGAGAAACTTTGATATTCTTTGATGAAATTCAAGAATATCCTGAAATCGCAACATCACTCAAGTTTTTCAGTATTGATGGTCGTTTTGATGTTATTTGTTCCGGTTCTCTTTTAGGTATTAACTATAAGAGAATAGAAAGCAATAGCGTAGGTTATAAAACTGACTACAATATGTACTCTCTTGATTTTGAGGAGTTCCTTTGGGCAAAAGGATATACATCAGATGTAGTGGAAGATATGCTTACACATATGAAAGAGTTAAAACCTTTTTCTGAGCTTGAGCACTCTGTATTTTCTTCTCATTTTTTAGATTACTGTATTCTTGGCGGTATGCCTGCTGTAGTTCGTGAATTTATCAAGAATAAAACATTTGAAGGAACTCTTGATATTCAACGTCAGTTACTTGCAGATTACAAGGAAGATATTCGCAAATATGCTGAAGGTGTGGACCAAACTCGTATTATCAATGTGTTTAACAGTATTCCCGTACAATTAGCCAAGGAAAATAAAAAGTTCCAATTATCTAAGGTGGAAAAGGGTGCTCGTTTCAAAGATTATCGAGGATGTATTGAATGGCTCGAAGATGCAGGTATGGTCCATATGTGCTATTGTCTTAATAATGCTGAACTTCCTCTCAAAGGCAATTATGATATTAATAAGTTTAAAATATATTTTTGCGACACCGGACTTTTTGTTGCTTTGCTTGATGATGAAGCTCAAGAAGATCTGAGGGCGAATAAAAACTTGTCTGTGTACAAAGGGGCTTTGTACGAGAGCATTGTTGGAGAAGCACTAGTAAAAGCGGGTTACCAACTTTATTATTATAAACGAGAAGACTCTACTCTCGAAGAAGACTTTTTCGTTAGAACTGCTAACAATTTAATACCTGTGGAGGTAAAGGCAAAAAACAGCAAGGCAAAATCATTAGCACAACTTATCAAAAGCGATAAATATTCCGACATATCTTATGGGATTAAATTCTGTGCTGGAAATATTGGATTTGAAAATAATATCTATACTTTCCCATACTACTGCACATTTCTCTTGAAACGGTATCTCAAAGATATGCAGTAACACCACATAGTAATAAGGAGAGCTGTTTATGGCAAGAAAGTCTATACCGACAGATGTTGAAAGAAAATTATATGCCGAATCAATGGGTAGGTGTATGAATCCTGACTGTCAGGCAGAGTTGTTTAGGGAAAAAGGCGATGTGATCGAGAAAGCACATATAACCCCCTATTGCAAAACTGCTGATAATGTTTATGAGAATTTAGTGGTTTTATGTCCGACTTGTCATACTGATTTTGACAAAAATGATGCTTTCCCGCCTGAAGAAGTTAAACAGTGGAAGCAAATTCGCAAAGAAGAGTTAGATAAACTTTTTGGCAAGAAATATACAACATTTAACGAACTACAACTGCAAGTCGCTCCAATTCTTTCCGAGAATAAGTCAATTTACGAAAATTATTATCTTAATGATCAAAAAGATCTTTGGGATAAATTTGAGGGTAGAATTTTAGCTAACAATAGAAAATTAAAAGTTTTGCTCGAAAACAACTTGGGCTTAATTCAAAGCCATACGAACAAGTCTTACTCTAACTTAGAAATTGTTCAGCGCTTGTTTGCTCACATTGAAGAATTTGAAAAAACTCGAAACGACGAAGAAAAAATCCGTCAAGTTTTATTCCCAAAAGAAATTGATTCTATCTTCGGGGTATCGCCAGTAGAAGGCTATTTGCTTCCAATGACAGAAGCTTTGGAAATGTTAATTGAAAAGTTGGATGCAGAAGGTAGATATGTTACATCGGTTTTGGATATTCCAAATCCCTATATTCAGATTTGTGAAAATAATTATTATGTTAAAGTGTTTTTGAACGATACACCTAGATTGAGACAACTTTATTATAATCACGGTTGTTTTAAGAGCGCTACAGTTAGATTTGAAAGCCTTAATTTTATACTTCGATACATAAAATCTCGAAAAATCGGATATACGTTTGTTCACAAGTACAACTTTAGAGAAATCATTGTAAAAGGTAAAAAAGTTATATTCGTTTACAAATATTGCTTGAGTGAGGCTGATTTAAAACAGATGTTACCCGAGGAAAACACAATTATTGTTAATCTTCATAACTGGAACGATGACAGTTGTATCTCAAAACAAGCGTATACTTTTGCAGACGATATAAATGTAACATTATTAACAACAAAAAAGTTCCGTAGGTACATTGATGGGTTTAAAAACTAATTATATTGTTGAACTTATCCAAAATAATATTGCTTTATTCGAACGCTTTGATAGAGTATATTTGTTTGGCTCCGTTTTGGATGATCATAAAGAGCCAAACGATGTTGACATATTGCTCATTTACCAATATACAAATAAGATCACCGAGGAAATTAGCCGCGTGTTAATTTCATTGGAAAACCTATTGGGAATATCGGTTGATTTGACGGTATTAAGTGTAGAAGAAGAAAAAGATACTCAATTTTTAAATCGTATAATGCCACGTGTCTTGAAACTAAAATAATATAGGAGACAACGCTATGAAGAACTTTATAGTAGAAACATTTGATGTCCTTCAAACTGCGGATGATGCCGTTGATAACATTGTAGATGTTACAGAAGAACTTGATACAGTAAAATTAACGATTGATATGTATCCGGACAATATTTTTCCAACGGAAAAAGCAAGAATATATAGAGATAGGCTCTTAAAACTCGGAGCAAAAAAATGTATATTATCTGCCTTCTGCACTTTCATTGTTGTTCCGATTTCTCTTGCTTTCCTTGAAGCGGGTGATGTGCCACCTATTTTGTCACTATTGATATTGGCTTATATGGTGAAAAAGAGAGCGCCTATTATTTTAGAGGATATAGGACTTTTCTAATTAATGCTTTCTTTCCTGATGTATTTACATGCTTAATTATATAATTTATAGCAAACTGCCGTCCATTTGGGCGGCAGTTTTTGTGTCCAATTAAGTTTTCTTGAAAGTCGAATTTTATGTTCCCTATATTATCTCAAAACAAAATTAGTCCGAACATTGTAAAATAATGTTGGGCACAGGAGGTAATATTATGGGAAATGTGTATGGTTATGTGCGAGTATCGAGTATCGATCAGAATGAGGACAGGCAGCTTATTGTTATGGACGAAAATAATGTACCGAAGGGCAACGTCTATATTGATAAGCAGTCGGGTAAGGATTTTGAACGGCCACAGTATAAGAAACTCGTCAAGAAATTAAAGTCTGGAGATTTGCTCTACATATTAAGTATCGACCGTTTAGGTCGCAATTACGAGGATATTCAAAAGCAATGGCGGATATTAACTAAGGATATCGGCATTGATATTTGCGTAATAGATATGCCATTGCTTGACACTCGAAATGGCAAGGATTTGATGGGAACGTTTATTGCTGACCTTGTGTTGCAGATACTTTCTTTTGTTGCACAAAATGAGCGTGAGAATATAAAGAAACGACAAGCACAAGGCATTGCCGCCGCTAAAGCAAAGGGTGTTAAATTTGGTAGACCTGAATCGCCGGTGCCAGAAAACTTTGATAAAATTATTAAGGATTGGGACAAAGGAAAACTATCAACCGCCGAAGCTCTTAAACTTTGCAATATGAGTGAATCTACCTTCTACCGCCGCAGACGAGAATACAATTTAACACATAAATAGAGAAAGCAGTCAAAAGGTGTACTTTTTGACAATGGCTGCAACTGAGGTTTTATGGGTTGGATCAAACGACAAAATTTGAGTTTTTATTCATAAATGGTTGCTATTACAGACGTTTTATGGTAAAATATACAAGTTAAAATTAGCAGTCAAAAGGTACACCTTTTGACAATCTTATAAACCTGAAATGAGGATTATACAATGCTTAAAGAAAAACAAAATAAAACTGAATATGAAAAAATGGTGTCGGGAAAGCTCTTTAACCCAGCCGACAAATCTTTTTTCTTCACATTAGCAAGGGCTGAATGGCTACAACGCAAGTTGAACAAAGCACCTTTATGGGCGCAAGGCCGTAAAGAACGGATATTTAAGAAGTTAGTTGGCTCTTGTGACGGGAATCCATATAACATATTTACCCCGTTTAAGGTTGTATGTGGAAAGAATATTCATATTGGCAAGAACTTTTTTGCAAATTGGAATTTGTGCTTGCAAGATTATGCGGAAATACATATCGGCGATAATGTTTTTGTCGGACCGAATGTTTCAATTGTAACGATTCAGCATCCAATCAATGCCGAAGAAAGAAAACCACGAAAAGTTCCCGGTAGCTTAATTTCCGGCAGTCGTGGTAATTTTGAAAAAGCACTACCCGTATACATTGGAAACAATGTTTTAATTTATACAAATGCAACCATATGTCCCGGTGTTACAATCGGTGATAATAGTATAATCGGCGCAGGTAGTGTTGTTACGAAGGATATCCCAGCAAACGTTTTCGCTTGCGGTGTGCCGTGTAAAGTTGTAAGAGAGATTACGGAGGAGGACAGAATGAATAATGAACATATATAAAATTTATAAGAAGCATAAACGAATAAATAAAAAGAATAAAGAAATGGCATTGGTTTTTTCGCTAAAACAAATTATTGAAATTATAGCAAATGCAGAAGTTAACAAATCGTTTGTTAGTTCTTACAAGTTTTATAAGCAAATTGCTTTTATGGGTTCTACATTACTTCCCAATGTATGTCTTGGTTTAGGAACTGGAACAATAATGCTATGTGTTGGATTATTTGTTGCTAACATCCCTGATTTATGGCTACAAACAATTTCAAATGCTGTTTTAGTATTGCTCGGCTTTTATTTGTTGCTTTTTATGTATATGTTAGGTTCATTACATACATATCTAAATATTTTGGTTCCGTATACGGTTAATCTCATGGAAGAAAAAATTAATATATATAATTTACAATGCATTGAAGAAGACGAGAATCAACCAACTTACAGAGTAAAAGTTAAACGAAAAAGGAGATAAAACAATGTCTACAGAAAAGACACTTAAAATTGAGAATCTATCTACGATTGATTACATACGACAGATGGATTCTATAAGAAACCAAGAATCTGCCGCTGTCGAGTATTATGGAAATACCATTTCAAGAAAACAATATTGGAGCCACATAGAGCAATACCGTAAATATTTTAAAGGAATTGGTATCAAAAAAGGCGAACCGGTTACCATTTGTATGGTTAACAGCCCTGAATATGAGTTCGTTTTTTCTGCATTGCTTGAAAATGGCTCCATAGCAAGCACGGTGAGCAAATCTTTTATCAACGCCGATTTCAAAAGGCAAACTATAGAGCGCAAAGTTAAAACATTGATTCTGAGTGTGGAGTTCGCTACAGAACTTGCAAAGTTAAATACATTTGCACAACTTGGTGTCAACGATTCGGCGGAACATTTGGAGAGAGTGATTTTTACAACCGCCGGCGATTATATGCCCGAAGAGCAAGCTGTAAAATATAACAACCAAGATTTTGCGACAGTTATCAACGCTCTCTGTATTCCTAAAAACATTGAGGTAATAATGCCGGGTGAGATTCTCAAAAGCCTCAATAAATACAGCAACTTGGTGCTCGAAAACGAAAATATTTTAGATGAGATCGCAACCTATTCTAACACTGGAGGCACAACCGGAGCGCCTAAATGTGCATGCCACACCCATAGAGCAATTATTTCGTTACTTAAATCTCACGAACGAGAGGTGTTTCCGGAATTTGATATGAATGAAAACTCTCGTTCCCTTTTGGTTATTCCTATATCGCATATAACGAGTCAGTTTTACGGTTTGCTAATGCGTAGAACGCACGGTGCTACTATTGTGTATAATCCTAACTGTTTTGAACCTACAGTTTTAAGAGATGTGCTCATCAAGGAAAATATTGATGATGTTGTGCTTCCTTTCGGCCTATATTATGCTATAACTCGACAAGAGTTTGCGGCTGGTGAATTGAAACTTAACACACCTCTTTGCGGTGGCGAACCGACTCCTTATACTCCTACAAAAGATGTTGATGAAAAACTGCGAAAAGCTGGTAGCAACCCAATTATTATCGGTACGGGCAGTACTGAGTTTGGTTCAGGCATTATGGCATCTTATGGTGAAGATTCTCGTTGTAATGAAAGCGGATATTTCTTCCCTTATGCCAAAGGATTTTTGCTTGATCCCAAAACTCGCAATAAGATAACCGAACTCGGTAAGCGTGGCATATTATACGCAAGTGCACCTTGGCAAATGGACGGATATTTGAACGATGACAAAGCAACTGCTGAGTTTTTTAACTATACCGATGCTGACGGCACTGTGTATGGTACAAACAATGATATTGCCGAAATAACGGGATACCACAACGAACAACCAATTTACAGTATGCTTGGTCGTGCTACCGACTTTATCAAAACAGATGATGGCGAAACATATTATTCCGGCTCAACATTTAAAAACGGAATGATAGAAACCGTCGATTTCGAAGATGGCAGTTTTCTGTTTGATATGCGTGATGTTATGTTAAATGTTCCGGGTGTAATGGAAGCACAGCCGATTATTATTCCTCAATACAAAGATGCCAAGAACGGATACCCTGTTGTAAACATTACGATTTATCCCGGTGCTAAGCCTAGAAATATCCTAAAACAAGTATATGAGCATTATAGCAAAAGCGATGATGTCGCTCCTGCAGGTATAATTTTTCGCGCACACTTTGCTCGTAGCTTATCAAGTGATAAACGAGAGGTTCTTTCGCTAATTGATGAACGCAAAGGATATTTTTGTGTTAATAAAAACGGAGAGTTTTGTTCTGTAGAGTTTTCTAATAATGGCGAAAAAATCATTGCCGTTTTGGATGATAATTACACTATTGAACGTGTTAATCCACCTGAACCAAAACTAGTGTTTTCTACAATCAGGAAATAAGGAGCGAAAATTATGCCTACAGAAAAGAAACTAACGGGTTATCCGTCCATCGAGAATCCCGAAAGAAGAATTGTGGAAGATTTAAAGATCCGCAACAAAGATAATATGAAAGGTATTGCCGGCGAGTATTTTGGTAGTAAGTTTACATATGCTCAAACTTTTAAGATGTTTGAAGAGTATAAAAAGGCATTTATTGCAGTTGATGGGTTGAACGAGAATACCATCACCATTTCTGCACCATCCACTATTGCGTCCGTCAATGCTTTCTATGGTGCGTTGGATGCCAACAAGGTTGTCAACATGACCGGCCCCGGTTTTCTTCACGCTTATACTGAGCAATACACCAAACGTCTTAACAGCAAAACTGTTGTAATGTTCGATAGCTTCTTGAACGGTGATTTAGTCGCAAAATTTCAAGCTGCTGGTGTGAAAAATCTTATTGTAACTAGTGTTACTGACTATATGAATCCTATCGTTAAATTGATTGCAACCAAAAAGGGTTTAATCAGTAACAAGGACTTTTTGGACGAGTATGCAAAATCCCACAACGGTTTGCCGCAAGGTATGGAAATGATGCGACTAAAGGATTTTGCCAAGCTTGGTGCAAAAATCAAAGAAACCTATGATTTTCCGTATGAAGAAAATAAGCTTGCTGCTTATTTCTTAACCGGTGCGACAACAAGCCAATTCCCTAAATGTGTTAAAATTTCGGCTGACGGTTTTACCAAAATGGCTCGTATTTATGACGAGTTGTGGTTTGATTTCAAACCTGGTGACCGACAAACTGTGTTTATCCCTCTTTTCTATGCAACAGGTGCAGTGCACGGCGTACACGCAGGTCTTATGGATGGTATGACTTTGATTTATAAACCTAAATATGATCGTTTTGCGTTTGCTAAAGATTTGCTTGAAACCAAGGCTAAAATTGCTCTTGTTGCTCCGAGCCATGTTGCAACATTAGAAGAATCCGGTTTAGAAGACAATGCTCTTAATCATTTGAAATACATATTCATCGGCGGCGAAGCAATTATGCCTGCCGCAATGGAAAAATTTAGAAAAACCGGCGACCGCTTGGGTATTCAATACATTCTCAATGGCTATGGTATGACTGAAACCGGTAGTATGTCCGGTATATCCGACAAGGAAGCGAAGGGCGACGATGTTACTGTCACCCCCGTACCCGGTGTTGAATATCGTATTGTTGATCCTGTTACGAGAGAAATTTTACCTGATAATACTCGTGGAATACTCGAAAAGAAATCCCCCTGTGCCACTCTTGGTTATTTTGAAGAAGAAAAAAATAAAATCTTATTTACCGAAGATGGTTGGATCAATACCGGCGATGTAGCTGTGCGATATAGCGATGGCAAATATAGAATTTTTGGTAGAGGAATAGACTGCTTCACTAATGATGGCAAAACTTATGCGATGTACGATATTGAGGAGCAGGCATTAAAGCACCCCGATGTCGCTGAAGCAGAAGTGATTAAGTTTGAAATCAACGGCGAAGAATATCCTGCTATGGTTGTCGTTATCAACAGTAATGCTGTTGACAGAATTGCAGACATCACAAAAGAACTCTGCTCTATTGATGTTGCGGGTATGGAGCACTTTATTGGTGTTCGTTATGTGGACAAGTTTAAGACACATCACGTTACCTCAAAGCGTGATTATCTATCTTTGCAGAATGATAAGAACGGATATTTCTTTGTAGATAAAGATGAAAAAGCATTTACAACAAATATCGGTGAAGAAAAACAATCCATTGATAAAACCGAAATAAAAATTATCAATGTATAAGGAGCAAAAACAATGCCTACAGAAAAGAAACTGACTGGTTATCCGTCTATTGATAAGCCTTGGTTGAAATATTACACGGAAGAAGCAATCAATGCTACTATGCCTGAGTGTACGATGTTCAAGTATCTTCAAGATAGCAATAAAGAACATCTAAACGATATTGCACTTCAATATTTCGACCGCAAAATTTCGTTTCACGAAATGTTTGAAAACATAGAGAAAGCGGCAAAAGCGTTTGCATCTGTTGGTATAAAGAAAGATGATATTGTCGTTATAGCAACAGTTACAACTCCGGAAACCATCTATACCGTTTATGCCTTAAACCGTATAGGTGCTGTTGCTAATATGGTAGATCCGAGAACAAGCACAGAAGGTATCAAAGAGTACATTGTGGAAGTTAATGCAAACTTTGTTTTGTGCATTGACGTTGCATACCCTAAAATCGAAAAAGCTATTAACGGAACTGCTGTCAAAAAGATTATCATTACATCTCCCGCAGACTCCTTACCGCAGCCTAAAAAGTTCATTTTTAACATTGTAAACAAAATAAAAGGTAATGTACCTAAGTTCGGAAGCAATTGTATTCTTTGGACGGATATGATTGCCAATGGGCAAGATTTGACCTATGCAGTTGCCGAATATCAGCCTAATAAGTGCTGCGTAATTGAACATACCGGTGGAACAACAGGTCTGCCTAAAGGCGTTATGCTAACCAACGATAATTTTAATTCTGCAGCAGAGCAAATTAAAAATTCTCCTTTGCGATTAGAACGTCAAGATCGCTTCTTAAATATTATGCCGCCGTTTATTGCATACGGTATGGTTTTGGGTATTCATATCGCTTTGACACACGGTTGGGAGTCTATCATTATTCCTAAGTTCGATCCAAAAGATTTTGCAGATTTGATTCTCAAGTATCAACCTGCAGGCATAATGGGTGTGCCTACATATTTTGAAGGACTGATGGATGAGCCGAAGATCAAAGGCAAAGATCTTTCTTGCATCAAGGTTGTACTCGTTGGCGGCGATAAGGCGCTGGTTGAATTTGAAAAGAAAGTCAATTCCTTTTTTGCAGAACACAATGCCAACATTCACCTCAGCAAAGGCTATAGTATGACAGAAGCAAGCGCAACGGCTACTTTTGCTTTTGAGGAAATCAATAAACCCGGTAGTGCGGGTATTCCTTTTGCACAAACCATCGTTGCAGCTTTTGATACCGAAAGTGGTAAAGAGCTGCCGTTTGGAGAATCCGGTGAGATGTGTCTTTGCACACCCACTATGATGACGGGATATTATGGAAAGCAAGAAGAAACTGATAAAGTAATCAAAAAGCACTCAGATGGCAAAATGTGGATTCATTCGGGCGACTTAGGTTATGTTGATGAAGACGGCTGTATCTACATCAACGGTCGTTTGAAAAGAATGATTATCCGATACGATGGATTTAAGGTCTTTCCCCCGTTTATCGAGGATGTTGTTTCAATGCACAAAGCAATAGAAACTTGTTGTGCAGTGGGTACGGTTGATAAAGATCACGTGCAAGGACACCTGCCAATAGTTTTTGCAGTTCTGAAAGATGGAAGTAATGCTGATGTAGCAAAGAAAGAATTGTTCGAGCTATGTCAAAAG
Organism: Acutalibacteraceae bacterium; assembly: GCA_045605385.1. GTDB lineage: Bacteria > Bacillota > Clostridia > Oscillospirales > Acutalibacteraceae > SIG607. Next base: position 33,196 of record JAZUPW010000053.1, read on the forward strand.
GAGTTGCCTGAATATGTGCAACCGGTAGACTTTATATTTATTGAAAAGATGCCCGTAACACCTATTGGCAAAGTAGATTATCGTGCACTTGAGAGAGAAGCAGAGAATAAAATATAGTAGGAAGTGATAAAGATGGGACAAACTAAAATTATAGCATATCATGGAACTGATCAAAGCGTAGTTAACGATATTATGAGAAAAGGGTTTCGATGTAAGTCTAACAAAGAACATTGGTTGGGAGAAGGCATCTACTTCTATGTTGACAAATCTTTAGCAGAATGGTGGACAACCAATCCCACTAAAAAACATGGTGTTGAAATTACTGATCCAGCCATTGTAGAATGTACTATAGAAGCGGATGATGATAAAGTGCTAAACTTATGTACACTCAATGGATACAAGGAGTATGTTGATATTTACAATACTTTCTTCCGTAAGTGGACTCATCAATCCAAAGCAAAGGAGAAGGTAAATTTCAAACAACTTCGTTGTGCGTTTTTTGACTATTTAAATATGTTGTTTGATGTAGATGTTATTATCGCTCCTTTTATATTACCCGATCAACCATACATTCCGCCTTGTTATAATGAACAATACGCCAATAATATGCATATTATGTATGCAGAAATACAAGTTTGCGTTAGGGAGACAGCACAAAATTTAATCAAAGACAAAGTGGTACATATGCTCAAAGGAGGCGAACAATATGCGAAATAACTATGATGAAAATAAGGCTTTTATAAAAGCTTGTCAAAAAGCAGGGTTAAAAGTTCAGTCTAAAGAAAATAGCAAAATCGTTGAAGGGTTAGTAATTATTGATGCTCGTGGGACCAACTATACCGTAAATACCGATGGAAAAATCAAAAAGGTTGGAATTAGTGTCACGGATGGATTTAATGCTTATCGTAGAATTGCTCGGGCTGCTGGTGTTGCAAGGAGAATGGATAGTCGAAATAGGCTAAAAGGATACAAGGTTGCAAGGCACGGTAGAATTTTGAAAAAACAAGAAGATTAATAAATCGGTCATATTTGAAGGGCATTGACAAGAGATTGTCAGTGCCCTCCATTATGTGCTTAACAACTTTACTACTAATTGAAAATGTGGTACACTTTCGTAAAAAGGAAAGGATATGTTTTTACTATGAATATTAAAAAGATTTATAAAAAACACTTAAGATTAAACAAGAAAAACAAGTATGTTGCAATAGGAGAATCAATTAAAGATATAAATAATATTATAGACAAGTCTGACGTTGATGGGAAATTTATGAAGGATTATTATCGCGCCAAAAGACATTCAATTATTTTAAGCATCATTTCTCCTGGAATTATTTTCGGAATATCAACAGGAGCAATAGTATCAGTAATTGATTTTGCAACAAAGATTACAAACATTGCAACTTTTATCACCTTTTTACTTCAAATAATATCGATCGTTATACCATCGGCAACTTTTATTTACTTTGTTCCTATTAGAATGTATGGTCATCCTGTAAAATCTGTACTCCTTCCTCACCAAATAAGAAGAATGGAAATGAGAATAGATAAACAATATGAAAGTATAGATAACAACAAACGTACAATTGTTGTGAAAATCAAAAAAATCAAATGCAAAAGAAAAAAATACTCAATACATTAATGTTTTCTTGAAACTCAAATACAACCTTTATTACATTTTATCAAAGAGTCGCGGTGTCGCGGCTCTTAATTTTTTGTGAAAGAGGTTAAAATTATGACAAATAACGATGAAAAAGCAAAGAAAAGAAGAGAGCAAAGACATCTGGAAGTGCGGAAAGGTTTTATAAAGAACTTGACCACGCTGATGAACGAGAGAAACTATTCGTGTCAGCAATTAAGTACGAAGATCGACAAGAACATCAGCTATATTAATCGTATTTTGAACAACAAAATTATGCCGAGTATAGAAGTCCTTGCCGATATAGCGGATGTGTTTGGGATTGAAGAATCTGAGCTGCTTAAAAATTTGCACGACCTGTGAGTCGTGGATTATTTCAAACCCATTGACACTATAAAAACCGCGTGTTAAACTGACTATGCTACATTTAAAATAAAGCAGGAGTGTATTCAAAAGATAACGAAAATGCAATGTACCGTAAAGGTAGAGTTGCACTTGTTAGCTATGCTATACTCCTGTGTATAGGATATGGCAAAAGAGCAGCAAGTGAGCACTTACCTTTCGGGGTAGGTGCTTTTTTGTTATCTTTTTGCCTTCTTTTTATGTTTTGTTCTCCGATAAGTGACGGGTTCAAAATAAACGCATAAAGGAAGGTGGTTCAAAATGATTGTTTTTGACACGGGAAGTTAATTGCATCAAAAGTTTGGTGCCGAGCGCTACAGTCTGAGATCTGCGACGGACTGAGAATCACTAGCAGAAAACCTTGAGGTTAGGTTTTAACTTCATCAGTCGATGCTCTAAGGCTGATTATCCGTATGACCCGTAGGCGTGGGAATACGGAACCAAAGAGCTATCACAGTTCTGGCAGCGGACAGGGTGATATATTAAATAGGCATCACGGAATGTTAGTGACCTATTACGCTGCTCGGTTTTATGATTTCCGTAATAAATCAGAACCCACTTTCACGCGGTGGTCTGAAGAAGGTAAGTAGGAAAAGTTGTGATATACAAAGCCATTCACAAAGGCGATGTGAACTAAAAAGTGCGGATAGCAGAGCCGTTACGAAATGAGGATTATTCGACTGCGAACCTGCGCACACGGCAGACCGGATGGTACAGTGTGACAAAACCACTTGTGCACAGTGGGCGAAAGAAGCGAAGTGCAATATACAGATCCGCTTTCACTTATGGCAATCTGTGAACGAAAATAAGTGCGTAGCCTGCATAGACGAGACGGACATCAGCTTCGATTGCAGAAAATGCTTGTATCAGCAAAGACAGAAAGTTGGCGGCTTTTAGTCTTAGAACCGAATGTTTTAGGTAGCTTTTAATCGTATGAAAAGCCCTGCCGAGCAATCTGTAGTTGAGGGATTGATTATAATTGACCATTTGATGAATGGGAGTTTTTTCGGCATAGCGCGGTTATTATAACACTCTTGTTTCAAGGGTATGCGCATAGGAACCTCATATTTTTAATTTTTGTTTTATTGGGTACGGGGTTCCGCTGTACTCACCCTTATGGGAACAATTTAATATGATTTTTGTTTTGAAATGATTATGACTATCCCTTCGATATGATATATGATACTCGTTTCGGGATGATAAAATATGACTCTCTTTTCGAGAGCGGTCATCAGTTTCTTTTTGCTCCTAAATGAGCAGAAAGAAACTGATGACCGGGCGTAGCCCAAGACCTGTTGTCATGAGCCTATTGACAAACTTAAGGAAAAAATCAAAACTAAACCACTGCAAAACACCAATGGGTGAACTATGCCCTGACAACAGGTCTTCACATTTTGATATGATAAATGACTGTCATTTTGAAATCTTATCATTTGAATATTATATATAACTCTCGTTTTGAAATCACGCCTACGGCGTGTTCCAAAAAGTGCTGACCTTTCATTTCGAGAGTAACAATGATTTTCCGTTTGAGATGACTGGGTTCAAAAAATATGATTGACGCTTTGAAATGATATATGACTGTCATTTAGAAATGACGGGCGCAAAAATTTTCGTCAATAAAATTATAAAATATACAAAACACTTGGATCAACATTTTGGTACAGAGAAATCCCCCTATATTCTTCTGTACGAAAATTTGATATAGGCTCATAAATTCGGGAGAGCGAATCTGTGAACCAAAAAATTTTGAAGAAAGGAGAAACGACTATGGCTGCGAAATCAGAAAAAGGTAAAAGAGATGCTATTGATAATGTGATGGACCAGATCAATGCGGTTAAAAACAGAATTAACATACGCTCTTTTAAAACAGTGCATACCTATTACGGACATACTTCTCTGTTCGTAAGGTATTACGTTGAGGAATGGCACGGACAGAAGTTTGTAAATGTGTCCGGCAAGCATATCCGAGGGTATGTTAAGAAAATGCAGGAGCAGGGGTTATCCCCGTCTACCATAAAAGCAAGACTGTCGGGAATCCGCTTTTTCTATGAACAGGCAGGCGGCAAAAACCGATTACCCGATAATAACGAGTTAGGCCTCGAAAAGCGGCAGACGGGCAAAGTTAATATTGCTTGGCTGCCACAGGAAATATCCAAAGGTATTGAACGTGCAGAGCTTGGCGATCGTATGGATGCCAAGCATGCTATTAAGCTTGGCTCACAGTTTGGACTTAGGATTGAAGAATTATGTCGTGTACGCTTAGACCATATAATAAAAGCTATGCGCTACGGTGAAATTACCGTACAAGGCAAAGGTGGTCAGGTACGTGCAGTACCGATTAAAACTGCAGAGCAAAAAGCACTCATTGAAGAACTGTATAACTTTGCAAAGAAAAATAAGATTCAGCCTGTAGAGTATTTAATAAGCCCACCGGGTAAACACGGTGTAAGAAAAGAAATGAAGTCGCTTGAAAACTGGTTGACTGCACACAGAGATAAATTTACCGTTGCCAACAGAACCGACTTTGTAAAGCCTGGGGACAAGTCCCGTTCAACAACACTCACATGGCACGGACTTCGTTATTATTATGCACAGAACGAGCATCAACGTAATTTAGATGCAGGCGTAAAGCGTGCTAAGTATAAGACAAGTGAAACGCTTGGTCATCACAGACCGGATATTACAAACACCTACCTGTCGAGAGCGCCTAAAAGGGCGAAGAAATAACACTACGAAGAAATTTATATAGATGAAGGAGCTATTTAATTTATATATGAAAATCTTTGATTTTCATTTGTAATGGGAAGTATAGGTCAGGCACCGTCTCTCCACGATGCCTGACAGTTAGGAGAATATTTATATGTTATATGTTTCGAAGCCTACCTCCGGCGGAAATGGAGGTAAATAAAACAAGGAGGTAACGCCTATTGAAAAAGACTTCTCTAACTGAGCTGAAAGAAAAATATAAAGCGGCGCCTGTATCAAATCAGGTGATTCAGATAGATGGGATATCCTATACTGTCGTTAGCCATTATGCAGGCGATAAGGATATCAATAAAGTTGTAAGAAATATTGCTTTAAGCAAGGCTTACGAAGATATGAAAATACACTCGGCATAATGCCGTTTTATTGTCAATTCGGCTTGATTGTATGGGCTGAATATGGTATAATATAAGTACATATAATCAAGCTGCTTTGACGGAAAAGGAGTAAAAAATAAAAATGTCAAAGCTACAATTTAATAAAAAAGCAGGTCTTTATTACAGACTCTCAAAGGATGATGAACGTATCGGTGAATCGCTTTCCATCGGCAATCAAAAGCTGATACTCGAAAGGTATGCAAGGGAAAACGGATTCGAAATAGTGGATGAATATATCGATGACGGTTATTCCGGAACCAACTTTAATCGCCCGGGCCTAAAGCGATTGATTGAGGATGCACAATGCGGAAGAATCGATACGATCATCGTAAAGGATCTGAGTCGTTTCGGGAGAGATTACCTACAGGTTGGACAGTATACGGAGTATATCTTCCCGGAGTTTAATATCCGCTTTATTGCCGTAACCGATAACGTAGACTCGGCTGTTCAAAAGGATGATGACTTGGATACTACGCCGCTGAAAAACATTTTTAACGAATGGCAGGCGGCTAATACAAGCCGTAAGATTAAAAGGGTTATCGAAGCGGGTGCAAAGGCAGGAAAATATAGGGTATGCCAAGCACCTTACGGTTATGTTAAAGGAACGGATGAAAAGAAGCTCCCTGTGATTGACGAACCGGCGGCAAGTAATGTCCGCAGAATGTTTGAAATGCGTGCAAGCGGTATTAGTCCAAACAAGATTGCTCAAACCTTTAATGACGAACATATCCCGATTCCGTCCGATTACAAGGAAGAAAAGTTCGGTATTCCTAACACACGCCGTTCTCATCATCTTTGGTCCTGTGCCACGGTCAAGCAGATTCTTAACAATCCCATTTACTTAGGTCATCTCGTTCAAATGCGGACAACAACCGTTTCGTATAAGAACAAGAAAACCGTAAAACGCGATCCCGAGGATATGATAATTACCTACAACACTCACGAAGCTATCGTCAGTCAGGAATTATGGGATAAATGCAGAGAGATGGAAGCATCGGTCAGCCAAGGGAAAAAGACAAATACGGGGTATGTGCATCCGCTGTCGGGACTTGTGTACTGTGCGGATTGTGGTAACAAGATGTATATGAAATACAACAATACCCGACACAGTCGCAAAGGACCGCGTATTTACTACCGAGAGAACTATTCCTGCGGAGCTTACGAAAAATTTGGTTCACGGGCTTGTTCGAGCCATTATATTCAGATTAAAATTTTGAACCAAATCGTTTTGCAGGATATTCGTTCGAAGATTGACCTTGTTTCTATTGACGAAAAGAAGGCGCGAGCCGATTTTCTAAGGCAACGTGATAAACTTGCCAAGAAAGAAGAAACCGAAAGCCGTAAGCAATTACGAAAGGATAAGGCAAGACTTGAAGAACTCGGCAAACTGTTATCCTCGGTGTATGAGGATAAGGTGATGGGACGGATACCCGAAGACGTCTGTATAGAACTGCTGAAAAAGTATCAGGATGAAAAGACTGAGCTTGTAACAGAAATCGCCGCGCTTGAATCAATGCTCTCCGAAATGGAGAAAACCACGGCAGATGTGGACGAGTTTATTCGCAGACTGAAAACTTATTTAGATGTACCCGAACTCACTCGTGAGATGTGTATGGAGCTGATTGAGTTTGTTACTGTTGACGAGTGCCCGGGGAAATACAGCAAGGAGCCGCGAGAAATCCATATCTACTACAAACTGATTGATAAGCAACCGCTACCCGTTAGAAAATGCTTAGAAGATTTAATATGTGCGGATAATTGATATTCACGACCGCTAATATCTACAGTCACATTGACAGTGAAAGCAAGAAAGCAAGTGCGATGGCAATAGGTTCAGCCTTGGGATAAAAGAGAAAACTCCTTGAAGGATAAAACCTTCAAGGAGTTGGTGCAGACCTTTAATTTACATAAACTTATACTTTTTCAGCATCGAGAAAATTAACTCTTTGCATATTTTGTCAATGACATCCACTTTAGAATCATTAAACCATCCTAACATTAATGTGTCTAACAACTTTATTGTGGTATCTCCCATAAGAGATACAATGGATGATTTATCTTCACTTTCTGTGTAATTTGTCGCAAATAATTTGCATATTGAACGATATCCATAATAGTTAAAAACCAATCCAATTACGGTAGATACATCACTAATATCCAAGGGAAAATCTTTGCGCTGTATTATTTCTGAAACTGTATTTAATGGCGTTTCTATAAGTTGAGAAATACTTTTACTTCCAGAATAAGTTTCGATCGTTTGTTCCATAGAGAAAGAAAGTGAGTCGTCGACTGTTTCTGCACCTAATAGTTTCATAAGTGCAACTTGCGAAGCATGATATTCTGTGTACCCCTTATTTGCCATATATTTAATTCTATCGGATTTGCAAAATCGCTCGGTGTCAACCATGTGTGTAAACTCATGGAACATTATGTAATCGGCTGACAAAGTGGGGGAAATCGTCCAAATGCTCATATGGTGGGTATTTGTATCAAAATCATATTTTACATTGGCTGGTGCTGCATATCCTCTGCTATCTGTTTCTTCCTGAGTGATATTAATTGGAGTTACAGTGTAGTTGGGTAAGCAAGAGACACCCATAAATTTCAGGAAATCAATTTCACATTTTCTTACATACATACTAACCAATGAAATATTCATGATTTTCACCTCTAAATAAAATTTGAAATACGAGTAGCAAAAACTAATACCTTTTCGTTGAGTTAAACAATTATACCACATAAAGAAAACAACCGCAATCCTAAGATTACGGTTGTCCTTGGCGGAGACGGCGAGATTCGAACTCGCGGGGGATTGCTCCCTAACTGATTTCGAGTCAGCCCCGTTATGACCACTTCGATACGTCTCCGTGTATGTTAAACTCAATTTAGAGTATAACGAACTATTCAATTTTTACCGAACGGGGCGCCCCGTTATGTCCTGTTGCGGTGCCCGAAATTTTTTAACACTGCCGTGTAAAAATTTCGACCGCGGCCACTCCGTAGCCTTCGCTTCATCTGCCACCGGCAGCGCTCGGCAACGTCCCCACTTCGATACGTCTGCAATTATATTTGAACAAAAAATATTATACCTTCTATTATGCATAAAGTCAAGTTTTAAAATTGACATATTATTTGAAAAGTTATATAATAAGCGTTATGAAGATTGGTAATTTGAATTTTGGCGGTTACGCTGCTCTTGCTCCAATGGCTGGGGTTGCTGACCGCGCTATGAGAGAACTTTGTATTAAATACGGGGCAGGATACTGTGTGGGTGAACTTACCAGCGCCAAGGGCGTTAGTATGGGAGATTCTAAGTCACGCGGTCTGCTTTGTTGTACGCAAAAGGAAAAGCCTATGGCTTCGCAACTTTTTGGCAGTGACCCTGACGTAATGGCGGTTGCCGCGAAGAGCGCCGCTTTATTGAATCCTGATTTTATTGATATCAATATGGGTTGTCCCGCGCCAAAGGTGGCGGGGAACGGCGGTGGCAGCGCTTTAATGAAGGACCCCGTTCTTGCTGAGAAAATTGTTAAAGCGGTTGTTGGCGCTGTAGATTTACCCGTTACCGTTAAAATACGCACCGGTTGGGATGAAAACAGTATAAATGCGGTTGAGGTGGCTTTGCGCGCTGAAAATGCGGGAGCCTCTGCCGTTACGGTTCACGGCAGAACAAGAAATCAAATGTATTCGCCGCCGGTTAATATTAACGTTATTGCCGATGTAAAAAAAGCGCTAAGTATTCCCGTTATTGCAAACGGCGATATAACCGACCCGCTAACCGCAAAACAAATGTACGAGCAAACGGGTTGCGATTATATAATGATTGGCAGAGCCGCTATGGGTAATCCTTTTATTTTTGACGATATTAACCGTTTTTTTGAGGGCAGGGAAGCGGTTGTAAGAACTCTTGAAGAACGTTTGGCAGTTTTAAAAGAGCATATTTCGCTAATGGTGGAGTACAAAGGTGAACGCACTGCATTTTTAGAGGCGCGCAAACATACCGCATGGTATTTAAAGGGCGTAAAGGGCGCGGCTAATTTAAGGCGTTTGTGCGGCGAAATACACAATATGGAAGATATTGAAAAAATATGTGAAAAAGCACTTGCTACACAATAAACTGTGTGTTAAAATAAGTAAGTAATATTTTTATGCTAAATAATCCGAAGGGAAGTATTAATAAATGTCAGGACACAGTAAATGGAACAATATTAAGCGTAAAAAGGAAAAAACCGATGCTGCGAAAGCAAAAATCTTTACCAAAATGGGAAGAGAAATTGCTGTTGTTGTAAAACAGGGCGGTCCTAACCCCAACGAAAACAGCAAACTTAAAGACGTTATTGCAAAAGCAAAGGCAGCAAACGTTCCTAACGAAAACATTGAGCGTATTATTAAAAAAGCCGCAGGTGACGGCGAAGCCAACAACTATGAAGAACTTATGTACGAAGGTTACGGTGTTGGCGGTGTTGCTTGTATTGTAGAAACTCTTACCGACAACCGCAACCGTACAGCGGGCGAAATGCGCCACTATTTTGATAAATGCGGCGGCAATTTAGGTCAGGCGGGTTCGGTTTCCTTTATGTTCGATAGAAAAGGCCTTATTCTTATTGAAGCAGAAGGCAAAGATGAAGACACCGTTATGATGGATGCTCTTGACGCCGGTGCGGAAGACTTCAACTTTGACGGCGACGTGTTTGAAATTTCTACCGACCCGAATTCAATGGGTAGTGTTAGAGATGCTTTAGAAGAAAAAGGTTATGAGTTTGTAAGCGCGGAAGTTGCTTACGTACCTCAGACAATGACAACACTTGATGATGAAGAATCCATTAAGAAAATGGAAAAACTTATTGATATGATGGATGAAAACGAAGACGTTCAGTCCTTCTGGCACAACTGGGAAATGCCCGATGATGAATAATTAATTTTAAAGCACCGCAGCCACAAGGCTGCGGTGCTTTTGGGTTAAAATACAATCGTTATTGTCGTTCCTTTGCCGAGTTCACTTTCAACAGTTACCTTGCCGCTGTGATACTGTACGGCGTGTTTTACGATAGAAAGTCCAAGCCCAGTTCCGCCGGTTTCTTTGGAATGGCTTTTATCTACACGGTAGAAGCGTTCAAAGATTCGGCTTTGATGTTCGGGTGCAATACCGATACCGGTATCCTTTACAGATACAACCGCACGACCGTTATCCTTGCCGATTTTAATCTCGACCTTGCCGCCGTCCACGTTATAGCGGATAGCGTTATCGCAAAGATTATAAATAATCTCGTAAATATAACGGCGCACCCCGAAAATGCTTTGCGGTTCGCCTTCTATAATAAGTTCAACATTTCTCTTTGCCGCCGATACGGTAAGCACCTCAACAACCTCTTTCGCAACCTCTGTCAGTTCTACAGTTTCGGTTGCAGGTTCATTATTCTCATCAAGCTGAGAAAGACGAATAATATCGTTTATAAGGGATACAAGCCTTGTTGCTTCCTTGCGGATGTTGCCGACAAATCTCCCTGTATCTTCGGGCTTTACAAGACCGTTTTCAAGCAGTTCTGCACTTCCGATAATGGATTGAAGCGGAGTTTTCAGTTCGTGAGTAACGTTTGCGGTGAATTCTTGACGGTTACGCTCTGCAAAAGCACGATCGCTAATATCGAACACAAGAATAACTGCACCAAGAACTTTTCCTTCCGATTCAATGGGATTAACGGTAAACTGATATTCGCTACCGTTTCTTTCTTCGGTGTATTCACTATGGTTGCCGTCAAGGGCGTTCCAAATAGCCTTGCTCATTTTGCTTGTGCGGTCAACAAGCAAGAAATCACTGCCTTTAACATCCTTTTTCACGGTAAATATCTTCTTCGCCGCTGTATTCATACTGAGTACCATACCGTGTTCATCAAGGAGCACAAGTCCTTCGTTCATTGAAGAAACGATCTGCTCAAATTCATCGGATTTACGGCGCAGGGTTTCCATTTGCGATTTAATTTGTTTGTGCTGTCTGTGAACCTTAGTGAGTATGGGAGTCAATTCTTCATAAGTATTATTGTCAGAAGGATGTTCCAAGTCGAGCTTTATCAAGGGTTCGGTTACCTTTTTTGCCATAGTGTGAGAAAGAATACCGGCAACTACTGCTGCAATCAAAATAATGGCAATAATGGCGGGGAGCATACCGAGAATTAATGCACCACCAGTAAGCTGACTTACCGAAATACGAAGCACGTCGCCATTTTCAAGACGAACAGCCTCATAGAAAGTTTTTTCAGTTAGAGTGGAAGAATTTCTTGCACTACTACCTGTACCACTTTCAAATGCTTCGGCAATTTCCTCGCGGTCTGCGTGGTTATCCATCTCGTTCGGTTTTGCCTGCGTATCATAAAGCACAGTACCGTCAGTATCCACAACGGTAAAGCGGAATACGGTGGAGTCAAAATTTTCAAAATACTCGACACCAACCTCATTCACGGTATCGGCTACAAGGGACAACTCTGCCTTTAACTGTTTTACTTGAGAATTGTTGAAATAGTCATATAAAAAGCTTGTGGCAATACCGATGCTTGCAAGGAGCACTATGAGTGCTACCGTAAATATGGAGTGAAATATCTTTTTTGTCATATAAGGCTGACGGAAGCTGAATCCATTACGGTTTTGCTCGCCGCCTTTTCCCCCTTTCTTGCGTTCAAGCTTGTAAGGCGACAGCCTTACTGCAACTTTCACGCTTCGCCTTTTGAAAAAGGCGATCGAGTGAAACTCTTCGACCTGCCGAATAAATAATTTTTAAGAGAGGCGAAGTTGAAGAGTGCAGTAATACTATCGTATTACAAACGATGAAACGAGAAAAAATTAAAAATTATTATTTGTCAGGCGTGATGGCTTCGGCTTCCGTCAGCCTCATCCTCCAATCTGTACCCAACACCGATAACGGTCTTGATCTGCCCACCGGCGCCCTTCAGCTTTTGGCGAAGGGTTTTAATGTGCATATCAACGGTACGGGTTTCACCAATGTAGTCCATGTCCCAAATTTCGCTCATCAGCTTATCACGGGAGAATACCATATTCGGATTCTGCATAAAGAGTTTAAGCATCTCAAATTCTTTGTGGGTAAGCTCAACCTTTTCACCGTCTGCAATAACCTTATGCTCAGCTTCCTTTAATGTGATACTGCCTACGGTAATATCACCCGTTGCTTCTTCCTTTGCAGTACGGCGAAGCACCGCTTTTACACGGGCAACCATTTCCATAACGCCAAAGGGTTTTACGAGATAATCGTCAGCACCGGAATTAAGGCCGCCGATCTTATCCATCTCGGTGCCTTTGGCAGTCGCCATAATTATGGGGATGTCTTTATATGCCGCGTCAGAACGGATCTTAGAAAGAACTTGAAGTCCGTCCATTTCCGGCATCATAATATCGAGGACAATAAGATCCGGAATTTCGGTTTTTAAGGCTTCGAGCACAGAAACGCCATCGGCAAAACCACGAGCCTTAAAACCCGTTTGCTCTAACGTATAAACCTCAATGTCACGTATGGTATTGTCATCATCAACACACCAAATCATACTTTACTCTCCTTTATGAATACCCGTTACAGAGAACTCAACCCATTCTGCAATATTTACAGCGTGATCGCCGATACGCTCAAAATATTTAGCAATCATCAAAAGGTCAACGGCGTATTCTCCGTCTGCTTTATTTTCGGATATCATTTTTATTAACATATCTTTCATTCTGCCGAAGGCATCGTCCACAACGTCATCGTGCTCGGCTACGGCTTTGGCAAGAGCAACATCTTGCTTTACATAAGCATCAATGCTGTCGGTAACCATTTTGCAGGTTGCTTCTGCCATAGGCTTAAAGTCGGCAAACTCAGCACCGGTTCTTCCGTCAAGGAACGGAATTATCTCGGCAATATCTTCTGCCTGATCTCCGATTCTTTCCATATCTGTAATCATTTTAAGGGCGGCGGAAATCACACGAAGATCCTTTGCTACAGGCTGTTGCTGAAGCAATAATTTAAGGCAAATGGCTTCAATTTCACGTTCCATTTGGTCGATTTCGTGACCTTGCTCTTTCGCTTTTCTTGCGCCTTCCACATCACCGTTTAGCAAGGCTTTAGCTACAAGGGCGATCAGTTCTTCACATTCTGCACCCATTTCGATCATTTTCTTATTCAGTACCTTAAGCTGTTCATCAAATCTACTTCTCATAATATCAGCCAAACCTTCCTGTAATGTAATCCTCGGTACGCTTATCAACAGGCTGCGAGAATAATTTCTCGGTTTCACCGAATTCCACTAACTCTCCAAGAAGGAAAAATGCCGTATTATCCGAAATACGAACTGCCTGCTGCATATTATGAGTCACTATAATTATAGTATATTTTTCTTTCAATTGCAATGCAAGTTCCTCAATTCGAGAAGTGGAGATAGGATCTAGTGCCGAAGTCGGCTCATCCATTAGTAACACTTTAGGTTCAACGGCAAGGGCACGGGCAATGCACAAACGCTGTTGCTGACCGCCAGAAAGACCGAGAGCGTTCTTTTTGAGTCTGTCCTTTACCTCATCCCAGATAGCCGCATCACGAAGCGCCTGCTCTACGATTTCATCAAGCTTTACCTTGCTTGTGATACCGTGTGTACGGGGACCGTAAGCGATATTATCGTAAATGCTCATTGGGAACGGATTTGGTTTTTGGAACACCATACCAACGTCACGGCGAAGCTCGTTCACGTCCACATCCTTGTCAAATATATTGCGACCGTTATAGCAAACTTCACCCGTAATCTTTACAATCGGGATAAGGTCATTCATACGGTTGAGGGTTTTAAGGAACGTGGACTTCCCGCATCCCGAAGGGCCGATCAGCGCCGTGATGCTCTTTTCGGGAATGGCAATGTTTATATCTTTTAAGGCTTTATTGTTGCCGTACCATAGGCTTAAGTCTTTAGCCGTCATTATTTCACTCATACGTTTCTCCTTTTTGCGAAGTATTTGCTCACCAATGTGGCAGATAGATTTATCAGTAGTGTCAGTATCATCAAAATTGCGGCGATAGCAAAGGCAACACCGAATTCGCCTTCCTCTTTGGCATAGACGTAAAGGGCAACAGTTAAGGTTGCACCTGGAGAAGTAAGTCCCGTGAATATGCCATTCAGAGCGTGGGCAAAGCCTGCAGTAAACAGGAGCGCCGCCGACTCACCAAGGATACGACCGACAGAGAGGATACAGCCGGTGATAACTCCGTCCACACATCCGGGAAGAACTACGGTACGGATCACACGCCATTTGCCCGCACCCAAGCCGAAAGCACCTTCACGGTAGCTTTGCGGTACAGTTTTAAGGCTTTCCTGTGTCGTTCTCATAACTGTAGGAAGATTCATAATAACGAGTGTCAGCGCACCGGCAAGCAGACTTGTGCCGAAGTTGTTGGAAAACAGCAGCATACCAACAAGACCATATATGATAGACGGAATGCCCGAAAGTGTTTCGGCGGCGTATTCGATCATAGCCACTATTCTTTTATTTTTAGCGTATTCGGTAAGATAAATCGCCGCACCAGCACCAAGAGGCAGAACAATAACAAGCGTAGCAAGTACGATATAGACCGTGTTCAAAATGTCAGGCAAAATACCGATTCGATCATGCAAGTAGCTCGGCTTGGTGGAGAGCAGTTCCCACGTGATATTCGGGATGCCGTTTATAAGCACATACACAAGCAGGAACAGCACAAGAGCCGCTGTGAGTGTAGTACAAACGATCATTGCGCCACGCATTAAACCAATATATAGTTTTCTTTTCTTATTCATATTATTTCTCCCTATCCCGCTTCAAGAAGAAATTGAGCGTAGCGCCCGTCAGCATAATAAACAGGAACAGTACAAGGGCAATGGAAAACAAAGCGTTTCTCTGTAAGCTACCGGGACTTGAATAAGCCATTTCGCTTGCAACGGCTGTGGTAAGGAAACGGACACTCTCAAAGAGCGAGGGCATATTTGCCACGTTACCCGCAACCATCATAACCGCCATTGCTTCACCGATGGCTCGACCGACACCGAGCACAACTGCGGCGGCAATACCGCTTTTTGCGGCAGGGACAGACACCTTGAAAAATGTTTCGGTAGGGGTTGCTCCAAGAGCAAGGGAAGAATCCTCATATTCTTTCGGTACTGCATCAAGTGCCGTGATAGATACTTTTATGATGTTCGGCAGTATCATTACGGCAAGCACGATAATTGCCGCAAGCAGGCTTGCTCCATCCGGTACGTTGAAAATCTCACGGATCGCCGGCACGAGTACGAGCATACCTACAAGACCGTATACAACCGAAGGAATACCTGCGAGCAGATTGACAGCGGATTCAATAATGGCTCTGACTTTTTTATTTGCCACCTTTGAAAGATACACGGCAGTAAAGAAGCCAATCGGAACACCAATAAGGATTGCTCCCGCTGTTCCGTACACGCTTGTCAGTATAAACGGCAGTATCCCGTATTTCGGCTCGGCGGCGGTGGATGCCCACTCTTTGCCGAAAAGGAAATTAAAAAGCCCGATTTCCCGAATTGCAGGAATACCCGATATAATCAGATATACCGTAATGAGCAGAACACAGCCGACGGTTATTAAACCGAGTATGAGGAATATGCCGTGTACGATATTCTCAAATAATCTGTTTTTCTTCATAGTTTAACCTCAATGGGAATAAGCGGGGGCACTTGTGCGCCGTCGCTTAAAGTCCTTAGTTTGCAGGAACGACACCTGCGCCGCTGATGATCTCGTTTGCTGCTTCGGAAGTAATGTAGTCAAAGAATTTCTGTGCGCTCTCGGTAAGCTTAGCATCCTTCTTGGTTACGAGAACAAATGGACGCTGTACCACATAACTGCCGTCCTTGATAGTTGCTTCACTCGGTGCAATGCCGTCAACAGTCAACGCTTTTACGGTATCTTTTACAGAAGCAAGAGAAGCATAACCGATTGCACCGGGGTTGCTTGCAACGGTTGTGATAACGTCGCCGGTAGAGGTCAGTTCCTGACGGTACTTGCACTTATCTTCGGTGTCGGTGATGGACTCAAACCCATCTCTTGTACCGCTACCTGCTTCACGACCGATGAGTACGATTTCTGCATCGTTGCCGCCAACCTCTTTCCAATTCTTGATTTCGCCGGTATAGATCTTAGCGATGGTTTCAACATCTAGGTCAGAAACGGGGTTGTTAGGATTTACAATGATTGCGATGCCATCATAGGCAAGGATCGTACCTTCAAGTCCGTTTGCCTTTTCTTGCGTCTTGAGGTTGCGGCTTGCAAGACCGATGTCGCATCTGCCTTCTTCTACTGCCTGAATGCCTGCGCCAGAGCCGGTAGCGTTGTAGGTTACGGTAATACCGGTGTCGGCTTCAAAGGCTTCGCCTAAAGCACCGATGACCTTGTTCATTGATGTAGAACCATCTGTTGCAACGGATTCTTTGTTACCACCACAACCGGTAAGCGCACATACAAGTAAAACTGCTACTGTGAGTAAACTAATAATCTTTTTCATTTTTAAAATCTCCTTTGATTTATTATTGGCTTTTTATCTGTCGATTCTCTCGACTACGGTTATATTTTACCTGTCTGCTGTAAAATCCGTAACCAAATCAGTGTAAAATCGGAGTAAAATTAAATCTATAGAAAAGTAAATTACAAAAGTGCCAAAGAAAAAGCCGGATGAACATATCGCTCATCCGGCATCATAATATGTAGGTTGTAATTCATATTATAATCTGTTCCCCTCCCTTTAGGGCAAGGAAGAATGTGACTTTTTCTGTGACAAGGTCAACCCCCTGTTGTACAGGGGAAATAAAAATAGCTTTAAGCGAGGAGTAGAGTAGACAATAAAAAACTCCTTGGTATAGTAGAAGTGGTTTGCCGACCACACAACTAAAATATCAAGGAGGTCTTAATCGTGAAAGAAAAAGACATAAATAGTTTAGAACATACAAACTGGAGATGTCAATACCATATTGTATTTGCACCCAAATATCGTAGACAAGCAATATATAGAGAAATTAAGGTAGATATAGGAAAAATCTTAAGAAAATTATGTGAGCAAAAGGGTGTAGAAATTATTGAAGCCGAACTGTGCCCAGACCATGTGCATATGCTTGTTAGTATACCACTCAAGTATAGTGTATCGCAAATAATGGGATACCTCAAAGGGAAAAGTTGAGGTTCTGACTTTTAAATTAAAAGAATTGATATTTTAAAAATTAAATAATTTTTCCTTAAGTTCTTCTGTTAGCTTACCACCGTATTCGCACACCTCATAGGCTTCGGCATAGCGTACCTTAGAGCCCCTTTCTTCACCGTAACGCTTGATAAGTTCTTTTCTGAAACGGGCGGCGGTTTTTGCAAAACGAACAGCATATCCTCTCTCTGCAGACATTACCTCCTCGTCGGTTGTGTCAGCGGTGATGTTCAACCCTTTAAGCCATTCGAATCGTTCGGCAGCACCTGTAGGTACTTCTTCACCGTGTATATAAGGAAGCCATTCATAAACCTGACTTACATTAATGTCTGCAATTTTAAGTTTGGTATCGATTTCGTCGTCGATATCAATAACTATATCACCACTGAAATCGGGATTTTTAAATTTATCCTCGTTATAAATAATGAGGGGCATCTTTTTAATAGCAGGAACATCGGGACATTCATGAGGTACTATTAAAAGATAAGATGCATCCTGTACAAGCTGTCCTACAGCACGATGGTCGGCATGATAGTCATTAGGACGATGACTAATAATGAGGTCTGGTTGATATTCTCTTATATAGCGAATAAGGCGACGGCGAGTTTCGAGGTCAGCAACGATTGAACAGTCGTCGATATCCCAAACGTGATATGTAATTCCCAAAAGCTCAGCAACCTTAGCCGATTCTGCTGCTCTGGTTTTAACCGTTTGTTCGGGAGTTAAAACATGGTGTCCTCTGCTACCGTTGCAAAGGCTTAAAAAGCGTACATCATATCCCATTTTTACATATTTGTGCGCAAGACCGCCACAGCGAAATTCGTTATCATCCTGATGAGCGCCAATCATTAAAATTTTCATACAATTTCTCCTTTTTTATATTTATTTGAACAGTTTATTGCAATCTGAAAAACTACAGTTACAAAAAGCATCAAGAAGCAGGCAATAAAAAAGCCCGGAATGTAGCTTCCAAAAGTATCGTAAACACAATTTATTAAGAGCACTCCAACTCCATATCCAGCATAAGCAGCAGATACAAGTATCCCAAGTATGTACTTATAGGATTTAAGGCCAAATAATTCTCTCGCTATAATAGGTAACATAACTGTTTGCAACGGCAAGGCCATTGCAAAGGCTATTACGAATAATATAACAAGGGCGTAACCTATAAACGAATTATTCAGAAACATAAATGCAATAAGGGCAACCATAGCAAGTATACCACACACGCTTAAATTAACCCGTAGCCCGAACTTGTCATATATTGCACCGCTAAGAACCTTTGAAGCGGCAAGCGAAAACAAAAGTATGCTTACCATTACCGCTCTAAATGACACATTAAAACCAACATCCTTTAAATAAGCACCTACCACGCTATATACACCCTCAAGCGTTGCAGACAAGAGAAAAACGCTTATAATCACAAAATAGAAATATGGCATTTTCTTAGCTTTTGACAAATCGATACCTTCCCATTCTGCTTCCTTGTTAGGTTCTTGGCTAATGTTTTCTATACTGTTTCTAGGGTTTTCCTTATACAATAATGAGAAAAGAATTATTAGTCCCACTATTATAAAAGCGGTTATACAATATGCTTTTCTGTATCCAAACGGGTTGCCTTTTTCATTAATAAGAGGCATGTATAGCTGTGTGGCGACAGCTCCGCCTATGCCATTTGCAGAAAGTATAAAGCCAGTTAACGTTCCAATGTGATTTTTGCTCCATCGGGTTATAACGTAGCCTACCATAGAGGTAGAGGTCCAAGAAAAGCCTATACCAAGTAAGGTGCCGCCGAGATAAAACCATAAAACATTTTCTGCTGCGGCGAAAAGAACAAGAGCAGAAGTAATAAAAATCAAACCCGAAATAATAAGCCTTTTTGTTCCAAAACGATTCACAAGTGCACCAAAGAAAAAATTTGTTATGCTTGCACTAACAAAACGAAAGCTATCACTTACCGCAAATACGCTTCTTTTTATTCCAAGCGCCTCAGTTACAGGTGCGAGAAATATGGTTCTGTTTGAACTGCAAAATCCAAGACTGAAAAAGATCATCAAAAAAAGGAGAGCGAATATTATCCACTCATATTTTAATTTTGAACCTTCAATTTTCACACTACCACCTCAATTTTAAATCTTTTAAGATTTGACTTATTCTTGCGGTTATTATATAATAAAAGCGGTCAAAAGTCGTTAGCAAAAGGTTTTATAGATTTAACATTTCTTGCGGTGATGTTATGAGTAATATCAAATTGGTTAAAAGTGAAATAAGAATTGACGGGTTTGGAAGCGTTTATTATTTCGAACACGGAAAAGAATTTTACCACGATCCCGAAAAGCACAATTCTTGGGAAATCGTTTATGTCGACAAAGGCAGAATTATTGCCGTAACAGACGGCATAGGAAGCGTGATTGAAGAAGGATATGCAATATTTCACGAACCCAATGATGTACACACCCACATTTCTGACCGACGGGTTTCCAACAATATGTTTGTTGTTTCCTTTATATCTGACAGTCCTGCTATGGATTTCTTCAAAAAGAAAACCTTTAAACTTGATGAAATTTCGAAAAATTTGCTTTCGCTTTTTTTAGCCGAGGCAAAAAATGCATTAGGAGAAATTCAAGGAGACTATCTACATAGACGGCCGCTTAATTTTGGTGAGCCGCAATTCGGCTCTGTACAGCTTATGGCGGCGCATCTTGAAGAATTTTTAATAAGGCTTATTAGAAACGGCGGTGAATACTGCAATACTATTAAGTCAAACGAAAAATCCCGTCTTATTGCAAAAAACTCTACCGCCAAGCATATTGCTGATCATCTAAGGAAAAGTGTGTACAAAAATCTAACCTTAGACGAACTTTGCAGTCACTTTTTTTTAGGGAAATCTCAATTATCTCTTATTTTTAAAGAATGGTCAGGCAAAAGTCCAATGCAATATTATTCTGACCTTAAGATTGACGAGGCTAAAAAGTTGCTTCGTGACGGAGAACTTTCAGTTGGTGAGATTTCAGAAAGGCTATGTTATTCGGGAATACATAGTTTCTCTCGCGCCTTTAAATCTGCCACAGGCTTTTCTCCTACTGCATACAAGAACAGCATATATTAAAGAAGCGGGCTCTAAATGCCCGCTTCTTTAATATCAGTATAGTAAAAACCGCCTAGGTAAGCTATTACTCAGGCGGTTGCTTTTATCTGTATAGTGATATTGAAACCTTACGGTTTCAGTGATATTTTATTCGCCTCTAAAACTCGCGAAGCGAATAACACTTGTCTAAAAGCCAAATATCACTGCAAAGCAATATAACTCGCTTTTGGCGAATAAAACTGGGAGACTTCCTTACGAAAAGTCTCCCTTTGCCTTGCTTTTTTAATTTATGCAAAGTATAATATAAAAGAGGTGATGGATTTGTTAAGAATAACAGTTGTGCAACCACCCTATTTTGCAGGGGAAAACCCCGATGAAAAAATTGCAGACTTTTTGACAAAAGAACTTCAAAAAGTTGAAAGAGGTTCTTTAATAGTTTTACCCGAATACTCTAATGCGGGCGGCATTTCAGATATTGAAAGCGAAAAAGCCGCTATGCCGCGCGCAAAGAAAAGTCTGCCTATGTTGCTATAAATGTTTTAGAGGACAGAAACGGAGAAATTAAAAACAGTACGTATTTGTTTAACAAAAACGGAGATGTTTATTTTGTTTATGATAAAATTCATCTTCCGCCAAGCGAAATTGCTTTAGGTGTCCAATATGGTGACGGTGCGTGCGTTTGCGATTTAGATGGTATTCGCTTTGGCTTTATGACCTGTTATGATGTGTATTTTTATGAGCAGATAGAATTTTTAGCATCGCAAAAACCTGACATAATTCTTATTCCGGGTTATCAGCGTGGGGAAACTACCGATATTATTCGCGCACAAACAAAAATGATTGCATTTCGGTGCAATAGTTTCGTTGCAAAATCCTCCTATTCAATGGGCAGCGACGAAAAAGGCGGCTGTTCTATGATAATTGCACCAAACGGACAGATTCTTAAGGATATGGGCAAAGATGTTGGCAGCGTTTCTGCTGAGATTGATACCAAATGGAAGTATATGCGAACGGCAGGTTTCGGCGGCGGTATGATTCGCAACGATGATTTTATAAATGATGGACTTCGTCCTGATGTCTTTAAGAATTAACCGATATGTTTTTCAGCGAATTTGTGTTTGGCTTTATATTACAGAAAAAAGATAGACAAGACGTTTCACACCAAGTATAATATTTATAAACAAATAAGACGGAGATTTAATTATGCAAAATAAAAAGGCTGCGGTTTTTATTATGTTAGGGCAATCAAATGCCGTTGGACACGGTATTCCTATGTGTGAAGAAGATATAATAAATACGCCGCTTAAAAACGTTTTCGGGTTAAGCCGAAAAAATAATCAATCCTTTAACAACACCGAACTTTTATGGAGCGGTTATACAAGTTTTGGAATGAATCTTGCCGAAGAACAGGATAACACCTATTCTGTGCCAAACTGTCTGGCTGATTTGTGGCAAAAGCATATTGATAGCGGCAATAAATACGGTCTTCCTGATTTATATATTATTCAAATTGCAATAGGTGCGCAAGGCGTGGCAGAAGGGAATATGTGGTACCCAAAAAGAGAAGAAAAACTTGTTCCAGGTAAACTCGGAACTGTAGATATTTCGCTTTTTCCGTTTTGTAACCATATTTTTTCTTTGCTTGACAACAGTTTTTCTAAAATGGACAAAGAATATGAAATTATAGGACTTCATTGGCGCGGCGGCGAAAACGACACGTGTGAAACAAAAGAATACTTAGCACAAAATATTAAAAATATTTACACCGAAATTTTTACTTCTTTTAACACTATTCTTAATAATCCGCCTACCGTATTGCACAAATTAGTGTGTGCTGACCTTATGAATGATTTGGATAAAACAGGGCAGCGGCTTGAAAATATGCATTACATAAACGAAGTTTTTGAAAAACTTACAGAAAAATATGAAAACTTTTCGGTGTTTGACCCTACAGTAGCTCCACAGTTTGTTGAAGGCATTTACGGAAACGGTATATTTATAGATGATGCGGTGCACTTTACACCCGACGTAAACCGTTTTATTGCTGATTATATATTAAAGGAATACGTAGGCTAAGTATAAAAAATTAAAACTAAAGGGGATTTTTATATGTTAACACAATTTTTAGCATGGTATAACGGTCTTACAGATACGTTGTGGGGGAGTTTGCTATTATTCGCAGTTGGCGTTGTGCTTCTTATAAAGGGAGGCGACTGGTTTGTAGACGGTGCCGTTGGTATTGCAAAACGCTTCCGTGTGCCAGAAATAATTATAGGCGCAACTGTGGTTTCCATTGGTACAACACTTCCCGAAGTTATGGTTTCGGTTACCGCTGCGCTTAATAACAACGGCGCAATTGCTTACGGTAATGCAATTGGATCTATAATTTGCAATACTTCGCTTATTGCGGCATTAACTATTGCAATTCGCCCTGCGCCCATTAACCGCAATGCTATTGTTACGCCCATTATATTCTTCTTTTCGTCTGCCGCTATTTACTTAATAGCCGCCTACCTTTTCGGCCGTTTTGACAGATGGTTGGGTATTGCTTTGTTGGTGGTTTTTGCTGTATATATGGCAACAACAATTTATAAAGGTTTTAAAAACCCATTGGAAGCGCAGAATGAAGAAGATGAAGAAAAACCTACGGGTTCGTTACTTAAAGACTTTATTGTTCTTATAGTAAGCGCTGCATTAATTGCAATAGGTGCAGATATGTTGGAAGGATCTTCGGTTTCACTTGCATTAATGGCGGGTATTCCAACAGAGGTTGTAGGTGTAACAATAGTTGCTTTGTGTACTTCTTTACCCGAACTTGTAACAGCGGTTACAGCCCTTTTAAAAGGCCATGGTGCATTATCACTTGGTAATATTATAGGCGCAAACATCTTTAATTTAGTGCTTGTATCAGGCGCAGCGGCAAGTCTTTCGCCTTTTGCTGTTCCCGAAGGAAGCAAGTTGTTAGGCTTTAATACTTCTCAGTTATTAGAAGTTCCTCTTATGCTAATAGTTATGATGCTTATGACATTGCCTCCGCTTAAAAAAGGTAAACTATACCGTTGGCAAGGCATAGCGTTACTTTGCATTTATTCGGCATTTATAGTATTACAGGTGCTTATTGCTTTAAAAGTGATATAATTTCTGTATAATAATTTAAGGCGTAGTGCTTTAAGCACTACGCCTTTTTGTTTAACAAATTATTTCTTTACAAGATGAACTGCAAATCCGCCGAATTCGCCTTTGAAGTAAACAAACTTGGGTTTGCCTGCATCGTCATAGGTAATAGTGTCCATATCGAACTCGTAACCCTGTGATTCATAATAGGTCATAGCGCGTTCAACACTTGTAACGGCAACCGAAAGGTGACCGTGTGTGCCCATTCCTTTAAAATGCATAACTTCAACTGCTTCGTTTGCAGTGAAGAAAGATTTGCTTGTTTCGCGGTTTCCGCCAAGCATATCCTGGAACTTAGCAGTAACACAAGCTGCTTCATCTTTATCGTTGCAGTTAATGCCAACGTGGTTAATATGAGCACCAAGCATAGTTTTAACAGCTTCTTTAGCAAGAGCAGTAATGCCGTCCCAGTCATTAGCATCAACTAAATCGGTGGGTACCATCCAGCTGCCGCCGCAAGCAATAATCTTATTGAAAGCAAGATAATCGTTAAGGTTGTTAGGACCAATACCGCCTGTGGGTATAAATCTCATTTTTGGGAAAGGACCTGAAAGCGCCTTTAAAACCTTTAAGCCGCCTGCAGCCTCGGCAGGGAAGAACTTAACAACTTCAAGCCCCATTTTTGTAGCAAGGCTGACTTCGGAAGGATTAGTACAACCGGGAGTAATGGGAATATTGTTTTCTACGCAGTAGCCAACAACTTCAGGGTCAAAACCGGGAGAAATAATATATTTAGCACCGGCTTCAACGGCTAATTTAACCTGTTCAACGGTAATAACTGTTCCTGCGCCAACAAGAATTTCGGGCATTTCGCGGGCAATATTTGCAATAGCGCGGTCAGCGCCTGCGGCACGGAAGGTTATTTCGGCAACGGGAATACCGCCTTTTTTAAGAGCGCGAGCCAGCGGTACTGCCTTTTCGGGATCATCAAGCTTAATAACCGGCACAAGACCGATTTTGCTTATTTGTTCAAGTATAGGATTCATAAAAGCACACCTTTCTTTTTATTCTATTATAATTTTAAATGTACAAGCAAATATTGTCAAGTGTTGTTGCTGTTTTATTTTTGTGTTTTTAGGTAAATTTTAGTAATTGTAACAAACTTGTAAACAAAATGGTTACAAAATTGACATTTTTAGAGTTATATGTTATAATAATCTAAATATTAAAAGAAAGGGGTTGGAAGTATTGGCTTTTAAGCGTTTCAGCAAAAAAGTTGCAGCGTTTCTTTTGGCAATAGTTTTGCTTTTCAGCGGTATTGTTACGGGGAAAATTGCCGATGTAAAGGTATATGCTTACGATACAGGGTATCCCAATACGTGGGTTAACACCGGAAATCAAATTGAAGACCTTATCGGCGTTGCTTTAACTCAGGTAGGATACTGGGGAACCGAGTACGGCACAGGCACAAAATACGGCGCGTGGTTCGGCAATACTTATGCCCCTTGGTGCGGTATTTTTATAAGTTGGTGTGCAAATCAGGCGGGAATACCCACTTCTGTAATACTTAAATCGGCTCGTGCAGTAGCCTATAAAGATTGCGGCACTTACCATTATAAAGACGATTATACTCCGCAACGCGGTGATATAGTGCTTTATAACCCTAACGACGGCGCAGGTTATTATTTTCCCTCTAAAGACAGCAGCGGTAAATATACGCGAAGTCAGCACGTTGCAATAGTTTGTTCGTATAATGCCGCAACCGATGAAATCACCATTGTTCACGGCAACGGCACGGGCGACAGAGTTTGCCACGAAAAGAAAAAGGTAAAATCCAACATAGCAATACAGGCATTTGTAACTCCTAATTACAATGGTAGTTCAGGTTCTTCGGGCAGTACCCCTTCTGCACCGAGCGTGAGCATTCCTACTGATTCCGATTACATAAACGGAAGCGGTGTAAGGCTTAGAAGTGAAATGAGTACTTCTTCAAGCATTGTTGCTACCTTAAATAAGGGAACTGCGGTAAAAATATTAAGTTCTGCAAACGATTCTTCAGGGAACAAATGGTATCATATTGAAGTACCTTCTATAAACAAAAAAGGTTACGTTTACGGTATGTACGTTACTGCCGTTAATTTTTCCGATACCACGCCCGATGCTACACCAAAAGATAATGCAATTAACAGCGATAACATACGTTTGCGCGACGGCCCAAGCACGTCGGGAACCAAAACCGTTACTTATCTTTATAAAGGACAAGCCTTAAATATTCTTGCTACGGTTAAGGATGCAAACGGCGATACATGGTATCAGGTATCACTTACAAAGGGCGGAACGTCTTACACGGGTTACGTGTTTGGTAAATACGTAACGGTTGCAGATTTACCGTCGGATATTCCCGTTATAGATGCAAATGCCGATATTATTTCGCAAAATTCGGTTAATTTGCGAAAAACACCCAGCAAGAACGGTGAAATTGTAACTTCTTTAAATACGGGACAGGTTATAAAAATTGCTTCTGCCGCGTATGATGAAAACGGTGACGTTTGGTATAAAGTTACTCTGAAACGTGGTTCTTATGAGTATAACGGATACGTTTTTGCTTCGCTTGTCAGCCTTAAAACCGATAAGGATTCTATTGAATTTGAAAACAGCATTTTAACTGTTTCTTTTGATGCAAACGGCGGCAGTGATGCGCCAAACAGTATAAAATGCACATCATTGAAATCGGCTACCTTGCCCGCAACTTATCCGCAAAAAAACGGTTCTATATTCACGGGTTGGGCAGAATCAAATTCTGCAAGTGAAAAAAACTATTCTGCGGGTATGGCGTATGAATTCAGCAGTGATATAACACTTTATGCAGTGTGGATTTCCGAAGCAACCCACGGTGTTTACGACGTGGACGCAAATTATTGGCTGAGCGAAGGCGATATTGTGTTGCTTAGAAAACAACTGCTTAAAACCGAAGGCAAAAATATGAAAAACGATAATAATAAAGACGGAAAACTTAATGCCGCAGATTTTGGCGCATTGAAAAAAGTAATTGCCGATATATAGTAAAACACCTCTTGTGATTTAACAAGAGGTGTTTTTTGTTGATATTTACAAAAAATTTTCGCAAAAAAGCAAGAATGTTTTTTATTTAACATATTGTATATTCGGAATAATTGTGATATAATTAACAAGTATGGTCGATTTTAGTCGATTCTATATCATGAAAGGAGTTTAGTAAAATGAAATACTCTCACGAAGTAGAAAAAATGTGTCCGCTTGCTAAGGGCACATATCACGGTCCGGCCCCCATTCCGGAAGAAGGCAAATGGGTTCAGGTTAAAGAAGTTAAGGACGTTTCCGGTCTTACACACGGTGTGGGCTGGTGTGCTCCTCAGCAGGGCGCCTGCAAATTAACTCTTAACGTTAAAGAAGGCGTAATTGAAGAAGCTTTGGTTGAAACCTTAGGCTGTTCGGGTATGACTCACTCGGCTGCTATGGCTTCTGAAATCCTTGTTGGTAAAACAATTCTTGAAGCTCTTAATACAGACTTGGTTTGTGACGCTATTAATACCGCAATGCGCGAATTATTCTTGCAGATTGTTTATGGCCGTACACAGACTGCATTCTCTGAAGACGGTCTTCCAATTGGCGCAGGTCTTGAAGATTTAGGTAAGGGTCTTCGTACACAGACAGGTACCACCTATGCTACAAAAGCAAAAGGCCCGCGTTATCTTGAACTTGCAGAAGGCTATATCACAAAAATTGCTATAGATAACGAAGACCAGATTATCGGTTATAAGTTCGTTCATCTTGGCAAGATGATGGAAATGATTAAAAAAGGTATGGACGCAAACGAAGCTTTAGAAAAGGCAAGCGGTCAGTATGGCCGTGTTGATGATGCCGCAAAGCTTATCGACCCGCGTGAAGAATAATAGGGAGGTATTGACAATGGCTTTATTTGAAAGTTACGAAAGACGAATTAACCAGATTAATGCCGAACTTAACAAACACGGCATCGCTTCTATTGAAGAAGCAAAAGAAATCTGTGATAAAGCAGGTGTAGATGCTTACAATATCGTAAAAGGTATTCAGCCTATCTGCTTTGAAAATGCTTGCTGGGCTTACGTTGTAGGCTGTGCTATTGCTATTAAAGACGGTGTAAAGAGCGCCGCTGAAGCTGCTGAAAAAATCGGCGTAGGTCTTCAGAGTTTCTGTATCCCCGGTTCTGTTGCTGACGACCGTAAGGTTGGTATTGGCCACGGTAACTTGGGCGCAATGCTTCTTCGCGATGAAACCAAGTGCTTTGCTTTCTTGGCTGGTCACGAATCCTTTGCTGCTGCTGAAGGCGCTATCGGTCTTGCCAAGAGCGCAAACAAAGCACGTAAAGAACCCCTTCGCGTTATCCTTAACGGTCTTGGCAAAGACGCTGCTAAAATTATTTCCCGTATAAACGGTTTTACCTATGTTCAGACTAAGTTCGATTACTTCACAGGTGAACTTAACATTGTTGAAGAAATTGCTTATTCAAACGGTGAAAGAAGTAAAGTTCGCTGCTACGGCGCAGATGACGTTCGTGAAGGCGTTGCTATTATGCATAAAGAGGGCGTAGACGTTTCCATTACCGGTAACTCCACCAACCCCACACGCTTCCAGCATCCTGTTGCAGGTACCTATAAGAAGGAATGCATTGAACAGGGCAAGAAGTACTTCTCTGTTGCATCGGGCGGCGGTACAGGCCGTACACTCCATTCCGATAATATGGCTGCAGGTCCTGCTTCCTACGGTATGACCGATACAATGGGCCGTATGCACTCTGACGCTCAGTTCGCAGGATCTTCTTCTGTTCCTGCCCACGTAGAGATGATGGGTCTTATCGGTGCAGGTAACAACCCAATGGTTGGTATGACTGTTGCTTGCGCAGTTGCAGTTAACGAAGCACTTAATAAATAATCTGCGATTATTTGAATTAAATACTAACGCATAAAATAAGCCGCATTGGAAACGATGCGGCTTATTGTTTATTCAGTATAAAAGCAATCCTCTTCCCATTTTGCAGGGTTTGTATCAATATAATTCCAAATTTTTAAATAATCATTTTCTCCGCGTATTATATGGTCGTGGAAAGAGCGTTGGAAAATATTATATCCAATTTCACGATTACAGTATCGTTTAAACAATGATATGAATTTCGGAATAATTGCGTTTGCTGTAGGGTATGGCGCTTGCGACATACCGTGCAAAATATCACCATTGTTTGGTGAATTCAAAATTTCAACTATCAAATGAATATGATTTGGCATTATAACGTATTTGTTTATTTTTATATTATCGTACTGCAAATCCATTTTTTTGATATATTCATTTACAATTTCGCCATAATGAGTTAATTCAATTTGCGGGATGTCGCAAGCGCCATCCCCTACAATGTTACATAAAATTTTTTCTTTATTATACGTACATATAGTTATAAAATAATATCCATTTTGACTGTAATTGTAATTTGTGAGTCGTGATGGTTTTCTTTTTGGTAAATCCATTTTATTCTATATATTCTGCAATATCTTCAATTCGGCATTTTAGTGCCGCGCAAAGTTTATCTAACGTTTTAGTTTCAATGTTTTCGTTAGTTTTTAATCGGCGTATTGTTTTGCTGTCAATTCCGCAATATTCGCGGAGTTTATATGTTGTAAAACCTTTTTGTTCCATTGTTTTCCACAATTTATCAAATACTATCATAAAATAATCCCCCTTGACACATATTATTATGGGGATTATAATCTTAAATATTAAGGGGATATAACCCCCATATACGAGGTGGTTTTATGATAAAACGAATTGTAATTGCAGGAAGCAGAGATTATAATAATTATGACGAAGCGAAAGAGTTTATAGATAGTTGTTTAATTGAAATAAATAAGGAAAACGAAATTATTATTGTTTCGGGTTGTGCAAGTGGCGCTGATTTAATAGGCGAACGATATGCAGAAGAAAACGGATTCAAGGTTGAAAAATATCCTGCCGATTGGAAAACCTACGGCAGAAGCGCAGGACCCAAAAGAAACCGACAAATGGCAGAAATCAGCGACTATGTAATCTGTTTTTGGGACGGCAAAAGTATGGGGACGAAATCAATGATTTGCTGTGCCCATAAATCTGGTAAGCTTGTCAAAATAAAGATGATATGAGAGCGTATGGGCCTTTATTATAGAGTTATTATGTTTTTTGCCA
This sequence comes from Acutalibacteraceae bacterium, assembly GCA_045605385.1. Lineage (GTDB taxonomy): Bacteria > Bacillota > Clostridia > Oscillospirales > Acutalibacteraceae > SIG607. The sequence goes on from JAZUPW010000053.1 coordinate 63,021, forward strand.
CCAAAAAAAGATATTTACAAAGTGTTTGTTACAAAGTATAATAAAAAAAACTATGTTTTTGGGGGCGATTAAATGAGTAATGAAAAATTAAGAGAAATTCGCGTTTCACCGTCAGACAAGGCGTATATTCGCAGTGGCAAATGGGCCGATAAAAACTGGCGGGTTATAAATATGGAACTTGGGCTTGACACTAATACCCAAGAGGTTTTGGAACTGTTAGCAGGAAAGGCGGAGGAAGACTACTGCCGACGTGCGCTGTTTACCTTTGATTTGACACCGCTTCGCGACTTTTCGTATCGCCGTGTGGTTATTGACCCTTGTTATATTAAGGTTAACGACCGTCACGAAATGTGCGCTTTCCTTAATCGCACAACTTCCGATTGGAAGGGCGACGAGGTGACTTGGAATACAGCTCCAAAGATGGGCGAGATTATTTGCGATAATACGCCTATAGGTTGTCTTTCGGTTTTAGATGTTACCGATGAGGTGACTCGTTTACTTAAGGCGGGAGAAAATACGCTTTCGTTCTTTATGTCGGTTACCGAGCATTATGGACGTCAGACCGCTCTTAACCCCAAAAATGCTTATCTTATTGCTTCTGCAGACGGCAACGTTGCGTGTTATTCCCGTTTGCTTTGCGAAGATGAAAAGAAAAATAAAGCCATTTGGGATAGGGCAGAGGTGTTGTTCAATGAATGGTACGAACGTTATGAGCAACTGTTAAAAACGGGACTTGCCAAGGTTAAAAAAATAGAATCGGATTCTAGCCATTTTTCAAAAAGCGTATATACTGCAAGATCGGGATTTGCTCCGAAGGATGGATGGACACCCGAACTTGCACGACAGTATGCATTACCTACACGAACCTATGCAACAATGGATGATTTGGGTAAATATACTGACTACAGCAGAGAACAGAAATTTGATGAATACGGAGGACTTGATGATATAAATCTGCGTGAGGAAGCAACAGGTTTCTTCTATTCCAAGAAGATAGATGATCGTTGGTGGATTATTGATCCTCTTGGTAACCGTTGTTTTATGCGTAACGTTTCCTCGGTTGATTTGAATTATTTAGGCTCTAAAAACCAAACAAATGCTGCCATTGTGCGTTATGGTTCGGTAGATGAGTGGAGACGTCAGACAGCTCATTTATTAAAAAACGTCTGGGGCTTTAATATGTGCGGATCTTTTGCCGACAGTACGCCTGACCGTTCGGTAGTGCAGGCAAGTTGTCCGAATCTTGCAGGAGGATACGGACGCAGTTTAGGCGCTAATATTTCAAACGGCGGGTCTACTCTCTTTTCTGAAAATAATACTATGAACGTATTTGATCCTGAGTTTGTAACCTTCTGTGAAAAAACAACCGAGGTGCTTATTAAAAACCGTGACAATCCTTGGTTGCTTGGTTATACTACGGACAATGAACTGACTATGGATGTAAATATGCTTTCTAATTATTTGTCGCTTAATCGCAACAAGGAAATCAATTTTCACTCTTATGCGGCGGCTTGGACTTGGTTATGCCACATGACAGGGAAGGAACAACCTCAGAAAGAGGATATTACACCGGAACTTCAGGAACTGTTTCGCGGTTTTGTCTGGGACAGATATTACAGCGTTACATCGAAGGCAATACGACGTAACGATCCTAACCATATGATTTTAGGAACGCGGTTTTTAACCCACGTTAAGAATGCCGAGTGGGTACTTCGCTTTGCCTCACTTCATCTTGATTGTATCACAATAAACTGGTATGGGCAGTGGGAAGCAGATGCTGACGATTTAAAGCGCCTTTGTGAACTTGCTGATCTGCCTATTCAGGTAACCGAATTTTATACTAAGGCTATGGATTCGGGCCTTGCCAATACCCGCGGCGCAGGATGGTTAGTACCGACTCAACAAGACAGAGCAGATTTTTATCAGAATTTTACTCTTAGACTTTTAGAATGTAAAAATATGGTGGGATGGCATTGGCATCAATATATTGACGATGATCCCTCTCCCGAAGTTATTTATAAGCCGGGAACAAATATTTGGAAAGACCAATCCAATATTGATGCTAATAAGGGTATTGTTGATAACGGTCACCGTCCTTATACCGAATTGGTAAACGCTATGGCAGAAATTAACCTTAATGTTTACCGCCTTATAGAGCATTTCGATGCTAAATATTCAAAATAAGAAACAGATTAAATAAATATTATAAAATTAGCGGCAGTGAAGATTCACTGCCGCTAATTTTTTGCGGTGTTTAAAACGGCAAAATGCTCTTGATACTCAGAAAAATTATCGAAAAACAATAATTTGTTGTTGACAAACGATAAATCATACTGTATAATGCAGGTAGAAAAAGGAAAAGAGGTTAATTTATGTGGAACAGTAATAAATCAATAAATCTTTCTTTATTAGTTTGTGCCATGGTTTTTATATTGCTTATTCTGGGCGCTGTATTTATGCCGTTTTTGTTGGGGCAATACTTCGGCAGATTTTCAGGCGAAGCCGACCACGTTTTAATGTTAAAGTCAAAATCGGTGCTTATTTGTTTTTACGTTTCTCTTTTACCCGCCCTTACCGCTTTGTTTTCACTTGTAAAAATGTTATTTTCTATAAAGCGTGAAGAAATATTTACCGCAGAAAACATAAAACGGTTAAGAGTACTTTCGTGGTGCTGTTTTACTGTTACTTTTATAACAGCCGTTGGTAGTGTTTTTTACGTTCCGCTCAGCGTTGTTGCGGTTGCGGCAGGTTTTATGGGGCTTATTTTAAGGGTGATTAAGAACGTTATTTGCTCGGCTAAAATTTTAAGAGAAGAAAATGAACTTACCATATAGGAGTAAAAAATGATTATTGTAAATCTTGACGTTATTCTTGCTAAAAGAAAAATAAGTTCTGCTGCATTAGCGGAAAAAATTGGCATTACTCAGGCAAATCTTTCTATCCTTAAAACGGGAAAAGCAAAGGCTATACGCTTTTCTACCCTTGAAAGCATTTGCAAGGAACTTGATTGCCAACCCGGAGAAATTCTTTCTTATAAGGAGGATTAATATGAATATGCAAAACAATGTTTATATTACGCAAAGACCCGTTTGTGAACCCTTTGAAATGGGAACAAGGGATAACCTGTTTACCCTTATTCTGGCTTTGCTTAGTATTCCGTTTGTATCACTAACCCTGTGGGGCGGGTTTAACAGCGGTTACACTGTATCTGTTATTTTAAGTTTAACACTTTTCAGCGTATATCTTTTTAATAAAAAAATAAAATTCAAACTTTTTCCTTTTTTATGCTTGTTTATGTCGGTTTGCGCTTCGCTGATATTTACTTATTCGGCAGACACTTCGGTAAGGTTTTTCCTTGTTTTACTGCTTACGTTATCGGCTTTTATATGGTTTGCTTATCTTGGCGGATATGATTTATCAGATGATTACTTGCTTGTTTCGGCAGTATCGGGCGGTATTTTAGGTTCAATTTTCGGTAACGTAGCAAAAAGTATTAAAACAGTATTTTCGGGCGAAAATAAAAACAAAAAAACTATAATAAAAATACTTGCAGGTGCGGTATGCGCTATTCCTGCCATAATTGTTCTTGTAATGCTACTGCGTTCTTCCGATGCCGCTTTTGACGGTTTGCTGTCACAAATAGGCAAACGCATAGGTAACGTTAACAGCCTTGTATTTAAAGTAATTGTGGGAGTTCTGTTTTTCCCGTTTGCGCTTTCTTTGGGGCTTGGTCTTGCAAAAAATAAACGCGAACAAGTAAGGTGGCAGATAAAAAGCAGTATTGACAAAATATTTGTTTTGTCGTTTTTATCCGCAATATCGGTTGTTTACGTAGCCTACATATTTTCACAGTTCGCTTACTTCTTCAATGCTTTTAAAGGACTTTTACCCGACGGTATTACGGCATCTTCTTATGCAAGGCGCGGTTTTTTTGAAATGACCGTAATTGCCGCAATAAACTTTGTTATAATAAGTTTTGCTTCGGTTTTCACCAAGAAGAAAGAAAACGGAAAAAGAAACGCTTCTGTTAATGCGGTTATAGTGTTTATAGGAGTTTTTACAATTTTGCTTATTGCAACGGCGCTTTCTAAAATGATACTCTACATTAATATTTTCGGTATGACAAGGTTAAGAATACTTACAAGCGCGTTTATGCTGTTTTTGGCTGTTCTTTTTATTGCGGTAATACTTCGCGTATACATCAACAAGATCTCTGTTATAAAAACAGGAATTATTACTGCAACCCTTATACTGCTTGTTGTTGGATTTGCCGACGTAGATAAAACGGTTGCAAAGTATAACCTTTACGCTTACAATAACGAATATATTGAAGACTTAGACGTAGAAGCGTTAGGCGATTTAGGTTACGGCGCTGTGCCTACGCTTTATGAGATTTATAATAATCAGGATTATTCAAGAAAAATACGCTTAACTGCAAAAAAAGAACTTAACCAAAAAGTCGAAATTATGTTTTATATAACAGAGGTTGACAACGAAACTGTCTACGAAAGAAAAACAAATGCAGGAAGTTTTAATGTTTCAGAATATAAAGCGCAAAAAGTTCTTGAAGATTTTCTTGGTATATAAAATAAAAGATGCTGTCTCACAAAGAAGTGAGACAGCATCTTTTTTGGCATTTATTTTACTGTGAAAAATGCGTGGCCGTAGGGGGGAATAGGAGCCTTTAATTTAACTTTATTGCCTATTATTTCTCCCTCACAGTTAAAGCAATCTATACTACTGTAATTATCATTAAGTAAAATTTCGGGATTTAATATTTCATCGGGGAAAATGTTCCAAAGACCAACCGAAAGCCCATTTTCTGTTTGGTTGCACAGAATATAAAGTTCGGGCGCTTTGGTAAGTACGGCGGGTAAGCCTTTTCCTTTTTGCAGCCACTTAATTCCGTTTATGAGTTGTTGTTGGCGTGTATAACTGCGGAAAACACCGCTGTTCCAACCTTTGTTGTCTACAAGTACGGTTGCGGCAGCAAAAGAATAAATTATAAATCTTTGTCCGTTTGCATTTTCGTATTTAAAACAGGCAGGAAAGTTGTTATACTTTTCTACATCCACAATGCTTGGTATAACTCCAAGTCCGGAAGGGGTGGATATAAAGGTACTTAGAATACTTGCAGTTTCCTTTAAATTAAAGTTGTAAAACGCCGAATTACCCGTTGTTGCGGTAACAATTTCGCCTAGCGTGTTGAAAAATTCGGCGTTGGGTTTAGGAGCACGTTCATAGCCGTTTATACCAACATCTATGCCTTTGCTGTAAAGAATTTTTGCGGCAACGGCATCAAGAATTACCCCGTACTTAAGGGATTCTTCATCTAAATATTTTGCATTTTCGCCAAAGCAAAGTGTAGCGCCTTCAACGTTGTCGTAAGTAACGGGAATAGAGTTATCGGTTGTAAACTGTTGGCTTAAGGTAGGCAGAAACGGTCTTCCGTAAATATCGGCAGGATAATCTTCGTTTAAGGTTATACTGTTAATTATTTCGGGCGTTTCAAATATGCGAAGACCAACACTTTGACCCGTAAAACGTTTTTCAATATCGTTGTATGCGTCGGTGTTTTTAATATGGCGGTCAACATATCCTGTTTCATAATCGGCTGAAGAATTGTAATCTATCATATATTTTAAAATAGAGTTACTTTTATTGTCGGCGCGCAATGCCATATCGTAAATTTCAAGTTTGTTTGCGGGAACCCAGTGCCTTGGGCGTGGGAAGGTATCGCCCTCAGTCATAAGGTCAATATCACCTTTGCACCAATGGGTCTGAAGACGTATTGCCTCAATATTAGTGGCATAAGTGCTTAAATTCTGCCAATATGGCGCACCCGTAAGACGTATAAAGGGTTTGTTTTTTCCTGCAATTATTTTAGCCAAAACGTCTATAGAAACGCCTTCTCCCATATAAGAACTTGCATTTGCGCTTAAACCAATTCTTACGTCAGGATAAAAAGCGTGGGTTTCTTTTTCTATTTTAGCGCAGAAGTTCTTTAAAACTTCGCCTTGCATATCAAACCAGATTTTTCGGTATTTATTGGGTCCGCTTTTGTAAATTAAATCAGAAAGGGAGGCGGTATCAACTTTTTCGCCTAATTTGCTTTCATAAAGCTTGATATGTTTTTCACAACAACAACTTGAATTAGTTGCAGGGAAAACCTTACCGCCCGTAAAAGTAAAATCGTCTTCAAACATAATTACTTCTACGTTTGTTGAGGCAATTTCTTTCATAAGAAAACAGTAAGCATCACTGAAGTTATTATCAAGCGGACAATATGCATCGCCTATTTCTTCACCGCTGAACTTTTTAAGATGTGTAAAGGGTGGATTTTCGTTTACGTTTTCTTTAGCGCCGTAACCTATTGTGGGGAATAGCCACGCGCCAACTTTAAATCCCGCAGCTTCGAAGACAGATTTGTTGTGGCTAAACAGCGCTTTTTCGGCTGCTAATTTTTCTTTATCAAACAAAAAACGGTTAAAGGTTATAAGAATAAGCTGAGGATTGCACCGTTTAAGTTCTCTTATTTTTTTATTTAGTTCTTCTTGTGTGAACTTGCGGTTGAATATCGGAATCCATAAATTATACATAGAAAATCATCTCCTTTATTCTTCGTATAAAGAATATGCGGTTAATATATGTTTAGCCGTAAGATATAAAAGTTCTTCTAACTTTTGCTGCATAAAAAGCTGAGGCTCATTTAAACGGCATTCGCCGTCGAATTGTCTTCTATTGCCAAGCCAGTATTTGTCGGGGCGTAGTGTTGAACTGCACTCTAACGTAAAACAGCCTTTATAATCAATATCAATTAAGGCGTTTATTACTTCGTCGTGGTTAAGTGTGCCAAAAAAGGGAATCAGGTGTTCGTCACTTTTTCCGCGGTTATCGTTATAGTGAATAGCGTAAAGCTGTTCTCCTATAGCCTTTATATTGTCATACTGAGCGCCGTCGCAATTTCCGTGTCCCGTATCCCAACAAGCGTGGAGATTAGGATGATTAACGAATTCTAAAAATTCACGCATATCCTTGCCTGTGTTTGCCCAGTAACAAGCGCCTGAATTAACGGCACAAGAATTTTCAATAAGAATATTAATACCAAGCTTTTCAGCAGTGGGAAGTAACTTTTCATAGAACGCTTTGTTTTTAACAAACCATTCTTCTTTTGAAATACCAAGCATTTGTCCGGGATGTACTACCGTATTTTTAATACCGAGTTCAGCGCATATTTCAATAGAACGCAGGGTTGCTTTAATTAAAAAATCAACGTGGTTTTCATCTTTACTAAGCGGATTACCGCCTTGTGAGTGTGCCTGAACAAAGCTCATTCCAAGACGCCTGGCCTCTGCTTTAAGTTTTTTTACCTCTTCACGCCAAGAGTCTTTCATATAAGGGGAATCGGGCGTGAACTCGTACATACTTAAATCTACGTATTTAAAGCCTGCTTTATTAAGCTCGTTTATAATTTCAATATCGTTCAGTTGATAACGGCCGAAGTCACCCGTTGTTGTTGCAATTTTCATAATTAAACATACCAAGCGTTAGGCAAATTGCTGCCTTTTACCTCTTTGGTTTTTGCTATAATTTCATCTTTAAACTTAATTTCTTCTTTTTCGGGGTTCTGATAAAGTCTTATCCAGTCTACTTTGTAGTTAATGGGAAACTCATCATCTTCTTCTAAGTTCCAACCCGGAACCGACCAACTGCCGCCGTAAGAAAAGATTTCGTTATTAAGAAGTATAAAGTGAAAATCGTGGAAGCCTTCAACGCCCTCTATTGCATTTGCAATTCTTGTTCCTTCAATTGGGTCAATGGGGAACTGTTTATAAAGCACGTCATCTATATAAAAAGAGAAGAAATTTTCATCCCAACCCATACCGTAAACGTGGTATTCATTGTTAAGGTTTTCGTAATTCTTAAAGAAGTAAGCGCGTGTATCGTTACCTTCTTCGCCGTCATAAGAGGTGTGTAACCAACTGCCGTCGGGCTTTTTGCCCCATTTATGTATGTTGCAAACAGCCTTGCGCTGACTTGAAAATATTTCAAAAATATCTATTTCGGAAAACCAGGAAGCCTTAGAAAACGGGCTTTTGCTTTGCAACCAAAAACCAGGCCAAGCGCCGTGGCGATATGGAGGACAAGCGCACATTTCAAGGTAACCGTATTTAAATTCCATACGGTTTCTTGTGGTAAAGCCTTCAGGAACTCTGTAAGGTTTTTCCTTATCATCATTTTTATGTACTTGTAAAAGAAGTTTGCCATCTTCTATTCTGCAACAGGTTTCGCTGTTATCGTATACGCGGTCTTTTCCGCCCATACTGTGGTCAAAACTCCATTTGTTATCTAAGTCAATTTCATTTTTATCAAATTCATCGTGCCAAACAAGAACTCTGCCTTGTTTTTCATAAGGAATACCGTATTTTTCGGCTTCTTTTTTCATAATTTCTGACATAATTTATGCCCCCTTTGAAGTTATAAAAAGCAATAAATACCTTTTTTTGTATACTACCACAAATTGGTGTAATATGCAATAAAAAAAGCCGTTTAAAACGGCTTTTTTTGAAAATTTTAAATTTTTGAAAATCCGTGGCAGTTAACAAGAGCATCTAATTTCTGCCCTGCTTTGCACATAGGACATTCGTGGGCAGGGTAATTTGCATATCCTTCCAAATCTTTCGGGTCAAATACTGAATAAACAGGTAAATCTCTGCATTCTTTTGCGGTAGAGAATATAGCCGATATACAAGAAATGTTACCGCCGTAATATTTAATTGCATCTATAGCAGCTTCTACGGTTTTGCCCGAAGCAACCGAAACAGCAAGTATAAGAACGTTTTTGCCTTTTATCATTGGAACAATGTTATCTCTGAAAAGAAGTTGACTTGAATTTGTGGTTTCAGGAGTAACTACGTAAATTGATTTATGGGCGTTCATATTAACGAAATCAGCCTTTGAAAGCTGTTCGGCAAGACAAGCGCCTATAACCTCGGTACCGTCAAGACAAAGAATAGTGTCAACAACAGTTGTGTGATAAAAATAAGAACACAGTTCTTCGGCAACGGCTTTCGCTTCGGAAAGGCGTGTTTTTTGCGCAACCACGTCTATGTAGTAATTGCTGTGGCAGTTACTTGTAGCAAAATGACCGTGCGCAACGCGAAGATACAGGTTCTTCCTTTTAGTTTCGTACTTAAAATTTTTGTTTGTAGGCATATTTTTGCTCCTTTTTATTTTATTTTACTATAAAAGCAGCATTTTATCAAGAAGAATTTTGTCGAAGCAATAATAAAGCAGAGAAAAATTCTTTCTCTGCTTAAAAAATCACTTATTTATGAATTCATAAATCAATTTTCCAAAAACACTTATACCGTTTTCATCTAGTTTTCCAACGTAATGACAGTGTGTGCCGTGCTGTACCGAAAGGGAAATTTTTTCTTCGTCGTACCCAAAGTGCTTAAGCGTGGCAATCATAAGCATAGTTTGTTCATAACGGCATTTCATATCGTTATCGGATACTATAAAGAACATAGGCGAAATATCGGTACCGTTTTTACCTAAAAAGTACATAGGCGCGGTTTCATCAATAACAACATCCCTTGGATCGTGGCCTTTTTCTTTTATTACTTCAAAATGGCCTGTAGGCTGACCTGCATCGTGTATATAACCTGTAATATCGGTAGGTTTAATACCGTGTTTGCCTAAATATTTAGGGTTGAAGCATAACATCATAGAAATATAACCGCCAGCACTACTTCCGCCAACGTATATTTTATCGCAGTTGCCGTATTCTTTAATGTGTTCTTTTACCCACGCTACAGCATCGGCGCAGTCTTCTAAATAATCGGGGAATTTGGCGCTCGGGTACATACGGTATTCAACACTTGCTACCGCAATATTTTTTGAATTAAGATATTCCCCACAATCTTTGCAGGTAGTGCGGAAATCTCCTGTTTTAAGTCCCCCGCCGTGGAAATAAACAAAAACAGTATCAAAATCACCGTCGGGAAGGCGTAACTGTATTCTTTGATTGTGTTCGTTATAAACTATAATTTCGTGTTCACGCATTTTTATCTTTTTCCTTGTCTAATTTATGGTTTCTTATGTAAATCATAAGGTCGGTAAATACCATAATAAAGTTAAGAACGTAGAAGAATAGTACGTACCATTTAGAAGCAAAATTAGCCATATATGCTTCGTTTACAAGTTTAGAGGTAATACCTGCTATGTAACCGAAAAGAATAAGACATAAAAAACCTAAACTTTTTCCTTTTGTGGTACGCGCCTTGTAAGATTTCATAACGTTAAGCGGCCACGAAGCACCAAAGGAAACAACCATTATAATTTCTAAAATTTCTGCCATAAAACAACCCTCATTTTCTATTTTTCTTAATATAATTTATCACAAGTTCAGCATATTGTAAAGCATTAAATAACATATAGCACTATATGTTGAAAGTTATGCTAAAGTGTGTTAAAATATAAAAAAGGGGAGATATTATGGAACTTTTACAACTTAAGTATTTTTGCGATGCCGCAAAAAGTGAAAATTTTTCAGCAACTGCAAAAAAGTTTTCAGTACCGGCATCAAATATATCGCAAAGTATAAAAAGGCTTGAAGATGAACTTGGAATACTGTTATTTACAAGACAAGCCAACAGGGTTATTCTTAACGAGAACGGAAAAGAATTTTTTAAAAGCGTTAATCAGGCACTATTGCTTATAGAAAATGCAACCAAGATTATAGGCGACCAAAAAGATGAGGGGGAAATAAATATTTGCATAAATGCCAACCGCCGTATTGTTATGCAGACAATAGAAAAGTTTAAAATGAAGTATCCCGAAATACATATAAAAACAATGCTGTTTTGTGATCCGTTAAGTGAAGATTTTGATTTAATAATAGACTGCAACGATAAAAACCTTGATGCGTTTGACCGTGAAATACTTTTAAACGAGGGCATTGGTGTGGCAATAAATAAAAGCAACCCGTTATCAGTAGGGAAATTAGATTTTAAAAAGTTTAGTTCCGAGCCGTTTATAACCATGAGCAAAAAAAGTAATCTTCACAGCATAACAGAATCAATATGTAATGATTTCGGGTTTTCTCCCAATATTGCCGTTGTAAGCGATGACCCGTTTTACGTTAGAAAATGTGTTGAATTAGGGTTAGGCGTTGCTGTAGTGCCGATTTTTTCGTGGCAGGGACAATATGGTGAAGATACCGTTTTAAGAGAACTTGAAGGGTATAGCAGAAGCACCTATATTTATACACTTAAAGATAAGTATATACCGCTTTGTGTTAAAAACTTTATAAAATTTTTAAAGAACGAATGCAAATAAAAAAACCGACCGCGAAGGTCGGTTTTTATTTTATTCAAAGGTAAATGAATAAAGGTTACAATCGTTCATTGTGAATTTTACTTTTATTTTTTTGCCAATTAAGTCTTTTAAAGACTTTGCAAATTCAACGGGTCGGTTTGTTGTGTTACCGAAGATATTATAGCTTTTATAGCCCTCAATTTCCTTGCCGTTTTCATCTAAAAGTTCAACGTATAGTCCGCCTGTTACCGAGGTTTCAAAGTTAATAAACATATTTTCACCATTTAAAACAAACGGCTTTGTTACAGCGTAAGCATCTTTATCGCCGTACCAAGAGAAAAATCCGTCAAGCCTTACGGTGTATCGGCGGAAATTAACCTTTTTAACGCGATAATTTTCACCCATAATAAAAGAAATTTCTTTTGTTTCACCGTCATCGGCAACCGTTTCGTATAAGCCGTAAGCGGTGCAACAGTTTCCGTACCACCAATTCGTGCTTGATTCAATACCGGGAGTAATAAAAGCTTTAGAACGCAGATTAAAGTTTAATCCGTCGGTTGAAGTCATAATAGCGCAGTCGGTAAAGGCTGTACCGCCGCGACCGAACTTTTCTATAATTTCTTTGCGTTTTTCAAAAAGCGGCATATACTTTAGGTTTTCAAAATCTGCTACGTGGTCTACGTATCTTAAGGGAAAACCTATAAGGGTGCTCTTTTCACGGTAGTATCGTGAAATCTGATTTGTATATAACTGCAGGTCTTTATGATTTTCTTCAAACTTAATAAAATCTATATATTCCCAGTTTCTGCAGTCTTTGCTTATGCCAAGGCGTACGTCACGTATATCGTTTGTCTGGTCTACGTCATCATAACACGTAGCGATTGTTCCGTCTTTATGGTGATAACCGCGGAAATACATATTATATTGCTTTGTGTCCTCGTTGTAAAAAATAGTATTGTACGTATCAAAAATACCCGGAAGCATAATTCTTTGCGCGTAATTAAAATCGTAACCGTCAGCGCTTATATAAAGGTCAAGAATATCTCTGCCCGAATCTCTTGCAAGAGCTTTGAACTTTTCGTTTTCGGGGCAATCGGGATTTTCATCGTAAAATACCGTAAAGGTATCAAGATTATTTCCGTTATCGCGCCAGAAGGTAATATTGTTGTCAGTTGATCCGTTATATTCAAATTTTCCTATATGTTTTTTCTTAAAGGTTTTACCGCCGTCAAAACTTTCAGCAACGCAAATGGCTCCCTTTTCCGGAAGACCTGTAGGTGACAAAAAACCGCTTTGGCCTCCTACACGGTAGTACAGTCTGTGTGTGTTGCCAACCTTTAAAACAGTAGCATAGCCGTTGTGAACGCCTTCCCAGATATCATCGCAAACAAGGGCTAAATCTTTCTTTTCGGGTTTGTGTTGACAAACGGTAACACCGTTGCTTTCGGAAAAATTCTTTTCATCCCAACATAAAAATCGTTGCATTAAATCTCTCTCCTTATTTTTTGTTTTGCGTTACTTATTCCGTTACGTGTTTTTATAAATGTAATTGCAGAACATACAACACTATAGATAGAATATATAAGCCAGATTACGTTGGCAATATCATCACCAGTCATAATTGAATACAATACGATACTTGTAGTGCTTGATATGATTTGAAAAATGGTAAACTCTGCATATCTTAAAAGGCAAAGAACCGAAGAAACAATACCAACAACGGTAATCGTATTGTCAAAAACAACGTGGGCAGAACCTAAAGCATTAAAAATAATATACAGTATTACCCAGACAAAAATCATAGATAGGAAAAGATAAAGTCTTGCTTTGTTTGATAAACGTTTTATTTCGGTTGTGCCTTTAGTGGTGTTTTTCTGCCAATTTATAAACGATGCTATCTGGAAAGGGAATGACATTAAAAGCGCGGTAAGAGCCTGACCGTATAGCTTCATATAAATAAAAGCCGCAACGTAAAGAAGTGAATTTACAGCGCCAAGCAACAATGAATAACGGTTTACTCGTGTTTGCAAAAACATTACAATTGCCGATATCATAAGCGGTAAAGCGCGCAACGGGCTTATTTGTAATATAATTGATAATACCGTAACCGATATAAGTTCAATAGCAGCCAGAAATACTGTAGGCGGCATTTTATTAATTGTTGGTGTTGTTTCCATTGTTCTTTATCCTTTGTCTGATTTCTGAAAATGTTGTTCCGTACTGTTCCTTTATAATTCTTGAAATCTGGCGCTGTGAATAGTTAGTAGCTTCGGCTATTTCGCCTAAAGAAACCTGTGGACGAGAAAGCATATAATCAATTATTATTTTTGCTTTGTTATTATCGGGAGATATTGGTTTATCCTTAACTATTTTTTTGAACAAGGCATAAATCAGACCGGAAGCATACGCTTTAAGTTGGCAAATGCCAAGTAAAGAACTATACAGTTCCGTGTTTTCAAAAGCAAAAACAGCATCTTTGTTTATATCCTGTATTTTTATAGGCTTTAAGGCATAGTTGTTAAGTGCATTTATAAAAGCACAGTAAAATGAACCGCCGTTTTCCGTTTTTTCTATTTCTATTGATAGCACCTTGTAATCCTTTGAAGATGAATCATAAGTTATAGATTCGTGTATAACCGAGGGCGGAATAATGAGCAATTCATTGGGGTTTAAGGTAAGTGCGCGGTCTTTGAATCTGAATGTAACCGTATTTTCAAAGGAAAAATGTAGTTCATAAAAAATATGTGTATGCCATTGTTTACAGTGTTCTTCGGGAGAGTAGTTATCTGATTTTTCAAAATCAAAAAATTTTAGTCTCGCGTCATTATATTCTAAGTCAATGAAATATACGTTTCTGCCCATAAAACCACTTCCTTAAAATAAATATATCAAACAGAAAATTAAAAGTCAATGTAATATAAGACAGCATTTCGTTTTTATGTCCGTATCCTGTATAACACGCAAAAAAATGCTCTGTCTAACGCCCTACGGGGCGTGGGCGAAAAGGCAGAGCATTAGTATATTTTCATTTAGCGCATTTTATCTTTTTAATCCAATAACGTTTTCCAAAAGCTATAATTTCAGCTAATACGCAAACAGGTATTGCCGCAAAGGCATCTACAACGGAATGCTGTTTAATAAATGCTGTTGAAAGGCATATAAGTATAACTGCAATAACAACAAATATTTTCCAAACCACATTTGCGTGCTTTTCTTTAAGCCAAACAGATGCAATACCTATTGAATATGCAACGTGCAAAGACGGACATACATTGGTGCTTGTATCAAAACTGTAAAGAAAACCTACAATATCGGTTAAAAAATTATCCCTTGTAAACTCTTCGGGTCTTAAATCCTGTCGGTTAGGAAATATAATATAAATAGCCATTGCTACAATTTGCGTAACAATTATAAAGGTCATAAAGGCTTTAAAACGGTCGGTATTATAAAGCGCAAAGTAAATAAGGGTTATTACTATAAGCAAATACCAGAAAACGTAAGGAATAACAAACCATTCATTAAAGGGTATAATGTCATCTAAAAAACAATGTACGGGGTAGCAGTTGCGCTCGGGAATAAAATTTTCGGTAATAAAATAAAGCGCAAAATAGCCAACCCAACCAAGCAGATATTTAAGATGTTCAAACTCTTTAGTATTAAGTTTAGATAAACGGAAAGTACGGTAGTCAACAACAGGTTTTCTCATTATTTTCACCAGCCTTGTTAGATGGGTAATACTTTTTGGGAATATTTCTGTAAGGCACAACGGTATGCTCCGGCAACGCTTTTGCAATAGCAGTTATTTCTTCCATTAAATAATTGGTAATAAGTTTACGCTGTTCTTCCATAGAAATATCGGGGTTATAGTATATGGGTTTGCCGAAATACATTTTTTTAAGTTTCGGCGCAATATAAAGAGGCACAAACGCAACGCATTTTCCCGTCTTTTTATAATACATTTTTGCAACGTCTACAAATTTATCTTGAAAATTATAAATTATGTTATTGTATTCCTGGTTTTTTTCGGGAAAAATTACAACGTGGTTGCCCTCATTAAGCCTTTTAATTGTATTTCTGAAGGTTGAAAGCAACCTTGCATCGTGATAAACGCCGATTGTTCTTGCATTGTTAAAGATACATACTGAAAGCGGAGCGATTATGTAAGACAAAAGTTTATAAAACGGGCGAATAAGTTTTGGTTTCTGCGACCAAAAATCTGTATAAGCGTAATTCGGTACGTCTTTTAAATGCATCATACCTCCTGCGCACCAGGTGTAATTTTTTTCTTTTGGAAAATAAATTTCACAAACTATGGGCCCGTTCATTTGGGTATGATTGCCTATAATAAGAGATGCTTCGTTTGGTATATTTTCTATACCCTCTGCAGTTGTTTTAGGATAAAAGAGCCATATAAGTCCTCTTACCGCTTTAAAAATATACCAACTTAATTTTTTGCTCAATTTTGCGCCTTCTTTGTAATCGTTTTAATATATTTTAGTAAAAAAATATTAAAAATGTTTTAACAAAACAAAAATATTATTTTGTTGCTTTAATTATTCTGAATACCTGTTCAGCGGTATTTGCCATATTATTATAGGCGTTTTTAGTATTCATAGCATCTTCTAAAGAGCATACGCTTCTTAAAATCGGGAAGAAAGCATCTATTCCCGCATTGTTAAGCGCAGAGGCATCTTTGGTAACGCTTCCCGAAAAAGCAATAACGGTTTTGCCGTGTTTTTTGGCAAGTTTAGCAACGCCTACTGGTGCTTTACCCATAGCCGACTGACTGTCAAGTCTGCCTTCGCCTGTTATTACAATATCGGCATTTTTAATAAATTCTTCAAGTTTTGTTTTTTCTAATATAAGTTCTATGCCGTTTTTAAGTTCTGCATTCAAAAACGATAAAAATGCGAAACCGAGTCCGCCGGCTGCACCTGCGCCTTTGGCGTCTTTATTGCTGTTTTTAAACAGCGTTTTTGTTATATCGGCATAATTTTCAAGCCAGGCATCCATTTGTTTTATCATTTTTTCATCGGCGCCTTTTTGCGGACCGTAAACGGCACTGCAACCGTTAACACCGCAAAGCGGATTAGTAACGTCACAAGCAACCGAAAAACGGCAATCTTTCAACTCTTTTAAAACCTTGTCGGTTTTAATTTCAACAAGAGTTTCAAGCCCATTAGCACCCAGAGGTACAGCGTTTTTATTATTATCAAGAAATTCAAAACCTAAAGCCGAAAGCATTCCTATACCGCCATCGTTGGTGGCACTGCCGCCTATTCCTATAATAAAATTACGGCAACCGTTATTAATGGCATCGGCTATCATTTCGCCCACGCCGTATGTAGTGGTATAAAGCGGATTGCGCTGTTCTTCATTTATAAGAGTTATTCCTGCCGCAGCGCTCATTTCTATTACCGCGGTATTGGTTTCTTTAATAATAGTATATTCGGCATCGGTTCTGTTATTTAACGGACCGCACACGTTTACACGGCGTATTTCACCGCCCATACCTAAATAAAGCGCTTCGGTAGTACCCTCACCGCCGTCGGCAACGGGTCTTACGAAAACAGATGCATCTTTATATACGCGCAGTATTCCTTCTTTGGCGGCATTTCCCGCTTCAATAGAACTTAAACTGCCTTTAAAAGAGTCTATTGCAATTACAACCTTCATCTTTTTAACTCCTTTTTGTAAACCCTACAATTAATGGTATAAGTATGAGTTGTATAATTATACCGGGCACGGCATCAATAATACCGCCGCTTATAAAGGCGGCAAAGGTGAAAACTTTGCCGTTTAAACCTAAAAGCAACGCTTTGGAAATACCCCATACAATTCTTCCGCCAAGCATAGCGCTAAAAAGAGCAATATACAGGGATTTTATGTTTTTATTTTTAAATAAATCATATACAAAGCCCGAAATAAACCCGTAGGCGCAAAGTTCTAAAGCCATCCACACCGCGTTTGGGTAAAGCGGCGGCATTGAAAAAAGCAGTGAACGCATAAAGGGCAATATAAATCCCACTGCAAATCCGTATTTTTTATTACATAAAAATCCGCAAAGTAAAACGGGTAAATGCATTGGTAAAAGAGAATCGCCTATTTCTTTTATTTGCATTGTAAAAAGCGGCAGAACAATTCCTATACTCAAAAAAAGTGCTGAAAGTACAATATGGTTTAAACTTTTATTTTTCATATTTAATATTCAACATCAATATAAACAGGGAAGTGGTCTGAAAGCGGCATATAATAATCGGGATAAAAACGCTTAAAACTATTTATAACCATATCTTTCTTGTTTTTAATAAGAATATGGTCAATAGAATCCTTAAAGCCTTTATCGTAAGGTGACATAGTAAAACCGTCGGCATAGCAGTAATGCATACCTATTGTTTCGTCTTTTTCTTCTGTTGCAATATCGTGGGTATGAACCCAACCTTTCTTGAATGCCAATTGCAACGCCTGTGTGTTTACAGATGTGTTCAAATCGCCCACAACAATAGCAGGGCAGTTATATTTTTCTATAAACTCTTCTACCTTATCAAGCAACAAATTTATTTGATATGTACGCGCTTCGTCTGAATGAGGTTGGTAATCTTTATGATTTTTGTTGCTTGATTTCCACCAAAGATGTGTTGTTGCAAAAATAAGTTGTTTTCCGCTTTCTTTTTCGCTGAAAACAGCAATACTGTAAGACTTTGTACGGCAGTTATTAAAACTTCCCTTAAAATCGGGTACTTCTTCGCTGTAAACAAAACTTGCGGTTTCTTCTACAAAGAATTTATTTTTATTATAAAGAATAGGCGTATCTCTTCCGTAAAGGAATTCATAAGGCAGGTTGTCGTCTTCAATTAAGCGTCTTAAGCATTTACCCATAAATCCCGAACATTCCTGAAGACCTAAAATATCGGGAAGGAGTTCCTTATAGGTTCTTAAAAAGCCTTTTGCGCGAACAGGGGCTGAACAGTCGTATCCTTTTTCTGCCCACTTATCGGTGTTTGCATCGCACCACCAAATATTATTGCTCATTATTCTTATATTGCTCATAAAAATCACCTTAAACCGTTATTTAACAGTAAATACCGCAGCATCGCAGGCGGGAATAGTAAACGGGTCGCCGTAAAGAACTTTATCTATTTGTTTTCCGCTTAGTTTAATATTTGTTTTTTGTTCTGTGTTAGAATAGTTTATTAATGTTATAACGTTACCGTTTTCGGTAATTCCCACAAACTTGTTGTCTTTAGCAATAGCGGCAGGTGTTAGTGTTTGATTTAAAATATATTCATATAATTTGTAAGCATCGCCGTCAAACGCATGGCTTTTGCCAAGCAGTGTTTCTTCAAACAAAAAGTTAACGTAGAAAACTTTTCCTTTGCCGTAGTTGTTAACTGTAATTAAAGGGTTGCCATCATTATCGGTTGCCAAAACGGAAGCGGTTGTAACCTTTAACTTCTGACGTATATCTCTGTTATAGAAAAGAGTAGCGCCGTCAAGTTCAAACTTTCCGCTGTCGGCAAAGCGTTCGGTTTCTTCAACTACAGAACCTAAAAATTCTTCGCGCTGTGTAAAAAATGCATTTGCATTTGAAATACAAACGGTAGCGCCGTTTGCCACTTTTTCTTTAAGTTGTTCATAATAGGGTTTATAAAGCCATTTATCGCCGTGAATACAAGGCAGGAAATATAACTTGCTGTCAGGAATATTTTTGTTTGGCGCAACAAAGTTTAAGGTGGCGCCTGCCTGTTTACCTAAAATAAAGGACATATAGGCAACGCCCCAATGGTCTTGATCTTTAGTTAAAAGAACCGTTGCGTCGGTTTTTGGCGCACACAATTTCACCTCTGCTTTTTCTAACCATTCGGCAAATTTGCGCATTTCGTTTAAAAAGACTTTGGGCTGCTGATTTTCATCAAATAAACCAAGACCGCGTTCCAACATACTGTAGCGGTATGGCGGGTTATTTAAGTGGGTTTGTTCAT
Source organism: Acutalibacteraceae bacterium (assembly GCA_045605385.1). GTDB lineage: Bacteria > Bacillota > Clostridia > Oscillospirales > Acutalibacteraceae > SIG607. Next base: position 82,325 of record JAZUPW010000053.1, read on the forward strand.
TCATACACCACCAAAGTAGACCGCCGTTGTTGTGCGCCCAGTTCGAAAACAGATTTACGCGCATAAACGCAGCCGAAACGTCATCGTTACAAATACTGCAACCAAGAGTACCTATTTCTTCAACAAAACAAGGCTTTTTGCCTATATCGGAATATAAACGGCTTTCGCAGGTTGCGTGCATAAGGGTACGTATTGAATCAATGGGGTCTTTTGAACAGTGAGGAACAAAAGCGGGGTAGGGGTGTGTGGTAAGCAGGTCGGTGCATCTTCCTTGATCTTCAATGGTCCATTTGCCATTTTCAACACCTAAGCCGTGCATTCCCGAAATAACGGGGCGCGAAGAATCAACCGCTTTTATTGCATTGGAAATAGCACTGCTCCAAGAATAAGCGGTATCAGCAGAATCTGCGTTTGACATACAGTTACATTCGTTACCTAAATCCCATGCGATTATTTCTTTTCTTTCCTTAAAACGTGAAACAAAACCTTCAATAAAGTAATGTTCAAAACGAAGCGCAGTTGAATTGCTGAATAAGTTTTTACCGTTAAGCAAGGCGGGAACGTATAGTTTACCGCTCATCCAACCTGTTAGTAATCCTACAATAAGTTTAATGCCGTATTTATTCGCTAAATCGCAGAACTTTTCAAATCGCGAAAGCATTTCCTCGCTTAAAAAGAAAGGGTTTTCGGGTTCAACTTCACCTTCTAAAAGGTATTCACGAAAAGCGCCTTCGACGGTGAAAATAGGAATTACAGGCTGAAAATCGCGCCAGTTGGGGAACACGCGAATGGTGGTAAGTTTATTTTCGTTTAAAAGTTGTAAATCTTTCTCTACCTGCTTTTCATCCCAGTCGCGCCACATATCTGCGCCTGCATTATATGCCCAATAATTGCAACCAATTAAAAAGTCTTTCATAACGTTCTCTCCTAAATAAAAGAATATCAAATTAATTATATATTGTAAAAACTTAACAGTCAACAAAAAAAGACTGCAGAGCAGTCTTTTTTATAATTAATTAATGTAGTTGCTTAATGTAAAGGAAGCAAGACGTATATTCTGTCGGTTTACCGTGTAGGACATACAAAGTTCGCCGTTTGAATTATACTGCACGAACGGATAGAAACAACTTCCGTTCATATTAGCCTGCAGCACAACACTTGTGTTTGCAAGATTGTCGGTATCTATCTTTAAAATACCTATATGATTGCGGTCGGTGGGGGCATAGAAAAGATAAAGTTCATCTTTATACATTATAAAATCGGAACGTGATTGACAGTCGCCAACAAGTACGGGCTTTGCCCATTCACCTGTAATTAAATCATAGTAGGTAAGTATTCCGTAAGGATTTCCCGTAACAAGAGAACCGTCTGCGTTATAGTCGTTGCCCGGGCCCCATTGTCTTACAAAGTAATAAACCTTGTCTTCAACCACGTATACGGCGTTTTCCCACTTAGTCTTATTAATAAATCCTGTGTTGTTAGCGCCAATATCGGGCTGTGCAACGTATTCCCAGGTAATAAGGTCTTTACTTTTAATTATCCAGGTAAAGTTACCGCTGTAAGCGCCTGTGTAGTAATAGGTTTCGCCGTTTTCAATTCTTACTGAAAGTTTTTGCATAATACCAATGTCAGAAAACATTTCTTTAAGACCTATGTTGTTTGCTGCAAGTGCCGATTCTATACCCGTAGTAGAAAAATCGTTTGTTACTTCACCTACTTTAAAGCGGTTTACACCTATTTCGCCTAAGGTTTCGGTTTGCATATTGAATATACGGTAAAGTCTGTAGTATTGTCCTGCAATATTGGCTGTCCAAAGAATGTAAAGGTTAGTGTCATCATTTTCCTTTTTCATAAGTATTGTATCATACACGCCAAGTACTCTTTTGCCGTAAAGATCATCGCCGACTGTTTGAATGTCAATTATAATTTTTTTGTTGGTATCGTTTTCGGGGCAGTAAGCAAGTCTTGCTGTCTGATATGCAGGATTTTCATGCGCCGACACAGTGTTTGCGTAGTAAGAAGTGTAGATGTTGCCGTTTGCATAAATAAAGGTGGAAACATGGCACATTTTATCAATGCCTGTTTTTTCAAAATCGGTTATTTTGTTATTGTTTATTTCATTAGCAAAATCAATAGCAACCTTATTATTATTTAAGGAAGTATCAGCTTCTATTGTTTTTTCATACTTTTCAACTTCCGCAACAGGAAAATACTTTACAGAATTGGAAGTTTCAACGTCTTTTGAAAAAATATTTTTGTAGGGTTCTTTTTCTATAACTTCGGTTTCGGGTAATTTGTTTACACCTGCTATATATTTCTTTAAGTTAGCAAGACCGTTAGCGTTTGGAGTTTGTGAATTGCTGATAATCTGAGCCCTTAATAATGCGCTGTCTTCAAGGGATGTAAGACCTGCAACTGACTTTTTGAAAAGCGCAAGGTCAGCCGCGTTAAGATCACCGCTAAGGGTTACGTCACCTTCTATAAGCTGCGCGCAAAGCATTTCGTTTGTTGAAGCATTGCTTATAAACGGTGTGTCGCTGTTTTTAATTACAGAATAAAAGGCTCCTATAACAATATTGCCGTAGTCCCCGCCGTAATGGTTTATTGCAATAGATAAACTGTTTAAATAATAAAGTTTTGTAAAGTCTATGTTATCGGTTTCGCAAAAACCTTTAAAATCTTTTAAATCAAACTTTATATATCCCTTAAAGCCCGAGGTAATGCTGTTCAGTTCGCCGTCGGCACCTGCTCTTGCAGTTTGCCATAAGCCGTTTTCAATGTTCATAAATTTGTAAATGCTGTTAGAAAAGTTTATTTCTGCAGAGTTACCCGCTTGTGTTAAAGTGGGGTTGAGCATTTTTAAAGCGGGGGTATTAGAGGTGTATTCAGGAACTTCAACGTAAAACATAAAGGTATCTACAGAGGGTTGCATAAGTATTTTTGTGTTTAAGGCACGAAATACGTTCATATATCCTTTTGTAGTTGCAACTTTTTCCGACTGAGTGGTAATTACGGCAGGGGAATTAGACCAAAAAGCAGTACTGTTACCTTGTATGCATTTAGCATCGTTTTCACCTGCAGTGCCTGAATAGCGTATTGAGAAACGGTTTGTATTGTTGTTTGCATTGTAAACTTGAACAACGTTAGAATTAACCTTTGCAAGTTCGTAAAGTGTGTTGTTAAGTTCTATTACAGTGCTGTTTTTATTGCCTGAACAACTGTAAAGAATACCGCCTAAAGTAGTGCTTTTATCTGCGTTTAACACAATAGAATTAAGTGTTGCTTTTGAAGTGTTGTTAAGGCTTGAGTCAAACTTAAGTGTATCATAATCAATACGAATATAACCCTTAAATCCGTTTGGCAGAATAATGTTTCCGCTGTTTTTGCTAACGGTAGTTTCTGTCCAGTAAGCGTCGCCGTTGTTTAAACAATAAATAGTGTTATCCTGACTTAAATCAAGTTTATATGATTTTGAATTCTGGGTTAAGGTTAGTTCTTTTAAACTTATTGCAGAGTTATTTGTTTCTGTTGAAAGTTCTAAATAGAATATTAATGAATTTAAATTAGGAGTAATATTTAATGCAATATTGTTTAGTGTTAAGTTTGAATTATCTTTGAAAACAAGCGCACCAAACCACGCGAGGTTGTTTTTTTCTAAAAGTTTTTTCAAAGCAACCTGTTCAAAAAGGCTGTCTTCATAATAAACGTCGTCGGTGTCGGTAATAACGGTGCATTCTTTGAAACCTTTTATTGCATCAACTTTAGCCGTATTGGTTATTTCGGTAGGCGAAATTGCAGTTCCGTCACCCAACCATTTTACAAAAATTTCACTATAGTTACTAACGGAATCTGAAAGGTCGGCTTTTTTTGTAAGGTTTGAATCAGTATACCAACCGTCAAATATATAACCGCTGTAAGACGGAATATGTAAATCCGAGAAGGTGGTTGTAAAATCTATTTCAAGTTCTTTGTCTGAAGAATTATAATTACGGCACATTACCGTTAATTTTGAATTTTCCTTTACAACAACGTTATCTATAAGTACCGAAGCATAAGGGCGGGTTCCGTCGTGACTTGCGTCGGTGGATTTTCCGTTGGTTTCAAGTAAAATTAGCGGTGAATCTGTTCCGTTGGACGTCCATTGGGCACTAACTTTTTTGTAAGTGTCAGAGGTCGCTGTTATAAGTTCTCCTGCTTTAAAATATGAAAGAGAATTTTTGTTTAAATCTTTTCCCCAAAGGTTTTCGTTTTTGTTATAGTTAACAACGTATAACTGCATATCTTTGTTATCGGTTTCTTCAACCTTATAGGAAAATTCAATTACATATGTTTTTCCTGCTTTGCCTATAAAACGTGTTTTTGTGGAGGGGTCATAAATAAGAATTGCAGGGTTGGCATTATAGTTTTCATACTGTGTCCAGTTTGTGCTATCGTTATCGTAGGTAAGTCTTATGGCTTTGTTGCCGTTCTCTTCGGCTATTAATTCAGCATGGCTGCCGCGCACGTTGTTGGCGGTCATAAAAAACTGAGGATTGTTATTAGAGTAAAATGAAACAGTATTGTTACTTTGACCGTCAAGTGTAGGATAGTTCTTTTCAAAATTTATTACAATATCTTCCATTATATCACCGTTTTGTGCAATAATTTCAATATTATCAATAAGAACAGAAGCGTAAGGACGATCCCCTTTATGGGTTGAATCGGCGGTTTTTCCGTTTGTAACAAGTCCTATTATGGGGTAATCTGTTCCGTTAGCCGTCCATTTAGCCGATGCAGTTACGTATGTGTCGTTAGTTTCGTAAATAACGTCGGTGGCTTCATTAACACTTATGGAATTTGTGCCCATAGCCGATGTGTTGTTAAGACGTAAATCGGTTGCATAGAAATTTGTGGTTCTTCCGCAGTTGGCAACCGAAAGCTGCAACGTTTGGTTATCGGTTTCTTCTACCTTATACGAAAAACGTACTATATAAGTAGTACCCGCAACACCCTTAAAGCGTGTTTTGTTTATAGGGTCAAAAACTGCAAAAGCCGCATTTGCGTTATAGTTTTCGTTGTTATTTTCATTGTCATAGGTAAGGCGTAAGGCTTTGTTACCGTTATCCTCTGTAATAATCTCGGCATAACTGCCTCTGCCGTTACCGCCTCCCGACATATTTTTGATGCCCAGGTAAAAGTTGTTACCCTCTTTATCGGTATAGGTTTGTTCAAAATTCAGCGAAAATTCAGAAGTAATGGCGGTGGCAGCCGAAACGGGCAGCGCAGAAATTATCAAAACTACTGTAAGAATTAATGCTAATAAATTTTTCATTTTCTGTTTTCTCCTTTACAAATTACATAAAATTCATTATAATAACAGTATAAAGGCAAAAAAGACATATAACAATATGCAATATTGCTTAAAAATGTCAATATCTTGCGAAAAGGTGAAAATATGCAATCAACCCGTTATGAACAATATGCAAATCTTAACATCAAAACTCCCGTATCGGTACACCCATATATATTGCGAAGCAGTGTTATAAGATCTTTACAGACAAACTGGCACGAAAATCTTGAAATACAGTATATAATATCGGGAGAAGGCTACGTGCTTTTAAACGGCGAAAGAAGAAACGTTGTTAAGGGTGATATTATAATAGCAAATTCCAACGTTGTACACTATACGGGTTCGGAAACACAAATGGAGTACAGTTGTGTAATTATAGATTCTTTGTTTTGCAGAAATGCCGGAATAGACCATACTGCGTTGCATTTTGCTGAATACATAAATAATTGCAACGTTCAAGAATTGTACCGTAAAATAATAGAAGTATACTGCGAAGAAGAAAACGAAACAAAAATTGCAAGAATACAGGTTGCGGTGCTTAATTTGTTAATTGAAATAAGAAAAAACTATACCAATTTAGAAAAAATAAGCGGAATAAAGCGTGAAAATTTTGAAATTGTAGAAAAATGCATAGACTTTATACATAAGAACTACCATGAAAAACTCACACTTGATTATATATCCAAGAATATTTATTGCAACAAATACAGTTTAAGTAGATATTTTAAAGCTGTTACAAGTTTTACGGTTATAGATTATATAAATTATTTTCGCTGTAAAATGGCTTCAAAACTTATAAGCGACGGCACCCCTGTAAATATTGCCGCCGAAAAATGCGGATTCAATAACCTTCCTTATTTCACCCAAACCTTTAAACACTGTATGGGAAAACTGCCTAAAGAGTATAAAAAATAAGACATACCCTAGGGTAAAGCGAAAAATCCGAACCCGCCTCAAAGCGGTATATTTCGGCGCTTTTTACTCAATTCATTCTTGTAAGGCGATAGCCTTACTGCAACTGTATTGAATAAAAATCACTCAAAATCTTCTCTCTTTGAGGTCAAAGATTTTAAAAAGGCAGATTTTTGTTCAGACAAGGCACAAAACGCAGTTAATCCTTGACGGATTAACGAGTATTTTAACAAAGAATGAGCGAAAATCTGCCTTTTTAAAACGGAGTTTGGATTTCTCGCTTTACCCTAAACATTTGCGAAGCAAATATTTCATACGAGTAACGTATTTCATAGCGAAGCTATTTCACTCGCCGAAAGGCGAATTTCATTGAAAAAGAGACTTGGCGAAACAAGTCGCGTTTTCTCGCTATGCGCTACAAAAAAGATATTTTCGGCAGTTTTGCGTATGAATTCGAACACTTACGTAATCGTTAGTTTTTAGTGATATTCCGTCTACGACGGAGTGATATATTTTGCTACGCAAAATGTGATATTGAAACCTACGGTTTCAGTGATATTATATTCGCCTCTTTAACTGCCCGCAGGGCAATATAACTTGGCGTAAGCCAAATATAACTGCGAAGCAATATAACTCGCCGAAAGGCGAATATAACTGAAAACACCGTAATTGTGGTATCACAATTACGGTGTTTTCATGGCTGGGGAATAGGGATTCGAACCCCAACAAACAGAGTCAGAGTCTGTCGTGCTACCGTTACACAATTCCCCAATATTCGTAACAAATGATATTATATTCTTTCAAAGTAGTTTTGTCAAGTATTATTTTACCCTAATTTCAAAAAAATACTTGCAATAGAAAAAAGTATATGCTATTATATGTAGGCAATATCGTATGGGGTTTTAGCGCAGTTGGTAGCGCACCACACTGGCAGTGTGGGGGTCAGGGGTTCGAATCCCCTAAGCTCCACCAAAGAATAACCGCAACTTTGATACAAGTTGCGGTTATTCTATTTTTATGATATAATGAGTAAAAGGCGGTGATTGTGTGAGTAAAATACTTGGTTCTTGGAGCGGAATGAGAAAATACTTGGAACAGGAGATGCTTGCGGAGTCTTTACAAGGAAGAATCAGATATGGCTGTACTTCTTATGTTGGGATGGACGGGTGCCACATCTTCGAGATTTGTATTGACGGCAAACAAGTGAAACGCTTTTCGTGGGAAACCGTCAATTCCTATTTCATTGATAACGGATATACGAGTAATAAGAATCCAAGTGGCATAGGCGAGTATTGGGCAGAGTTTTGGTCATTACTTGATAAATATCCTATAACGGATCGAACGGAATATACTGACGAAGAATTTTGTAATGCCCTCGAGAATTATCGCAACCAGGATATCCAAGAAAGTCTACGCTCAAATAATCCGCTAATCAGAATGTTTGCGATTTTTGACAGAAGGGTTGGAAAACGAACACTTACTAAATTAAAATCCGAACTCGATAAACAGCCGAACTGGTTACGACAAATATACTTACTGCGTATCGAAGCAGAGTTGAACTGAAGGGTTTTGCACCCCCCCTAAACCCATTTTGCACCCCCTAATCTCAAAAGGGGGTGCATTTGTATTAAAATTAGGGTTAGTCTTCAAAAACGACAAGTTTAGACTTGTCGTTTTTTTTTATAGTTTTAGTTTCTTTCTAAGCGCTGAGGGGGAGGCAGAGAAGCGTTGTTTTATTATGCGAGAAAAATATTTTTCATCGCTGAATCCGCAAAGGGTTGCTATTTCCTGCACCGTCTGTGTGTTTTCGGCTAACAGACTTACCGCTTTATCAAGTTTGAGTTTTAAAAGATACTCCTTAGGTGAGCAGGAATATGCCTGATGGAATTTTCTACGCAGACTTGCTTCGCTTATGCCGTTTTTCTTACACAGCGCAGAAATACTAAGGTTTACGTCGCTGTAGTTTTCATTCATTTCGTTAACACAATTTATAAGCGCAGTATCGTTTGGTTTAATACTGCTTCGTTCTCGCATGGAATTAAGTAAACGGAATATTAGGTAATTTATTTTATAAATGCAGGCGCCGTTTTCAAAGTTTTCAAGAATTTCACTGAATTTAGAATAAAAATAATCGTAATTTTTAAACGGATAGTTTTCAAGGCTTGTTACATAGTTACATTCTGAAAAGTGAATTACTATTATTTCGCCGTCGGTGTATTCAACGTCATAACCAACCGAAGCGGGACAAAAAAGTATATCGCCCGTATTTGCAACAAACTGGTTGCCCAATGAATTAAACAAGCCGCTGCCTTTTACTCTGAAAGCTAATGCCGCAAACGGACGCGGTTCAACTTTATGTCGCGCTTTTTTCCAACTTATTCGGTTTACCGATAAAACTTTAAAGTTTAGATCATCAAAATTATAAAGCATTTTTATCACCTTTAAATATGGTAACATAAAAAGAGCGAAAAGTCCACCTTTTTGAGCGAAAAATCGGTTTTATTGCTTTTTTGTTATTGTTAAAATGTATTTGTAAAAAATTTTGCGGAGGTAAAAATTATGGCAATTAAACACACAGCGGTTAGTTACTACGGTATGAACTACGTAGAACACGCAATTGAGGACTTTAAGGAAATGAAAGAACACGGTTGCGATACCGTAATTCTTGCAATTACCGAGTTCGACATGGACTTCTGGTTCCCTAACATCAACAACATTGTAAAAGCGGCGCACGAACTTGGACTTCGTGTTATTGCCGACCCGTGGGGTATTGGTAAATACTTCGGCGGCGAACAGGTAAGTTTATTCTTGCAGAATAACATTCATCACCGTCAGGTTTCGGCTTACACGGGTGAAGTTTTAAATGCGGCTTGTTTTAACACCAACTCTTTCCGCGATTACTTTAAGAATATTTGCTTAAAAATTGCAAAGAACACCGAAGTAGACGGTTTCTTCTGGGATGAACCCCATTATGCTTATCCTAAATCTTACGCTTCTATTACAGGCGGCGCGGGTGACGATTGGGCATGCCGCTGTCCTGAATGTATGAAGAAGTTTGAAGAATATTACGGTTATGAAATGCCTAAATTTATGAATGATGACGTTAAGCAGTTCCGTTGGCGCGAGGCTTTGTTTACTCTTTCAGATACATCAAAGGCTCTTAAAGAGTATAATCCTGACCTCGAAATTACCTGCTGTGTTCACGCTACTCTTAACAGTTATTATGTAACAGAACTTCGCGGTTATGATAATTGGGATATGGTTGCTTCTTGCCCATATTTCGACGTATTTTCTACTACCATTATTAATTGGAGTCTGCCTGAAAGTTTCTTCCGTGAAATTACCGAAAGAACCGTTGCGATGGCTAAAAAATACGGCAAACAGAGTGAACGTTGGCTTATGGGTTACAATAAGCGTCCCGATGACTTTAAGCAAATTGACAAGGTTGTTGATATGTACGAAGAATTAGGTGTAGACCGTCTTGCTACCTGGACCTACCGTGGCGGTTACGGTACAAGCGTTGCCGCTAAAGATCCGATTGAACTTTGGGATCACATTGGTAGAAATTATAATAGGGTTCTGAAAAAATGATTTTTGAGGCTTATTATTCCAAAATTGTAAAAGTTTTAGATGAAGTAAAAACTACCCAAAAAGAAAAAATACAAAAAGCGGCAGAAGAAGTTGCAAAAGTAATTGAAAACGACGGTATTATTTACATTTTCGGTTGCGGACATTCACATTTAATAGGACTTGACTGTTTTTACAGAGCAGGTGGTCTTGCAAATGTGTGTGCTATGCTTGATACTGATTTAATGCTACATAATGGTGCGGCAAAAAGCAGTAAAATGGAAAAGTTAAGCGGTATTGCCGAAAGTATTTTCGAAAGATACTGTATTACCGAAAAAGACGTTTTGTTTGTTGTTTCTACAAGCGGTAAAAATGCCGTTCCAACAGAGATGGCAAAGGTTGCAAGTAAAAACGGCATAAAAAACATTGCCGTTGTATCGGGTTCATACTTTAACGATAAAACCGAAACTAAAAAGCTTTACGAGTGCGCCGATATGTATATTGATAACTGTGTGCCGCACGGCGATGCAGTTATGGATATTACGGGAACAGATGTTAAAATGGGCAGTGTTTCTACTGCGGCGAGTTCTTTTATACTTAATTCCGTGCTTTTACAGGGGGCAGAAATTGCGGCTGAAAACGGTGCCGAAGTGCCTATTTACAAAAGCGGAAATATTGAGGGCGGAGCCGAATATAACAAAGCGCTTATAAAAAAATATATGAGCAGAATAAAACATCTTTGAGGTGAAATGAATGGCTAAAATATCTGTAATAGGAATAGCAGGAAACTCTATTTTTATGAACGTAGACCATTTTCACCAAAAAGGCGAAACGCTGCAAGCAAAAGCTGTTTTTGAAGAGATAGGAGGAAAAGGTTTTAATCAGGCTGTTGCCTGTGCCAAAATGGGTGCCGAAGTTTCGTTTTTATGTGCTGTTGGCGAAGATGATTTTGCCGTGCAGTGCAAAAAAACCGCTGAGGAATACGGTATTGATGCCGATTTTATTACTAAAAAAGGCAAAAGAACTACCTTTGCCGTTATACTTACCGATAAAAACGGAGAAAATCAGGTAACAGGATACCGCGATGCCGAACTTTGCGCAGAGGACGTTGATTTGTTTAGTGAAAAAATTGCAAACAGCGATATTTTGCTTTTGCAGAATGAAGTCCCTGAAAGCGTTAACGAAGCGGCGGTTAATATTGCAAAAGAACACGGAGTAAAGGTTATTCTTAACCCTGCACCTATAAGAAGTCTAAGCGATAATATTGCGCAGAACGTTTTTCTGGTTACTCCAAACGAGCAGGAACAAAGTGCTATAAACGCTTCACGTTTTAAAAACGTCGTAACAACACTTGGTGAAAAAGGTTGTTTGATAAACGGTAAAACCGCTGTAAAGGCGCTAAAAGTAAATGCTGTTGATACCACGGGTGCAGGGGATACCTTTAATGGTGTACTTGCAGTATGTCTGGCAGAGAAAAAAGACCTTGAAACTGCTTGTAAATACGCCGTAACAGCTTCGGGAATAAGCGTTATAAAAAAAGGTGTTTTAAATGCAATTCCCACAATAGAACAAATTGAAAGGAAGATGTTAAATGAATGATTTCGGATATTATAAAGCAATTATTGACAACCTTGAAAAAGTCAACGAAACTCAAGAAGAAAACATAAAAAAAGCCGCCTCTTTAATGGCAGACGCAATTGAAAACGACCGCCTTATAAACGTTTACGGCGGCGGCGGACACACCACGCTTCCTGTTGGAGAAATGTTTTTCCGAGCAGGCGGACTTTCCTGCATTAATCCTATAATGGAAACAGGACTTTCGGTTTTTAATCAGGCTCTTAAATATTTGGAGCTTGAAAGAACCGTTAATTACGGCAGTGCCATTATAAAATACTACGACCTTAAAAAAGATGACGTACTTATTATATTCCATAACATAGGAATAAATCCTGCTACTATAGATGCGGCCATGGAGGCTAAGAAAAACGGTGTTAAAATAATTGCTGTATCAAGCGAAGCTTGGCAAAAGGAAATGCCTGCAGACCACTTTATTCGTCACCCGAACAAGACTAATCTTTTTGATTACGCCGACGTTTGCATTGAAGATTTTAACCCCGTTGGTGACGCAGTTGTAAACGTACCGGGACTTGACACACCAATTGCGCCTGTTTCTAATATAGTTGATTTCTATATCGCGCACTTACTTGAAATTGAATGTGTAAAACAGTGTATAGAAAGAGGAATTACACCGCCTGTTTGGTCAAGCGCTAATACCCCCGGTGGGGACCAAAAGAACGCGGCATATTTGGAAAAATACCGTCCGCGTGTAAAAATGTTATAAGGAGATTATTATGAAGATTTTAAACGAAAAACTAAATTTTCTTCTTAATAAGTATTCTGTTGAAAGCGATATTGTAATAAAAGATGCCGAAACTGCAATAGTTAACGGCAGTGAAGTTGCTTTGCTTTCTCACAGACTTGAGAGAAGATTTATTGAACTTAAAAACGTTACCGCTAACGGTACACTTGTAGGTGTAAGCGTAATGCGTGTTGCAAGAATTATAGAAAAGGGCAGCGATATATATAAAGCCCTCTACCGCGAGTTTGATATTATTCAATACGTTTTGGGCAGAGAAATTAAATCTGTAATGGTAATGGAAAACGGCAACGTTTTAAATGCTATTGCTACAACAAAAGACGGTGTTGTTTGCACAATAGAAATTTCTGCTACACTTAAAAAAGGCGAAATTCCTAAGGATAAGCACGAAATTATTGCACAGCACGGTATTGCCTGTGACGTAGTAGTTGATGCTCAGCTTAAACAGGATTCTATTTACATATTCGGTGAAGAAAACAAGAAGTTTACCGATGTTGACTTTGAACTTTACGGATTAGATGTTGAAGATATTGCCGTTGTGCGTTCTGCATTCAGTGTTGCACAAAAGAATAATGCAAGTGAACACAATGCAATTAATGAAAATCTTGAGAAACTTATTAGTATGGCTAAGGCTTCTGTTTTAAGCGGTGAAAGGCAGGTAATATAATATGAAACCTTTAAAAATTGCTATGATGAGTATGACTCACGGTCATACAAGAAAATATTATCAGACCTTAAAAGATAACCCTAAGTTAGATTGGGTTGCAGTTGCTTGTGCAAACGATGAAGTTAAGGAAATTTTTCTTAATAGCGTAGACGGTATTCCTTGCTATGACAGCGAACTCGAAATGCTTGAAGCACATCCCGAAATAGAAGCTGTTGTACTTGCCAGTGAAAACAGTGAACATCTTCGTCAGATGAAACTTTGCGCACAGCGCGGTATTCATATTCTTTCTATGAAGATTCCTACCTTCAATATGGAAGAATATGATGAAATGATAAAGGTTACCGAAGAAGCAGGTGTTGTTTGTCAAATAGAACTTGAAATGCACTATAATCCCGTTATTGCAAGACTTAAAGAAGTTGTAGCAGGCGGCGAACTTGGTGAGATTAAGTCCTTTAACGCTACAAACATAACACTTTCTCCCGTTTGGGCGTTTCCGTGGCAGGGAGTCCCCGAAAAGAGTTATGGTAAGCGCGTTCCTATAAAGGAGGGCGATCCCCGTTTCCGCGGCGGTGCGCTTTGTGACCACCCTCATATCTTTGATATGATTCGCCATATTACGGGTAGTGATTTTGATTCCATTTATGCCGAAGTTGCGCCTAACATCCGCCCCGATATTGAAGAGGAAGATATGCTTTCTGTAATAGGCAAAATGAAGGACGGCACTGTTTTTTCTTTAGACCCGTCTTGGTCTAAAATGGAAGAACGTCTTAAAGTACCGGGCCCCGGTTGGGAAGTATTCCCAAAACGTATGGAAGTTAACATTACCATTAACGGCGAAAAAGGTACACTTATGGCAGACTGTTTCGGCCCAAACGTTTACCACAACGGTTGCCCTAACGACCGCTATACCGTTCAGTACACCTACTTTGACGAGTGGATTGGTCTTATTGACGAGTTTGTTGATAATATAAGAAATAACAAAACACCTCTTATTAATTTAAGATGGCACAAACGAACAATCGAGGCAATGAACGCTTGCTACGAAAGTATTGCTACAGGCAAGGTGGTTAAATTCTAAAACAAAAGCTCTTGAGCGGTTTGCTCAAGAGCTTTTACTTTTTAAACTACCTTTTCAGTATAACATAAAACTTTCTCTCGTTCAACATACAAAAGCAAAAATCTCTTTTTTGCACAAAGGAAAATTTTCAACATTGGTTACTAAAAGAGTTGAAGTAAAATATTGGAAATGGTATAATAAAATAAAAATAACACATCGGGAACACAAGAGAACACAGCATGATTTGCTGTCACACACAACAACATGAAACCGTGATATAATAATCTTGTGGGAAAGCTCGAGGGACGGTATGTTGAAAAAAATCACGCCTTTAGAACAGGAGTAAGGTTATTCCGGAGTACACAGAACTGTCAGTAAATGACGTACGCTAAATTTCTTTAAAAATCGAATAACCGCACCCACAGAAAATATAAAGGGAGTGTGTTATGCAACCTATTTTAGAATGTTGTTGCGGTGTTGACGTTCACAAGGATATGATTGAAGCTTGTATCATAAA
>JAZUPW010000054.1:0-4350 GCA_045605385.1 Acutalibacteraceae bacterium
ACACAGAAAGACCATTATTTATGGGGAACGGTTGTTTTCCACCTGAAAAACCTGACAAACCACATTTTACCGTACAAGAAGATATTCTTGCAACTAGCCGTGAAATGCGAAAGACCATTGACAGGCTTTTAAAATTTGAACAAAGAACAAAAGAAGATTTTGCGGAATTAATGCGAACATTAACAAGCGACAATGTTGTGTTCAAAACTTCAATGAATGAAGCACACACTTTATTTTTACGTGAAGTAAAGAATGAAATTAATATGTTTGAAGCAAACGTTTCAAACTCAATGTCGCTTTATCAAAAAGACATTGAAACAAATTACGCTTCATTGTCTGATGAAGTACACACAGCAATTGCTGACAATCTTGCTTCAATGGTTGCTGATTTTGAAACATTTAAACAGCAAATTGACACACAATATAACACGTTTGCCGAAAACGTAAACACACGTATTGAACAAAACAATCAGACACATTCACAGGCAATGGCTGATTATCAAAGACATTTGACAACAGAATTAAACACGTTTGAACAAACGATTACAGCAAACTTTGACAACTTCGTTAACGGTGTAAACTGTACAATTAACACGTTTAAAGAAACGTGGGAACAAATCATTACAGACAGATTAAACACACAAGACGCAAAATTGTCTGACGCTGAAATGTATATGAAAACAAACTTGACAGCAACAGTTACAACCTTAATTGGTGATATGGCTGACAATGGAGAATTTGTTAACATTATCGAAGGTGAAGTTTTTAATGATTTACAAAAACACACAGAAATTTTTATAAATGCACGTTTCTACGGTGCAAAGGGTGACGGGGTCACAGATGATACAATTGCATTACAAAGGGCAATCAATGAAAATTCTTGTGTTTATATTCCGTCAGGAAAATACCTTGTTTCATTTAACACAAACACAACTGACAATATGAACCCGTCAATTGTTGTACCTTCAAACCGTAAAATTGTTCTTGCCCCTGATTGTGAAATTGTTTGTGAAGGAAACAACCTTGAAAATTATGCAATTTTCAGATTGTTAGACGTTGAAAACATTTCAATTGAAGGTGGTAAAATTACGGGTGAACGTTCACAGCACACAGGAACAACGGGAGAATGGGGAATGGCTATTAGTATGACCCACGCAAGAAACGTATCAATTAAAAATATTGAAATTTCTGATTGTTGGGGGGACGGTATTTGTTTAGGGTGTGTAAATAATGACCCTTCAACCGTTTGTGAAAATATTTACATTGATAATGTTACTTGTGACAACAACAGAAGACAGGGAATAAGTGTTTGCGGTGTTGACGGTTTTTATTTGACAAACAGCCGAATAACAAACACAAACGGAACAAACCCACAGGCGGGAATTGATTTTGAGACAAATGTTGCTGACATTCCACAGAAAAGAATTTTCATCACAAACTTATACACAAAAAATAATTACGGTTATGGTGTGTTAATTTGTGATAAACAAAATATGGAATTGTCAATTAATGGTTGGGTTGATGAAAATTCAGGACACGAAAGCAACGCCCCGTTAACAATTGTAACACATACGGAACGAGAAGAAGGACACATTGTTATTGAAAACGTATGTTTAAAAAATACTCCACAATGTGCAATCAACTATTCACATTCAAAAAACGCTTTCCCTGTAACAATTAAAAATGTGTTGCTTGAAGGTGTGGGAAAAAATCGACCTGACAATCACAACAAGGGTTCTTTCCTGTTATTCGTTGGAAATGAAACATTTAACAATCAATGCGGAAATCTTAAAATTTCAGGTATTAAATTTAACAATCCTGACGTTTCAAGCAAAGATGATTTTATGGCAATTAATACGTTTGTTGCAAGTACAGAAAATATTGACAATGTTGACATTGAATTTGAAACAATTAACGGTTACGTTGCCCCGTGGTTAAAAGATATGTCATTAATGACAAATTCAAAAATTACCGATAAATCGGGAAAAATTGGAAACATTGACGCTGTTTGGGATTGGGATACAACAAACACAACAATTCGTTACAGCGTGCCAAAATCAAGCGGTAGCGATAGAAAGTTTACAATTAAAAACAATATGCCTGTTGGTTTACCGTTTGAAATTATTAACAACAATCCGTCAGGCTATGGAATTTTGCTTGATTGTGCATTGCCTGTATTATCATACTTAACTGATAACACAGCAAAGTATTTGAAGGTAAAACCAATTTGCGGGGCAAAAGTTGTAATGTGTCGCTATGATGAAAACAATTATTACATCATTAGCGGTCACGAATTTTTGGAAACAGTAAGCAAATAAAGGGGGTTTGATTTATGGCTTTCAATCCGTCAAGCACAATTTGGCTGTGCAACGTACCATTTGACAGCACATATAAAAATCAAATCTACTTTGCAAACGCAACGGAACAACAAACTTATTTCAGTAAGCAAGTTGCAACAACGTTGACCGATTATTTGACCGTCAGGAAAACACTTCCTGACGGGTCATTGCAAAGTAGTTTGAAAGTAAATATGAATATAGACCAACTTCACACATTGCACGTTAATTATATGTATTACAGAAACGCAAACCACGGCACAAAATTATTTTATGCGTTTGTAACAAAATTAATTTACATCAATGAAGGAACAACAGAAATTGTTTTTGAAACAGACGTTTACCAAACGTGGCGTTTTGAAACAACGCTTCTTTCTTCGTATGTAATACGTGAACACAGCACAACAGATGTAAAAGGTGACAACGTTGTGCCTGAAAAATTTAACTTTCAAGACTATGTTTACACCCGAATTAATAAAAGCAACCTTGAACAATGGGGTTATTTAGTTGCAACAACCGAACAACGGGGAAGTGACGGTTCACGCGGTAAAATGATGTCGGGAATTTATCAGGGTTTGTATTTTTATTATTATCACAATGAAAACAACTTGAATGACTTTCTTGACGAAATCGAAGAAGAAGGGGGCGACTGTGTTGTTTTTATTGCGGTCATTCCTAAATTTTGTGTTACAAAAAATACCATAGGTGCAACCGAAACAGACAAAACAAACGGAGAAGGGTGGCTGTATTATTCAAGTGAACCCGCAAAAGAATTTGTTGATATTGATATGTCGGGGCTTTCTTTTTCACACGAAGGTTACAACCCGAAAAACAATAAATTGTTCACTTCACCATTTATGAAATTAATTGTGACAAACCACAACGGGGAACAAGCGGAATATATTATGGAAGATTTTAAAGACCATTACGCAAGATTTACAATGTACGGTGATGTGTCCGCAAACCCTTCTGTAACGTTAGTTCCTAACAATTACAAAGGTGTTTCAGAATATTATGACGCAGGAATATCAATTTCAGGTTTTCCGCAATGCTCATTTAATAGTGACACATTCAAGTTATGGCTCGCAAAAAATCAATACGGGGTTGCATTGGAAACCGTTGGAAATGTAGGACAAATAATTGCGGGTGTTGTCGCAACCGTTGGAACAAGTGGGGCGGGTGCTGTTATTGGTGGAAGTCAAATTGTTGCGGGTGCAACAGGAATTTTAAACACAATAAACGGTGTTTATCAGGCAAGCAAAGAACCGAACAAATCACACAACGGAAGTGCGAAAAATAATTTGCTTACAGCAATAAAGAAAAATAATTTTGAATTTTACGTTCAATCATTAAAGAGTGATTACGCAAAAACAATTGATGATTATTTTACAATGTTTGGTTATCAAACTAACCGTGTAAAAGTTCCAAACGTTTCCGCAAGACCTTATTTTAATTACGTTCAAACGGCTGATGTAAATATTCGTGGTGGTATTCCCGCAGATGATATGTTGCGGTTGAAACAAATGTATAATAGCGGTGTAACATTATGGAAACCAAATGCAACAATTGGTAATTACAATGTTGATAACAGCCCGTAAATGTTTCACGTGAAACATTAGAAAGGAGTAGAAATTGGGAAAGAAATTTAATATCAGAAAAACAATGATTTATCACGACTATTATTCCCGTTTAAAGGCAATAGCAACAGCCGTGTTTAAATGGGAAGGTTTACCAAAAACGTGTAATGCTCGTTTTCTTGAAGATTGTTTGTTTCATTACGGGCAAGCAATATTTGTTGAAGATGAAGAAATGAGTTTTCTAAATTTAAAGGGTGTGTGTGCTTCAACGTTGAATGTGTACAATGAACCCACTTCATATCACGCTTTTTCAACAGGCTATTCAAAATTTTATGACGCTGACGAATGTGTTTTTATTCGTAACAACATTCTTGAAAAGTCAACAGAAAGCACATTGATTATATATGCAGAACGTTTAGCGAAAATTGATATAACAA
>JAZUPW010000055.1:0-4181 GCA_045605385.1 Acutalibacteraceae bacterium
AGGAGGTGCATCAAGTGCAGGAATTTCTACGGTTTTAATTACTTCACCGCAAACTGTACACTTAATTTCTTTAAGACCTGCAACACCAATTTCGGGCTCTTTAACAATCACTTCTTCTGTTGCGCCGTGACCAAGTGCCGCGATTTCTACAGTGCTGAGAACTTCGCCGCATACGGTACAAACTATATTCTTGGAACCTGCTTCTGTACAGGTTGCCTCTTTAGTTACCACTTCTTTAGTTTCACCGTGGCCTAAAATTGCGATTTCTTTTGTTTCCAAAACTTCGCCGCATACGGTACAGATAACGTTCTTAGAACCTGTTTCTGTACAGGTTGCTTCTTTAGTTACCACTTCTTTAGTTTCGCCGTGACCTAATGCTGCAATTTCTTCAGTTTTAATAACTTCATCACAAGCAACGCATACAATGTTCTTAGAGCCTGCCTCTGTACAGGTTGCTGCCTTAACAATTTCTTCCTTAGTTTCAGCATGGTCACAAACCGATTCTTCCACTCTAAGTTCAAAAGTAGGACGTGAAAGGTCAAAAGCAACCAACAAAGAGCCTTCACCTAAATAGAAATTGTATTCAGATATTTCACTTTCATCGAAACCTTCAGGAGCTGTATAGCAAAATGTTGCAACAAGTCCTGTGGTGGAAATACCATATCCCGGATCAGCGCTGTCCACAAGAACAAAACTTCTTTGTGGATTTTCGGTATAGTTAAAACCAAATTCAACAATACCTACTCTGCCGCCGGCATCGTAAGAATCTTTAATTGTACCCGGAAGTACGGTACTACATTCAAGATTTTGTTCACTAATAAGGAAAATTTCGGCAGTATAAATATCCTTATTATTTTCTACCACGTAAAGTGGTACTTCGATTTCGTCGTAATCAGGGTTGTAAACAATATCACCAAGTTCAAAGATAACATCTTTTTCGGTGGTAGACGCGCTTACAGCCATCATTGGAGCGAAAAGTGTTGCAATAATTGTTATACAAACAAATATCGCAAAGAGTTTCTTTTTCATTTTCTCACCTTCATTACAAAATTAGCTAATGCCGAGTTCATATAAAGCCATAATAATTATATCATATAATGCAAAAAAATCAACAATTAATTGATGTTTTTATTAAAATTGTACACATTTCCTTTTTTCTTGAAAAATCAATCGCATAAAAATATGCACCCCAAAAGTGTCTAACTTTCGGGGTGCATATCATAAGAACGCTTTTTTCTTTTTAATTATTAATACAACTGTGCAATCAATAACTTAATTACACGCAAGTCGGATGCGTTAGGCATACCGCTGATATTATCAACCTCAGTATTTTTAACATCAGGGTGATCTAACGGTATTTGCTGTGCAATCAGCATTTTAAGGAGTCTTAAGTCAGCCGCATTTACACCGCCGTCACCGTTAATATCACCGGGAGCATATTCTGCTTCGGTAGTAACGGTTACACCTTCACTGGCTTCACTTGCGTCGGCAACATTGCTTGCCGCAACACGGCTGTAGAAAGTATATTCTGTTTCTGCTTCCAAACCTTCAAATACACCGCTTGACTGCCAGTTAACACCGTCAATACTGTATTCAAGATAAGTTTTTTCAGCAAGTGTTACAGAATCGCTTGTAACCTCTACAACTTCTACCTTAGCAGGTTTTTTGCTGTGTTTACAGTCAACACAAGTAAGACCGTCGTTAAGTTTATAAGTATGGCCTTTTGCAGGAGCGCCTACTTCATACTTCATTTCAGAACAATGACATTTATATGCTACCTTACCTGCTTCTGTACACGTAGGAGCCACATCACCTTCTGCATAATGCTCAAAATTATGACCTGTTGCTTCTATTTCAACAGAACTGATAACTTCTGCACAGGCAGAACATACAATATTCTTTAAACCGTTTTCAGTACAGGTTGCTGCCTTAACAATTACTTCCTCTGTTTCAAAGTGATAGCAATAATATGTTTCTCTTAATTCTTCGTTAAGATACGTACCGTCAAAGGCAATTATCATATTATCACCAAGTGCAAACTCAAACTCTGCCAAATCGGTAATCTTAAAGTTTTCGGGAACCTTGAAGCAGAAGGTTGCCAACAATCCTGTGGAAGTAATACCTCTGGTAACTTCGGTACTATCTATAAGCAAGAAGTTCTTTGTGGGATTTACAGTATAACTGAATCCGTATTCTACAACGCCTTCTCTGCCGCCCTTATCAAAATAATCTTTAATTGTACCCGAAATAATGGCTGTGCATTCAAGACCTTGCTGACTTAAAAGAACTACCTGAGCCGTATAAATATCTTTATTATTTTCAACTATATATAACGGAACTTCAATTTCGCCATATTCTTCGTTATACACAAGTCTGCCTAATTCAAATATTACGTCGGTTTCTACAGGAGGTTCAGGATTATCAAGCGCAGGAAGAATAATTGTTTCAAGAACTTCTCCGCAAACGCTACATCTTATTTCCTTTAAGCCTTCAACGCCCACAGCAGGTTCTTTTACAATCACTTCAACAGTTTCGCCGTGACCTAAAGGCGGTAAAGTTTGGATAACTTCGTCACCGCAATTAATGCATCGGCTAACTTCTCTACCCTCTAATGTACAAGTGGGTTCAATATATTTGTCTGCAACAGTTTTATACATATGGTTGATAATCGGAATTGTTTTTTTGCTAACAACTTTTCCGCAGTCTGCACAAACAGTATTCATAACACCTTCAGCAGTACATGTAGGAGCTATAAGAAGCACTTCGTTTACATTAACGTGTTCACATTCTTCTATAACTCTTTCGCGTAATGCATAAGTCGGGTTAGAAAGATCAAATGCAACAAATAGTGTTTCAGAACTCAAAACGAACGTGTATTCATTAATACTTTCTGCAGTAAAGTCATCGTTTACCTTATAGCAGAAGGTAGCCACAAGGCCTGTTGTTGTAATACCGCTTGTAGGTTCAGCACTATCAATAATAACTCTGCCGAGTTGAGGATTAAGAGTATAGTTGAAACCATACTCAACAATTCCTACTCTGCCGCCCTTATCAATTTCATCTTTAATTGTACCTTCAATAATTGCAGTACATTCAAGGCCCTGTTCGTTATAAAGTTCAATTTCACCCGCATATATATCCTTATGGTTTTCAGCAAGATAAAGCGGTACTTCTATTTCGCCGTACTGAGCGTTATAAGTAACTTTGCCGATTTCGAAGATAAGTTGTGCATCAACAGGCTCAACAACAGGAGGATCTTCGGGCTCGGGTTCTACGGGATTTTCAAGTGCAGGTATAGTTTCTATTCTTACAATCTCACCGCAGATACCGCAAATTATGTTTTTAAGTCCTTCAATACCTATAGCAGGTTCTCTTACAATTTCTTCGTAAGTTTTATTGTGACCTAAAGCGGGAGTTTCTTCCGTTTTCATTTCGCCGCATCCGTTACACATATACACGTTATATCCCGATTCAGTACATGTGGGTGCTACGCTCTTTTCGGGCATAGGAACAAATCCATGATCAGTAACAGGAAGATATAGCGTTTCAATAACAGTTCCGCAATCTGTGCAAACTACTTTAGCAATACCTTCTGCAGAGCAAGTAGGTTCTATTTCAACAATTTCTTCTAAGATTCTGTGAGCGCATTCTTCAGCCGTTCTTTCACGTAATTCGTAAGAAGGATTAGAAAGATCAAATGCAACAAATAATGTTTCAGAACTTAAAACGAACGTGTATTCATTAATACTTTCTGCAGTAAAGTCATCGTTTACCTTATAACAGAAGGTGGCCACAAGGCCTGTTGTTGTAATACCGCTTGTAGGTTCGGCACTATCAATAATAACTCTGCTGAGTTCAGGATTAGGAGTATAGCTGAAACCAAACTCAACAATTCCTACTCTGCCGCCCTTATCAATTTCATCTTTAATTGTACCTTCAATAATTGCAGTACATTCAAGGCCCTGTTCACTATAAAGTTCAATTTCACCCGCATATATATCCTTATGGTTTTCAGCAAGATAAAGCGGTACTTCTATTTCGCCGTACTGAGCGTTATAAGTAACATTGCCGATTTCGAAGATAAGTTGTGCATCAACAGGTTCAACAACAGGAGGATCTTCGGGTTCGGGTTCTACAGGGGTTTCAATTGCAGGAATAGTTTCTGTTCTTACAACCTCACC
>JAZUPW010000056.1:0-5613 GCA_045605385.1 Acutalibacteraceae bacterium
AGTATTTTAAAAGGCAATGAAATAATTGCCGATAACGCTTGGCACAGTGTTAAACGTTATATTTCTACTTCGTTGTTTAAAGAAGACTCAAATATGCTGTACGCCGTTGCTTCGGGCGATATTTGTGTAGACGATATTACACTCAAAAAAATTGACGTTCTTACAGACAGCGGAAGCAGTGCGTTAACTACTGAAAACGAAGAAAAAGCAAATTCACAGGCGCTTCGTTTTTACTACAGTTATAAATCAGATAACGGCGCAACCGTAGTTGTAGACGGTGAAGAATTAACCCTTGTTGAAAGAGGCATAGTTCTTAAAAACGCAACTGCCGATGAAGGCGCGCTTACCGTAAGTAATGCCGAACTTGCCGAAAAAGGATATGCAATAAAGAGCAAAACCTATAACTTCGGCACTTATTGGGATTATAAGGGTGCAAACGAAACCTATTTTGTGCCTAAGTTTGTTAAATACAGCCAAAAGACAAGCGCAAATCTTAATACAGTTGATGCAGTTGCTTTGCCAAGTGTAGATGCAAACGGTGAAAACTACAGTTCAACCGTAAGGGGAACAAACGGATATCTTGATAAGGCTGTTGTTTCCACGGGTTACGGCACTTATCTTAAATTTACCAACAGGGCTGAATGGGGCGCCAGAGAAGTATATATGCTTCGCAATAGTCAGGGCGCGGCTATTCAGGTTAAACCTAATACTGCTTACAGCGTAACCGTTACCTATAAGGTTCCGAAATGGTTAAGTAATATTGAATTAAGTGTTGTTTCGGGACTTTCGCTTAACAATAGAACGTCAGTTCCTTCGGGTGAAAATACCAAGGATACTGTACAGACGGTTGCTACACCAGACCTTACAACCTGTACTGATTCTTCGGTAATAAGAACAGATTGGAACTATACCTGGTTGAGCAGCGGACATCACAGTTGGGTTATCAGCGCTGCTTCAGGTAACTGGCAGACCATAACCTACGACTTTACCACAGCCGCAGATATGACAGGCTATTTGCCGGTTGTTATGCTTGGCATTAATATGGGCGGTGTTGTTGACGGTGTTAAAACCGAAATAGATATTAAAGACGTTACTGTTTGTGAAAAAGATTACGCAGGAACTACAAGTGATATTGAATATTCTTTAGGAGATAAGGTATATGGTAACCTAAACGGCGGCCTTAATTATGCTCCGCAGCAACTTGCTGAAAACATACCCGACAACAGTTATTTTGTGGGTTGGGCTGATAAAGACGGTAATCTTGTGTATAACAACGGTATTGCAAACGAAAAAGGCAACGTTGTTTACAGTTATTATTTAAGCGATTTATATAAAGACGATGCAAGAGATATTTCTGCGCGCGGTTATATAAAGGTTAAAGACACAGCCGGAACTGTTTATACAATTTACAGTTCTTCTAAGGATACAACCGTTAAGGATGTAAAGGCTGTTGCGGCTGAAGTAACCGATAAAAAGGTTCACACCATAAGCGGCAAAAACTGGAACCGCTTTACAATAGTTAACCCCAAAGTTATGCCTTACATTTACGGCAGAGAAATTGAAAATCTTATAGATTACGCCGCCGAAAAAGGCGTAACGCTTAACCGCGTAACCGAAAAGGTGGCAGAAACACCTTACGAAATAGTAATCGGCGATACTATCCGCGATACAAGCGAACTTGTTTCTGTAAAAGGCGAAAATGAATATATTATTGCCGTAAAAGGAACAAAGGTAATAATAAAGGGCGGAAGCGATATTGCTACCGCGCAAGGTGTTGCCGACCTTATTGCTTACTTTGAGTTTAAGGATTCACTTGGCTGCGGCGCAGACCTTTACGATGGTTTTGAACTCAAGGGCGAATACGTAGAGGCAAGTGATAATTACGTTCTTAAGTTTAATGAAGATTTCAATACACTTGACACAACAAAGTGGAAATCTTACGCAGGTTACGATTACGGATATTATTACGGTGAAAGCGTTTTAGGCGGTAGTTACGGTAACCGAAGCATAAGCGGCAATCCTGTGCTTACCAAATCGGGCGAAACCAAAAAACTTGTTGATATTCGTGACGGTAATCTTGTTTTGGGTTCTGCCTGGGTAACACCTACCGAACCTAAAGACATTGAAATGAACGTAGAGTTTATGCATGCAAACCTTTCCACCTTCTATACAATGCTTTATAAGTACGGTATGTTAGAAATACGAAGCGACGTTGCCGATGTTCCGTCTACTACATCTTTCTGGATAAACGATGCAGGCGGAAGAAATATTGGACAGCGTCAGGGTTGTATGACCGAGTACGACTTAATTGAAAACTACGGCAGAACTAACTACTATGCTTCGGCTATACATCACTGGAGCGATAATCTTACAACAAATAACCTTGACCATTTCGGTCCTCCAAGCGAAAACATTACGGGTGAAATGGAGCAAGGGTACAAGCCTGATTTTGATGAAAACAGCATTTATGATAATTACCACATTTACACTTTCCTTTGGGAAGAAGACAAAATAATATTTGCTTTCGACGGTGTTAAATATGCCGAATATGAAATTGTAGATTGGTACAGAGAAAATATGGCGAACTGTATTATTCTTTCAAGCGGTTTGGGTGATGCCTGCTATGGCGCTGTGTT
The DNA here is from genome assembly GCA_045605385.1 of Acutalibacteraceae bacterium. Taxonomy (GTDB): domain Bacteria; phylum Bacillota; class Clostridia; order Oscillospirales; family Acutalibacteraceae; genus SIG607. The sequence goes on from JAZUPW010000056.1 coordinate 2,637, forward strand.
TGATCCCGAACGCCACACCGATTATTACGAAACCCTTATTGACTATATTAAGATTTATCAGATAGAAGATATGGGAAGTACCATGATGTGGTTTGATGTATAATAAAAAACAGAAACTCATTCGAAGTGAAACGAATGAGTTTCTATTTTTTTATTGCTTTTTTACACACTTTTTGATATTATTAATATGAATATGTGTATCCGTTTGATGAAAGGTAAAAACATTATGAAAACAAACAATTTTTCTAAAAGAACGGTAAAAATAATAAGCGTTGCTTTGGCAATATTTATTGCTTTAAGTGTGTTTGTTATGCCTGTTTCTATTTTCGCAGATGTTTCTTACAGTGAACCTACAAATCTTTCACAAGGTTTAACGGTAGATCCTGATATTAATACAATACGTATCGGTTCTAGCGAACTTATCACTGGTGAAACGGTAAATGTAAGCGATAAGTCTACCATTGAACTTCAAAGAGAACAACGAGTTGCGGGTTGGAACTGGAGTCATTATACCGAAAACGGAAATAAAGTTTTAAGATTTTCAAAGAAAGACAGCAAAACTTATGGCACTTCCGGTGCTATAAGAGTGAATTATGACGGCAAGTTTTGTATTTTAAAACCTGCTCAGGCTTATTATCTTTCTTTTAAATACAAGGTTGTTTCTGCGCAAAAAACTTTTGTAAGCAACGGAATTACATATCCGCTTGACACACATACTTCATACTTTAGAGTTGGCTTCGGTTTAAACGTAAGTACTTATACCGACAACGGAAACGGTATGCCATACGCTATTACCAATATCGCAACTGTTGCAGAAATAAATAATAACACCGCACAGTTTAACACCTATAATGAATACGGCGAAAAAACGGTTAATAACGTTGGCGAATGGTATACGGCCGAGTACTATTTTTCTACCCCTGAAAATATGGATTATATACCGTATCTTTCATTTTCATCATCGTTATACAACGGGGTTGAAGTATATTTAGATGAAATTTATATTAAAGAAACACCAACAGTTAATTTGGTTACCAACGGCGGAAGCGGTATAAACGTAAAGCATCCCGCTGTTGTTGGAAATGCTGTAGATTTCCCCACACCCGTTCGTGAGGGCTACACCTTTGCCGGTTGGTATAAAGATATTTATTGTACAACTCCTTTTACCGATACCGAGTTTACAAACGAAAACTGCAATTCTACACTCTATGCAAAATGGGAAAATAATTTAAACACCTACACGGCAGATTTTTACGATTACGAAACAGGTAGTGAAGCAAACGGTACTTACCGCCAAAACGTTGCGCTTAATGAAAACAACGCAAAGAACGTTTCTATAAATAACGTAGGCGATGCTTATAGCACCAAGGTGTTAACCTTTAACAAAATTTATGAGCTTAACAACTCTAACCGCGCTTATGTTCCGCTTGGTAATTTAAACGGCAATATATCGGTTAAAAGCAACACCACTTATTCGGTGCTTTTCGACAGAAATTATTCCTTAAGCGAAGCGGGTTCGGAATATTCCGTTAAACTCTTTGCGGCAAATGCTGAAAATCCCGAGGGTAGTGAAACCGCAATTGCCGAGTTTGTAACCTCAAACAATACTTCAGAGCGTCAATATTATACCTTTACCACGGGCGAAATCCCCGAGGGAAGCGATGCGCTTTATGTTGAAATATTTAAATCCAACGCTAAAAATAAAACCGTATCCTTTAATAAGATAAAAATTGTTGAAATAAGCAATTCGGTTAACTATATCCGCGCTTACGATAAACTTAATAACAATGTTTACGAATACGTTGGTCGTTACGGCGATAGCGTTTCGCTTGATATCTTAGAAAACACCGCAAACTATACCTTTGATGGTTGGTATCTGGGCGAAGATTTTGCTGAGCAGCATAACGGTATACACAAAAACGAGGGCATTACATATATTTATGCGCTTTGGCAGAATAACGTTGTAGATTTTGAAAACTTTATACCGACCCAGACAAACAGTTATCATACAATTGGCGACGATATTATAATCGGTCAGTCTACCGATAGTTATGGCGGTAAGTATTGCTTAACCTATAACTATAAATACGCGCCTAATTATTTTGAAGGATCGCATAATGCGGCATCCTTGGCCGTAGTATACGATAAAACTCCCTATAAAATCACCTTTAAGTATAAGTTAAAAACTTCGCTTGACGATGTAGAACTTAAATTCTTTACTGCTCACCGCGCAAACCGTTGGACATATATAACCAATTACAACGAAGCAACCTATACCGTTTACTCTAGCGAAGCGGGTAAGGGTTGGCAAGAAGCAACGGTTTATCTTACCACAAACTTTGTTAAGGCAGAACATTCCGACGGCTTGTTTATGTCCTTCAATCCTGTAACAGAGGGCGAAACCGTTCTTTGTATCGACAACTTTAAGGTAGAAACCGTAAAGGCAGATACGGGTGTTATTGCATATCTCGGTAAGGGCGAAAAGGCATATACTTACGAAACTGCCGACGTTGGTACTAACATAACGGCAATAACTACACAACCCAAAGAATATTTTTCAGCCTTTAAGGGTTGGTATTCTGATAAAGAATGTAGCGTTGCTTTTAAGGGCACAACCGTTCAAAAAGGTATAACCTACGTTTATTCAAAGTGGAATGAAGCGGAAGAAAACTTTGAAGGCTACCTTTATTCCAACCGCCGTGTTGTAACCGATAACGGCAATAAAGTGCTTAAAAACGGTTCGGCAATTTTAGGCGAAGTTGAAGATAACGCAACCTATCTTGTAACTTACAAGTATAAAACAAGTGATACTTCTTCAGGCATTTATTTTGAAACAGCACAGAAAACTTATGAGAGCGCCTATGCAGTAAAATACAACGAAGAAGGAAGTATTTTAAAAGGCAATGAAATAATTGCCGATAACGCTTGGCACAGTGTTAAACGTTATATTTCTACTTCGTTGTTTAAAGAAGACTCA
>JAZUPW010000057.1:0-1646 GCA_045605385.1 Acutalibacteraceae bacterium
AAAACAGCATTTCTATTTTTGAAACTATACACCTTAAATTACTCCTTTTTATATGATTAATAGCCACAGAAGTTGCACCTACCCCCACAAGAAGCCCCATAAAAAACCAACTATCCCGTCTTACGCCTTACATTCACCAAAGGCTTCATTTTTACGCCTATAACAGCTCTAAAACAGCTAAAAACTTTAAAACTAAGCACTATACTCAACGCGCAAATTTCACTGAATTAAAGCAAATTTGAATATAGCATTTCTTATTAAAAAAGTCCGAGTAGAAAATTGAAGTGAACCCCAAAGTTTAGACAAAAAAATATTAAATTTGTGAATGAGTTCTGTATTGTACAGGGCTCATTCCTTTTAGTTTAAGAGAAATTCTCTCGTTGTTGTAATACCAAAGGTATTCCTCCAAAGTACGGATGAATTCATCCGTACTTTGGAATGTTTCCCCGTAAAACATTTCCGTTTTTAATCTTCCGAAAAAGTTTTCCATACTACTGTTGTCCAAACAGTTTCCCTTCCTGGACATACTTTGCCTTATGTTATGCTCGGCAAGCAAGCGTTGAAACTCTCGCATTTGGTATTGCCAGCCCTGATCCGAATGTAAGAGAGGCGTTGCTCCGTTTGGAAGCTTCTCAAACAATCCTTGCAGCATTTCTCTTGTTTGCCAAAAGTTCGGGCTTTTAGATATAGAATAGGATATAATTTCTCGGTTATATAAATCCATTACTGGGGAAAGATATACTTTTTCATTACACACCGAAAACTCTGTTACGTCCGTTGTAAGTTTCTCAAACGGTTTTTCAGCTGTAAAGTTTCTTTTTAAGAGATTAGCTGCAACTTTCCCAACTTCACCCTTATATGATTTATACTTAGATTTTTTCTGTTTTGCTTGCAAATTAAGCCTTTTCATTAGCTTTAACACCGTTTTGTGGTTAATTATATAGCCTTTTTGCCGTAAAACTGCGAGAATCCGCCTATATCCATACCGAGCCTTATTCGTTTCAAATATTGCTTTTATCTCTTGCTTTTCCGCAAAGTATTTATCTTCTTTTTTGCTTCGTTTTAAGTAATAGTAATATGTGCTTCGGGGAACGGACAAGAATTGCAATAAATCTTCTAACGGATATTTACGCCTTAATTCAGTGATAACTTTTACTTTTTCTTCCGTTCTCGCTCTATGCGTTCCTGAACTAAGGCGTTGAGTTTTTTTAGGCACTCATTCTCCATTCTAAGTCGTTGGTTTTCCGCTATTAAATCTTCTTCTACTTGCTTATCCAACTTAGGTGGACGACCACGCTTTTTGTTATTTACATTAGGGCGACCTCTATTATCTTTTGCCAATCCTTCTATACCTTCTTCTAAGTATTTGCGTTCCCATCGTTGCAAAGTTTGTAGTGCGCCGCCTTTACTAGTTTGAAGTAAATCATATTTCCTTGCGGTTTCACAATAACTCAAATGATGTTCTCGCATATCTAGTATAACAGATATTTTGAATTCTGGCGAGTATTTTTTGTTCGTTCTTCTTTTTTCTTTCATAAAAAATGCACCTCCAAAAGTTTTGTCTAACTTTTGGGGTGCATATCATTGAACTGGTGGTTTTTGATTATGAGTTCGTGTTTTCTTCCCAAACAGCGTAGAGCGTTACG
>JAZUPW010000058.1:0-2219 GCA_045605385.1 Acutalibacteraceae bacterium
CGATGGATGAAATCACTTGCGTGATGAAATCCGACTTCGTCGGGTTGAGGGTGGATTTAATTTCATCTGCAAAGCAGATTTCGTCCAAGCACCGCTTGGATTTCACCGTGAGCAAAGCGAACGATTTCATTACTCCTTGCCTCTCATCCTCTTTTACGATATAATATTTCTATGAGGTGATTTTTTGGATACTTATTTATTTGACTTTGACGGAACTCTTGTTGATTCTATGCCCACCTTTATTTCCGCCTGCTTTAAACTTTTAGATGAAAACGGTATTACCTACAGTGATGATTTAATTAAAATAATTACTCCCCTTGGTTTTAAAGGAGTTGCAAAATATTGTATTAAATTAGGTCTTAATTTGCCTGTAGAAAAAATAATGGAACTGCTGATTGACTATATGCACGACGATTATTTCAACAATATCCCCGCTAAAAACAACGTTATTTTTACTTTAAATGAATTAAAAAAGCGCGGTGCAAGTTTGAACGTGTTAACGGCAAGTCCTCACGCAACGTTGGACGCTTGTTTAAAGCGAATTGGTATTTATGATATTTTTGATAACGTGTGGTCTTGCAGTGATGATTTTAATATGTCGAAATCTGACCCCGAAATTTACAAAAAAGCTGCTTTGCGACTGAACAAACCAATAAATGAAATATTGTTTTTAGATGATAACACCGGCGCTTGTTCGGCGGCAAAGCGTTCGGGAATTTTAGTTTGCGGCGTTTACGATGACAGCGGCAAAGATTTTAAAGATGAATTATTAAAAATCGCCGATTATTATATTGATGATTTTATAGAACTTCTTGATATTTTAAGTGTGTGCAACTAACGGTTGCGCACACTATTTATTTTTAGTTGGTTGAAAAAATAGAAATATTTAGTATTATTGAATTGAGAATGTTTTATACTAGTATAGAAAGAAGGTTATTTTTTATGACATTAGGTGAAAAAATATCGGTTTTAAGAAATGCAATGAACATTTCGCAAGAACAGTTAAGCGAGAAAGTCAACGTATCACGCCAAGCGGTTTCTAAATGGGAAATGGGCACGGCGTACCCGCAAATTGAAAACGTTATTCAACTTTGCGAATTGTTTAATATTTCTTGCGATGAACTTTTAATTGATAAGAAAGAAATAAATAAGCAAAAAAACACCGAGCGAAAACTTAAATACTTTGGTACCGACGGTTTTCGCGGTGAAGCAAACGTAAACCTTACCTCTATGCAGGCATACAAAATAGGCAGATTTTTAGGTTGGTATTATTCTTCCTCTCTTTCGGGTTGTGCGAAGGCGGGATACAGGCCAAAAATTGTTATTGGCAAAGATACAAGGCGTTCAAGTTATATGCTTGAATATTCCATTGTTGCCGGAATAACCGCTTCGGGCGCCGATGCCTATATGCTTCACGTTACAACTACGCCGAGTGTATCTTACGTTACACGTCAGGATGAGTTTGACTGCGGTATTATGATAACCGCTTCGCACAACCCGTTTTATGATAACGGAATTAAAGTTATAAATAAATATGGTGAAAAGTTAGACGATGCCACTACCCTTTTGATTGAAGCCTACATTGACGGCGACTTAGATGCCTTAGGAATAGTGTCTGCTGACCTTCCCTTGGCTTCAAGGGAACGAATTGGCTGTATTGTTGACTACGTTGCGGGCAGAAACCGTTACGTTGCTTACCTTATTTCACTTGCTTCACATTCTTACAAAAAGTTAAAAATTGGTCTTGACTGCGCAAACGGCGCTGTGTGGAGTATTGCAAAATCGGTGTTTGAGGCTTTGGGAGCCGTGACTTATGTTGTAGGTGACATGCCAAACGGCACTAATATAAACGAGGGTTGCGGCTCTACGCATATAGAAAACCTTTGTAAATTGGTGCGCGAACAACACCTTGATATTGGCTTTGCTTTTGACGGCGATGCCGACCGCTGCATTGCAGTTGATGAAAAGGGTAACGAGGTTGACGGTGACAAAATGATGTATATATTGGCAAACCGCTTGAAATCGCGAGGTATGTTAAACGAAAATACAGTTGTTGCAACAATAATGTCAAACAGTGGATTTGTAAATTCGCTCAAAAAAGCGGGTATTAACTGTGAACTAACCACCGTGGGCGACCGTTTCGTATATGAGTGTATGCAACAAAATGACTTTGACCTTGGTGGCGAACAGTCAGGGCATATTATTCTTAAAAAATATGC
>JAZUPW010000059.1:0-28434 GCA_045605385.1 Acutalibacteraceae bacterium
AGCAGTTGTCCAACAAATATCGCCTTCAACTGCGGCATTTAATCCGTATACAAGTACCTTTTGTCCCGCAGTAGCGCCTTCAACCTTTAATGTCAGTTTTGCTTCGTCTATACGCTGAACGTCGGCTTTATCAAAGGTGTAATATGCCTTTGTAATGCCCTGAAGACCACTTACACCCGTTTTAGAAACAGGTAAACTGTTTGTAACGGTTACAGCGCTGTCGGGATTTGCGCCGTCTACAGTTGCGGCAAGGCTATAGTTTGCAGTATTGGTTCCGTCGCTTAAAGTGGGCGCAGTTGCAAGGTCAATTGAAGTGTTGCCAACCTCTTTTACTACCTTTAAGTCATCAACATAAATACGTGTTGCCTTCCAACCTGTTGAAACAATTATAGAAGTGCAATTAGAATATTTATTAACATGTTCTTCGGTTACGGTAAACGTATACGTAACCTGAAGCCACTTGTTAGCCGTAGTATTACTTCCGTCAATAGGAATTACTGTTCGTGTTACACCCGGTATTGACTTATAATTAAGGTCATTTGAACCTGAAATTGCACCTGTGTGTCCCGAATTCTCCAAAGCACTCACATTGTACTGCTTAAATGAAACAGTATATTTAACGCCTATATCGGCTTCTGTCCATTTTTTGTTAGTACCTAAATAACCCACAAAAGACAGACATTGGTAATAGGCGTTTACGGTACCGTTTGAACCGTCTGTACCGCTTCGGTCAAAATAGAAAACCTGATTGTCCGGATTATCGGGATCGGAAATAAGACCTATATTGAAACCTGTTAAACGGCTTGAAGGTGAATAAGAATCAAATTCTGTTATTTTTTCAAAGTTTTCAGTAATTATTTCGTTATTAACGTTACTTACAAATATAAAGGTAACTGCATTGTAACCCGCATTCTTCATACTCTTTACGTAAGAAGTAACGTCAATACTAAAAGTGCCGTTAGCCGTAGCTTCTAGTGTTGTAATAGCCTCGCCGCCAAACACCTTATCGGTTTCAACAGCATAACCCGAAATATCGTTTGCAAATGCATTGTTCCAGGTAATATTACTATTAAAGTTTTCGGCAAAACGAGAATCATCGCCCAAAATACCGTAAACGCTTACACTCGACTTGCCGTCTGTATTTATACAGAAGTTAAGAGTATACTTATTTGCCGAACCGCTAAGCGCGCTTATAGGCATTTTTAAATAACCTTTTTTAGTATTGCTAATATCGCTGTCGGCAATACCGTCTACGTAAAACTCCTCTGTTTCTATAACGGTATCGGCAAGTTCGCCGCTTGTAACTATAGCGCTGTTTGTAAGTTCTTTGTCGGCTGATTTCGGGGTAAAAAGAACAAGTGTAGGAGCAAGAAGATTTGTTGAAGCCGCCGCCTGTTCTACCGACGTAAAGGTAGTAACGCCTGCATCATATTCAACAACTACGTCGTCGATGTTTACATCACAGGAAATAAGAGGTGAAATACCGAAGGTTGTAGTATTATTATCGATCATTTCCTGTGTAATAACCGTGCTGTAATTTATTTTTGTCCATTTGCCTGCTTCTGCAAAATATGTGACAGCATCAAAGGCATCATACGGAGCGCCCGATTCGACGTACATACCGGAAACAACAGAACAACTTTTAACAGGTTTAAAATAATAACTTATTTTTAATGACAAACCAAGATCTGACTGTGTAAGTTTGGTGCTTCCCGTTGCGCCAATAAGTTTTATACGGGTATCGTTATTACGCTTTGTAAATGAAATGGCGTAATTGCCGCTGTGCGCTTCATTAGTTATTGAAACTACAGGACTTCCTGTACCGCCGATTTTGTATTTAAAATCGCTTTTATTTCCGCTTTCAAAATCATAGGAAAGCGTTGTTCCGCTTTTAGAAACAGAAGACAAATTAAAGTTTATTTCTTCACCGGTGGCATTTCTGATATAATTTGAAACGTCTATAATTTCAATATCATTATCTACGGGGTGCAAAAGCGAAAAATTATCACCCTCAAGTTTTAACTGAGTATTCTGGTTATTGGTGCGGTTAAGAATTAAGGATGCTCTTACAACGTCACCGTATCCGCCTTCGCGTTTAAAGGTAAGATTACTTGTGTGATTACCGAAAGCACTTGGCGAAATACTTATACCGTCGCTTACGTTACCGTCGGTAGTTGTGTTTTTACTTGCGGTCAAAAATTCATCGCCCGCAACAGCAAAGGTTTTTGTAAATTCTTCTCTTAAAGCAACACCGTCGGCGGCTTTGCATTTATCGGTAATTTCAACCTTGTATTTAGAACCTGGGATAAGCAATGCCGAAGAGTAAATAAAGGTGGTGTTTCCGTGCATAGCGGTCCATTCGCCTTCAATTACCTTGTTATCTGCCATACGGATTACTCTTATACCATTCTTTAAAGACTCTGCATCCATAGCGCGAGAAAACTTAATTTCAATAGGAGCGTCCATATTATCAAAAAAACTTCCCGATTTTGGAAACATATACAGCACCTTGGGTGCTTCAGCTCGGTAAGCTGCGCGAATATGGTTATCAAGAAAGTCCCAGGTAACAATAAAAAGGTCTGCTTCACGCGCTTGACTGTAGATACGCGGAGCAGCGTGTCCTACCCCTTCTACACTTAAAAACAGAGATTCTATGTCAAGATTATCAAGATAATTTTGCGCTAACGGAATATGGTATTTAAAACCTGCGGTATCATCTTCAGTGCCAATAGACGAAGCAAACGGTACGCTGTTTTCGGTTATGCAGAATTCTCTTGCTGTGCATATACCTGCACCTGCTCCCGAATAAACTACCGTAAGGTCACTGCTAATTCTTTCATTAGTGCCTTCATAATATAGCCAAGGCTGTTCTGCGGGGCTGTCAAGTGGACTTTTGCCTTCGGGGCAGTATGTGTCAAGAGTTTTATGTTCGCCTTTTTCTTCGTGATTTTTATCGGCAAGCATTCCTGCTCCAATGCCGCTTTTGGAAAATCCCATAACGGTCATATATTCGGCATCATAACCGTATGTTTCGGCAAGATAGCGCACACGTCTTACTGCCGCTGAGTGCACTCTGTTGGCTGTGTATTCGCCAAGTGTGAAACGTGCATCAAGATAACCGAAATGGTCATCTCTTGACATAGGAATATATTCGTGGTCGTATATAACGGCGGCGTAACCGTCAAACAGCGCGTGTGTAAAATAAAAGTTTCTGGGACTCGATATTTCTTTTTCGGTACTTTCCCAAGAGGAAGCAATACAGAATACAGGAACGGTGCATTTGGGATTTGAAGGATAGACAATAAACATAGAAAGGTCCATGTTTATTGGTGTGCCGTCACTCTTTAAGCATTCTTCTAAGTTGGTGGCTTCTTTTAAGTATTCGCCGTTATTATTCTTTTTCTTACCTGCGTAATACATATTATAGGTTTCTATTATGTATTCATTAACACCGTAAGGCGCCATAGTATCCAACGAAAAATAGTATATATTTCGTGCAATTCTATGGCCCGATGGAACGGTATAACAGGTAAAAGCATCGTAGCCGTCAATATATTTTTTGGTTGAATTTATATCAACGGCATTTATAGTTTGAGCGCTTTTGGTAAGAGGTAAGCCAACCGCTTCGGGGTTGTTTAAATAGTCAAGCACAACCACCATATAGCCTTCATTTAAGAAGTCGTTTACTATATCGGTATCTGAATCGGTTCCTATGCGTTCTTCGGCATGACCTACAACGTATAAAACAACTATACCGTTGCTTTCAACTGCGTTACGTCTGAAGGAAGTAAGAATAACAGGAATTCCTATTACGCCGTCATCTTCCTTTATATATGTATTTACAAGGTCATCAGCAAAGATGTTTTTTAAATTATTTGTAGACTCTGAAGGAGTTATCTTATCTGCATTTTCCAATGCATAACAGGGGATTGCCGTAAAACAAAGACAAATAGATAATAGCAATAAAAGAAAGTTTTTCATGTAGTCACCTCGTTTAATATTTTACATTTATATTATAAAACAACAAAACTTTACTGTAAAGTTCAAATTTCTGTATAAATTTAGTAAATAAGCAAACAATACTGTACATTTTGAACATTGTGTGTTATTATTAAACAAAAGAGGTGGCAGTTATGAAAAATACCAATTACGTTATTGTTAATAATAGAATAGAGAGTCTTCCGATATCTCTTTCCACTTACGGAATTAAATATAACCAGAACAAGTGCAAGTATGAACGAGGAGGACGAGAAAGTCATTTGTTTAAAGTGTTAAGCGGTAAAGGCTGTTATATTGCCGATGGGGTTAAAAAAGAAGTAAAATCAGGGGAAATGCTGTTTTTTAAAGCAAACGTACCTATTGAATATTTTCCGTTGAGTGATGATTTTACGGTAAACTTTATAACCTTTAAAGGCTTTGCAGGATTAAAAATAATAGAACTTTATAAAATGCCCAATATTTGCAGTTTTACCGATGAAGTATTAGATAATGATTTTACGGGGATTTTTGAACTTATAGAGAAAAAAGCAGATCAGGAAGAAATTTCGGTGGCGCTTTATGCTTTTGTTATGCGAATGGCAAGGTGCTGCGGAACGGTAGGAACAACGGCCTTTGAAAAGGCTGTAAAATATATTGAAAACAGATATTATAAAGACATATCGGTTGAAGATATTGCAAAAAATGTTAATATAAGCGAATCGGCGCTTTTTAAGTATTTCAAGAAGCATCTAAATACAACACCTATTGCATATTTAAACTCGCTTCGAATAACTATGGCAAAGTATTTGCTTAAAAACGAACCGCAACTTTCAGTTGAATCGGTATCGCAGTCGGTAGGTTATAATTCTCGCACCTATTTTATTGAATGCTTTAAAAAAGAAACGGGAATAACCCCAATGCAATTTAAAAAAGAAAGGCTTTGATGTTTTCATCAAAGCCTTTTGGTTTATTTAAAAAACAATGGTAGTTTTTCAAGGAAGATTATGTCATCGCGGTTTGCGGCATCGCCTTCGGCGAGAACCGAACAAGCAGCGGCTTCTATACCGCCCGCTTTTTCGACAAGTGTTCTTACGGCGCTAAGCGATTCGCCTGTTGAAATAACGTCATCAACAATAAGTACGCGTTTGTCCTTAATAAGTTCAACTTCATCTTCACCCAAATAAAGAGTTTGTTCTTTTTGTGTGGTAATAGAACGTACCGTTACCGAAACGGGGTTGCCCATATATACCTTAACGCCTTTTCTTGCAACAACGTAAGGTTTGTTAGATTGTCTTGACATTTCGTAAGCTAAAGGAATACTTTTTGCTTCGGGTGTCAGAATGTAATCAAATTCAGGAACTTTCTTTAAAAGTTCTGTTGCCGAAGCAACGGTTATTTCGGTATCACCGAAAAGAATAAAAGCCGCAATATCAAGAGTTTCGGAAACAGGAAACTTTTTTAAGTTACGCTCTATTCCTGCAATTTTCATTGAATAATATTCAGCCATAAATATTTACTCCTTTCAAATCAGCCGGGAGGCCAGGCAAGATTTCTGCGTGCCAGTAAATGAAAATGAATATGGTTAACGGTCTGTCCGCCGTCACTTCCGCAGTTGTTAACAACGCGGAAGCCTTTGCTGAGATTTTCTGCCTTTGCAATTTTTGCTATTGCTTCAAAAACTTTTGAAATAAGAATACTGTTGCTTTCGTTTATAAGCGCGGCGCTGTCAATGTGTTCTTTAGGAATTACAATGCAGTGAAAAGGCGCCTGTGGATCAATATCCAAAAAAGCATACACAAATTCATCTTCATAAACTTTAGTAGAAGGGATTTCGCCCTTTACAATTTTACAAAATAAACAATCGCTCATTAAAATTCAACCTACCTTAAGTTTTACTTTAACTGTGCTTTAACAAGTTCTGCTGCACTGTTTAATGCTTCGTCAATTTTAGAAGCATCTTTACCGCCTGCCATAGCGTTGTCGGGCTTACCGCCACCGTTACCGCCTGTAATTTTAGCAATTTCTCTAACAAGGTTACCTGCGTGAGCGCCATTTTGAATTGCACTTTTACCGCAAGCGGCGCAGAAGGTTATCTTTTCGCCGTTTTTAGCGGCTAAAACAACAATTAAATCATCATTTTCTGCTTTTGCGGTATCGGTCATTTTTCTAAGTTCGTTTGCATCGGTATTATCAAGACGAGCCACTGCAAGTTTAATATCGCCAAGCGAAACAGCAGTTTTAATAATATCGTCAAGTTTACCGCCTGCAAGACGGCTTTCAGCAACTTCTAAAGATTTTTGTGTATCTTTAAGTTCTGCCATAACCAATGCGGAACGTTTTGCAATATCGTTAGAGTTCTGTGCCTTTAAAGTATTAGCGGTATCAGACATAAGTTTTTTGCAGTTCTTTAATTCGTTAATAACGCCCATACCGGTTACTGCTTCAATTCTTCTTACGCCTGCCGCAACGCTTGATTCGCTTATAATGTGGAAAAGACCAAGTTTTGCAGTATTATCAACGTGAGTACCGCCGCAAAGTTCAATAGAGGTACCAACAGCGTTAACAACCCTTACAACCTCGCCGTATTTTTCGCCAAACAACGCCATAGCGCCCATTTCTTTTGCTTTTGCAATTGGCATTTCTTGGTTAATAACTTCTACACCGTTTAAAATTGCGGTGTTAACAAAACTTTCAACCGCTTCTATTTCTTCGGCAGTCATACCCGAAAAATGCGTGAAGTCAAAACGAACAGCGTTTTCGTTAACAAGCTGACCTGCCTGTTCAACGTGTTCGCCCAATACTGCGCGAAGACCTGCCTGTAAAAGGTGAGCCGCTGTGTGGTTGCGCTTAATTGCATTTCTTCTGTTTGTGTCAATAACAGCGTTTACTTCATCGCCAACGGTAAATACACCGCTGTTAACAAAACCAATGTGTAAAAATATACCTGCGCCGTTTTTGGTGGTATTTTCAACAATAAATTCGCCGTTTTGTGTGCTTATAAGACCAATATCGCCAACCTGTCCGCCGCTTTCGGCATAGAAGGGGGTAGTATCAAGTATTAATATTGCTTTATCGCCTTCGCCTAAAGCATCTGTTTTTTCGCCGCCGTTGAAAATAGCCAGAATTTTCGATTTACTTACTTCATCGGTATAGCCTACAAATTCGGTAGCATCAATGCCGTCTAACGAAATACCGTCGCTCTTCCAACTTTCGCCGTCAGATGCCTTACGTGCGTTACGCGCTTTTTCTCTTTGCTCGTTCATAAGCGCTTTAAACTTTTCTTCGTCAACCGTCATACCTTTTTCGTTTAAAATATCAACGGTTAAATCAAAGGGGAAACCGTAAGTGTCGTAAAGTTTAAAAGCATCTTCGCCCGAAAGCATACCACCGTTTTTGGTAAGTTCTTCAAGCATATTAAGACCTAAATCAACTGTTTTGTTAAACGATGCTTCTTCGTTTGTTATAACCTTTGTAATAAGGTCTTTCTTTTCAATAAGTTCGGGATAACCCGATTTATTTTCGTTAATAACAACGTTGCAAAGTTCCATAAAGAAAGAACGGTTAATGCCTATGAGTTTGCCGTGTCTTACAGCGCGGCGGATAATACGGCGGAGTACATATCCTCTGCCTTCGTTAGATGGGATAATACCGTCGCTTATCATAAAGGTAGATGCTCTTGCGTGGTCGGTAATAGCGCGAATAGAAATATCGGTCTTAGTGTCTTTGCCGTATTCTTTTCCCGAAATTTCGCAAACCTTGTCAAGGATATTACGTATAGTGTCAACCTCAAACATATTGTCAACACCCTGCATAACACAGGCAAGGCGTTCAAGTCCCATACCGGTATCTATGTTCTTGTGTTCAAGTTCGGTGTAGGTGCCGTCACCCATATTATTAAACTGCGAAAATACGTTATTCCAAATTTCCATATAGCGGTCACATTCGCAACCGGGTTTGCAGTCCGGTGAGCCGCAACCGTATTTTTCACCGCGGTCAAAGTAAATTTCACTGCAGGGGCCGCAAGGACCTGTGCCGTGTTCCCAGAAGTTGTCTTCCTTTCCCATACGGACAATTCTTTCCTCGGGCACACCAATAACGTCGCGCCATAAAGTATACGCTTCGTCATCCTCTTCGTAAACCGAAGGCCATAAAAGTTCGGCGGGGATTTCTAGGGTTTTGGTAAGATATTCCCAAGCCCAGTCAATAGCCTCGTTCTTAAAGTAATCACCAAAAGAGAAGTTACCAAGCATTTCAAAAAACGTACCGTGACGCGCAGTAATACCAACACGCTCAAGGTCGGGGGTACGAATACACTTCTGACAGGTTGTAACACGGCTTCTTGGCGGTGTTACTTCACCTGTGAAGAACTTTTTCATAGGAGCCATACCCGAATTTATAAGTAAAAGTGATTTATCTCCCTGCGGAACAAGGGGGAAACTTCCAAGGCGCAAGTGACCTTTTCCCTCAAAGAAACTTAAATAACTTTCACGTAAATCGTTAAGAGAAGTCCATTTCATTTTCTATTCCTCGCGTTTCAAAAAAATTACATAAAAATACAGTATAATTATATAACTAAATAATATTTTTGTCAATAAATTAACGCTTAAAAAATGAACTAATAAAAGCGTGTGGATTTCCACACGCTTTTATATACAGGCAACACATTTCATAACTCGCCGCAATATGTAATTTTTGCTATAAACGGGATGTCATAAATGCCTTCCCCTACAAATCAACGTAAATTTAATATTGTAGGGTGCGGCAATTTTTGACGCACCGCTGTAAAATTTGATTATGAATTAGGAATTTATATCGCTGTTTGATTAAGCGGTGTTTAATCAAACAAGTCCTGCAATCATCTTCTTAAGAAGTGCTAAATCGGCTACGTTTACTGTTCCGTTTTCATCTACGTCGGGGTTAACCGTTAACATTTCGGCTTCGGTTAAAAGTCCTGCAATATATTTCTTTAAAGTTGCAAGGTCAGAAACGTTAATCTCATTATCACCGTTAACGTCGCCTATTTCAAGTGGTTCATCGTATTGCCATTCAGCGTTTTGTAAGTATTCATTACCCGAAGCAACTGTAATTAATTGTTTTCCTACTTTGTTTCCAATGTAATTAACAGTTTTTAAGGCAGAACATTCAGCAAAGGCTTTATTTTCAATTGTTTTAATACTACTGCCAAGCGTTACTTTTTCAAGTGAATTACAACCAAAGAAAGCGTATTCTTTAATGTCGGTTACGCTGTTGGGGATTTTCACAGAAGTAATATTTTTGCAATAAACAAATGCCTTACTTTTAATAGCAATAACGGGCATACCGTTAAGGGTTTCGGGAATGACAATATCACCGCTAATGCCATCTTTAAAACCTGTAACAACCGCACCGTTTTCATTTTCGGTGTATGTAAGATAAGGGTGAACTTCGGATCTTTTAAAGTCACAAACATTACAAATATAATCGTTTTCGTTATCAAAAATGTGTTCTGGGCTGTTAACGCAGGAATTGTAATACCAAGTAGCGTTGATTAAATCCCAATTGCTAGATCCAATGTTGATTTTTGTTTTATCATTTTCACTACCGCGGTAATATACAGTATTTATTTCATAAGGAAAAGCAGAATAACCTATACTTGTTAAACTAACCGGTAAAGTAATACTTTCAAGCAAGGTACAATCACGAAATGCATAATCATCTATGCTTGTTACACCGTCGCCAAGAGTAACACTTGTAAGTGAGGTGCAATAAGAAAATGTAGAAGCACCTATACTTTTTACACTGTCAGGAAGAACAATGCTCGTTATATTTGAACAACCGTAAAAAGCACAATCTGGTATTTTTGTGGCGCCGTCAGGAATAACAACTTCACCGCTTACTTCTTCACCGTTTAAATATAATTTATCGGCATAGTGCATAGGGCTGGAATAAGAATCACTAAAATTAATATTACACCAAGACTTTAAATCAGTTATATATACGCTTTCAAGCGAGGTGCAATTATAAAAAGTCCAATCTCCTATACTTGTTAAATTTTTAGGGATATTAATACTCTTTAGCGATTTACAAGCATAAAATGCATAAACGCCTATACTTGTTACACTGTTGGGTATTGTTATGCTTGTAAGGGATAAGCAACCTTCAAATGCAGAAGAACCTATACTTGTTACACTATCGGGAATATTAACGCTTGTAAGCGAGGTGCAAGAAGAAAATGTATAATCACTTATACTTGTTACACCAACTGGGATATTAATGCTTGTAAGAGCAGTACAATTTTCAAATGCATAATTACCTATACTTGTTACATTGTTGGGGATTGTAATTTTTGTAAGAGAGGTGCAATTATAAAACACATAATTACCTATACCTGTTACGCTGTCGGGGATATTAATATCTGTAAGCGAGGTGCAATTATAAAATGCGCGATTACCTATACTTGTTACAGTGTTAGGTATATTAATACTTGTGAGCGAGGTGCAATTATAAAATGCATAAACACCTATGCTTGTTATACTGTCAGGAATGGTAATCTTTGTAAGTGAAACGCAATCATAAAATGTTTCATCGCCTATATTTGTTACACCGTTTTCGATAATAACTTCAGTTATTGACTTTCCCCAAGGGGCATGGTAATCCACCCAGTCACTATAATTTTCCATCACACCGTTACCGCTAATAGTAAGCACGGTGCCATTAAGGCTCCATGTGCAGTCGCCTGTTGTACCGCTTGTGGTACTTTCAGCACTTGCGGTTATGCTAAATGCGCCGAAAGGCACACAGCAGAAAATCAGAGTTAAAGTTAAAATAAGTGCAAATAATTTTTTCATACTAAACCCTCTTTCAACAGTTTTACATATTATACCACTTTACACACTATTTTGCAATAATATAAGTATTCCAGTAAAACAAAACGTTCTCCTTGTGTAGAGGAGGGTGAAAAACGAATGGTTTTGACTGGAGGATTGTGGTAGGGAACATATCGCGCGTTTTCGCATATCGCATCTGTAAAGATATATCGCTGAGTTAGAAAAGCCGATTGCTTATTCTAACTCAACCTTTCGGCTATTTCTTTAAACACTTCGGCGCTGCTTATTTCTTTTGCATCTTCAATAAGCACACATACTATATATTTTGGTTCTTCTACAGGGAAAAATCCGCAAAACCATGAATGTTCAACGCCGTTGCCGTTTTCGTCCTTTTTGCCCGTTTGCGCGGTGGCGGTTTTTCCTGCTACACTAACAAAATTTGATTTCGCCTTTGTTCCCGTACCGCTTTCTACAACCTTTACAAGATACTCTTTTAATATATTTGCGGTTTTTTCACTTATTGCTTGTGTGGGAGTTGAATTTTCGTTTGTTTTACTAAGCACACCCTGTTCAAGTGTTCCTTCAATAATACTTTGCTTATAATAAACTCCGCCGCAGGCTATTGCTTCGTAAAGGGAAATCATTGTAACGGGAGAGGCAAGAAGTTCTCCCTGACCTATTGATATATTTGCAAGGGCGCTGTCACTACCGTTTAAACGGCTTCTTGGCGTTATGCTTTCGCCAACGGTAGTTAAACCTTCGGTGAGTGTTTTTTTGTAACCGAAACCAAAAAGGGAAGCCGTGTTATATATTTTTTCTCCGCCCAATAAAAATGCGTAATTATAAAAATAAGTGTTACAGGAAAACGCAAGGGCGTCTCTTAAATTAAGTGCTCCGTGACCTAAACGGTTGTGGCAGTTAAAGGTAATGCCTTCGGCAGATATATTGCCTGTACAATTGTTGGAAAATAAAGTGTAACCGTTTTCAATACCCGCCGCCGCAACACAAGGCTTAAAGGCAGAACCAACGTTATACGCCATTAAACAACGGTTAATAAGAGGGGAGTTGGCATTTTCTAAATATGCGGCAATATTTGTTGAATCAAAATCGGGGCGGCTTACCATAGCCCTTATTTTGCCTGTACCTGCTTCACTTACAACAACAGCGCCTTTTTCAATTTTATTTGCGGCTTTTTCACAGACCAGTTGAACGTTTTTATCAATAGTAAGCATTATTCCGCTGTTTTGCGATTTTTCTGCTGTTTGTATTTGCGGTTCAATACCGCTTAACATTCTTCCCGTGGCATCGGTAACGTAACGAACCGTAACGTTTGTATTTGTATTAAGCGTGTTTTCAAATAACTTTTCTAAACCGCTTATTCCCTTAAGAGAAGCATCTGTATAACCTATAAGGTGGTCGCATATTTTTTCTTTGCTTTCCCTTATGGGAACTTCTAAATTAATAATTCCCGCGCAGTTTAAGGGTTCTTCTGTTTTTATAACGGCGGGTTTGCCTTTATTTAGCGTTTCAATAGCCGTTTCTTTTTGGCCTTCGTTCAGTACGCTTGATAAATACATTATTACTTGCTCTGTTGGTGTGGCAACAGCAACGTTCTGTATACCGTGGGTGGTAAGAGAAATTCCGTTGCAATCGAAAATATTGCCTCTTGCCGCGCCAATGTTAAGCGAAATACTATTCATATTATTTGCCGTAGCGGTAAATTGCGGTTCGGATATTATTAAAGTTATTCGTATAATAGGAATGAGAAATAAACAAAGCGAAATAATAAAACAAATAACCGTTCTTGCGCACATTTTGTTGTTCAAAATAAAAACACCTCGGAAATATTATCTCCAAGGCGTAGTGTATTATTTTGTTTTCATTCGAAGTAATGCGCCGCTTTTAATTTCTTTTTCTACGGGAATAATTACCTTCATCATCGGGTGGGGAGCCGATTCAATTGCATTCATATCTTCATCGTATAGTTCATTTGCAACAAATGTAAAAGATTCGCCGCCGGGTTGTAAGCAGTCAAATTCCTGACCAACTAAAAATTTATTTTTCATAATGGCGGTAACAAAGCCGTTTGCATAGCTTTCGGCAACTGCGGCAACAGCGTAATCACGCACGTAACCTGCATCTTTATAGGTTTGTTCGTTATTGGGCTTTCCAAAATAAAAACCTGTAGAATAGGTGCGATGGCTTATTTTATCAAGTTCTTCTTTTATCCAAAGGGGAAGTGACCAATCACCTTTGCAGTTTTTAAGGCTGTCAAGCGCGGCGCGGTAAGCGTTGGTGGTAACGGCAACGTAATAGTGCGATTTCGCTCTGCCTTCTATTTTAATGCTGTCTATACCAACATCTCTTATTTTGTCAAGATGCTCTGCCATACACATATCGTTTGCATTAAGAATATAGGTGCCTTTATCGCTTTCGGTAATATTGAATAACTGACCCGGACGTTTTTCTTCCATTAAAGAATAACTCCAACGGCAAGGCTGAGCACAATCTCCACGGTTGGCATCTCTGCCTGTCATATAAGAAGAAAGTAAGCATCTGCCTGAATAGGAAATACACATAGCACCGTGGGCAAAACATTCAATTTCTAATTTGCTTGGCGTTTTTGCTCTTATTTCGGCAATTTCATCAAAGCTAAGTTCACGCGCTAAAACAACACGTTTTGCACCCATATTATAAAGCGCATTTGCTGTTTCATAGTTGCATACGCCCGATTGTACCGAAGCGTGAAATTCGGTGTTCGGCGCGTATTTTTTTAACATTCCTATAACGCCCAAATCGGCGGCAATTATAGCATCTACGCCCAAAGAATCAATATAACATAAAAACTCGGGCAACCGTGCAAGTTCCTCGTTGTGAGGTACGGTATTACAGGCAACGTGAATTTTTACGTTCCTTTTATGAGCGTATTCCACAGCCTTTTTTAAGTCTTCGTTATTAAAGTTAGATGCCGCTGTGCGCATACCGAACTCTTCGCCTGCAAGATACACCGCATCTGCGCCGAAATCAACAGCGGCATAAAGGCGGTTTAAATCACCCGCAGGGCATAACAGTTCGGGTATTTTATTAGTTGAGGTACTCATATATCCAATTTCCTTCGTTTTTTAGCCTGTTTACGGTTGCTTCTTGTTCGGCAAAAGTTTTGTGATAATAGAACTTGCCGTTTTTATCGGTTACAAAATAAAAATACGGACTGTTCTCGGTAGGCCATAATACGGCGTTTATTGCGTCAATACCCGGAGCACAAAGAGGTCCGGGCGGTAAACCAATAACTTTATAAGTATCGTATCTGCCGTCATCGTTTTCAAAAGCATTACCGTAGTAACAAGTAGGCGAAGAACCAAGTGTTCCGCCTTGTTTTAAGCGGTTATAAAAAACACCTGCAACGTTTGGCATTTCGGCAGTGTTTTGTCCCGATTCAAGTTGAATAATAGAAGCAAGAGTCAGAATCTCGTTCATGGAATAACCGAGTTTTTCTGCTCTTTTATGCATTTCGTCGGTTATTTTATTTTCGCTTTGCTTCAGCATTTTTTCAACAGCAAGTGTTGCGCATTCAGAAGAATCGTAACAGAAGAAATCATAAGTATCGGGGAAAAGGTATCCCTCAAGCGGAACGTAAGTTTTTTGCTTATCAATAGGATATAATAATTTGGTATCAAAAGAAACCTTTTCAAGCGCCGCAAAGAAATCCTTTTTTGTGCAAACCCCTGCTTTTTCAAGCAAAGTAGCAATACCCGGAACAGTTACGTCACTTCCGTTTACGTCTTTTGTGTAATCGTAAATAGAGGTGCCTTCGGGAATTGTTACCATAACGCTTTTTGCGGTAGCGCCTTCGGTCATAAGGGTATTACATATATCAAGGTAACTGTTTTTGCCTTCAAAAGTGTAGTTGCCGTATTTAAACTGAGAATCAAAATTGTTTAGTCGACAGTAAAAGCGGAAAAGTGTAGCAGAGCCTATTACGTCGTTTTCTTTAAGGGTATTGGCAATTGTAATAGAAGGGCTTCCTTTGGCTATATCAAAAGAAACGGGTTCTTTAAGTGTTTTTCCCGTTATTTCAAAAATAAAAAACAGTAAAATTGATATTGCGGCAATAATAAATGCGGCAATAACACCTGCAATAATTAACTGCTTTTTAGAAAAGCGTTTTAAAAACGGTGTTTTTTCTGCTTTTGTTTCAACAACTATCTCTTCCGTAATAAACTCATCGGCATTATTTTCAGAAGAAATTTCATTTTTAAAATTATCGTCCATTTTATTCTCCTTAAATGTACTGGCTAAAACTGCATTTCATTTTTTAATTTAAGTGAAATATCGTTGCTTTTTGATAAATAATCGACCAGAGAAAAGCCGAATTCGTTAGCAACGCCCGGTCCCTTTGCCGTAATAAGCGGAAAACCGTTTTCATCAAGAACAACTTTATCGTTTTTATGGCAGCCGCCAAATTTTTCACTTTCAAATCCAGGGTAACAAGTGTAATTTTTCCCTTTTAAAAGTCCAAGATTTCCAAGAACCGAAGGGGCGGCGCATATTGCCGCAAGTAAAATTTGTTTTTGTGCACACTCTTTTAAAAGAGAACACAGTTTTTCACAGGCGTTTAAATTGGTTGTTCCCGGCATGCCACCGGGTAAAACTACTGCAGAAACATTTTTATAATCACATTCATCTGCCAAAATATCGGCTGTTACGGTTATGTTATGCGCACCAATAACTTCTTTTTTGCCTACGCCAACGGTGGTAACTTCAATGCCTGAACGTCTTAATATATCAACAGTTGCTAATGCTTCAATTTCTTCAAAACCATTTGCTAAAAATAAATATACCATTTATAAAACTTCCTTTACGGCGCAAAGTACGTCGTTTGCTATTGCTTCAATACTTCTTGCTTCGTTGTTTTGAGAACAGGGAATAATATGCCAGTTAGAATATTTTGCCGTAAACACAGCGGCTTTTCGGCATTTTGCAAGATATTCTGTATCGCGTTCGTGAATATCTTTTTTATCTTCGTTGCCACCGTATCTGTGGCTTAATAATTTTTGGCTAACCTCAATAGGCATATCAAGGAAAATAACCTTATCGGGTTTTGGTATGCCCATTTTTACATACTCAAAATCATAAAGCCAACAAAGGAAATCTTCCCACATTTCTTCGGGCATTTTAGAACACTGATGCACAGCGTTGCTTGTAACGTACCGACCTGCGGTGACTATTCCGCCGTCTTCATAAAATCCGCCCCAATTCTGTTTATAGGAAGCGTAGCGGTCTACCGCATAAAAAGTGGAAGCGGCGTAAGCATTTACGTCATCAGGCTTATTGCCGAATTTTCCTTCAAGATACATTTTTACAAGTGTACTGGAAGGGTTTTCGTAATCGGGGAAGGAGACACTTCTTACGTTAAAGCCTTCTTCTTGCAACTTTTCTGTAAGAATATCAAGCTGTGTTGATTTTCCGCTTCCGTCAAGACCTTCAATAACTATAAGTTTTCCCATTATTTTATTTCTCCCGCCTTTAAAGCACGGTTGCGCTCTAAAACTTCTTTTTTCTTGCCGCAGGTCATATTGCCTTCGGGACAAACACCGTTTATACAGGAAGGTCCTGCTTTTTTAAACAGGTGCGGAGCCACACTACAAACTAATGCCAACATCTGGTCGGCAACTTCTCTTATTTCCCACTGTGCGCGATTACAGCAACGGTGGTGGAAAAAGTTCATAAGGCTTCGCGCATTCATTGTAAGAATCATTTTTGTTTCACAAGCGTTCGGAAGCACAAAACGGGCATCTTCAATAGCCTTCTTTTCGGCAAGTTTTTCAGCCTGTTTTTCGTCTTTTCCCGCTTCCATAAATGCTTTTTTATGCTTTTCCTTTAATATTGCAGTTAATTTATCGTAATCTTCCTGATCTCGCTTCATAGAATCTTCAAATATTTTAAGTGCTTCTTCGCTTTGGGCAATTTCAGGCGGAAGTACGTAAGAAAACTGCTTTTCTCTTACATATCGTTGGCTTTGTACCGAGAACGAAGCAATTCTGTGACGTGTTATCTGTGCAAGAAGCGCACGGGAAACACCTTCAATGCCGAAAGTAAAGGAAGCGTGTTCAATAGGGCTTTCATGACCTATTTCGGCAAGCATATCTACAAAAGAAGCAACTTTTTCATCATCAAGACCGTCGCGCACGGTTTCAATGCTTGAAGGACTGTAACAAAGTTTTGCAGCATTTGCTATTGTATATTCGGGATTTGGGGTATAAGCAATAAGAGTAACTTTAGCCATAAAAATATCTCCTTTTTTTAATAGTGCAGAATACTCCACAATAATATAATACATTATACCAAAAGTTGTTAACTTATTCAATGAAAATTTTATAAAAAAATATCGAAAAAAGTCTTTTATATTTTGAAGATATGTGTTATTATATTACATATCATAGAATTTTTGGGAGGATAATTATGGCAAGTGTTGATTTTATTCATGCTCCTCATGGAGATTTGGCAATTATCAGTATGCGTGGATGCGAAGATATTTCTGCCAAAGTAGACTATTACCTTATGCAGTGGAGAGGAATGCCTGCAGAACATAGTTTTGTAATTCCCGCAAACTGTCCGCGTTTTGGTACAGGTGAAGCAAAGGGTGTACTTAACCACACCGCAAGAGGATTAGATGCCTACATAATTTGTGATTGCTTTAATCACGGTGTAACTTACAAAATGTACGGCAAGGAAGTTCCAATGAGTCCTGACGATCATTTTCAGGATTTAAAGCGTATTATTGCGGCATTCGGCGGCAAGGCAAGACGTGTTAACGTTATTATGCCTATGCTTTATGAGGGCAGACAGCACAGAAGAACCACAAGAGAATCTATGGACTGCGCAATGGCTTTACAGGAACTTGTTGGTATGGGTGTTAAGAATATTATTACTTTTGATGCGCATGACCCGCGCGTAAATAATGCAATTCCGTTGGACGGTTTTGATAACGTACAGGCTACCTATCAAATGATAAAGGCATTACTTCGCAATGTGCCCGATGTTAAGCTTGATAAAGATCACACAATGATAGTTTCTCCCGATGAAGGCGGTATGGGAAGATGTATTTATTATTCTTCCGTTTTGGGTTTACCGCTCGGTATGTTCTACAAACGCCGTAATTATTCTGTAATAGTAAACGGCAAGAATCCTATTGAAGCTCACGAATTCTTAGGCAACGACGTTAAGGGTAAAGACCTTATTTTGGTTGACGATATGATTTCTTCCGGTGAATCTATGCTTGACATTTCTGCTAAACTTAAAGCAGAAGGCGCAAACAGAATATTCATATTCTCTACTTTCGGTCTTTTTGTTGAAGGCTTTGACAAGTTCGATGAATACTATAAGAACGGTCTTATTGATAAGGTGTTCACTACAAACCTTATTTACAATCCGCCCGAGTTGTTAGAAAAAGAATGGTACTGCAACGTTAATATGTCTAAGTATATTGCATTACTTATTGATACTCTTAACTGCGACAATTCAATAAGCGAATTGCTTAATCCTATTGACCGTATTAAGAAAATTGTTAAAAAGTATAACGAAACCGGTAAGGTTTAAAAAACACAGCCTTTTCTGCAAAAAGCGGGAAAGGCTGTAGTAATAGTTATGGGGGGTTATTATGAATTTTAGTGTTAACTGTAATGATAACGTAAATGTAGAATTGCAACAAAGTGAACAAGAAGGAATATTAAAGGTTGAAGTTGTCTGGCATAGCGATACTCCTGTTGTACCAGAAAAGTTTTCGGTACGTTTTTCTTTTCCAAGTGTAGATTGTTATTCGGTTTTTTCACCTGCGCTCAGAAACGGCAGAAGTCTTGAACGCAACTATTTTCCGCAAGTGACAAATTCGCGTCTTGCTTCGTGGATGCCGCTTCACGGTGTTGTTTCCTTAGGAGGAAAAAACCGTTGTATGATTGCTTTATCCGACGCTACAACACCCACAAGTATTTCAAGCGGTGCAACTGAATACGGTGCGCAAATGGAATGTAACGTTAGCTTTTTTACAATTCCTACAACGCTTATTACAGATTATAAGGCAACAATTTATGTTGATATGCGCGATATACCTTACTATGACAGCGTTTACGATATTGTTAATTGGTGGGAAAACGATTGCGGTTACACACCCGCCTTTGTGCCTAATTGCGCAAGACAACCTGTTAATTCACTTTGGTACAGTTATCACCAGAAATTGGAAGTTGAAAGTATTATAAGGGAATGTACTCTTTCTAAAGAACTTGGTATGGATACTGTTATTATAGATGACGGATGGCAGACCGACGTTAACGGCGGTTATTCTTACTGCGGCGACTGGAAGGTTGCTAAAAGTAAAATTAATGATATGAAAGAGTTTATAGAGCGTATTCACAAAACCGGTATGAAAGCAATGCTTTGGTATTCGGTTCCTTATGTGGGAATTAACTCTGAAAACTATTTAAGATTTAAAGATATGCTTTTAAAAACGGGAAAAGAAAATAATCAGGTTTTTGTTTTTGATCCGCGTTATAAGGAAGTAAGGGATTTTCTTGTTGGTGTTTATAAGGATGCCGTTGTTAATTGGAATCTTGACGGATTAAAACTTGATTTTATTGACCGCTTTTCACACGATAGCGAATCGGTTAAGCCTGACCCTAGAAGAGATATGGAATCGCTTGAAGATGCAATAGACCTTCTTATGTGTTCGGTGAAAGATGCACTAACCGAAATAAACCCTGATATAATGATAGAGTTCAGACAAACTTACGTTGGACCTTCCATAAGGAAATACGGTAATATGTTCAGGGTTACCGATTGTCCTAATGATGCTATAAAAAACCGATATGACGTTATAAATTTAAGGTTAACGTCGGGTAAAACTGCCGTTCACAGCGATATGCTTTTGTGGAATGTTAACGACCCTGTAGAAAACGCTGCACTTCAATTGGCTTGTTCTCTTTACAGTGTTCCGCAGATTTCGGTAAGAATTGAAACTTTGCCTGAAGACCATATAAAAATGCTTAAGTACTATCTTTCCTTCTTTAGAGAATGGCAGAATGTTCTCTTAGACGGTAAACTTACTGCGGCAAACCCCGAGGCGCTTTATTCTTACGCTTGTACAACTCTTAACGGTAAATCGGTAATTACTGCATACTGTAATGTTGTTATAGAGGTTAAAACCGATATAGCAGTTATTGTAAATGCGGCTGCTACCGAAAAAACCGTTGTAAAGGGCGCGTGTGGCAAGAATTACAAGGTTGTTAACTGTATGGGCGAAATTTTAAGCACAGGAAAAATTGCTTCGGATTTAGATGAAATAGAAGTGCCGCTTTCGGGAATGATTTTTATAGGTTAAAAGAAATATCGCAAACCGCTTACAAAAAATTACAGTCTTTTTTATATTATGAAATGGTATGTGTTTTTAACGGCAACAGTATGTCTTCTGCTTTCTGTTTATTCGGCAAAACTAAAAATAACTTTATATCTTGTGGTATTTCTTGCTTGTGCTGCAGTTTTTGGATTTTTTATTTTTAAAAAGAGTTTTCAAAAGGGAATAGCGGTTTGTTTGGCTGTTATAGCTATGTTCAGTATTTTCAGCATTAACTATATTAACAGCATCAATAAGATAATAAATGCAGACGGCAAAAAGGTTTATTTAAGTGCTGTTGTTTGTGAAAATGAAGAGCAAAGAGATGCAAACAAAACCAGAACCTGTACTTTAAAAATTCTTTCAAGCGATAACGACCTTTTAAAACGTTCCGAAAAAGTACGGCTTTATTACGATGCTGAAGATGAACTTAAATTAGGAACCAAAATAGACGGTGAGTTTACAATAGTTGCTAATGATAAATTGAGTTTCTTGTCTGTTGGAATAAGATGCTTTTTAAGAATTGAAAATGTGCGTTTTTCGGACAGCAAAATATTTTTATACGATTTTTGTGAAACAGTTCAAAGTTACATAAAAGAAACTTTACTGAATAAAACCCGCAACAGCGCTCTTTTAATTGCAATGCTTTACGGTGAACGCGGTTTTATTTCGCCTATGCTTGAAAATTACGTTAAAACTTGCGGAGTTTCACACATTCTTGTGGTTTCAGGACTTCATTTTTCAATAATTTGCGGAGCGTTTATGAAACTTTGCAATTTGCTTTTTAAAAGACAAGTTGTAAAAAATATTATTTTTTTGTTGTTTATATTTTGTTTTGCCGCTGTTTGCGGTTTTTCGGTTTCGGTATTAAGAGTCGGTGTGGTTTATGCCGTAATGATAATTTATAAAAAATTAAATCGGCTTGATAACAGTCTTGTAGGTTTTTGTGATGCGCTTATTGTGGTGCTTTTTATAAACCCTATGGCATTTCATTCGGTTTCTTTTCAACTTTCATTCAGCGCCACACTTGGACTTTTGGTTCTTTACCCATATTTGCAACGCGCTATATATTACCGATATAATAATAGGGTAATGCTATCTTTACTACTGAAAAGCAGCGCTACTACTTTAAGCGCCTGTGTTTTTACCTTTCCAACCTGTGTTTACTATTTCGGTTGGGTTTCGGTTGTATCAATACCCGTTAACATAGTTATAGGATTTGCGGTAACGGCAATATTAATATGTATTAGTTCGGGTGTTGTTATGGCGGCAGTAGGCGTGTCGTTTTTAGAAAAAACACTTTTCTTTATAAGCGATGCATTTGCCGATTATTTTGTAAAGGTTATAAAAGTATTTTCAGAATTCCCATTTGCAACAATAAGATTCAGAAACACAGAAACACTTACAGCCTGTGTGCTTGTTGTTTATCTGTTTATATTTGTTTTGTATACTTGCAAAAGATATAAATTTTTGATAAAATCAAAGTTGAAGGAGGAATAATTATGGCTTACGCAAATGAAACGCAGGTCAATACCGATATTAAAGCAAATGATTTTCGTTATTGCTATATAATTTTCGGTGAAGACCGTTTCCTTAAAAAAAGGCTTGTAGAAAAACTTTCTTCAAGTATTGCCGATAAAGATGATTTCTTTAATTTTCATCAGTTCGATAACGATTCTTCCTTACAAGAAGTATACGATGCTATTCAGCAATATCCTATGATGAGCGATAAAAAGTGCGTAATTCTTAAAGATTACGATTTTGAAGATTGCGATAAACAGGATTTTGAACGTTTAATAGAACTATGCGGTGAAAACGTTGAAACTGCGGTGTTTATTCTGTGGTTTGATTTTACCGACCTTGATTTTAAGAA
The DNA here is from genome assembly GCA_045605385.1 of Acutalibacteraceae bacterium. Lineage (GTDB taxonomy): Bacteria > Bacillota > Clostridia > Oscillospirales > Acutalibacteraceae > SIG607. The sequence goes on from JAZUPW010000059.1 coordinate 22,043, forward strand.
AAACGATAAATTTAAAAAGATTTGTTCTGCCGCAAGTAAAATAAACGGCAGAATTGTGGAAGTAAACTATAAAAGCGTTGCCGAACTTGCAAAAATGCTTTGCGACGGCGCAAAAAAACGCGGATGCGATTTAAAACATAACGATGCGGTTCTTATGGTGGAAACTGTTGGAACCGAAATTGAAACCTTGCAAAACGAACTTGAAAAAGTCTGCGCTTTTGTAAAACAGGGCGAAATAACCGAACAACATATTAAGAACGTATGTGTTCAGACTATAGAACAATCGGTATTTAACCTTTCGGGGCAAATACTTCTCGGAAACGTGGGCGCCGCTGTTAAAATTTTAGACGAACTTTTGTTTATGCGTGTTCAGCCAATGTCAATTTTTTACACCGTAGCAGGTGTGTACGTTGATTTCGGCAGGGCATACGCCACTAAAAAATCCGCCGTGCCCATAGGCGAGGCTTTAAGTGATTTTTCTTACCCCAAGAATAAAACCTTTTTGTTTGAAAGGGCATTGAAACAGATTGCTAAATTAAATAAAAACGGAATAGAGTTATCACTTAACGTGCTTATGGAAACCGATAAACGTTTAAAAAGTTATTCTGCCGATGCCCGTGAAATTTTAGAAGAAATGATAGTTCGGCTTTCCTTTATAGCCGCTGAGGGCAGAAGCATTGATTAAATTAAAACAAGCCGTTATTGTAGAAGGTAAGTACGATAAAATAAAGTTAAGTTCATTTTTAGATGCGCTGATTATAACTACCAACGGTTTCGGTATTTTTAAAGATGCCGAAAAACGGGCGTTTTTGCGGTTACTTGCTAAAGAGTTCGGGCTTGTTATTATGACCGATAGCGACAGCGCGGGTCAGGTTATAAGGCAACATTTAAAAAGTGTTATAACCGAAGGCGAAATAACACAGGTTTATCTTCCGCAAATAAAAGGTAAAGAAAAAAGAAAACAAAGCAGCAGTGCGCAAGGATATTTAGGTGTTGAAGGTTTAAGTGAAGAATGTATAACCGAAGCGCTTAAAAAAAGCGGAGTGCTGTTTACAAACGGTGAAATATCAGAAACGCTTACAAAAGCCGATTTATTTGAACTTGGTATATCGGGCAGGGAAAACAGTTCTTTTTTCAGAAAAAAGGTGCTAAGAAAACTTTGTTTGCCCGATATGCTCTCAACGTCGGCATTACTTGAATATATTAACCGTTCGGGAAGAAGTACAGAGTTTAAAGAGGTGTGTAAAATATGTCTGCAAGAAGAGGACAAAAAATAAAAATAGTTGCGTTGCTTGACATTCTTAAAAACGAAACCGATGAAAATAATCCGTTAAGCGCAGAAGATATTTGCGAACGTCTTGCAGAAATGGATATAACTGCCGAAAGAAAGGCTATTTACAGCGACATTGAGGCTCTTAATGATTACGGTTACGATATTTTACATACAAGGGGAATAAAATCGGGTTATTATCTTGCTTCGCGAGATTTTGAACTTCCCGAAGTGTACTTGCTTACCGATGCCGTTCAGGCGGCAAGTTTTATTACCGTTAAGAAAACCCGAGAACTTGTTAAAAAGTTGGGCGGTCTTTTAAGTAATGCTCAGGCAAAGGCAAGGGAAAAGGGAATTTATATTGATAACGGTCATAAGTGTGATAACGAAGAAATTTATTACAATATAGATAATTTGTCTACGGCAATTTCTATGCGTAAAAAAGTTGAACTTATTTACAGAGTACGCGCCATAGATGAAAACAGAAAAATTGTGTATAAAGAAAAGCAGTATAAACTTTCGCCTTATGCGCTTATCTGGCAGAATGACCACTACTACCTTGTTGCAAACCACGAAAAGTACAATAACCTTATGCACATAAGAGTAGATAGAATGAAAAAGGTTAAAATGCTTAACGAAAACTTTAGGCACTATAGTGAAGTAAGTGAATATAAAGAGTATTTTGATATTGCTGATTACGCTAAAAAGAGTTTTCAGATGTATGCAGGTGAAGAAACCGAAATAGAACTTGAATGCAATGAAAAAATACTTGAACAGGTTGTAGACCGTTTTTCTGAAAAAATATTTATAAGAAACGTCCAAAACGGAAAATTCTGCTTCACCACAAACGTACTGTTAAGCGACGGCCTTGTAAACTGGATACTGCAGTTCGGTAATGATATAAAGGTAAAAAGCCCCGAAAATTTAAAAAATCTTGTAAGCAAAAAGGTTAAGGCGTTATCGGAAATATATTAAACATAAAAAATGAGGAAGAAATTCCTCATTTTTTTATGTTTTTGTTGCAAAATGTTAAAAGAAGTTATATTATGTAAAATGTTGTGAAAAAGGGGATATAATATGGCTTTAGTTAAATTTTTAAAAAAATACACGGTTTTTTGTATTGCGGCATTTGCGGCAGTAATTACCGCTTTTTTTGTACCGATTGATAAACAGTACCTTGGCTACTTTGATTTCAAAACCCTTGCGTGCTTGTTTCTTACTTTAGCGGTTGTTTGTGCGCTGCGTAATATTAAATTTTTTACAATTATAGCGCGAAAACTTGTGCAACTTTCGGGCAATTTAAGAAGTTTGTTTTTAATGCTTATTATTATAACTTTCATAGGCTCTATGATAATTGCCAACGATATGGCGCTTATAACCTTTTTGCCGCTTGGATATTTCGCTCTTTCGGTTTCTAAAAAGGAAAAAAGTATACCATACCTTTTTGTTTTGCAGAATATTTCGGCTAATTTGGGCGGTATGCTCACACCCTTTGGAAATCCGCAGAACCTTTATCTTTATTCATTCTTTAAAATACCAACGTTAGAGTTTTGCAAAATAATGTTGCCGCCGTTTTTATTGGCTGTGGCTATGCTAATACTTTGCTGTTTATTTGTTAAGCCTGAAAAACTTAACATTAACGATACTTTTGAAGAAAAACTGAATACTAAAAAAACAGCGCTGTATATTGTGCTATTTTTGCTTTCAATATTAATTGTGTTCAGAATAGTACCTGTGTTTGTCGGCCTTATTCTTATTACTTCTGTGCTGTTAATTGTAGACAGGGAAGCCTTGTTTATGGTGGATTACGCCTTGCTTGGAACTTTTTTCTTTTTCTTTATATTTGCAGGAAATCTTTCAAGAATAGAAAGCATTAATATCTTGCTTTCAAGGTTGCTTGAAAAAGATACCTTGCTTGTGTCAATTCTTTCGTGTCAGGTAATAAGTAACGTACCGTCGGCAATTCTGCTTTCAAGGTTTACAACAAACTATCCCGCGCTGCTTATGGGCGTTAACATAGGCGGAACAGGAACACTTATTGCATCTCTTGCAAGTCTTATAACCTTTAGCGAACACCGTATACTGTACCCCGGTCATAGTAAATACTATTTTGCGCTGTTTACGGTTATCAACTTTATTTTTCTTGCGGTTATGAGCGCAGTAGCAAAACTATTTTTTGTGTGATTTTAAATATATAATAAAACACTTGACTTTTTTGTTTTATTAATATATAATATTCAAGTCGCATAAATGGAGAGATGGCTGAGCTGGTCGAAGGCGCACGACTGGAAATCGTGTAAGTGCTAATACCACTTCAGGGGTTCGAATCCCCTTCTCTCCGCCAGAAAAGAACCCACATTTGTCTACGACAAGTGTGGGTTCTTTTCAACTAAATCCGTCCTATCGGACGGGATAAATCCCGCTTTCGTGGGATGAAATCACTTCGTGATGAAATCCGACTTCGTCGGGAGATTGGACGGATTTAATTTCATCTGCGAAGCAGATTTCATCCGAACAAGGTGAGGATTTCATCGCGTCTACGCGATTTCATTGAACACCAAAATAATTTGTGATATACTTTCCTTAAGAGGTGATGATAATGCGTAAAGAAATAGAGATAAATGGTTGTGTTGAAATACCTTGCGAAATTACAACAGATGAATTTGCAGATGCTTTTATCGGATGGATTGAATCAAAAGGTTGGCATTTTGGTGGCGGTTTTAATGAAATTGTCGACGGGTATTATATAAATCCTGACAGAACAAAAGGCAAATTCGTTCTTGAAGATTAGCGCTACGTTACTTTTGGTCACTCTTTCGCAGAAAAAAGCACCCAATCGGGTGCTTTTCTGTTTTTGGTTAATTTGTTTTAGTGTCGGCGGCGATTTCTGCTTGCGGCACACACGCGCTGGATCATAAGCACACTCGCAAGCAATATTTGCTCTAACGAGGGGTCGGCAAATTCCACCTCATAGCAATCTCCCCACGAAAGGAACTTTTTGCTTACACGGGCAACCAACTGTCCGTTTCTCGAAAAATCAAATGTCATATCCAAAAAATTGCCGCTTATTAATATTCCGAATGCGCCAAGATAATATTCATAATTGAACATATTTGCCTTTTGCATCGCATCGGTGATCAATGCACCCTGAGGAGTCAGAAAATCGAAGTTCATTGCAACGAACGTCATCTTTTTTTGCTGACTTACCTTAATCAGCTCGCGATCGTATGCATCGTACAGCATTGCGTTATATCTCACCATACTCTCGCTGAGCGTTTGAGCTTTATAACGGACCGCGCCCGATTGATCCTTTATCTCGAACTTATAATTAAACAGCGAAAGCCCTTTAGCATCAAAATAAAGGCGAATGGGGCCTTGCGCAGCCGCGTTTGAAACGGGAGCTCCGCACGAGGTGCAGAACTTCGCGCCCTCCACCAGGTTGTTTCCGCATTTTGAACATACCATAACTCTATCCTCCTTGATTTCATTTGTTTATTATATCAAATGGAACGGCTTGCGTCAAGTAAAAAGCAAGGCGATCGTCGATCGCCTTGCTTTGCTTTTTATCTGAAATCGTTATTGTTGTAATTCATATTGCCGTTTGCGCCCGCCTTGAAGGCCTTGTAGTGCTTGTTCGCCTTAAACAGCGAGGAGACCGCACAGGCTCCCGCAACTATCCAAAGCCAACCGCTTAAGGTGCCGGTCAGAACGAGTCCGGCAAGGATCTCAAGTCCGCTGAGCACAAGCGCGATTATAGCGCAGGCCTTGCTTTTTGCAAGATGGACACCGAGATACAAGCCCAAAAACACGAGCACGTCGATAAGTCCCAACGGATTCAACGCGATCGACACCAATCCCGAAAGACCGATGCAGATATATCCCACGATGCAGGCGTTTCTTATCTCCTTTCGGCAAAACGGAGGCGCGTAGGTGTTAACGTATTCCTTAAAGCTGATATTCGGATTTATGGGAGCTTGGGGCTGACCGTAGGTCTGGCCTCCCGTTTGCGTATCGCCGCCCATAGCCGCATTGGCGGTAGGCGTTCCGCACTTGGCGCAAAAGAACGAATCGGGATCAAGCTGAGCACCGCACTTGGTGCAAAATTTTTGACTGTTTCCGTTCATATGCCGTTATTCTCCTTCGTAATGCTCGAAGAGCGCAAGCGCTTCCTTAACAGCCGCTTCATCGACCGCAGTAACCGAAAGGATCACCGCATATTCACCCTCGAAACGGATGCAATGATATTCGGAAAAGATACCGCCGACCTCAACCTTTGAGGTAGTATATTCTTTTCCTGCAACCGAATATTTAAAATATTCGGATATCGTCGGCGTTACGCCGTAATCGGTCTTCAATTCGTCGGAATAGCCCTCGAGGAAGTCGTCCATTCCCTCTTTTTCACTGTAGCCTCTTGTGCTTCCCAGATCCTGGAAGGAAAGAGCGATATAGACCGAGCTGTCGGTCTTTTCTGCCGCAAATCCCATATCGGAGCTTTCGTCCTCGTAATACTCTCTTTCGCCCTCGGTTATGTCTTTATAGCCGTTCGAAAGATCAAACCTGAGCTCTGCCCATTCATTGACGTAAACGTTATCGGTTACTTTTCCGTTCGTATAAGGAGTCGCATTGATAAGATTTATTACCGCAAGAACACCTGCGGCGGCAATTGCGATGCAGGCAAGTGCAATAAGAATTATTTGCCATGCCTTCACCTTGCCCTTGATCTCTGTGGGGGTAAAATTATATTGCGCGCCTTGCGCCTCACCCTCTTGCTGATAGGAAAAATCCTGACCGCCGCACGAAGCACAAAAGAGAACACTGTCGGCATCGACTCTGCCGCAATTATTGCATTTTTTCATCAACTTTTCTCCTGTTATTTTTTCTTTTTGATTACGAAGAACGCGCAAGCACCTATTGCGGCAATCGCAACTATTACGCAAACGACTATAATAACGATATCGCCGCTGTCTTCTCCGTCAACAGGATCTGCGTCGGACGTGCTGTCGCCGTTGGATATGCTGTCGCCGTTAGACGTGCCGTCGCCGTTTTCATCGGATACGTCACCGACACAAACGGTCACGGGCTGGGTATAGATAACGTAGGGGGTGCCTTGCGTGGTCTTTGC
>JAZUPW010000060.1:0-3612 GCA_045605385.1 Acutalibacteraceae bacterium
CAGGACAACTATAAGCAGTTAGCGCATTTAAAGGATTGGCAGAGAAGCGCCGACGGCAGATGGATTATTGGCGAATACCATAATATGTGGGACCACTATTTGGATATTGGTTATCAGCAAATATCTGAAGTTTTGTGTAAAGATATTAAGAATCAGGATAAGTTAGGCCTTATAGGTCTTGAAATGTATCAACCACAGCGTTGCGCATTCCCAACCGCAATGCCGCTTCACGCAATGGGCGAAACGTTATGGAATAAAAATATTTGCTTCCGCCAAATGAGCGAGGACTACTTCAGCCACGCTTACGGTAATAACTGGGAACAGGTGCTTGATTATTTACAAACACTTTCCAACACCTACGATATGAAGGTTAAACCGGGCGGAAGAGATTACACCGCACTTGACTGTATTCCCGTTTTAGAAAAGTGCATAGAGTTAGTAGACGCTTTTGAAGCAAAACGCGAAGCAATTAAAGACGACTCTACACCGCTTACCAAAACCTCCTGGGACGATTTAGCAATTCATAACCAGTACGTTAAGCGTTACTTAAGCGCATTTATTGTTGGTCTTAATGGCGAAGAAGAAAAGGGCAAGGAACAAATAACAGACCTTTGCAACTGGATATGGAGCATTGAAGATACCGTTCAGGAACGTTGGGATATGGACATTCACTTAAAACATCTGCACGTATGGTATGACCGCCTTATGAAGATAAAAGAAGATGAAGCAAATAATGTAAAAGCATCTGACATTGTAGGCGGAGCAGGCGACGAAGGTATACAAGCTTAATTTTATAAAAATAAAAATAAAGGCAAGACCAAGCAAAAAAGTCTTGCCTTTATCTTGTTTTTTTGTTATGATTATTATGTATAATTATATTTTACATAAAAGGATGGAAATGTTGTGAGAAAATGTGGTTTGTCTGTTAAACGAATAATAAGCGTTATGCTTGTTTTATCGTTTGTTTTTGCGTGCTGTATTACCCCTATAACATCTACGGCTGCTTCGGTTTCCGATTTAAGCGAAGGAAAACTGTTTGATATTGACAACAACAGTATATTGGTAGGCTCAAACGAACTTATAGACGGTAGTACTATTAACATTTCAGATGCTTCTACTCTTGAAATTCAAAAAGAAAAGCGTGTTGCAGGTTGGGGTTGGAGTATTAAGGATGACGGCACGGGTAACAAAGTGCTTTCTTCAGGCAAACAGGATTCTACTGCATATTCCACCTCAGGTGCGTTAAGATTTAACGACAACGGTGAGTTTTGCATTTTAAAACCCAGTCAGTCTTATTACGTTTCGTTAAGATATAAAGTTGTTTCTACCCACGTTCTTTTTACCAAAGACGGTTCAACTCATCCTTCAGAAACAGCGCGTTCCACTATAAAAATCGGTTACGATTCAAGAATAGGAAGCGACGTTAACGTCGGCGCAAGAATGGCTACCATATACACCGAATTAGCAACACCTGTAAGCGTTAGCAACACAAAGGGTGTGTTTGAGTCTACCGATGAATTTGGTATTACCACAACCAAAAACGTTGGTGAATGGTATACCGAGGAACTTTATTTCACAACTCCCGATGTTTTTGAAAGTTACAGTCAGCATTTTGCAATTTCAACCCAGATACATAACGGTTTTAAGGTTTATATTGATGACGTTTATATTAAAGAAACACCTACAGTTTCCTTAAAACTTAACGGTGGTAGCGGTGAAGTAACCAAACCCGCATTAATTGGCGCCGAAATTGAAATTGATGAACCCGTTCGCGAAGGATACAACTTTGCGGGTTGGTATAAAGATGCAGCGCTTACCGTACCGTTTACAGATACCGTTTTTACACAAGAAAACTGTAACATTACTCTTTATGCAAAGTGGCAAAATGAAAAGAATATTTATGTTGCCGATTTTTATAATTACAGCAATACAACACTTAATTCTTCTACATATACCGAGAACAACTTTTCTATTATTTCAAACGGAAGTATTGAAGGCAACAAGAAACTTGATTTTGATGGCAGAACCGCAATTACTGCGCTTAACCGCGCCTTCTTCCCACTTGCTAACGATAACGGCAACATTACTTTAAAAAGCAATACAACCTACGTCGTTATGTTAGATTACACAATGCGTTGTGAAATGGCAGGTTCGAAATATAAATTACGGGTGCTTTCTGCCGCCGCAAACAATATAAACGATACTGCGGTTACACATTTCGATGAAGAAATGCCATCGGGTGATTACCGCCACTATATTACCTTTACAACGGGCGAAATTACAAGCGGAAAAGATGCCGCATATATTGAAATTTCCTATAAGCACAGTAATGTACTTAATGTTGGATTTAACAAAATTAAAGTTATTCAGATAGACGACGGTATGAGTTATTTACGAGCTTATGATACCTTTAGTTATAAAACGTATGAATACCTTGGTAACACAGGCGATACAATTGATCTTCCCGTGTTTGCTTCAAGCGGAGCATTTGTGTTTGACGGTTGGTATAAAACACAGGATTTTGCCGAAAAACACAGCGGTGTGTTGGGCAGTGAGAAGTTAGATTTCGCTTATTCGTTCTGGTCTAACAAGCCCGAAGATTTTGAAAATTACGTTGCGCCGCTTGATGACAGTTACGTAACCGTTGGTAAGGACATTGAAATTGTAAGAGATCCCGCTAATGCTTTTGAAGGCGAAAAAATGCTTAAGTATTCTTACAGTTATGTACCGAATTATTTCAGTGGCGAATCTAACGCAATTTCTTTTGCAAAGGTGTATGATAAAACAACCTATAAAGTAACCTTTAAGTATAAATTAGATTCTTCGCTTGGCGACGTTCAGTTCAAATTCTTTACGGCTCACCGTAACAACCGTTGGTGCTATATTACCAATTACGATGAAGCAACTTATACGGTTTATTCTACCGAAGCTGGTAAGGGTTGGAAAGAAGCCACCGTTTATTTAACAACCGATTTTGTAAAGCAGGAACATTCCGACGGTTTGTTTATGTCCTTTAATCCTGTTATTGAAGGCAAAACTGTTGTTTGCATTGATAATTTCACTCTAGAGGCTGTAAAGGCAAATGAAGGTGTAGTTGCATATTTAGGTAAAGACGATACCGTTTATGCGTACAGCCAAGCATCTGTTGGCACAACCGAAAACGTAATAACAACACAGCCAAAAGAATATTTTTCTGCTTTTGAAGGTTGGTATTCCAATAAAGATTGTACTGTTCCGTTTAAGAGTACCGTTATTCAAAAAGGCATAACCTACGTGTATTCAAAATGGACCGAAAATAAAGAAAACTTTGAAGGCTACCTTTATTCTAACCGCCGTGTTGTTACCGATAACGGCAATAAGGTGCTTAAAAACGGTTCGGCAATTTTAGGCGAAGTTGAAGATAACGCAACCTATCTTGTAACCTACAAGTATAAAACAAGCGATACTTCTTCAGGCATTTATTTTGAAACCGCACAGAAAACTTATGAGAGCGCCTATGCAGTAAAATACAACGAAGAAGGAAGTATTTTAAAAGGCAATGAAATAATTGCCGATAACGCTTGGCACAGTGTTAAACGTTATATTTCTACTTCGTTGTTTAAAGAAGACTCA
>JAZUPW010000061.1:0-1976 GCA_045605385.1 Acutalibacteraceae bacterium
AATAGTAAACGAAACCGCTTACTCAACAGGTGAGCGTTCAAAGGTTCGTTGCTATGGTGCAGACGACGTTCGTGAAGGCGTTGCAATTATGCACAAAGAGGGCGTTGACGTATCTATTACAGGTAACTCAACCAACCCAACTCGCTTCCAGCATCCTGTTCCAGGTACTTACAAGAAAGAATGTATCGAACAGGGCAAGAAGTATTTCTCAGTAGCATCCGGCGGCGGTACAGGCCGTACACTCCACCCAGACAATATGGCTGCTGGTCCTGCTTCTTACGGTATGACCGATACAATGGGCCGTATGCACTCTGACGCTCAGTTTGCAGGTTCTTCTTCAGTTCCTGCTCACGTTGAGATGATGGGTCTTATCGGTGCAGGTAACAACCCAATGGTTGGTATGACAGTTGCTTGCGCAGTTGCAGTAAATGAAGCACTTAATAAATAATTCGGAATTAGGAATTCGTATTTAAAAGGACTTGGATTTTTGAAGTGAACCCCAAAGTTTAGACAAAAATAAATATTAAATTGCTTGTGAATGAGTTCGGTATTGTACTGGACTCATTCCTTTTAGTTTTAAGGAAATTCTTTCGTTGTTGTAGTAATCTATGTAATGTTTTAATTCATCAATGAAAGCGTTAACGCTTTCGAATTTTTCGCCGTAGAACATTTCAACCTTAAGTCTACCGAAAAAGTTTTCCATAGCACCGTTATCCATACAGTTACCCTTACGAGACATACTTTGCGTAATATTATGTTCTTTTAGTAGTTTTTGGTATTCAGCGTGTTGGTATTGCCAACCTTGGTCTGAATGAAAGATTGGTGTCGCATCAGCAGGAAGTTTTTTAAACAAACCATTAAGCATTTCGCGAACTTGCTCTAAATTAGGACTTGTTGAAATGGAATAAGATACCACTTCATTGTTGAATAAATCTAAAATAGGCGAAAGATATACTTTCTCGTCACAAACATTAAATTGTGTAACATCGGTTGTTATCTTTTCAAATGGTTTTTCTGCATAAAAATCTCTTTTAAGTAAATTGTCTGCAACTTTACCAACTGTGCCTTTGTATGAATGGTATTTATCGTTCTTACGCTGCTTGCCTTTTAAACCAAGTTGTTTCATCAGTTTTTGTACGGTTTTGTGGTTAATTACATAACCTTTGTTACGCATAGCAATTGTGATTCTACGGTATCCATATCTGCCTTTATTGGAATTGTAGATATCTACAATTTCTTGCTTTTCACACGCATACTTGTCTGTATCATCGTGTTTTAGATAGTAATAGAACGTGCTGCGAGCAAGTCCAGATAATTTCAATAAATCTTTCAGCGGATATCTTTGCCTTAGTTCAGAGATTATTTTTGTTTTTTGCCGTTCTCTCGCTCTTCCGCAAGAACTAAGGCACTCAGTTTTTTTAAGTATTCTATCTCCATACGAAGTCGCTGGTTTTCGGCAATTAAATCTTCCTCAACCTTTTTATCTAATTTAGGTGGTCTGCCTCTTTTTGTTCCGCTAGCGGAACAAGCTCTGCCTCGTCTTGCTTTCATTAGACCTTCGGCTCCTTCTTCCAAGTATATGCGTTCCCACCGTTGTATTGTCCCGATTGCTGATGTTGGGGATACCCCTTGTAAATATTTTCTTACTGTTTCTCTATAACTCAAATGGTGTTTTCGCATATCTACTATAACACTTATTTTGAATTCAGTCGAGTATTTTCGTTGTATTTGTCCCTTTTTTGCCATAAAAATATGCACCTCCAAAAGTGTCTAACTTTTGGGGTGCATATCATCGGATGAAAGGGTGTTTTTGGTTTATCTTTTACAAAACGAACAGAAAAGCAAAATAATTAATGGTTAAGATTGTAAGCGGAGTCGCCGTATTTAATCATAGCTTTAATAAGTGCTACAAGGGCAGCGTTGGTATTATCTTTCTTTTCATAAACATATGATTCAATGCTATAACGAGCTGTATT
>JAZUPW010000062.1:0-1894 GCA_045605385.1 Acutalibacteraceae bacterium
CCATCGTGGGCGTAGGATATTTGAGAGGATTTGTCCCTAGTACGAGAGGACCGGGATGAACGCACCGATTGTGCACCTGTTGTCGCGCCAGCGGCATGGCAGGATAGCGAAGTGCGGACGAGATAAACGCTGAAAGCATCTAAGCGTGAAACTCGCCTCAAGATAAGATATCCCATAACGTAAGTTAGTAAGACCCCTCATAGACGATGAGGTTGATAGGTCGGGGGTGTAAGCGTAGTGATACGTTGAGCTAACCGATACTAATAGGTCGAGGGCTTGATCTCATTAACAATGAGATTAGCGAATTTACGAAAAATACAAAATCTTTGACATAACGATTAAGCCTGGCTTAAAAGTACTAAAAGATCTATGCAGTTGTGAATCTACCGTGTAAAGAAATTGACGGGAGATAAAAAAAGGTGTATACTAGGTATACACTAAAGAAGATATGTTCAAGGGAAACCTTGTATATATACCATTGCGGTGACGATAGCGGTGAGGTCCCACCTGTTCTCATACCGAACACAGAAGTTAAGCTCACTAGCGCCGACAATACTTTGCTGGAGACGGCACGGGAAGATAGGTTGTTGCTGCATCCATTAAAAAAGAACCACTCAGAGGAGCGGTTCTTTTTTTAGCGTTGCAAAAGCAACGCGTAATCTTGCCGACAACCGTTACGCTTATGTATGGAAAGAAGTCGCTTTTAGCGACATCGCCACCTACGGTGGACGACGTGCTTGTTGCTACATCCATTAAAAAAAGAACTACTAAAAACGGGTAGTTCTTTTATTTTTTTGATAATTTTTGTGTGACGGTTTTTATTTTACACTAATAAATTCTACCGTGGGGAATTTATCTATGGTTTCTTGTTTAAAAGTTCCGTTTGTGATTACCGTGTTAAAATCGCTTAAAGAAGACAAATAGCGTTTTGACGGTTGATAAATTTTTTGTGTTGTCAACAATAAAACAGATTTATCGCTACGCTTAGTGACCGTTTTAAGATAAATGTAATAGGAGTCGCTATAATTATAAAAGCCATCTAGCGAAACTTGACCAACGGAAAAGAAAGAAACGTCAAAGTGAGTTTTCTCTAAAAGGTCGCAAGTATAAACCCCGCCTAGCATAGTAGAATCTAGCACTTGCCCCCCACATACGAAGCAATTAACCTTATGTTCGCCTAAGAATATGGCAAGTTTTAAGTTTGCCGTATATACCGTAACGTTCTTCTTTTTTAACAAAACTTCACCAAGAAAATATGACGTAGTAGTGCCGTCAATAAAAATGACGTCGCCATCGTTAATAAGGTCGGCAGCTTTTTTGCAAATGGCAATCTTACCACTTATATCTTCGTGTTCTCGCACTATCGTGGGGCGGGCGTTAACGTAGCTAACGCCACCGTAACTTTTATTAATTAAGCCTAAATTTGCCAAGTACACAAGGTCGCGCCTGATTGTTGCAGGGCTATAGTGTAATCTGCTAACTAAATAGTCCACGGTAACGTATTTATTTTCGCGTATAATTTCTAAAATTCTATCCGTTCGTTGTTCCTTAAACATAAAACCCCTTTTGGTGATGACTTGTTAAAATATTTCCATCGCAAAATTTAATGATTATTGTTGATAATTTGTCAAAAACTCAATCATAATTGATTATTGTTGATTATTTGCCTAAACATATTATATACTGTTTACATTGATAAATCAAGTAAAAACAAAAAAGACGACGAGTAAAAAGCTCCAAAAAGGGAAAAGCGAAAAAAATGAAGGACTTAACTAGCGGAAAGGTTTCTAAAAATTTATTTATATTTATGTTGCCTGCAATTTTTTCTAATTTATTATCACGCGCGTATACTACGATAGATAGTATAATGGCGGGAAAAATGCTTGGCGAAAGT
>JAZUPW010000063.1:0-6929 GCA_045605385.1 Acutalibacteraceae bacterium
TTTTGGTGAAGACGGTAATTCTTTATATACGTTATATATTTATTCTTATAACGGAATAACTTACTATGTAAATGAAGCAGGTGCGCTTTTAGGCAGTAGTACTGATTACAAAATTTTTGATGAAAACTATATTACTATATCAGGTGACTATATGCGTATACTTCTCAGCGATTTTGAAGTGTATGAACTTGGAGACGAAGCATCAGGAGATAATTTGGTTTTAAACGGCAGTTTTAATAAAGACCTCTCACACTGGATCCCCTGCACAAAGGGAACAACGCTTTCCTGGAATGAAGAAGGGTTTGCAACTGCTACCGTGAATACTGCGGGCTACTGTTTGATTCACAGTAACGTATTTGAGGTTAAAGAAAAAACTGACTTAGTGTTTGAGTTCAGTTATAAGTCAAATAAGGATTATACAGCCGATGATTTTACAGTTTATCTGCTTGTTTATACTGCTGAAAGTTTAGAAGGCAAAGATAAGGAATATTTAGGTGCCGACGGCGCGTTACCCGGTGGATATAAAGGCTCCAACAAAACGCTTGTGCCAAAAACCTCGTGGCAAAACGGAAAAATAGAATTTACTGTGCCTGCGGGCTATAGTTACGGTCAGGTGCAATTCGGTTTCCGTGGCAGAGTTCCTGTTGGCGATAGTTTTAGTGTTGATGACGTTAAAGTTTACAGAAAAATAGATATTTTAGACCGTATTAACGAAGCAATTGAAAATGAAGACTTCTTTGAATTTAAAGAACTTATAAAGAGTAAATCGGCAGGCATTGTGTATGAAACAATGAAAATAGACGAGGAGTTTTTTGCTGTTCTTAAAGCGTTAAAAACGGCTAAAGGCGAAGACTTAACTGCCAATGATATCTATACCGCATCTATAAACAAGGTGGATGATATTGGGAACAAACTTGAGTTATTTGTTGAAGAAAGTTTAATTGATAAAAACAACACAACGGCAACCTTTGAAGTTATGACTCCGAAACTTGAAGGTCAAGTTATTGATTTAAGCGGTGGTTTTGTTTGTGATGACATACAAAAAGGCATATACACAGGTGCATTTGACCCAAGCAGAATAACCGAAGATACCCGTCCTTGGGAATGTCTTGGAAGTGTAGACGGAAACGTAATAAAGGTTGGCGATAAATACCACTATTATTATAGAGGTGTTGACGATGAAGTTGTTGGTGTAGACAGTTACGTTGGCGGTGGAGAAACCTTGCCGTTGGCTAATTATATGAACGTTTGTGTGGCTGTTAGCGATGACGGAATAAACTGGACACGCCCCGAACT
Source organism: Acutalibacteraceae bacterium (assembly GCA_045605385.1). Lineage (GTDB taxonomy): Bacteria > Bacillota > Clostridia > Oscillospirales > Acutalibacteraceae > SIG607. The sequence continues at coordinate 1,297 of JAZUPW010000063.1, forward strand.
TAATTTGAACGAGTTTATATATAACGGCGAAAGTCTTCCTAACAACATTATTATAAGTAATATATCTGAAAAATGCAGCGGCGGACATATAGCAAGTTTCCATGCATTTGAAGATAAAAATCCCAATGCCGACAGCGATAAACTTTATAAAGCATTAATGCCGGTTGTAAAAGAAAAGAACTGGTGGGGCTTTTATATTTATGCTTTAGAATCGGCAGACGGAATTAACTGGGAATTTATGAATGGCGGTCAACCCGTTATAGATACACCTTTAACTAACGTTTTAGACTCACAGAACGTTGTAATATACAACAGCGAAAAAGGTGAGTATGAATTCTTCTTCAGAAAATGGCGCGATAATGAAGATTACGGCGAACAGCGTGCTATATGTATGATTTCTTCAAAAGATTTTATTAATTGGAGCAGTATAGACGAAGCGCCTTTCCTTGATTATTATTCCGATAAAACCGAAGAAGATCTTATAGAGCGTAACATAGGTTATAACGGATACCATCCCGACGGTTATCAGTTCTATACCAACGCTATTGACACTTACGAACGCGCACCGCATATTTATATAGGAATGCCTACGCGTTATCTTGGTACAAAAGGAACCGAGGTTGCACCTTATTTGGCGGCAAGCCGTGACGGTGTGAATTTCAAACTTTGGGACACAAAACTTATTGAGCCTTCAGCAGAACTTGGTCGCGACGGTAACCGTTCTAATTATGCGATTCCCGGAATTTTCAGAACAAGTGAAAAGGAATATTCTTTCTTTGCAAGCCGTAACTTTAAAAATTCGGGCTGTATTATAGATAGATTCTCTTTCCGTGTGGACGGATTTGTTGCGGCGGTAGGCGATGCACAGGGTAAACAGGTAGTAACAACCCCCGTTACATTTGGCGGTAACAGTCTTGTAGTAAACTTTGAAGCGCAAAGCGGTACTGTTCGCGCTCAACTTACCGATGCGGACGGAAACGTGCTTGAAGGATTCAGTTTTGATGACTGTTCTGCAATCACGGGTGATTCTATTGAACAGGAAATTAAGTTCAAGGGTGATTTAAGCGCAATTAATCAGCCTGTAAAAATTTGTTTTGAACTAATAGATGCAAAACTATATTCTTACAAATTTACAAATAGTTCACAAGAGGTATTAACCGGCGATATTAATGCCGATAACGCTGTAAATGCGGCAGACCTTGCAATACTTAAAAAGGTTATTGCGGGAATCACACCGCTTGATGCCGAAGAAGTTAAGAACTATAACGTTGATGAAAATTTAGGAATACCAAATGCTTCTGATTTAGCATTACTTAAGAAAATAGTTGCAGGAATTATAACCGTTTAAAATTGTATTAATAAAAATCACCTTATGAGAAATACATAAGGTGATTTTTTGTTATTTATAGTATTTAGATTCTTTTACAAGGCTGTTAATTACGTCTTCTATTTGCTTGTAATCCTTCTTAACAAGCAAATAAGTGTGATTTCCGCCTTCTTTTGTTTCAAAGGTTGTGACGCCTTGAAAAAACAAGTTCACCGGGCCATTCTTCACAAACGGTTTGCGCTGCTTCAATGAAATTTTTAATATTCCATTCGGCTTTTACGTTTATATTAAAGGGCCAACTTTCTTTGAATCGCCCACCCATAACAACGGTGCGTTTAAGTTTTTTTGTAATAAGTTCTTTTTTTATTGTTACTGCCTTTCTTTGCGGTATTTAAGCGGTAAAGTGTTGTATTTTTCTTTAAATTTATTTCTGAAAAAGGTTTCGTTGGTATAGCCAACGCTTTCTATAATTTCAATTATGGGCATTCTTGTGTTTTTAAGTAACTTTGCCGCTTCGGTAAGGCGGTAATCGCAAAGTAAATCGGAAAAGGTGAGTCCAAAATTATCTTTAATAAGTTTTCCTGTGTATACTCTTGAATAGCCTAATTTTTTAGATAACTCTTCAAGATTAGCGGATTTTAAGTTTTCCTTTATATATTTGCTTATTACCTTGGTGCGAAGTGAAAGGCTTGAAGATGGGTTATATTCGCTGAATTCTTTTAGCGCTTTTTCAACTTCTGTATAACAGGGAATAGAGGGAGCGGCGCCTTTTTTTGTTACTGCCAAAGCAGAGGCGGCGCAACAGAATTTAAGGTTTTCTTCCATACTTATTCCCGTAATTAATCCAAAAACAAAATAACCGATAAAAGTATCCCCGGCGGCGGTGGTGTCTACCGCAGTTACTTTAAATGCGCTTTGGTGGATTCTTTTGGTCGCATCGGCATAAACGGCGCCGCTTTTACCAAGAGTAAGTACAACCTTTAAGTCTTTTGCGTTGTTTAAAATGGTGTTAAGCGATTGAATGCTGTCATTTGTGCCCGTAAAACCTTCACATTCGGTTTCATTAAGAATTAAATAACTTATTTTAGAAAGGTCAATTTCCTTTAAATTTTCGCTGAAAGGCGCAGGGTTAAATACAATCTGCATACCTTTTTTATATGCTTCATCTATTATGTACTCAATATTATTTATTTCGTTCTGAAGTATAATAATATCATTTTTGCCAAATTCGGCTAAAACAGAATTAATATATTCTTTATCTATTAATTGGTTAGAACCGCCGAATAAAAAGATGCTGTTTTCACCGCCGGCACTTACCTGAATAACAGCGTGTCCGTTTTTACAAGAACTTCTTTTTAAATAACTTGTATCTACTTTGTTTTCTGTAAGAATGTCATTTAACATATCACCGTCTTCGCCAATGCATCCCGCGTGAAAAACCTTTCCGCCCGCTTTAGCAACGGCAATAGATTGATTAAGCCCTTTTCCACCTGCAAACAGTTCAAGGTTATTAGCCGAAATTGTTTCGCCCGGCACTACAATGTGTTCTACGCTGTAAACGTAGTCAATATTACAAGAACCAAAATTAAGTACCTTCAAAATAAGCACCTCTTTAGAATATTATATTATTATTTTAGCATACTTTTTGTCTATATTATACTACAAAATGTCGGCAAAAACAAACAAATTGCAATACTGCGTAATTGTCTTGGTTAGCCAAAGCAAAGCGAAAAATACTTGTTTCAAAATTTGATTCTAGTTTGAATGCTTTGGCTAGAGTATAGTTATATTTTAAGCGGTATTTTGTATTATTTTTATATATACAAAAATAAAATGTTGTGATATAATTGTATCATCTTAAAAGGTAAGAAGCCTTTAAAAGACAGGAGATGTTGTTATGAGTGAAAAAAACTATTTAGGCAGTATGATAGACTGTTCGCGTAATGCCGTTATGAATATGGCATCGGTAAAGCGCTATATAGATTATCTTGCAAAAATGGGCTACAATATGCTTATGCTTTACACCGAAGATACGTGGGAAGTTAATAATCAACCTCTTTTTGGTTATAAGCGCGGCAAATATTCAAAAGAACAGTTAAAAGAAATTGTTGCTTACGGCGAAGAAAAGGGCATAGAACTTATTCCTTGTATTCAAACACTCGGCCACTTAAAAACAATTTTCCGATGGAGAGAATATAATAATGTTCAAAATTGCGGTGCAACTTTGCTTGTAGATGACGAAAACACCTATAAACTTATAGACGATATGCTTTCTACCGTAAAAGAGTGCTTTAAATCTAAAAAAGTACATATTGGTATGGATGAAGCGTACGATATAAACTTAGGCAAATATTTAACACTTCACGGTATGACCGACCGTTTTGAGGTTTTAAAACGCCACATGAAAAGGGTTGCCGATATGGTAAAGGGCTATGGCCTTGAACCTATTATGTGGAGTGATATGTTCTTTGCTATGTCTACTCCCGATGGCGAATATTATACTTATGATACCGAAATAATTTCCAATGAAGTTGCGGCTACCGTGCCCGATAATATGGAACTTGTTTACTGGGATTATTGGACTCCTTCGAAAAAACGCGCTGACTGTATGCTTACCGCACATAAAAAATTCAATAAACCTATATGGTTTGCGGGCGGAGCGCTTACATGGCAAGGATTTACTCCTCACAACAAAAAGGCTATAGGCTGTTTTGAACGTGCTTTGTTAAGTTGCAGAGAAATGGACGTTAAGAACGTTATTGTAACCTGCTGGGGCGATGACGGAAGCGAAACAAGTAAGTTTTCGGTGCTTCCTATGCTTTTCTATGCGGCAGAAACGTATCGCGGTAACGATGATTTAGAAAGCATTAAAGCAAAGTTTGAAGAAATTTTTAGTTTCCCGTTTGATGACTTTATGAAAATAGATTATCCTATTGCACCGAATATAGAGGACCTTGAACTTTATTTTGAACCCGACCGTTATATGTTCTATAACGACCCATTCCTTGGTATTTACGATGACCTTGTAGATGAATCTACCAACGGTTGGGATGAAGTTTATAAAGGCTATGCAAAAGAACTTTATGAACTTGGTAAAAATGAAGAGTTTGGTTATTTATTTAATTCTGCTGCTGCAGATTGCGATTTTATGAGTGTTAAGTATAACCTTGGCAAACGCACTCGCGCTGCTTACGATGCAAAAGATAAAACTGCTTTAAAGGAACTTTTACCTGTTTACGATGAAGCAATAGAAAAACTTAACGTTTTCTATGAAAACTTCCGTACACTCTGGTATCGTGATAATACCGATAATGGCTTTGAGGTTCAGGATATACGATTGGGCGGTCTTGAAAAAAGACTTAAAAACTGTAAGCGTACGTTAGAAGACTATATAAACGGTAAAATTGAAACAATACCTCAACTTGATGAACCTGTTATTAAAAGACACGGTTATGAAGACAAAAAAGAATTTAAGTGGGGCAGATTTGTAACTGCAAACCTTATTTCGCATTACACAATTTAAGTAGGTGTTTTTATGTCTTGTAAAAAATATCTTGGCAGTATGATAGACTGCTCAAGAAATGCAGTTATGACAGTAAAGAGCGTTAAGCAGTACATAGATCTTCTTGCAAAAATGGGCTATAATATGCTAATGCTTTATACCGAAGATACTTACGAAGTAGAGGTTTATCCTTATTTTGGTTATCTTCGCGGCAGATATTCCAAAGCAGAATTAAAAGAAATTGTTGCTTACGGTGAAGAAAAGGGAATAGAACTTATTCCTTGTATTCAAACTTTGGGGCACTTAAATACTATTTTCCGTTGGAAAGCGCATTCGCATCTTCGCGATACGGGCGGTGTACTCTTAGCCGAAGAAGAGGAAACCTATAAATTCATAGATTCTATGCTTAAAACCGTTAAGGAATGCTTTAAATCTAAAAAGATACATATAGGTATGGATGAAGCTTACGATATCGGTATGGGCAAGTATCTTAAAAAACACGGCTTTACTGATAAGTTTGAAATTCTTAAAAAGCACTTAGCTAAAGTTAATGAAATGGTAAAGGAATATGATCTTGAACCGCTTATGTGGAGTGATATGTTCTTTGCTATTGTTAATAACGATAACTATTATGCTTATAGCAATCCCGATATAATTACTCCCGAAATTGCCGCGCTTGTGCCTGAAAACGTTGAGCTTGTTTACTGGGATTATTTCACCTTTGGCAAGAGTCTTAGCGATAATATGATAAAAGCGCATAAGCATTTTAATAATCCTTTGTGGTTTGCAGGCGGTGTTCAAAGC
>JAZUPW010000064.1:0-29268 GCA_045605385.1 Acutalibacteraceae bacterium
ATATGCAAAAGAACTCCTTTCAGCTTGTGAAATATGGGCAAAAGAAATTGGATGCAGTGAGTTTGCCAGTGATTGCGAGATAGACAATATGGATAGTTTCAAATTCCATATGGCAATGGGATTTGATGAAGCAAATCGTATCATTTGCTTCAAGAAAAGATTGTAAACAGTCCTCTAAACTATAATTTATCGAATAGATGATATTTGTTTAGAAAAGGGTTTTAGGTTCTCTTAACAAGTGGAAAATGTGCCGTACATTCTCCCTGCTTGTAACGGTATGAGACAAATATTAAACGGATGTGTAGAATTTCTGCACATCCGTTTTACTATCTCAAAAAGTATTTTATATAGTGATATTGTGAGACAGGTCTCACAGTGATATTTTATTCGCCCTAAACTGCCGTAGGCAATATCACTCGGCGTTAGTCGAATATCACTGCGAAGCAATATAACTCGCCAAAGGCAAATAAAACCGGGGTTGTGTCCTTACGGATACAACCCCTACGAATCGGGATTTTTGCGTCAATTAGTAAACAAAGTAAATGTAGATGTCTCTTCTGCCGAAAGCTCTGCAAGCGGCTTCGGTTGCGAAGAATAAGTCTACGTTTGTGGGGCGGCTTTTAATAAATCCGCCTGTATCGGCTGCAACTGCATAACCGTAGGTGTATCTTCCGTCGGCAGAAACTATATACATTTTTGTGCCGTAAGGAATAACGTTGGGGTTAACTGCAATATAGCCGGGCTGTGGGTTAACGCCTGTAGAACAACGGTAGCCTGTGTAGGTATAGGCTGTTGCCTGAACTTTTGTTACCGAAGTGTAATTAATGGGAAGTCCGTTTTCATCAAGCGGGATTTCAATATCGGGAACAAGTGTTGAAATAGTACCGTTGGCATTACCCTGAACGTCAACGTCGCTCACGGTAGGAATAACTGCATTACTTACCGCGGGAATCGGGTCGGGTTCGGGTTCAACATAAGGAACAATATCAATGTAAGTTTCTTTTTCTAAAACTGTATCAAGCGATAAGTTAAGCATATCCTTTTCGTTAATACTGAAACCTGCTTTTTCAATTGCTTCTGCTACAGTGCATTTTTCGGTTAAAACCGAATTAGTAGTATCTCCGTATGTCACGTACACGTTAAAGGTGGGTGAAACTTCTATTGTAAGGAAGTTACCGTCTTTCTGTGTATCCTTAATATTATAATCTTCGGTGTATCCTGCATAGTCAAGAATTCCTGCTATGTCTGATTTTAAAGTGTAAAGCTTTGTTGTTGTTTTACCGTCTGAAATAGAAACAACGTTAAATGAAAGGCAAAAGAATGTTGCCACAAAAGCCGTAAGGATTGCCATTCCCGTAAGACCTATCTGACGTGAATGGAAGTGAACATACGAATAAATGTTTTGGTTTACTCGTCTTATAAAAGCCAGCATCAAAAAACTCCTTTTCTTTTTTGGGCCCGTTTAAACAGACCTTGATTACAGAACAAAAATCTGACGCACGAAAGTTATTATATCCCAAAAAAATGAATTGTCAAACGAAAAACGGGGTATGATTTTGTTAAAAATGCACAAATAAAGTTACAAAAACCAAAAAGTAACAAAAATGTAACCTTTATAAAAGCCATAAATTACCAATTTTTACCACTTAAGTTGTGCAAAGTAACAGTTTTTGGGGTATATATTATCGCAAACCGCCCAAAAGATGTAGTAAAATATCAAATTTTGTTTAAATTTCTTTACATTTTATACACTATATGGTATAATCTGTAAGGTTGGTTCTTATATAATGTATATGCAAAGGACAAGCTTTTATTCGCAAAATGTTGTTTCGGTAAATTCAGCTATTTAAAAGCTGTTTTACATATATAAATATATTGCAGTTTTTCTGCAAATATGGAGGAGATAAAAATGAAACTCATTTACGGCGTAAATGACAAACCCAAGTTCGGTCAGGTGATCGTATTTGCAATTCAGCAGTTACTTGCTATTATGGCGGCTACAATTGCGGTTCCTGCAATAGTAGGTAACGGAATGACTGCTTCTGCAGCCCTTTTCGGCGCAGGTGTGGGAACAATTGTGTATCAGCTTTTCACAAAATTCAGAAGCCCCGTTTTCCTTGGTTCATCCTTTGCTTTCATAGGTTCTATGGTTGCGGCTTTCGCAGGCGCTGCTTCGGCTTATGCAGGTTTTATGGGACTAGTTCTCGGCGCAGTATTCGCAGGTCTTGTTTATGTTGTTATTGCTATAGTTGTTAAGGCTGTAGGCGTTAACTGGATAAACAAACTTATGCCTCCCGTTGTTATCGGCCCCACAGTTGCTATTATCGGTCTTTCTCTTGCAGGCGCTGCCATTAAAGACGTTTTCTCTTACGGCGCACAGGACGGTAACGGCTCCTTTATAATGAGTGGCTTTAGCTGGGTATCGTTTATCTGCGCTATTGTTACTTTAGTGGTTGTTGTTCTTTGCTCTACTTACGGCAAGAAAATGACAAAACTTATTCCTTTCATTATCGGTATACTTGCAGGCTACGTTGTTGGTCTTATTTTCACAGTTATCGGTTATTCTGCAAACATAGATGCTCTTAAGATTATTGATTTTGCTCCCTTTAAGGCGCTTGTTGAAAACGGTGTTAACTTAAGCACGTTTGTTGCTGTTCCCGAATTCACCTTCCTTACCGCTTTAAAAGGCGTTGGCGAAATTGACGGCGCTTATATTGCTACAGTTGCCGTTGCTTACGTTCCTGTTGCTTTTGTTGTATTTGCAGAACATATTGCTGACCACAAGAATCTTTCTTCCATTATTGAAAAAGATCTTCTTGATGACCCAGGTCTTTCCAGAACACTTCTTGGTGACGGCGTAGGTTCAATGGTTGGCGCATTCTTCGGCGGCTGCCCGAACACCACTTACGGCGAATCTGTTGGTTGTGTAGCAATTACACGTAACGCTTCTGTTGTTACTATTACAACAACCGCCATTATGGCACTTCTTATTTCCTTCGTTTCACCCTTTGTTGCATTCCTCGATTCTATTCCCGGTTGTGTAATGGGCGGCGTTTGCATCACTCTTTACGGATTTATTGCTGTATCGGGTCTTAAAATGATTCAGAAGGTTGACCTTGAAAACAACGCTAACCTCTTCACCGTTTCTGTAATTCTTATTGCAGGTATCGGCGGAATGGCAATGAAGATTGGTCCTGTAACCATTACTGCTATTGCTTGCGCTTTAATTCTTGGTATCATCATTAACGCTCTTCTTTCTAAAAATAGGGAAGAATCTGCCGAATAATCCTTGACAAAGCAAAATAAAGTGATATAATAACTTTAACAAAAGGGAGCTTGATTGACTCAGGCTGAGAGGAAGCCATACTGCTTCGACCTATAACCTGATGCGGATAATGCCGCCGTAGGATAATAGTTCTATTGGTGTAATTTAAGCCGCAGTGTGTTTTTAACGCTGCGGCTTTTTTATAAGCAATAGAAATTTCTTGCAGGTTTTCCTTTTGTAAACTAAACAGACGGGAAAACCCGTCGGAAAAGAGGAAAAAGAAAATGAAAATGAAAAAACAAACGTTGTACGCAATGACCGAAAGCGCTGTTCTTGTCGCTTTGGCGGTTATACTCACCTTTTTCGAAATCGAAATCGGTGCGCTCGGAGGCTCTATAAACCTTGTTATGGTGCCGCTGCTTGTAATCGCTTACCGTCACGGGTTGCCCTTTGGTATAGCATCGGGACTTGTATTCGGTCTTGTTAAATGCGTTATGAGCGAGGGTATGGGCTACGGTTTGCCGTCAATACTGCTTGATTACGTGTTGGCTTACGGCGCAATTGGTGTTGCGGGTATTTTTAAAGGTAAATCAAAATGTCTTGAATTAAGCGCTTTTGTAGGCTCATTTGCCCGTTACATAATACACGTAATAAGCGGTGTCACAATATATATGATAACCGTACCTACCGAAGTAATGGGAAAAATGATTGGTAATCCGTTCATTTATTCGCTGCTATATAATATGGTATATATGTTGCCAAGTACGGTACTTGCAATAATAGTAATGTCTTTGCTTCGTTATCCGCTTAAAAGACTTAATAAGCCGACAAAATAAGATGATATAAAAAACAAAAAAACCGACAGAAATGAATCTGTCGGTTTTTGTTGTGAAATAAGTTCTTGTAAACGAATTAACGTTTGCTGAACTGAGGTGCACGACGTGCGCCTTTGAGACCGTATTTCTTTCTTTCCTTCATTCGAGGATCACGAGTGAGGAATCCGGCCTTCTTGAGTTCTGCACGAAGTTCTTCATCATACTGAAGTAATGCACGAGCAACGCCGTGACGGATAGCACCGGCCTGACCGGTAACACCGCCGCCTGCAACACGGCAAACAATATCAAACTTTTCGGTATTGTTTGTAAGTGCTAAAGGCTGACGAACGATAAGCTTTAAGGTTTCAAGACCAAAGTAATCGTCAATATCTCTGTCGTTAATTGTGATTTTGCCTGTACCGTTGTACACGCGAACGCGGGCTACAGAACTTTTTCTTCTGCCGGTACCGTAAAAATATGGTTTTCCTTCAAACATTGTTTCTGCTCCCTTCTATTATTCTACGATTTCAGGCTTCTGAGCAACCTGTGCGTATTCGGCACCCTTATAAACGTGAAGGCGTGTAAGAGCCTTTCTGCCAATAGTGGTGTCGGGAACCATGCCTTTAACTGCAAGTTCCATAGCAAGTTCAGGACGAGTAGCCATTAAAGTGGAATACTTAACTTCCTTTAAGTGACCGATGTAACCGGTATGACGGCGATAAAACTTGTCGTTAAGTTTGTTACCTGTAAGAACAGCCTGTTCTGCATTAATAACAATAACGAAGTCACCGCAGTCAACATTAGGTGTGAATTCAGGTTTGCCCTTGCCTCTTAAAAGGTCAGCAACCTTAACGGCAGTGCGGCCTAACGGCTTACCTGCAGCATCCACAATATACCATTTGCGCTGTACTTCAGCGGGTTTTGCCATAAATGTAGACATATTGATTTCCTCCAAATAAATTTTTACCTTGAGTATACTATCATAATTAAAGAACTTTGTCAACAATTATTTTTAAAAAATTTAATTTACAATTTACAATCTTTAATTTTCTTTTATTTTCTTTAATTTTCTTTTGTTTTCTAATGTACGATTTTTAAAAAATTTTTCACAAAAACAACAAAAAACCTTCCTTTTTGAACTTAAAGGAAGGTTTTTATTATCAATTAAATTGAAAAAAGCAGTTCATCATAGGTTGGGTAAGGCAGGTAATCTTTAGCAAGTAACGCTTCGCCTTTATCAACCGATTTTCTTAAAACTTCAAGACTATTTAAAATTTCATCGCGGCAAACGGCGGCTTTCTCAAAGTCTTCTTTAATTGAAAGCGCTTTTTCAATTGCAGTTTCAAGTGCAGCCTTTTCCTTATATATAGCTTCACTTAATTCGCTTAGGTGCTTTGCGGTTTCTTTTTCGTAAGAGTTTTTAAGTCCTGCTGCGGTTTTACTTTCGGCAGAGTTAATAAGCGCAACAGCATATTCCGAAAATGCGGGTAAAATTTGTCCGTTTAACATAGAAAGCGCGGTTTTGCCTTCTATCATTACCACCTTGCTGTAGTTTTCAACAAGTACCGAAGTACGGGAACGCAATTCGGTTTCGGAATAAATTTTATGACGTGCAAAAAGGTCAAGGTTTTTTTCATCGCAATAATGCGATAAAGCCGAAACAGTGTCTCTTAAATTCAAAAGACCTCTGTTTTTGGCTTCTGCTTCCCAGTCTTCAGAATAACCGTCACCGCCGAAAATAATGCGTTTGTGTTTTGCATAGGTTTCTTTTATTAATGTATAAGCCTCTGCTTCAATATCTTTTGCATTTTCAAGTCTTTCAGAAAACTCATCAAATACGTCGGCAACAATTGTATTAAGAATTGTGTTTGTGCAGGAAATTGAATCTGCCGAACCCGGCATACGGAATTCAAACTTGTTACCCGTAAAGGCAAAAGGCGAAGTTCTGTTGCGGTCGGTGTTGTCTTTTCTTATATAAGGAAGTATATCAGCGCCTATGTAAAGTTTTTCGCGGCCTTTTTCAATATATTTCTTGCCGTTTTCAATAGAATCAAGAATTGCGGTAAGTTCATCGCCAAGGAACATAGAAATAATTGCGGGTGGGGCTTCGTGTGCGCCTAAACGGTGGTCATTACCTGCCGAAGCAACCGAAAGTCTTAATAAATCCTGATGTTCATCTACCGCCTTAATAACGGCGCAAAGAATTAGTAAGAACTGTGTGTTTTCACTTGGCGTTTTGCCTGGGTTCAACAAATTAACGCCTTCATCGGTGCAAAGCGACCAGTTGTTATGCTTACCGCTGCCGTTAACACCAAGGAAAGGTTTTTCGTGTAACAGACAAACCATACCGTGCTTTTCGGCTACGTTTTTCATAATTTCCATTGTAAGCTGGTTGTGGTCGGTAGCAATACTTACCGTTGTAAACACAGGAGCCATTTCGTGCTGAGCAGGAGCCGCCTCGTTGTGTTTGGTTTTAGAAAGTATACCTTTTCTCCACAATTCGTTGTCAAGGTCTTTCATAAAAGCAGAAATACGGGGCTTTATAACACCGTAATAATGGTCGCTTAATTCCTGTGCTTTTGGGGGTAAAGCGCCAAAAAGTGTTCTGCCGCAGAACTTTAAGTCATCGCGCTTGTTAAAGAGTTCTTTATCAACCAAAAAATATTCCTGTTCTGCGCCAACCGTTGGATAAACGCTTTTTATATTTTTGTTTCCAAACAACTTTAAAAAGCGAAGGGAGGACTTGTCCAATGCCTGAATAGAACGAAGTAAAGGAGTCTTTTTATCAAGCGATTCGCCGCCGAAAGAACAAAAGGCGGTTGGAATACAAAGAGAACCGTCTTTAACAAAAGCGTAAGAGGAAGGATCCCAAGCGGTATATCCTCTGGCTTCAAAGGTAACTCTTAGTCCGCCCGAGGGAAAAGAAGAACCGTCGGCTTCGCCTTTGATAAGTTCCTTGCCCGAAAATTCCATAATAACGCCTTCGGCAGACGGCGCTACAAAACTATTGTGTTTTTCTGCAGTAATGCCTGTCATGGGTTGGAACCAATGTGTAAAATGGGTTGCGCCTTTTTCAATAGCCCAATCCTTCATAGCGTTGGCAACGGTACCCGCAATACTGCGGTCAAGTTCGCTGCCTTCTTCTGCAGTTTTCTTTAATCCTTTATAAACGTCTTCGGGCAGACGTTCTTTCATGGCGGAATCGCCAAAAACGTCACAACCGAAAAATTCTGTTACTTTTTCCATAGTAACCTCCATAATATATATGTATACATAATAAGTATATAACTAAATATAATGTTTGTCAAATAAAGATTTAATTTTAATAATTAATAAAATATAGGTGATGATATGTTGCCTCTTTTTTTATGGATAAAAAACACTCGTTCCAAAGAACGAGTGTTTTTGGCGCGCTCGAACGGATTTGAACCGCCGACACCCGCCGTCGGAGGACGGTGCTCTATCCAACTGAGCTACGAGCGCATATAAAGCCGTAAAACGGCTTTTAAATTTTATCATACAACGTATTAAAAAGCAATCTTAAAATTCGCCGTTGTCAATTAAATTTTTAAGTTTCAATATTGCAATAACTGTTTTGGCATCTTTTATTTCGTTATTCATTATCATATTTATTACTTTGTCAAGCGGTATTCTTTCGCACTCTAAAAATTCATCTTCATCGGGGTTGCTTTGCGCAAAGGATAAGTCTTTTGCGGCATACAGCCATATTATTTCACCGCAGTAACCCGGTGTTGGATAAAGTTCTCCAAGCGGAACATAGGTTTTGGCGGTTGCTCCCGTTTCTTCTAAAAGTTCGCGTTTGCCCGTTGTAAAAACGTCTTCGCCTTTATCTCTTTTTCCTGCGGGAATTTCTAAAGTTACTTCGCCGTAAGGGTAACGGAACTGTCTTACCATTAATATTTCGTTGTTTTCCGTAAGGGCAACCACACCAACTCCGCCAGGGTGTTCAACAACTTCGCGTAATGCGGTATTGCCGTTTGGCAGAAGCGCGGTATCGGTGCGAAGCGAAATTATTCTGCCTTTATAGGCATATTCTTTTTTAATTTGTTTTTCAATTAAATTCATTTTCAGACAACCTTTCTTAATATACTTATATTGAGGTGGTAAACAAATGATAATAGAAAGCAAGGATTATTCATATTCGGAAATTTGTAAAATTATAAATCAGTTAAAAAACGAGTATGATTTTTTGCAAAGCGAAGTTATAGGCAAAAGTGTGCTTGGCAGAAATATATATTCTTTAAAAATCGGCAATGCAAGTGAAAACGTGCTTTTTGCCGCCGCTTTTCACGGAAGTGAACGCATAACCGCTTTAATAATGCTTAAATTCATTAACGAGTTGTGCGATTGCGTAAAAAATAATAAAAATATGAAAAGTTTTAATATAAACCAAGTTTTGAAAACTTCAAGCATTACCGTTGTGCCGCTTGTAAATCCCGACGGATGTGAAATAGCGCGCGGTGGGTGTTCTACTGCAGGAGACAAAGCGGCGTTTATAAAAAAGATAAGCAAAAACAACACCTTACGATATAACGCAAATGCCCACGGAGTAGATATTAACCATAATTTCCCCGCCGGTTGGAATAAACTACATTGCCTTGAACAGCAAAACGGAATATACGGTCCCTCTGCCACGCGTTACGGCGGAAGTGCAGCCGCAAGTGAACCCGAAACGGTTTCTTTAATTAAACTGTGCGAAAAAATAAATTTTAAACATATACTTGCTTTTCATTCGCAAGGCGAGGTAATATACCACAGATATAATAAGTATTTACCCAAAGCCGAAAAACTGGCGCAATTGTTATCAACTTCAAGCGGTTATGCGCTTGAAGAAAGCGAAGGTCTTGCGGTGGGCGGCGGTTTTAAAGATTATTTTATAGAAAAATATTCAAAACCCGCCTTTACAATAGAAGTAGGCAAGGGCGAAAACCCGCTTGATAGTGAAACCGCAGAAGATATATACGAAAAAATAAAAGAAATGCTTGTTATTTCTATAATGATGTGAAAACATTATAGCACGGTATAGTTTCTCTTTCAACTTTTTTATCTTGCAATAAACTGTATGTTGTGATAGAATGTTGTAGACAAAAAAGGTTTGGAGGAAAATTTATGCAAAGAGAAACTCTTGGAAGCCGTTTAGGCTTTATTCTTCTTAGCGCAGGCTGTGCCATAGGTGTTGGAAACGTTTGGAAGTTCCCTTATATGGCAGGCAGTCACGGCGGCGCAATTTTTGTTTTGTTCTATCTGTTATTCCTTATTATAATGGGTATTCCTGTTATGACAATGGAATTTGCTGTTGGTAGAGGAAGCAGAAAAAGCCCTGCAAGAATGTATCACGAATTAGCACCCAACGATAAAAAGTGGCGTATTCACAGTTATGCTGCTGTTGCAGGTAACTACATACTTATGATGTTCTACACTTCGGTTTCGGGTTGGCTTCTTTATTATTTCGTTTCTACCGCTTCGGGCAAATTTGTAGGTCTTGATGCGGCAGGCGTTGAAGCGCGGTTCGGCGAACTAATGTCAAGTCCCGTTAAAATGATAATTTACACTTTTATTGTTATTTTCTTCGGTTTCTTTGTTTGTTCGTTCTCGCTTCAGAAAGGCCTTGAAAAAATAACCAAGGTTATGATGATAGCCTTACTTGTAATAATGGTTGTTCTTGCTGTTAACAGCTTGTTTATGAAGGGTGGACAGGAAGGCCTTAAGTTCTATTTGCTTCCCGATATAAACAAGGTTAAAGAAGTAGGTCTTATTAACGTTATAACAGGCGCTATGAGTCAGGCGTTCTTTACTTTAAGTCTTGGTATAGGCTCAATGGCAATTTTCGGCAGTTATATAAGTAAAGACCGTTCACTGTTAGGCGAAAGCGTAAACGTTGCCGTTCTTGATACTTCGGTAGCGCTTTTCTCAGGTCTTATTATATTCCCCGCTTGTTCGGCTTACGGAGTAGCAGTAAACGCAGGACCTCCTCTTATTTTTATAACTCTGCCTAATATATTCAATAATATTCCTGTG
Source organism: Acutalibacteraceae bacterium (assembly GCA_045605385.1). Classification (GTDB taxonomy): domain Bacteria; phylum Bacillota; class Clostridia; order Oscillospirales; family Acutalibacteraceae; genus SIG607. The sequence continues at coordinate 10,120 of JAZUPW010000064.1, forward strand.
GGCAGAATATGGGGAAGTTTGTTCTTCATATTCCTTTGCTTTGCGGCGCTTTCAACTGTGTTTGCGGTGTTTGAAAATATTATTGCTTGCTGTATGGACCTCTTTAACTGGACAAGAAAGAAAGCTTGTGCCGTTAACGCAGTTTTAATGCCTATACTTTCACTTCCCTGTATATTAGGCTTTAACGTTTTATCCGGCTTTACTCCTTTCGGCGCAGGCAGCAGTGTGCTTGACCTTGAAGACTTTATTGTAAGCAACGTACTTCTTCCGCTTGGTTCGCTTACCTTTGTTCTTTTCTGCGTTTCACGTTACGGTTGGGGCTGGAAGAAATTCACCGCCGAAGCAAACGAAGGCAAGGGCTTAAAAGTTGCAAACTGGATGCGCGGCTATTTAACCTACGTACTTCCCGTTATAATTATTATTCTTTTTGTAATGGGCATTTACAGTTTCTTTAAATAATGTAAGTAAAAACAAAAAACTGTTTCGCTTTAAAACTAAAGCGAAACAGTTTTTTTGTTTTCTAAAAATTCTTTATTATGTTTAAATATTCGGTTGGGCTTACTCCTGTTACCGATTTAAATTTGTGCGAAAACTGGCTTATATCTGAAAAACCCAACATTGCCGAAATTTCACTTATGTTGTAAGCATCGCTGTCTATAAGTTGCTTTGCATAGGTTATTTGCAAATTGTTTATATACTTAAGCGGTGAAGAACCGTAAATTCTTTTAAAAATATCTCTGAAGTATTCGGGCGTTATCTGGCATAATTTTGCAAGTTCGTCCACCTTTATGTTTTTATGGTAATAATTGTTGTGTATATATTCAATGGCAGGTTTTAGAATAGTGTATTTTTCTTTTGGCATATAATCGGTAAAATAATGCCGTTTCATAGTAGCAAGAATATGATAAAATTCCGAATATGCTCTTTCTTTGTAGTCGGGTTTTTGGGCACGCCATAAATTAAGCACCGTTTTAAAACGTTCGCAAAGTTTCTGGTCGTTTTTAGTATGAAAAAGAAAAGGCTTAACGTCTATGTCTTCCATAAGTGAAAAACCTATATTAAAACTGTCGTGCGGTTTAAATATTTCCAAGTGATAACTTGCATTTATTGGAATAAATTCAATATCACCGGGTGAAGTTTCAAGTACGGTGCCGTCAAAAAAGGTGGTTTTGCCATAACCGTTTTCATTAAAACAAAGCGCATAATTACGGCGGTTAAGCATGGGAGTCTGGCAGGTTTTCGTCATATAAACGTAATACGGCTGAATGTTATATACGTTGAATTCGGAATGCATAAACTTTTCCATAACGGATTCTCCTTTATAAACATTATACTCACATTATAAAATTCAGTTTTGAAATTGTCAAGCAGTTTTGAAATTGACATTTACAAATGAAGTAAAATGGTGTATAAGATTATTGTGTGTAGTTGTACATTTTAGACATTTTGTTGAAAAAAGTGATGATTAGGTTGGTAAATAATAACAATTTGCAGTCGTGCTATTATTTTTAGGTTGCTTTTAGCAAAATGTTTACAATGTATATTTATATTTGTCAATCTTTCAAATAATTTTTATTTTAAGGAGAGAAATGTATGAGAAAAATTTTGGCACTCGTTTTGTCACTTCTCGTTATAGTTGCAGGTTTGCCGTTTACTGCTTTTGCAGAAACATCTGCGGCAACCAACGAACTTGACGGAAAAGCTTACACAATTGGCACAGTTCTTTATCAGAACAACTTTGAAAGCGAAAATTTAGACGTTCTCCCCGAAGGTTGGGAGGTAGGAATTGCCCCCTATCTTTGGAACGGCGGCGGTTCGGTTTCTGCAAAAGTTGCAGAAGGCTCAGGCAATAAGTTTTTGTCTGTTGGTTTCCAAAGTACCGACGGTTTGGTGTCGGGACCCACTATTAACACCAGAAACTATATGTTTGAAGCAGACGTAACTATCAGCGCAGGCTATGTTGGTACTGTTAATAATATGGCAGGCGGCGTAAGTAATTCGCAAATTGCCGTAATTAACAGAATTTCTCCTGAAGGCAGCACTCACGCTAACGTTAATTTCAGTAAACAGAAAGCAGGCGTTTCGGGTTATACTGAAAGAGCAATTACTTTGCCCGGTGAAAACCCTGCAATAGGCGAAACTTTTAAGGTTAAAATTATTAGTTTTGAAGGCAAGAGTTATTTTTATTATAACGATGTATTGGCTTTCAGTTATAATAACGTTCTTGCTGAAAATAAAACCGATTGCATTGGTTTCTTCGGCTGTAACTCTTGGTTTAAAGTAGATAACGTTGTTATTAAGGCTGTCAACAAAGTAAGTGAAGCCAAAGGTTTCTCTTATGCAGAAACTCTTGATGCGGAAATCGGCGAGGAAATTATTAACCACGATTATTCTTCAATGAATGCAAAACCTGCTGAAATTACAGGTGACGCAACACTTTCTGCCACAAGCGCAGTAAATAATGAAAACACCTTAACCTTCTCTAACTGGTGGAGTGCCGCAGGCAGAAATGCAAAAATTAGTGTTGGTACAGAAAAATTTGCAGCTAAAGTAACAATGGTTGTAGATAACGTACAGACTCAGAATATAGGCGGTACATTTGCGTTCAGAAGTGTTGGTAAAAACGCTTCGGATACAGAAGAAATCGCTTCTTACATAAGAATCGGTTTGCCCGATAGAACCGCAGGTGCTCCTAACCCAGGCAATATTATTTACTACAACGAAAACGCACAATGGGGATTTACCGAAGTATCGGGTGTTACTCCCTTTACTACAGACAGCGGTATTGAAACCTTTACTTTCTACGTATATTCTTTAAACGGTGTTAATTACTACGTTAAAGAAGATAACACTCTTATAGCTGCTTCTACTCATAAAGTAGGAATAACAGACGCTTCAACTATTGAACTTTTCGTTGAATACGGTATTGTTTACGTTACCGATTTAGTTGTTTATGAATTGAAAGAAAAGGAAAAAGTAAACGTTATTGATGCGCTTGAAGAAACCACAGGTTTCTCCCGCGAAAATGAAGTTGTTAACGTTGACTTTTCTGAAATTGCTACGGGTTCTACCCCAAATGGCTGGACCTTAAGTGCTGCAAGCGTTGGCGCAGGTTCTTCTGATTCTGCTTCCAGAAACGTACTTCGCCTTAACAACAATACAGGTGCAAGCAGCGCTTCCTTTAACGTTTCAACAAGCAATTTTGTTGCTGTTGTTAATGCAGGTATAGACTACGCTCAGACACTTGCAGGTACTTTAATAATTAACATTTATGACCCTAACGGCACCAGAGCTGCTTACTGGGGTATCGGTTTGCCTAAGCGTAGCGAATCTCAAGTGCTTAAGGCAGGTAAGAGTGTTGTTTCCGACCTTGTTGGTTACTATTATCCTGCTGCAGGTGCTTATGAATACAGCACAACAGGTTATACAAACGTTACAATGATACTTTATTGCTATGAGGGCACGATTTATTGTTACTGGCCTGATGGCACCTTTGTTTACAGTCTTGCTGTAAATTCAAATGCCGATTTAAGCAACGGAGCTACCATTTCTCTTGGTAACGACTGGGCAACTGCATATATTCACGATATTAGCGTTTACAGTATCACCCCTTACGTTCCGCCATTTGAAAGCGGTCTTGTAGAAAACAGCGGATTTATTGCTGATGCTCCTTTATATAATATGGACTTCGCAACCGCCGCTACAGGCACAAATCTTGAAGGTTGGACATTTACTTCTTCAAGCATTGGTACGGGAAGCAGTGAATCGGCTTCCAGAAACGTACTTCGTCTTAATAATAATACAGGTTATACAAACGCGCATTATACACTTCCCGTTAAAAACTTTGCGGCAACCGTTACAATTGGTATAGATTACGCACAGCAGGTAATAGGAAGCTTTGTGTTTGGCGTTAAGGATGCCAACGGTACACTTGCGGCATCGTGGGCTGTTGGGTTGCCCAAACGTTCAGAATCACAGACACTTAAAGCAGGAAAAAGTTGTATTTCGGATAATAAGAACTATTATTACCCCGCAGCAGGCGCTTATGAGTATATAGTAGACGGATACACCACTTTAAAAATGGCTATGTATCTTTATGACGGTATATTCTACTTCTTCTGGGAAGACGGCACGTTTGTTTACAAAATTCCCGCAAGCAGCGCCTGTGATTTAAACGCAGGTAACTTACAACTCTATTTGGCAAACGACTGGGGCTGTATGTACGTTCACGATGTTAAACTTTACGAAATTATTCCTAACACTTTAAAGGTAGATGCGGCTTCGTTGTCTGTTAACAACAATGAACCTGTTGTTAATTTCAACCTTTCTTATAACGATTCATTAAAGGACGTTGTTTCTGCTGAAGATATGGAATTCGGCGCTGTTGTTACAATTAACAATAACGCTGTTACTACAGATACAACCGTTGATACTGATGGCGCAACTATCTGGGAACTTGAAAAAGGTGCAAATGTAAACGATATCTTTAATTTCAGCAAGGAATATGCAGTAACAAACGATATTGCTGATAAGTATATAAATGTAAGAACGTTTGTTAAAAACGGTGAAATGTACTCTTACGGCGATGCAGTTTCTTACTGTCCCGCACAGTTGGCAGATATCTTCTACCGTTCTACACAAAATAGCGATGAAAAGGCTGTAATTGAAGACGTATTTGCTTCTTCAAATGTGTTCTTGGGCAAAAATTCCAAGAAGACTACCTTTACAGTATTCTCAGACTTCCACTATATAGAGGGAATGTACATTTCTTCTATTGCCGATATGAACGAAATATTCGACCGCGCTTATGAAAACGGTTCCTCCTTCGTTCTTAGTGCAGGTGATATGTGTAACGATATCAAGGGCTCTCCCGAACTTATAAATGCGTTACTCAACAACAAGTACGGCTTAACCGCCGCTAACGTTTACGGTAACCACGAACTTGAAGGCCCTAACTCTATGGAAATTGTTACCCCCACACTTACTAATGCACAAAACGTTGTCTGGGGTACTGCAAACGGCAGTTACGATAGCAGCATTGGCTACTATTACTTTGAAAAAGACGGTTTCAGAATTATTTGTACCGATACCAACTATTCATGGGATCCTACAAACCAAATCTGGGAACACAACACAACCTGGAGTTACGGTCCTCCAAGCGGTAACACAAACATTAACGCTTTAGGTCCCGTTCAGCTTGCTTGGTTGCAAAGTGTGCTTGACGATGCAGTAGAAAAGGATATTCCCTGTATTGTTATGTCCCATGCTTCATTAAATACAGGTTGGGGCGAACAGTCTTACGATGCAGCAACTACCCAAAAAATGTTTGAAGAAGCCAACAAGGCTAATCCAAACACAGTTATGATGCACATTTCAGGCCATTCTCACGATGACAGAATTGAAAACATAAACGGTATTGTTTATATGCGTTGTAACACTACACGTAACGGCTACTGGAAAGCGGCAGGTACCGACCACTACACCGAAGAAGATACCTTTATGAAGGAAACTTACGATGAAAACGGTAACTTCTTAGGTTATGTTGAAACACCAATTGGTTCGTTAAACGGCGGTAAAAACACTCACTTCTTTAAAGACCCCGTAAGCGCAGTTGTTACCATTGATGAATGCGGTATTATTACCATAGACGGTTCTACCACAACCTGGCTTAACGACGTTAATCCCGATTTAACAGGAGTGTCTGAATATATAAGACCTACGGTAAGCGATTACGCTTCATTCTCTTGCGAAAACGGTCATATCTGGGATTACACTTACGATGAATACGGCAATATTGTTTACGATGAATGTATGAATCCTGATTGTAATCTTGCTATACTAAACGGTAAAGAAGTTTACAAAGTAAGCAACTACGTTTACGATAACGAAAGTTATAAAGTGAAGTTTAATTACTCTGCAAACAGTTTTGTTAAACTTGGCTTCTTTGTTGCCGATAAGCAAATAGCCGATACCGTTGGATATATTGAAGGCGAAAATACCGCCCTTTATACCGCAAACGGAAACGGCAGCGCTGAAATACTTCTTACTGTTGATAAAAAGAACGGTAGCGAAAATGCTGTTGGCGAACAACTTTATATGTACGTAATAGACGGAAATGCATCTGACATAGAAATTTCTGCTCTTACTTACGAAAAACTTACCAATGCTAACGGCGGCGCACTTGTTTCTAATAAGGGTGTATCTATATTAAACGATCTCCCCGAACACGAAAAACAGGCTATGCGTTACTACTTCTCTTACGACACCACAACAGGCAGCGATATAATTATAGACGGCAAGTCTTACACAGTTAAATCGCGCGGATTCCTGTTTGCTAACGGTGACAATGTGAAAGACAGCATTGTTTCAAGAGAAACCGCAAAGAACGGTAATATTATTGATATGAACGTAAGCGAAAACCTTACAACTTGCTGGAGCGCTTCGCAAAACGGAGATCTTGCAAAATCTACCAACCTCTGGTTCTCTACTTACGTAAAGGGATTCGCTTCGGAAAACGGCACATATAACAATACAAACAAACTTTACGTTAAGGGTTATGTTGTTGTAGAAGCAAACGGCGTAGAATTTACACTTTACGGCAAAGAACTTAATATGACCGTAAGTGAAGTTGCTGCACTGAATTAATAATTAGTTTTTTTCATAACATTTTCCTAATGCAAAAGTGCCACCCAAACGGGTGGCGGTTTTGCGCCCCCCTACAAAATCCATACAAAAAAAGGTCGGCGCAAAAAGCAGCTATGTTTTGTAGTTGTTTACACAAAAAAAGATAAATTATTGCTACATCATTACAAAATATTGCTTTAATACGCAAAAGGAATGTGTTATCATAATGTTATATTAATTTATGACATTTATATTAAAATTTTGTTCAATAACACCAAACAGTTGTTAAAATTACAATTTTTGGTTGGTTGAAAATATATTCTTTGTATTATAAAATAAAATTGTCAATCTTTCACAGCAATACAAGGAATATAAAAAATAAAAAAAAGGAGAAAAAATATGAGAAAAATTTTAGCACTTCTTCTGTCGGTTCTTCTTTTAGCTGCTGGTTTGCCTATTGCGGCTTCTGCAGTTGACGTTGTTGCAGGTGCAGCAACAGAACTTGACGGAAAATACTACTCTTTAGGCGAAGTTCTTTACGAGAACGATTTTGAAAACGAAACAGATAGAGTATTACCTGCAGGTTGGGAAGCCGGTAAGCCTTCTTACGTTTGGGTTGGCGGCGGCGCTGTTGAAGCTTTCGCGTTTAAGACTTGGGACAACAAAAAGGTGTTCTACTTTGGCGCTACCAATACAGACGGCTTAGTATCACTTCCTACAATTAACACCAGAAACTATATGTTTGAAGCTGATATTATTGTAAATACAGGTTATATTGGTATTGCAAACAATATTGTTGGCGGCGTTAACGGTTCAACAGGCGCTGTAATTAACAGATTCAGTCCAAGCGGAAACACTAATCCTAACATTACCTTTAGTAAGGGTGATGCGGGTGTTGCACAAACAACAATTACCTTGCCCACTGAAAATCCTGCAAGCGGCGAAACCGTAAAGGTTAAAATCATAAGTTTTGAAGGCAAGAGTTATTTCTATTATAACGGTACTCTTGTATCAAGTTATGCCAATGCTTATCCTGGAAGCACAACCGACTGTGTTGGTTTCTTTGGCTGTAACTCTTACTTTACGGCAGATAACGTTAAAATTACCGCTTTAAAGGTGGCAGAACCTACATATATTATAGGCGATAACTACTTTAAAATGGGTGAAGTTCTTTACGAGAACGATTTTGAAACCTCCACACATGAAGTTCTTCCCGAAGGTTGGGAATCAGGAAGACCCAGCTACGTATGGAAAGGTGGCGGTGGTGATCCTTCGGTTAAGGCTTGGCATAATGGTGACGGTAAAAAATATTTAGCTTTTGGCGCCAGCGGTTCCGACGGTATGGCATTTTCTCCCGTAATTAACACCAGAAACTATGTGTTTGAAGCTGATATTATTGTAAATACAGCTTATATTGGTGTTGCAAACAATAAGCCCGGCGGACTTAACGGTTCAACAGGCGCTGTAATTAACAGATTCAGCCCCAGCGGAAACACTAATCCTAACATTACCTTTAGTAAGGGTGATGCGGGTGTTGCACAAACAACAATTACCTTGCCCACAGAAAATCCTGCAAGCGGCGAAACCGTAAAGGTTAAAATCATAAGCCTTGATGGCAGCAGTTATTTCTATTATAACGGTACTCTTGTATCAAGTTATACCAATGCTTATCCTGGAAGCACAACCGACTGCGTTGGTTTCTTTGGTTGCAACTCTTGGTTTAACGTAGATAACGTTGTTATTACCGCATTAAACATTGTTAAACCTACTTACGTTTTAGACGGCAAAGAATTTACCGAGGGCGACGTTCTTTACGAGAACGATTTCCAGAACACTACCAGCGGTGAAATTGCTGAAGGTTGGACAGCAGGTATTCCTACCTACGGTTGGAACCATGCAACAGGCAGTGTTCCTTCTTATGCAGTATTCCACGAAACCTGGTCTCCCTATGGTAGATACATTTCTATAGGAACAGGCGGATATGACGGATACGTTGCTGCTCCCGAAATTAACACAAGAAACTACATTTTTGAAGCAGACGTTACCGTTAACACCGCCAATAATGCTACTATTGGTATTGCAAACAATATGGCAGGCGGCATAGCAAATTCTCAGGCTGCCGTACTTTCGGGAATTCGTCTTAACGGAAGCACCGCAGCACACTATACACAAAGTAAGGGTACTGCTGATGTTACTATAAACCAGACCATTACTTTAGATGCAAATCCTGTAAATAAAGAAGTTATTAAAGTTAAGCTTATAAGTTTTGAAGGCAAGAGTTATCTTTACCTTAATGGTGATGTTGTTTCTACATACAGCAACCTCTATAAAGATGAAAAGAGCGATTACGTTGCTTTCTATGGCTGCAACGGTTGGCTCAACGTAGATAACGTTGTTGTTACAGCTATTGATATCCCCGGTGAAGAACCTGAAGATACCGTTGAAATTGTTGAAATCGCAGGCATTAATGCTGTTAAAGTTGCTGAAAACGTAGAAGATAATAACGCTTACAAGGTAAGCCTTACAATGAACGCAGACGTTGCTGCAAACGTTGGCTTCTTTACTGCAGATGCAGACAACGCTGCAAGTGTTGGCTACGTTGAAGGTGCAAACGCAACTATTATTTCTGTAGAAGCAGGCGCTACTGCTGCTGAGGCTTTTGTAACCGTAGATAAAAAAGGCAGCACAGCAGATGCAGTTGGTTCTGACCTTTATATGTACGTAATCGACGGTGACGTAAGCGCATTGAATATCAGCGAAGCATCGGCAGTATTGCTTACCGACGTTACAGGCGAAAAACCGCTTCTTACACAGGCTGGTATCTCTATGCTTGAAGGCGTTGCTGAAAACAATAATCAGGCGCTTCGTTATTACTTCAATTATGATTCAATTAACGGCAATGACATTATCATTGACGGCGAAGTTTACACAGTTAAATCCCGTGGTTTCTTGGTTACAAACGGCACAGCAAACGCTAATGCTCAGATAACAAGAAGCGCTGCTAACGGCACAACTGTTAAAGATATTAACGTAACCAAACTTGCTAATTGCTGGAATGCAGTTGCTAATAACGATGCGTTGAATTCAAGCGAACTTACTTACTCTATTTACGTTACAGGCTTCAAGCCCGTAAACGGAACTTACAACAACACAAGCAGACTTTACGTAAAAGGCTATGTTGTTGTAGAAGTAAACGGTGTAGAGTATACACTTTACAGCGAAGAACTTAATATGACCGTAAGTGAAGTTGCAAATTTAGTTTAATATTCCTGTTTTCTCATAACATTTGTTACCCAAAAGGAAAACCACCGCTTTTATAGCGGTGGTTTTTCTTTGCTATTTTTTTAGTTTTTTGAAATCTTTAGGAGAAATTCCTGCTACTTTTTTAAACTTTCGGCTGAACTGACTTAGTTCATCAAATCCTAACATTTCGGCTATTTCACTTATTGTATAAGCGCCGCTGTCCATAAGTTGTTTGGCGTGGTTTATTTGCAAATTCTGTATGTAATCAAGCGGTGAAGTACCGTAAAGTCTTTTAAAAATATCTCTGAAATATTCGGGGGTAATCTTGCACATTTCCGCAAGATATTCTACCTTTATTCGCTTAGAATGATAATTTTCGTGAATATATTCCATAGCGGGTTTTATAACGTTGTATTTTTCCTTAGGCAAGTAATCGGTGAAATAATGCTTTTTCATTGTATAAATTATCTGGTAAAGTTCTGAAAGCGCTCTTTCGCGATATCCCGGTTTTTTTGCATTCCAAACTTTTAATACCGTTTTGAAACGTTCGCACAGTTTCGGATTATTCTGCGCGTGAAAAATAAAAGGTTTTGCATTGATATCTTCGGTAAGCGAAAATGAAATTGTAAAGGTGTTAAAAGGTTTATCTACCTCTAAATGATAGCTTGAACCCTTGGGTATAAACGAAATATCACCGGGTACTCTTTCAAAGGTTGTGCCGTCTGAAAAAACTATTCGTCCATAGCCTTCTTCAATAATTCCAAAAGCGTAATCACCACGGTTAATTACGGGTGAGATAATTTTTTCTTTTTGGTAAGCTTCGTAAGAACCAACCCGTTTTATATTTAATTCGCTGTGCATAAATTGTTCCATTTGCTTTCTCCAGAAAAAAGTTTTTACAAATATTATAAAATTTTGTTTTGAAAGTGTCAAGTAGTTTTGAAAATGTCATTTACTTAAGTGAGTGCTTTGTTTATAATATAGTCAGCAAAATCTCAATATTTATAAAAGGAGAGAAGTATATGAGAAAGTTAAACAAAATTTTGGCGTTAATTTTAAGCCTTACGCTTGTACTTTCGTTTTTGCCAATTTTTCCCGCAATGGCAGAAGAAAGCGAAGAGTTTGGTTATGCTAAAAAACTGAATGCAGAAATCGGTGAAACAATAATTGACCACGATTATTCTACTATGACCGAGCTTCCGCAGGACGTTAACGCTTCGGAGGTTTCATTTAAGCCTACTGCGGCTGTTAACAATGAGTACACACTTGCATTCGACAGATGGTGGAATTCTGCAAGCGTTGCTTACTATAACGTTGATTCTGCCAACTATGTTGCCAAAATCACTATGGTTGTAGATAACGTGCAAACACAGAGAATTGGTGGATTTTTTGAGTTTGAAACCATTGGCAAAGACACTTCGGGCAACGATGTGGTTGCATCTGATATAGTTATAGGTTTACCTGATAGAGACGTAGGTGTTCCTTACGGCGGAAGTGTTAACGTTTATAATCAGAACGCACAATATGGCTTTGACACCATAACAGGCGTTACTCCGTTTACTGCCGACAGCGAAATTGAAACCTTTACACTATACGTTTATTGTATTGGCGGTGTAAACTATTACACTTTGGCAGACGGTACACTTATTTCTTATTCTACTCATAACACCGCCGCTACCGTTGGCGAAAACAACGTAATAAAACTTCACGGCGACTACGGTATTGTTTACGTTACCGATTTTGTAGTTAAAGAATTAAATAAAATTGCTTCTGAAGATGATTCCGAAAATAATTTTGAAGCTCTTGGCGAAAAGACAGGCTTCTCTATTGGCGAGAAAATTGTTGCTTACGACTTTGCTGAGTATGACACTGCTCCTGAAGGTTGGACACTTACCTCTTCGAGCGTTGGCAAGGGCTCTTCTGAGTCTGTCGGCAGAAACGTACTCCGCCTTAACAACAACACAGGCAATAGTAGCGCTTCGTTCAACATAGCTTCGGGTGACGTTGCTATTCTTCTTACAGCAGGTATTGACTATAGTCAGACTCTTGCGGGCTCTTTGGTATTAGCTATTAAAGATACAAACGGTAACTTCGGCGCATCCTGGTCTTTAGGATTACCTAAGAGAAACGCTGAACATATGCTTAAAGCAGGTAAGAGCTGTATTACCGATAAGAAGAATTACTCTTATCCTACCGCAGGCGATTACGAATATAACGTAGACGGTTACACTACCGTTAAAATGTTAATGTATTACGTGGACGGCGCTATTATCTGCTATTGGCCCGACGGCACCTTTGTTGGCAGCATTAAGCTTAACGAAAACGCAGATATGAGCAACGGTACGGTTATTAGCCTTGGTAACGACTGGGCAACCGCTTATATTCACGATATTAGTGTTTACAGCATTACTCCCTACGTTCCGCCCTTCAATAGCGGTCTTGTAGAGAACAGCGGCTTTATTGCAGGCGATATGTTGGCAAATATAGATTTTGCAAATGCAACTGATGAAGGTTGGACCTTTAAGGCAGCAAGTATTGGCGCAGGTAGCGGCGAAAGCGCAACCAGAAGCGTTTTAAGACTTTCTGATGAATGGGGTTATTCTAATGCAACCTATACAATTCCTGCAAAGAACTTTGCCGCAACCGTTACAATTGGTATAGACTACGCGCAAAAATTAAGCGGTAGCTTTGTGTTTGGCGTTAACGATGCCGACGGCGTTCGCGCAGCAAATTGGTCTTTAGGTCTTCCTAAGCGTAGCGAATCTCAAACTCTTAAAGCGGGTAAGAGCTGTATTTCAGATAATAAATCGTGGTTTTACCCCGCTGCAGGAAATTACGAATATAACGAAGCCGGTTATACAACCTTAAAAATGGTTATGTACCTTTACGACGGTATTTTCTACTTCTTCTGGGAAGACGGCAGATTTGTTTACAGTATTCCTGCGAGCAGCGCCTGTGATTTAAGCAAAGGTGATTTACAGTTGGTTTTGGCAAATGACTACGGACGTATGTACGTTCACGATTTAAAAATATATGAAATTATTCCTAACACTTTAAAGGTTGATTTTGCAAAATTCGGTCTTGACGGCGAAACCCCTGTTATTGACTTCAATATGTCTTATGACAACGCTTTGAAAGACGTTGTTTCGGCTGAAAATTTGGAATTCGGCGCTGTTGTTACAATTAACGACAACGCAACAACCACCGATGTAACAATAGATACCGAAGGCGCTGTTATTTGGGAACTTGAAAAAGGTCAGGCACAGAACGATATTTTCAAGTTTGCAAAAGAAATGACAGTAACCGAAGATATTTTAGACAAGTTTGTTAACGTAAGATTGTTTGTAAAGAACGGCGAAATCTATTCTTATGCAGATGCAGTTTCTTATTGTCCCGCACAGCTTGCAGACGTTTTCTATCGTTCTACACAGAGTGAAGACGAAAAGAAAGCAGTAGAAGAAATTTTTGCTGAGTCTGAAGTTTTCTTCGGTAAAGAATCTAAAAAGACCACATTTACGGTATTTTCTGACTTCCACTACATTGAAGGAATGTATATTTCCTCTATTGCCGATATGAACACTATTATGGACCGCGCTAACGAGAGTGGATCTTCCTTTGTGCTTAGTGCCGGCGATATGTGTAACGATATAAGTGGTTCTCCCGAACTTATTAATGCGTTTAAAAACAACAAGTACGGTATTGACGTTGCTAACGTTTACGGTAACCACGAGTTAGAACTCGCTAATGATATGTCTAACGTTACCGAAACCCTTACCAACGTAACCGACGCTGTTTGGGGCACCGCAGACGGAAGTTTTGATGCTAATATCGGCTATTTCTACTTTGAAAGAGACGGCTTCAGAATTATTTGTACCGATACAAACTATTCATGGAACCCGACAAGCGAGATTTGGGAGCATAACAAACGTTGGAGCTACGGTCCTCCTGCAGGTAACCAATACGCTAACTCTTTGGGACCTGTTCAGATTGAGTGGTTACAAAACGTGCTTGATGATGCAGCAGAAAAGGATATTCCTTGTATTGTAATGAGCCATGCGGCATTAAATAACGGTTGGGGTGAGCAATCTTCTGATGCTTCTACCACACAAAAGATGTTTGAGGATATAAACAAGGTTAATCCAGGTACCGTTATGATGCATATTTCGGGTCATGCTCACGACGACAGAATTGAAAACATAAACGGTATTGTTTACTTCCGTTGTAATACAACACGTAATGGTTACTGGAAAGGCTCAGGTACAGACCACTACACCGAAGAAGACACCTATATGCAGGAAACCTACGATAAAGAGGGTAATTTCTTAGGCTACGTAGAAAAGAAGATTGGTGAATTAAGCGGTGGTAAGAATACCCACTTTACCAAGGAAGCGTTAAGCGCTACCGTTACCATTGATGAATGCGGTATTATTACCATTGAAGGTATGGGCGCTACCTGGATGAACGGTGTTGAACCCGACCTCACAGGTGTTTCACCCTACATCAGACCTCAGATTAGCAACTATTCTTCATTTAACTGTGAAGCAGGTCATATCTGGGCAGAAAAATACACTGTAGAAGACGGCGTTCACTATAAAAAGTGTATTAACCCCGAATGTACCATTACCGAAGTAAGCGAAAATGCTTATTACGGCGAACACGAATACGTAAACGGCGTGTGTGTTTGCGGTAAAACCGAAGCCGCCGCTTATGAAAAAGGCGATATTGACGGCAACGGCAGTGTAAATGCCGCAGACTTAGCGCTTCTTAAAAAGGTTGTTGCAGGTCTTACACCGATTGATGACGAAGAGGTTAAAAACCCCAATGCAGATGATATCCCCGGCACACCTAATGCCGCTGACCTTGCAGCGTTAAAGAAGAAAATTGCAGGGCTTGAGTAATTTAAGGACAATATACTAAAAAGATTATAAATTGAATAAAGACCGAAGAGGAATTTTGTCTTCCTCTTCGGTCTTTAGTTTTAATACGTAAGAAACGTATCAATTATACTCTTTTAAAACTATGTTTACCTTTTACAAGTTTTTCTTCTTTTCCGTTAAATTTTAAAGTGAAGTTATAAGGAGAATCGACACAGAAAGTGGTTTTATCATAAGAAACCTTTATGCCGAAGGCTTCTGCCTTTAATTCATTTATTCCTGTAATAAACTTAGGCTCAACAACAACGTCTTTAAAGCCAAATCCGTTTAAACTAATACCTGCAAGGTGCTTATACAACCAAGCGTCAACAGGACTTCTGAAATGGTGGTTAAGCGAAGCGTGCATGGAAAAATGCTCTGGCAAGGTTGTTAAGCCTTCTTTTATGCTGTGCGCATAGCCAAGCGGTTTATCATTCACAACGGTATTAAATAATTCTTGCGTACCGCCGTTTTCGCTTAATGCGTCGAATATCATAACAAGACCGTGACAACCGAGAACAAAAGCATAACCGCTTTCTTTAAGCAGATTTTTTAAATCGGCTACGGCTTTTACTTTTTCTTCATCGGTTAAAAATCCGCCTTTAATTGCACAAGCAAGTGCGGTTTGGTGCATAACGCTGAACTTGCCGTCTTTTATATATACTTCTCTGAATTCGCGCTTGATATTTTCGGCTAATTCTTTGAACGGTGCAGAATCTCTTCCTGTTGCTTCCGCCATTTCCGCCATATACAGCGCATCTAACATATAATAAGCGGTATCAGTTATCTGTGCCGAACAGCGTTCGCCCTCTTGCGCCCAATCACCAAGACCGCAGGAAAGCAGGTTCGTTTCGCTAAGCGTTTTAAAATAGGCTAAGGTTTTGCACATATTATCCCAAAGCGCATCAACTATTTCGCGTTTTCCCGTGTATTTAAAGGTCATATAGGGAATATGTATCATTGCGCTGTCCCAATCGGGTCCGTTGGCAAAATTATATTCCCAAGGAACGCTTACCATAGGTACAATACCGCCTAGCCCACCGCTTTCGTATTGGTCGTCTTTAAACTTCAGCATCCATTCATAGAACATACCGTATGCATCGAATCCAATATTTACCGCTTCGGCGCTCATAAGTCCGTCGCCTGTCCAAGGGTTCTGCTCACGGTGCGGACAGTCTACCAGATAGCCGTGAGCGTTGGTAAGTACAGAACGTACGGTTGCTTCGTGTATGGCGTTAATCATATCGTTATCACACCAAAAAGAAGCGGTCGGCAATAGATCTGTGTGGGTAACAACCGCTTCAACCGAAACGTTTTCATATTCTCCTATAATTTGTAGGTACTGAAAGCCGTGATAGGTAAACAGTTGCTCAAAAACGTCGGTTTCGCCGCTTAAAATGAATACGTCCTTATGTCCCATAGGATGATATCCCGTATTTGCAAGAATGTTTGCGCGGTCAAGTTCGTTTGTTTCTTTGTTAAAGCGCTCGGAATAAAGCAGTTGTATTTCGGCACCCTTGGCGCCCTTTACGGTTAATCTTGCGTGTCCGCTTATATTTACTCCGAAATCGTAAATGTTCTTTGAGATTTCTTTGCCTTTTATAACTTCAAAGGCTTTTATGGGCGGACAAGCGGTGGTTCTGAGTTTGCCGCCCGGTGATTTTGTGATGTTTGCATTTTTCCAGCCGCTGTCATCGAAATCCGGCTCACACCAATTTTTTATAATTAAATTGGCATCGTGCTTTTCGCCGCAAAGCTTTGCCGAAAATAAAATATGCGAATCGTGCACCTTAAAGGTTTTATCGCTAACAATGGTTTCGGTTGCGCCGTCGGTATATTCTATATCTAACTGTAACAGCAATTTATCAACACTGCGCCACAAAAATTTTGTATCACAGTAGCCAACGTGACCTAGTATAGCTCCTATACGATTTTTGCCTGTATTTATCATATCGCTTACGTTGTACACGTTATAAATAACAGTTTTTTGAAAGTTTGTCGGGTGTGTGGTTCGCGCGGTATAGTCAATACGCTTTCCATTTAAATAGAAATCAGCCTGTCCAAGCCCAACTGCATAAAGCGTTGCGCTTTTTACAGCTTTTTCTACGGCGAAGGTTTTGGCAAACATAGGACATGCGCCTAAGTTATCGGCGCTCGGCAATGCCCAACCGCCCCATTCACCTTTGGATATCCATTTAGCGTTTTCAAACATAATACCACATCCTTCGCATGAATTATATCAAATGCATATTGCGAATTCAATACAATATCAGACATTTTATTCTCTTATTTTGTAATAATTTTTTCTTGCAATATCGCAAAAGAAGTGATATATTTATATATATAATTTTTATTTTAAAAAGGAAGTATATTCAATGGAAATAGCAAAACGTCCTGAATCAATGGAAAGAATAACAACCAAAGCTTTAGCCGATGCCTTTATTGAAGAACAGGTTAAAGAAATACGCGCTGCAGTTGGCGATAAAAAAGTGCTTTTAGCACTTTCTGGCGGTGTAGACTCTTCGGTTGTTGCTGCGCTTCTTATAAAAGCTATTGGCAAACAGCTTGTTTGCGTTCACGTAAACCACGGCCTTATGCGTAAAGATGAATCGGAAAACGTTATAAAAATTTTCCAAGGCGAATTAGACGCTAACCTTATTTATGTAGATGCAACCGATAGATTTTTAAATCTGCTTGAAAACGTATCTGAACCTGAAAAGAAGCGTAAAATAATAGGCGCTGAATTTATTAACGTTTTTGCCGATGAAGCAAGAAAATTAGAAGATGTTACCTTCCTTGCTCAGGGCACAATTTACCCCGATATATTGGAAAGCATTAAACAGGCAGAAGGCAAAAAGGCTGTTAAATCACACCACAACGTAGGCGGTTTGCCCGAAGATTTACAGTTCGAATTAGTAGAGCCCATTAAACTTTTGTTTAAAGATGAAGTAAGAGTTGTTGGCGAAGCATTAGGTCTTCCTCATAAAATGGATTACCGTCAGCCGTTCCCGGGCCCCGGATTGGGTGTCAGATGCTTAGGCGCTATTACAAGGGACCGTTTGCACGCGCTTCGTGAAGCCGATGCAATCTTACGTGAAGAGTTCGATATAAACGGTCTTGCCGAAAAGGTATGGCAGTATTTTGTTGTTGTGCCCGATATTAAGAGCGTAGGCGTTAAAAACGAAAGCCGTTACGAAGGTTGGCCCGCTATAATCCGCGCCGTTAACACCACCGACGCCATGACCGCAACAATAGAAGAAATTCCTTACAGCGTTCTGCACAAAATTACACAGCGCATAACCGCCGAAGTTGAAGGCATCAACCGTGTGCTTATGGACTTAACACCCAAGCCCGTAGGAACAATAGAGTGGGAATAATACCAACTTAATACAGTTTATTTATAATAGCAGACAGTGGGTTTCATTGTCTGCTACTATTTTAATTATCCACAGTATTTTGCGTGCAATTATTACCCCCCAGCAGAGCCACAGAAATCGCAAATCACGATATAATTTACAACTAACCGAAGCACGGCGGCAGGGATTTTCCCTGCCGTTTTTTCTATTTATCTCGGAACTATTGACAACTCCAGACTATTGTGATAGTATAGACTATAGAAATAGTCTACGGAGGATTCGTTATGAAAGAAAAACTTTTTGACAGTGAAGCTAAAGTGATGGAAATTATATGGGAGAAAAGCCCTATTTCTGCAAAGGATATTAGTTTGATTGCCGCCGATACAATTGGATGGAATAAAAACACTACCTATACAGTAATTAAAAAGCTTGAATCAAAAGGATTTATTCGACGTGAAGATCCCGGATTTATTTGCACTCCGCTTGTATCGCAAAACGAAATGCAAAAGGTGGAAGTTACTTCACTTGTGAAAAAGGTGTTTGGCGGCTCTCGCAAGGCTTTATTTTCGGCACTGCTTGAAGATGAACCGTTATCTGAAGAAGAAATCAATGAGTTGCGTAAACTTATTGATAATAGGTGACGTTTATGCTACAAGAAGTATTCTATTGGATATTTAATATGAGCATAACGGCTACTATAACTGGTGCGATAATTATGCTTGTCAGACTTATAAAAAAGATTCCGAGAAGGATAACAAGATTTCTTTGGATAGTTCCTTTTATTCGAATGATGTTTCCATTTGGATTGAATAGTCCGTATAGTTTGATGTCGTTGTTATCTAAGATTACTACAAAAACTATTGTTGTGTATCAGCCTACGAATCATATTGCTTTTTCAATGACGAATTGCATTATGGCGGCGGACACTTATTTTCCGATAATATATAAAGTCAATATACTCAAAGATATATTTGGAATGGCTTCAGTTATATGGATTATGATTTTGCTGGCTA
>JAZUPW010000065.1:0-31065 GCA_045605385.1 Acutalibacteraceae bacterium
TCACCTCCTTGGCACACAGAGCGACATGGCTCCGACCCGACTTCTTCCCGACCGGCCAAAAAATTTTTTCGATCGGGGGGGTTGTCAAATTTTTTAACTCGCGATTTCTTTTTTATTTTCCGGCGCGTTCACCGGTATCAAATGTCCTTTGTCTAAATCCATTAATGCTATGTGCTCCACTTCGTCGCCTATAACTAGCGCGCCCGTTTTAATCATTTCTGCAATATCATCCGATAATCTTTTGCGTTCTTCCGCAATCATGTAGTATTTTGTTTTTACAATTACTAGTTTGTTATTCATTCGGCTGTTCCTCCTGGTATCTTTCAAACCATTCATCGATATATTTTTCATACTCATTTCTGTTCATGGTGCTGCCCTCGCACGCCATTGTTAACCTCTCATAGCATTCCGTCTGTGGTGTATCTATGTGTATTAATTCACAATCCAATTTTTGTTTAATTCGCTGCCGATCCATTATTAACGGTGCGCCCATTATCACCCATGCATTGCGCCACATTCCATACCTGGTTTTTATTTGGTCTAGTATAGTGTCGCGGATTGCGAATACATTGCGTTTTAATCGTTCCGGTTTTATGTGTGACGGTTGCCCGGATATTGATTGCCATATGCTATCAATGTCAAATATTAAATCCCCGTGGCCCGCGCTGTTTTTCACAAATTCTTTTTTTCCGGCAAACGGTGCGCCATACACTAAATACACTTTCCGCGCCGATTGCATCCCAAAACGCTCATGGATTACGTTATGGCATCTGTGGTGCACCAATAAAACATTTTCCGGGTTTAAACTAACTGATACATCGTTTACGTTATCAATAGTTAACTCGGCTATATGGTGCGCTATGCAATCATATTTTTTTGTTATTGCATTTCCGCAATGCTGGCAATATAACGTTCCGTCTTCCGCTAACCGATCAAACATTAATAATTCCCTAAATTTCGCCCATTCGCGGCCTGTGTAAAATTCCGATAACGTGTTATACATTAACCTAAACTACCCTTTTGCCAGCCGTTGCTTGTGTTCCAATTATAAACTCTTATGCCTGTGCTTCCGTTGTACAAAAATATTGTTTTAGAGTCCGGCGACATACTCCACGCAAATCCGGCGCCATAACTGCCACGTGCTGAATTATTTGCGCCAAAAAATAATGGTACGCCCACTTGCAAATTATTTTCTACATATGTTTTTACTTGAGCCACAAAGTCATCTACGTTTGATGTATTAAATTCTGTTGTGTTCGTGTCAACAATACCTAAATTTGTTAATGCCTCTACTTGCGTTGTTCCGCCTGTTCCGCCGTTTTCGATATTAACGGCGCCCGTTGCTATTACATTTGCATCATGTGTATGATCTGCCGGTGCTGCTCCTATTTCTTCCGCTGTGTGCGTGTGGCCTTTTTTCGATGCACCTACACTATCCGCATTGATTTCAACTAAACATTTGTTTTTACATATTCCAAAAAATTTATCGTGTGACAAATCCATTCCCCCTGTTTTTTTACGCTAACGTGTAATTTTTGTTTGTGGCTATTGCTTTTTGTTCGTCTGTTAGCTTGGCTAAATTCGTTGCGCCTAATTTAATGCTATATGTTGTACCGCCTGTATTGTCGGCTAGGGCGTTTAACACGCTTAGTAGGCTTTCTACTGTTATTTTAGACGATGGGCTCAAATCCAAAGAATCGTTGCTTGCTACTGTTATAGTTCCTGTTACGGTTAAATTTTGTAAGTTAGAACATGAAGCAAACATCCCTCTACTGGAACTATTAGCGATAAGTGATGTTAGCTCTACTGTGGCTAACTTACTAGAATAGGCAAACATAGTTGCAAAATTAGTTACTTTGTCTGTGTTCAATCCTGTAACTGTGGTGAGTTTATAACATTGAAAAAACATATTGCTACAATCACCGCCGAGAGTTAGGTTTGAAACTGTAGCTAGATTGTCGCAACGATTAAATGTATATTTCGCTTCAGTTGCATTACTAAAGTCTAACTGCGACACTGAGGTCAAACCATAGCAATTGCTAAACATATAGGTAAGATTAGTTGCTTTGCTAAAGTCCATCTGTGGTACTTCGGTCAGTGCGCTACAGTCGCCAAACATCTGCCGAAAATTAGTTCCGCTACTAGTGTCTAACTGTGTCAATTCGGTTAGATTTTTGCAACTACTAAACATCATACTAAAATTAGTTCCGCTACTAGTATTTAGCTGTGGTGCTGTGGTTAGTGCGCAATTATAGAACATACTTTTAAAATTTGTTCCGCTACTAAGGTCTAACTGCGGTACGCTAGTTAGCGCTGAACATCCTGAAAACATAGATTCAAAATTAGTTCCATTACTTGTATTCAACTGTGGCACTGTGGTTAGGTTGGTGCATTTTTGAAACATATAACTAAAATCAGTTCCGCTACTAGTATCTAGTCCGTCTAAACAATCTGCTGGTACTCTATTGTTGTAACAAAACTCATTAAAATTAGTTATTCCGCTTGTATCAAGCCCACCGCCGCCTTGTATTTCCTCTATTTTCGCCCCAAATTCGCTTGTTGGTGTTCCTTGAGGTATTTCTACCCCTTTGTTAATTAACGCCTGTTTTACGCCGTTTAAATCGCTTATGGCCTGGCCTATGTTTTCAGATAGTGTTCTATTCGCCATTTAAAACAACCTCCAAATTATCGTTTAGCGTGCCTATGGTTGTTTCAATTGCTGCCACCCTGTTATTTAATTCAGTATGTTCATGCTCTGCCGGTGCTGCACCGATTTCGGCCGGCGTGTGCGTATGCTCTGCTACTGCTGCTCCTATTTCTTCCGGCGTATGTTCATGCTCGGCCGGTGCTGCTCCCACTTCTTCCGCTGTGTGCGTGTGGCCTTTTTTCGATGCTCCCACGCTTTCCGGCGTGATTTCTACTAGGCATTTGTTTTCGCATATCCCAAAAAATTTATCATGTGCCAAATCCATTCCCCCTGTGTATTACCAATTGTTTTTTGCTGCCTCTTGCTTTAATTTCAGTTCCGCTTTTTTGATGTCTAATAATGCCGGATCGTTAGCCCAATTGTGTTTGTCATAATTTTTTAATGCTAGATTTAGTGCCGCTACATCCGGTAACGATTGTTTGTACATTATGCGCGTGGTGGTTTCTGTTCCCTTTTCGCCCACTTTTTCAATTACTTCTTTTTCTGTGTATTCAAAACCCATAGCCTTTTGGATTAGTTTGCCGCGTAGTTCTTGGATTAATGGGATGCGCGCCTGGAATACTTTCTCCCTAAAATATGATTGTTCGCGTTTGTGGCGTTTCCATACTGCCTCCGATACCCCAATATTGTGGGCGACTTGCTTTTCTGCTGCGCCCCCGCGTATTTGTTCAACGATTTTATCCATGTTGGGTAAAATTCGGTCATAATATAGGTTCGATCTTCCGCGTTTTTCTTCGCGTGGATTTTTTTCGCATGGTTTTTCTTCACACATTTTATTTTTCCTCCTCGGTCGCGTTTACCGCGTTCATCTGTGCAACATATAGCAATTCACACATATCATCCAAATTCATGCGAGCATCAATATATTCGCCGTATTCTTTCGGATATTTTTCCCTTATTCTTATTTCCGCCGTGTGGCGTGCATCTATGTATTTCATATCTTCAAAAACATCAAACAACACACCCGCTACTCGTTTTAAATTTTCCCGGGCCTGTGCATATTTTTGCTGTGCAATTTCCATGTTTTTGTATAGTTCATCAAATTTATCCGCGTTTACGGATGCGCTACCAAAACATAATATTGCCGCTATTGCCGCTATGATTTTTTTAAAATTCATTTTGATCACATCATTATTTAATTTTTAATTTCTGACCCGGAAAAATTAGATCCGGATTATTTAGATTATTGATTTTTGCCAAATATTGATATGTCTTTTTGTATTTGATCGCGATTGCTGTTAATGTATCGCCCGGTTTAACTATGTAATACTCATCGCCGTTACTATCCGGTTTTTTGGATGCTTCGTGCGAATTTTTAGGCCACCCATTTAGTCCCGCTTTTTTTATCACATATGGGTAATCTATATACGCAATATTTGCATCAACATCGCCCTGTATTCCGCTAACCTTGGCCCTGTCTGTATATTGCCACATACCATACTCACCGCTGTATGTGCATTCGTCGGCCCATTGTGCCACCCATTTGTCATATTTATTTAAAATCCGGCTGTTTAACTGGTGAGTTAACCAACTTTTGCTAGCGTACAAACTGACGTAATAGCCCTCATCTTCTAGCGTTTTTAAAAATGTGTCGCATATATCCGCTAATACCAAATTGCTAGGCATTCCGCGTTTTGCCTTGTACCCGTCCGCATCTTCCATATCAAAAACTATCGGATATGTTGGCCTATAATCTTGCAATAACCTAATAGCATGCTCGGCCTCGCTTTTTGCATCTTCCACGTTAAGCGCGTAGGAATACAAATACGCTCCCCATTCAATACCGTTTTTTTCACATCCAATAATATTGGTTTTAAATTTTGGATCGTCTTGCAATTTTTTGTCGCTACCGTAACCCATGCGTAGCATTGCAAATTCGTATCCGGCGTTTTTTACTTTAGCCCAATCAATAGCGCCCTGGTGTTTTGAGACATCAATTCCCTTGATTTCCACGTTTTTCACCCATTTCCTCGCTGTTGTTTTTTAACCACGTTTCTAGTTTTTCCTTTACCCCCTTGGGTAACGGCATACCTAAAATCATCATGTTTTTTAGTACACTTAGCGTTTCAAACGCCACAAATAACATCCCGAAAATTTCAGTTAATCCCACGGACGTTAAATTTATGTACCGCAAAACATTTTCGTCAACAAACGGCGTAAAATTTATGTTTGTTACTGCATCGGCTACAAATAAAAAAATAACCGCTAATATCACGCCGCACTTGCGTAGTAACCCGTCGATGCCAAAACTAGAGTTTAACGTGTGCTGTTTAACCGCTCGCAAAATTCCAAAAATAATGTCTGCTAGCAACGTCAAAAAAACTAGTTTTATAACCGGGTTGGTTTCTAGTTCAATGATCCATTCGTGCATATGCGCCCCCTCTTTTCTTTTCAACTTATATTTTTAATGTACAACGTAGAATATAGGGTATTCTATTGCTATTTTTTGGTGCATTTTGTGCATAAAAATTGCATAAAAAAAGCGCGCTGGTTTCCCATACGCACTAAAAAAATTGGCCCGGATATAACATATTGCTAATTCTTTTTATTAGTTTTTTCCGCTGCCTGGTTATGGTGGACGGATCACAAAATTTAATTTCGGATATCCGTTCATCGTTTAACCTGTCTATGTATTTATATTTTATAACGTCGGAATACGGCTCATTTTTGATGCATTCCAAACATGATTCTATCATTTTTATTATTTCCCTGGTTTCCGCTAACCGGTCACCGCTAACCTGTTTTGATATATATACCATGTCTTTGTAGCTGTACAATAGGCGTTCTGTCTGCCTGTAAAATTCGTTTTTGTTTCGTGATTTTGTTTCCGCTGCCAAATTTACATCGCCCCCACTAATTCGATTTCTACGCGTGGATTATTGCTGTCAATGTAAAAATTATCTTCAAAACCGCTAATATTCGCCCAACCGTCATTTTCGATTGTGCCGCATTTCACAAGCGCATCTAAAATAAATTTATGGGCAAACGCTATATTATCTAAATCGCGTTTCTTATTTTTTTCGTACCATGCAAATTTTATATAAACCCGATCTTTTATTTTTTTTCCGCGCAACTGCGTTTTTATATGTAGCATTATCATATCTTCGGTACTTCGTTTTTGGGTAGCCGCTAAATATTTGTTACCCCTACACAAACGTATATATTCATTTAAACCCATTAAACGCCCCGGGATTACTAGTTTCATAGCCTCACCTCGGATTTATTTTACCGCTCAAATGGTTAATAATTTTGTGGATTTTGTGAAAAATGTAGTGTTTTTTGGTGGCAATTTACCTTTTGTGGGTAAAAAGGAGAAAATAGAAGTTTCCCTAAATTCTAATTATATCACTCTTATTTTTTTATTTGTGTAAAACTTTGGTGCAAAATGCGCTAAAAAACGTAATAGATATTTAATAATAACAACCTTCCAAAATGCAATCATTGTACGGGCAATTAAAACAATCGCCGTGGCATTCCTGGTTTTCCGGTTTGTGATCGTCATAGTATTTGCGTTGGTATTCGCGCCGTTCATCCTGGTGATTGACATAGTATTTACGCGCATATTCACGGATTTCGTCACGGTGTTTGGCATTGTATTTGCGATGATATTCTAGGACTTTATCCCGGTGTTTGGCACGGTATTTGTTAACGTATTGCCGGTGTTTTTCCGGGTGTTCGGCACGGTATTTACGCGCATATTCACGGATTTCGTCACGGTGTTTGGCATTGTATTTGCGCTGACTTTCTAGTCTTTTTTCCCGGCGCGTTTCCATGTATTTGCGTGCATACTCACGCATTTTTTCCGGGTGTTCGGCACGGTATTTGCGCATATATTCACGCATATATTCTTTGCGCTTTTCTTTAGTCGTTTTTTTCTTTTGTTCTTTTATAGTCATTCTTTTTTCCCCGTTTCGTTTCATAATGCTTCTCTTTTCTTCTCTAAGGGGTCAAATTTGCGTTTTTATGCGAACTTAAGGTAAAACCCTACCTAACCAATTTCGCGCCTAAAATCGCCGTTTTTTGTCTAGTTAGAAATATAATCAAATATATTTTCGTAGTTTGTGCCGGTTGTTTCGTATTGATCTAAATCGTAGGATCTTTTTGCTGGGGGATTATAGTAGTTGCCATGTGTCGGTCGCCATTGTTTTAGTTTAACTGTGCCGTCCCTAATTGCCTGTTCTAAAATTAACATCTGTTCAAATTCGTCGCCGCCGGTTAGTTCAATTAATATATTTAGGCATTTGCGTAATGATTCGTTTGTTGTTGCTACCCTTGCATATTTTCGTATTTGCAAATAACTTTTCAATAACGCTCTTAGATCTTCGTTTTGGGTATGTTCTTCAATAATTTCATCAAATGTTTTTCTCTCTTTTTTTGCAACCGCTTTTTGCGGTCTTTCTTTCTTAAATAATATATGTGTTTTATTATCTGTGTTTATATCTGGTATAGGTCGAACAATTTCGTTAGCATGATCGCACAATTGTTGTAACTCGATTGAACAATTTTGTGAACTCGATGTTTCTGCGGGTTTGCGGTGTTCTATAACCTCAAAACCCTTGTCCGTTAACGCGTACCAATTTGTTTGGTCATACGCCTTTTTGTTGAATTGTTTTTTTATAATTAATCCGTTATCAACCATTTTTTTCAATGTATAATCTACCTGACGTTCTGTCATGTACGGAAACAATTCGGCAAATGCTTTTTTGCTATTATACGTCCAATATCTACCCTCAATGTAATGTTTGTTGTTCGCCTTGTTTTTTTGAATCCAAAAATATAAATGTTTTAAAATAATTGCCGTATTGATATCATACTTTTGCGCAATTTCGATATCGAAACTATGCTCCATAATTATCACCCTTTCAAATACAATAAAAACACCTTGTATTTGCATACCGTCGAGATTTATTGTCGATGAGAACTCGACAATATACAAATACAAAGTGTTTTATCAAAAATATTCTTTTTTATTTACTCATCGACGTTTATATTATACCTCAAAAATATCTGAATATTCAATATATTAAGCAAATATTAGTGTTAGATTGTTTCTCAACAATTTCTATTTAATTAATCTATTATGCACAAAAAACTTTTTAGTCGTATTCGTCTACGTCAACTAATCCGTGTTTTGCTAATGATTTTATACCACTAATTATTTTTTCGGGCATTTCTTTGATTTTGCTAACTATTTCGGCCAGCGTTGTGCCCTGTCTATAACCTATAATACTAATCAATATTAAAAACAACCCCACGTTTTCATCACCTACCCTGTTTAGATCGTCAAAAAATTTACGGTTAAATACAATATGCTCATTTTCGATGTGATATTTATCTTTATGCCGTAAATATATTTTCACGTAATCACTCCCCTTTTTTAATAAAATTATCAATTCGACATATTAATTTTAGTGCTCATATCCAAACTTTACCATTTTGTATTGTTTTCAATAGCCGATGTGATAGAATCTTAATTGCAAACGGTTTTTTTAGTCACGTTTTTATCCAAACCTGGGGTAAAACATCGCCTAACTAATTTCACGCCTAAAATCGCCGTTTTTTATTTAGCAACGTGAAACTTATAAAAGTTTCGCCACGTCGGTTATTGTGTTACTTTCTTCCTTTACTTATTACTGTACACAATAACTCTTTTTTTATTTTTATGGAATACTTGTTGGTTATTTTCTATGTTTTGCATAAAAAAAAGAGGGATTTTTATCCCTCTTGCCGCGTTTCTAGATATAACCGTGATATTTCCGGCAATAGATTTTTTTCCCGCTGGCGTGATATCATTATTTTGTAACTACGGCTAAAATTTGATGTAACCACACTATTAATGGTTTTGACGTCCATTGTGGCCAAATTACGTAGTTGACCTGGGCTACCTACCAATTGCTGCAAAATTGGGGGTAGTTTTTTAAATTCTGCGCCGGCATTGTATATGCTGTTTGATGCCGCTGCCAATATCATATTCATGGCCTCGGTTTCCGTTAATTCGTCCGTTTCATCTGCTGTTAAGTTTTCCATTTCTTTGCGTATGTGCGCAATGGTGGGTGGATACTCGTTTTTTGCTATGTGTGCATATATTGCCGCCTCGACCAAATCATACGGTGCATTGCCTATAACGTTATGCCATAATTTAACCGCTACGGCTGCTTTTTCCGGTGTTTGATCTTTCCCAAAAAAATGATACGCCTCATAGATAATTCCTAATAGTTTTGCCATTTCTTGTTTTGTCATTATTCGTCACCCATTTCCAGGGCCAATGCCACAAATGGATTATTCGGATTTTTTTCTATTTTTTTGGTTTTATTCGTATAATTTCCCTCTATTACTTTTACGGCGTTTTCTTCTTTAATTAGCCAATCAAAATTTGCACTCCAATTGTTTTTATTTTCGCCTTTTAGAAAACTGGAATTTTCGGCGTTTATAAAAATTGTTTTCATATCTTCAATCGTATAACCTAATCTGATTAGTTTTATTATTGCCTCTTTTCTTTTAGGGGTTACGCTTTTTACTTTTGGCAGTGATATGCATATGCCATTATATAGTTCTGCCACGGTTTTATATGCCAACTCTAACTCTTTATTTTTTTCTAAATCTTTTTCTTTTTCTTGCTCTTTTTCTTTATCTTTCTCTGTGTAACCGCTTGGTAACGCCGGGGTAACGCTGTTACCGTTTAATTTGTTTTGCTTTTCTCGCGCCCTTTTGTTGCGCATTAACTGGGCCTTGTTGGTTTCGCTGCCTACCATTTGTTCTAGTTCCGGCAAATATATCGCGCCGTTTTCTAATACGTCTATTAATCCAATACGTTTATACAGTTCTAGTGCTACTAGTACCGTGTCATGATCTGTATTTGTCATTTTAGATAGTGTTTGCGCATCGTACGGCAATAACATACTACCAACTTTACGGATCAATATGCCGTTTGTCTTTATCGATTTTAGGCATAGTTTTAAGTATAACAGGCTGTAATCCTTGCCTTTTGGCTGTTCCTCTAGCCACGCCATTGTGTCACTTTCGAAAAAATCCTCTTTTAACTTAAGCCAAAAAAATCGTTTATTGCTCATGGTTTTGTTCCCCCGCGCCCATTATTAGTTCAAATAATTCGTTTTTTGGCATATGTATTGCTGCGCCAATTTTTAGCCACGTTTTTAGCGTTGGCACTCTGCGCCCCGCTTCCACCATTGCGTAATAACTGCGACTAATCCCCGCTGCATCTGCAACGTCCTGTTGTGTTAATGCTATGGATTTACGTTTTTTAATGATTGTTGTGCGTTTCATTTTCATCCCCCGTTTTGCCGATGTATTGATTTAATAGATGCCGTGATATGTGGTAATTCCACCGCCCCGGTGTTAGTTGCACCGCTACGCCTATTGGTAATATTTTTTGTTGCAATGCCACCCGCACAAATTGTGCCGATTTACCTAATGTTTTTGCCGCTTCGTTTACTGTTACATTCGGGCACATATTTCTCGCTCCTTTACACTTTCTTTTACTTAGTCTCTTTTAGAGACATACTGCACAAAAAAATAATGGGTTTTCGTCCCCTTATGTGACACTCTACAATCTTTGTCTCCTAAAGTCAACAAATATGTGTCATTTGTGTACAATTAGAGACATGTTGCAATATAATGTAATTGTCCTGTGACAAATCTAATATAGGGATGTGATAAAATCGTGAATGATTTAGGGCAAAAAATCAAACATTTGCGTACCATGCGCAAATTAACGCAACATGATGTTGCCGAAAAAATGGGTGTGGCGCGTAATACTGTTTCGCAATGGGAAACCGGTGAACGCAAAATGAGTGCCGAACAACTAATTAAATTCGCGCAAATAGTGCACGTTACAATGGATTATTTTGATGAAATACCGCTAGATGAAAATTTATTTAATTTACTAGGCAAATTATCCGCGTTTTTTGCAAATAATGAAATACCCGCCGCCGATAAGGATAAAACATACCAGGATATCATGCGTTTATACCTAAAATCAAAAGAGTATGAATATGCCCCGGAACAAAAAGGGGTGGTGAAAATTGATAATAAAACTAAACCATATTGATAATTTGACGGATGCGCCCGGCCAAATTGATAACCGCACCGATTACATTAATGTGTATAGGCTGCCGTATTCCGATGATTTAATTGCATATTTTATACGGTCACGCAACGGCACGGCATTAATGATCAATGATACATTAACGGCCGATGACCAGGCGCGCGCAATATCTATAGTCAAAAAAAATATTAAAAAATGTGGCATAACCAACATGGGCCTAATCCGTGGCAACTGGCAATATGTTTGCGGTGGCCCGTGTTGTGCATCATAAAAAAGAGAGTGTGATTAAACATTGCGACACCCGAACGGATTCGGTGGTATACGTAAACTTTCCGGCAATCGTCGCCGCCCGTGGCAAGTTAGATTAACTGCCGGCTGGCGTATAGACGGCGAACGCGCAAAACAAATTTATAGTACCCTGGGATATTATGAGACTCGTGCCGCTGCATTAATGGCCCTGGCCGAATATAACCGCGCCCCGTATGATTTAGATTCCGGCAAAATTACGTTTGCCGATATCTATAATATTTTATGGGATCAACAATTTTCTAAAATGGGCAAATCATCTGTTGCATCTTACCGCGCTGCATATAAAAAATGTGAGCCGCTGCATAATATGCCGCTCAAATCGATAAAAAAAGCGCACATGCAAGAAATTATGAAAAACACGGCCGATATGTCTAAGGCATCGCAAAACGCAATAAAAGTGCTACTCAAGGCAATTTTTAAATACGGGGTCGAAAATGATATAGTTGTCAAGGATTATTCGGCTTTCGTAGAAATAACCGCCGAACATAAAGATAGCACCCGTAAACCGTTTGCGGATGCTGAAATAAAAATGCTATGGAATAAAATTGATTATGTAGTTTCCCCCGATAGTCCCGGGGTTTTGGGTCAACCGCTAATCGATACAATTTTGATTATGATTTATACCGGCGTGCGTGTGAGTGAGCTGTTGGATATAAAAATCGAACATATTAATTTAAACGATCGGTATATAGATTTACATGGTACTAAAACACGGGCCGCACGGCGTATAGTGCCAATCCATAAAGATATTTTGCCGCTAATCACAAAACGTATGGCGCTACAAAATAGTGAGTATTTAATACCTGGCAACGATAACGGGCGTATTAGTTATTCGACGTATAAATACACGTTTTTCGATAAACTGATTAAAAAACTAAAAATAAAACATAATCCGCATGATTGCCGGCATACGTTTGCAACATATGCATCGCGCAGCCGTATGGATCAACTGGCCATAAAACGCATTATGGGGCATACATCCCGGGATTTGACCCTGGATACATACACCCATAGTTTTATAGCTGATTTAGTTTTAGAAATAGATAAATTTAAAATTTTTTAGTGGGCCACCGGCACACTATTTTTTTTGCCTAAAATGGCAAATCATCCGTAAAATCGACGGGCGCACCAAAATCATTTTGCTGGGCCGGGGCATCCTGTTTTTTACTGCCACAAAAATGTATTTGTTCGGCAACTACTTCGGTTGCTGTTCTTTTTTCGCCGTTTACCTCATATTCACGCACATCTAACCGGCCGGTAATTCCTATCATTTCGCCTTTACCGCAATATTTTGTTATTAGTTCCGCTGTCTTGTTCCATGCAACAATCCGGATCCAATTTGTTTTATCCCGATTTTTAACCGCTAAATTAAAACTAGTTACGCTGTTTCCGCTGTCTAATGTTTTTAGTTCCGGCTGCATACCGATGCGCCCGATCAAATTTATTTGATTCATATTTTTCTCCTTAATTTGACTTTTTTTTACATATTTATATAATTAGTGATAGGATGCACCGTTCGAAAAACGGCTAGCCCTCAAAAAGTTTTGTTTTAAAATAACCGACTTTTTGGAACAGGACGGTTATTTTTTTATGTCTAAAATATTATTTACAATTGCCAACTGGCATATAAAATACATTGTTAAAATAATAATTCCTGTCATAATCCCACCCCCAATCATTGGGGTATGGGCTAACCGTCATCCTGTGGCTGATCCTATCACTATTTTAGTATATCATATTTTTGACTTTTTTTTACATATCAGTATAATCAATTATGCCAACGGTTACGGGATTGCTGTTGGCTGTATAATGGGGGAAAATGGCTAATGGTAGGGGCTATTTTTCCTTTTTTTATTCACAAAATTTATATCGTAATATTAGTCACATTGCTAATTGCAATAAATCGGCGTAATTTATATTATTTATTTTGGACATTACCCCGCCATACATTTTTTAAAAATTCTCCTTATCTCGTTCGGGGGGTAATAGTTTCACTAGATAATTCCTTTCTTCTTCCGCTTGGCTTCGGCCGGGCGGTGTTTTTTGTGCCTTGTTTGTGCCTTATGGCATAATTTTTTTTGATTTTCTATAGCATTTGTTTTACTATTCAAAACACAAAATACATTGATGCGCCGCTATTCAAACGCAAAAAAAGGCGCATGTGCGCCCTTGTATAATTATTTAAATATTAATTTACTACTGACACTATGCCAACATCTAAAAACCACGCAAAACCTTGATTTATCAACGTTTTACCAAAATATTATTTTTCTTCGTTTTGCGTATTTGTGCCTTGTGTGTGCCTTACGGTTTATTTCTCTTTAAACCATAACGGTATTTTAACACCTATTTATTGCCTATGCAAACCTATTTCAAAATAATTTTTCTTGCATTTTTTTGGCATATAAATATAATTGATATTGCACTTTTTTTCAAATCCTTTGTATTATGCTGCCTTAACTGGTGGCATTTTTTTATTCGCTTTTTCGGTTGCACGTTCTACCATATAACCGTTAACCAATCCGCTACAACAACCTATAAATACTAGTTCAATTATTAATTTCATCATTTTATTACTTCCTATTTTCTAAAATTGATTCGTCAATCAATTCTTTTATTACCTCTTTTATTAACTCTTTTATTTTTTGGTTTAATGCTTCGTTGTTTTTTACATCTTCATTGTTGCCTTTTTTATTGTCAACTTTTTCTTGTTGCTTGTTTTCTTTTTCTTTATTACCTGGTTTTTTATAGTCATTTGCCAATACTGTACATGTAACCCACGCTGGGCCTTTGTTATAGTGATACCCAAAACTTGTATTAAATTGCCCCGCTACTCCTAAAATTGCCCCAATCGATAATAAACATTTTGCTACTTTTTTCATTTCTTTATTTCCTTTCTTGCACACAAAAAAACGCCTTGTTTCCACACCTTATCCCGGGGTTTATTGTCGGAAAAAGCCCGACATAGGGCATAGAAACAAAACGTTTTCTGTAATATTCTTTTTTCTTTTTCCGACACTTATATTATAACAATATTTTCTAAATATTCCAAATAGATGTTATTTCAACATTTAGTGTTTTATTTATACAAAATGCATAAATTTTTTCTACACTACCCTATATTGCACCGATTTTGTCGACTGCATACACTAAATACAAGGTGGCCCCGGGGGTTTTGTCAATCGATCCCCGTTTCTTCTGCCACCGCCCAATCGGGACCCGGCCGGTATTTTTAGTCACCTCTAATTTTTCCCGGCCGGCACCTACTCCAAAAACAAACAACCCCACATTTGTGGGGCCATTTTTTTATATAACCGGGTCAATCCCCGGTTTTTGTTTTTGCATAATTACGCCCTGTTGCGATTAAACGCGCCGTGTGACACAACATTTTCCGCGTTGTAAATTGTAGGCGACGTGTAAAATAGGCCGTCATATACGCCATAACCGCCGGTAATATGCATAGATGCTAATTGCGTATATCCGTCAACCGCTACCTGGTTGCAATTAATCCCGTGTAATATTACGGTGTTGCCGTCCGCTGCCGCTGTAACAAATCCAACCGCTGTGCCGTTTGTACTGGATTTTGTATAGCCTCTAAATACGCAATTGGTCATTGTTGCCGTGTTGCTGTCGCGTAGGAAAAATCCGTGCCCTTTTAGGCCGCCAAACCCGGTAAATACGCAATTTGTAAATGTTCCGCCACCTATACCGCCGTTACCGCTGGCATCTGTGGCCGCTGATCCTGT
Source organism: Acutalibacteraceae bacterium (assembly GCA_045605385.1). Classification (GTDB taxonomy): domain Bacteria; phylum Bacillota; class Clostridia; order Oscillospirales; family Acutalibacteraceae; genus SIG607. The sequence continues at coordinate 14,828 of JAZUPW010000065.1, forward strand.
TGTACCGCTAAAATTACAGTTAACTGCCCTGTTATTAGTACCACTTGTACCGTATGCCGAAACGCCTGTTGATGCTGCCGAAACGTCGCAATTGTCCATTCGTGCATTAACCCCGCTGATACCATACATTGCACCGTTGTTTGATACATTGATTTTGCAATTAATCGATTTTGAGTTATTTAGATAGATCGCCGTGCATTCGCCACCGGTGTAATTTCCGGTAATAGTGCAATTTTCAAAAGTTGCGTTAAATCCGCTTAGTGTGTATATATCCACGTCCAAATTTTTATTGCCGTGTTTTACGGTTAGATTGCGTACTGTCGCATTTTCGGCATACAATAATCCGCCGTTAGCATTAATCACGTCGCATTTTGCAAAATCTAAATTTATTTCTTTCGCGCCCCTGTTTACGATTGCCATGCTATATATTTTGTTTTCTTCGCCGTCATATAATACGGCGGTATCAATTCCAAATTTTCCGATTATATTTATCGTCAATTTGCTGTGTGTGTTAAATACGCCCGTTCCGTTCAAATAATTTTCGCACAAATCGGTTAGTAGTTTGTTGTCGTTTACCCCGTTGCAATAGTAATCATATTTTTTAATTTTTGCCGTTTCATTTTGCAAGTCGGTAACCTGGGAAACTACTGATTCCGCTGCCGATCCGTCCACACTTTTAAATATTTCAAACTCGATTTGCGTGTCCACGTCTACCGGTTTTGTTAATACCACATGATCCGCATATTTTGCGTAATCTATGCCCTGTATTAGTTTTAGGCCGTTAATATATACGTTGAGTATATCTACCGCCATATTGTACTGCGGTATATTAATTGGTATTTCGGTTTGATCTTGCACCGCTGTGGTGTAACTGCTGGTATACTGCTGCATTAATGTCATAGTAGATAATGTTTGTTTTACGTCGGCAAACCACTCATTAAATGCCGCATCGTACTGCGCAAAAATATCCGCTGTGTCGATGTTATCAAATAATTGATGCAAAAACCCGCATAATTCCTCGTCCGGCCGTTCATCCGTAATATCTGCCTGGGTTATTTCGGTTACTTCCGGCGCTACATATATTTGACATAGTGACATTTCCTCTACCATTACGTCGCCGGTTTCTAATTCCGGTGCAACCGGTGTTTCTGCCGGTATCCCTGTTTTTAAAACCAATTTTACATCGCGTGCATAATCATGGTTATCACACCGTAATACTATGCGGTCTATACGCGGTAATATTTCGCTGGCCTCACTAATTACAATAGGATAATCCGATGTGTTATTTACCCATTTTCCATTAGTAAAAAATGCCTTGCCGCTACTAACTGCCACGGTCATTTCTTCTACGGGTTTAACTTGTAACCCACCACCCATTGTTTGTACTACGCCACGGCTGATGATCCCCGTAAAATAACGGCTCATTGTGTCCGCATCGTACAAACGGTCGCTATTAATACTGTCAAAATATCCGTAATCTATTGCCATATTTTTACCCCCTATTTAATTTTTAATTTTGGTGTTAGATGATACCCCGTATCATCTAGGCTAGTTGTTATTTCCGAAACTATTGCATATGTCGTAAATCCATAACCTGTTTTAACTGCTACCGTGTCGCCTAAATTATAATGTGTTTTATACTCAAACGTTCCCACGCTGTTGGCTTTTGCCTCAAAAATGCCCGTGTAGTGGTGTTTTGCTAATTCTTGGTTTCCGTATGATTTTAATATGTTTGTATCCGTGGTTTTAGTGTTTTTTACTTCCACATAAATTTCTTTCCGGCGTATACCCGTGCCACCTCCGGCGTATGTAGTAGTTAATGCCATGGGTATGTCCCCGCTGGTCGATACTAATGCCGCGTTGACAAATTCAATTTCGGAGTCTGAGTATGTAGATTCTAATAAATTGTCATAATCTGCCGAAAATATGACCTTACCCTTGCGGTCTGTCCCAACATATAAAATTAGATTGATTCCAACTATTTTCCCGTTATTTTGCCGCACTACTGATTTTATCCCATACCCATATGTGCGACATAGTTCGATCACACACTCATACAGATTTTTGCCAAAATAATTGCCCGTAATTTTTGCCGGGGTTTTTGACATACTGGACTCTGCATATTGTAACCCTGTAATATTTCTAGCTGCGACCGTGGAATTAGTAATATTATTTTGTATTATCTCATTTAGGATAACTGGGACTGTTTTGCCGGTAAAATCCTCTTGGTTTGCAATTACACGGCGTGATAATAAACTAACTGCGCACCGCCCCGATATAATCACATAACGGTTTTGTTCTTCGTCGGTTTCCACGGTGTATTTTTCGATTAATCCCACCATATCACTATCACGGTGTGTTACATAGCATGCAAATTTACTGCTGGTTAACATACGCATGATTTTTGTATCTGCTAGCATATATATTTCAAAATCGCCGCACTCATCAAAACGCTCCGTCCATATCACACTTTTCGCATTGTCTATAATCGCGATTTTTTTAAAATTCAAATCATAAATATATAGTTCGTCTAGTGCCACGGCTACACCCCCAAATATTTATTGCGAATAGACATATATGCATCGATTGTTTTTACTTGCCCTTTGTTGCCCGGCGTTGTTACTGCGATACTGTTAGTCCCCGGTTCGATGCTAATCCATGTTGACCCGTCTACTAACGCATTAATTAGATTTTGTGATTTTCCCTTTCGCACTAACGTAATATTTCTATACCCTGGGTTAGTATTTATTTTTAATGTGTCGTGAAATTCCCATGTATGGTTTATGGATAGAGATTTATTGCGTACTGTATCGGTTATTTTTATTGCCCCTGTAAAACTATTTTTTAAATTCATTTCTATTTCTACGCCTGTTGGCGCGTCGCCTAAATATTTAAACTGTGTGTCAGATAATTCTGTGCGTTCACTAACATATTGCCCTGGCGGATCTGCGATTTTAAACGAAAATTCAAATTTTTTATTTGTTATAGATAATATTGTCTGCCTTTGAACTGTATCCCTAAAATACGGATCTAAACATTTTATTGTAATTTGCGCAACCTGGCGCATCGAAAATAAATCACATTCAAAATTTTCTACATATCCGTCTATATATACGTCGCGAATTCCACGGTTTAGTTTTTCTTCTTGCACTGCGTTGCCCGACATATTACCAAAATTATAGTTTGCGTTAGAAAACCGCAACCGTACATTTTGTTTAGTGTGTAGCACGTTATATAGTGCAATCCTATTTTCGCGCACCGGATTATTTATATATACCGTAATTACAATATCCCGCACGTCAATCCTGTGTACGTTAATTATTTGCCCGTCTGTAGACATCAACGGCATACCTGTTACATTTGCCGGGGGTGGTGCTAACCCGTCAATTGATGCAACTGTGTAATTTTTGTTTGGGCTTAGTATTAACTGGTTAAATATGTCAATTTTCCCATCGTAAAGTGGCGCAATTTCTAATTGATACATATTTCCACCCCCTATAATGTCGCAAAATTTAGCGCGTTTTTAGTTTGTTTGTATATTTCCAGCCTCGATAATGCTTTGGGGCTGTTGTTAATTTGCGTGTAGTTGTATGTTGCCCCACTGTGTACCTGGGCTTGTCCTATTCCGCCCGCGCGTGGCATTGATAGATTACCGTTAGCACCGCTAATAATGCCGTTAATCGGTTTTAGCATGCCGTTTGATAGGTCTTTCATGGCATTGACGGCATCCTTGGATTTTTTATCAATTCCGACAACTAACCCCGCAACTAGGTTGTTACCAATCATTTTTTCCATGACCGTGGACGGCGAATTTATACCAAAAAAGTTTTTTATTCCGTTAAGTACGGATTCACTAAATCCGCTGATCTTTTTTTGTACCCACCCGGCCATATCATTAATACCGTTCCATAATCCCTTTACGATATCCGTGCCGACTTCACGCATTTTGTCCGGGATTCCTTTGATTGTATCCGTTATTGATGTAATTAAATCCGTTGCGGCTTTTTTGCCTTTTTTCGCTAATTCGCTGCCCCAATCTACAACCTTTTTGGCTCCGTTGGATAACCATTTTGCGATATCCCCCGGCACCTTGGAAAACCATTCATTTACCTCATCCAAAAATTCCGGTATGGTTTCGGTGCCAAATTTTACTATAGCTTTCACGCCGGCGTTAAAAACATCTTTTATTTTTGCAACCCATTTATCTACAAATTCCCGAAATACGTCACAATGTTTGTATAGTAGCGCAAATGCGCCCACAAATGGATTTAATAACAATGTTAGAATTTCTTGCCAATTGTTTTTGAAAAAATCACCTATAGCATTTACTATATCCAAAAATGTTTCGCGAAAACTTTCGCTTGTTGCTAATAGATACACAAACGCCGCGACTAGTGCCGTAATTCCCGCTATTAATAGGCCTATCGGGTTTGCCGACATAGCTGCATTTAGTAACCATTGCGCTATTGTTGCGCCCTCCTGGGCTGCCTTAAACGCCTGGAAAGATGCAACTAACCCCTGTATCATAGTTACTACATTCATGGCCGCGAACGCTGCGCCCATGCCTACAATTCCGGCAATAATACCGTCTTTGTTGTCTATGATCCATTTTAGGCCGTCTACAACTGCCGGCAAAATATCATCAATTAGTTTTTCAAACGCATCCGCAATTTTACTGGCAAATCCCTCTAAATCTTGGCTGCTGACTAGTTCCATTATTTTTTCTAGTACCTTGGCAAAACCGTTTTGTAGCGCTGTTGTTACTGGTGCGATTTTTTGGCCTACGTCGGCCATTGCCTTGTTCATCTTGTTTTGGGCTGCGTTGGCTGCCATGATGTCTTTATTAACGGTTTTATATTTTGTTGATGCATCATCATATAATCCGTTCAATGTTTTGGTTATAAATGCCGCGCGTTCCTGTTCGTTTCGGCATTTTGATAGTTTTTTTTCAAACCATTCGCTATTCATGCCGGCCCATGTTATTGCATCGGATAATCCGCCGGTTAATTCCCCGGTTTTGGCTGTTTCATTGGCCGCCTCGGTCAAACTTTCGATCGGCAAACTGTTGCCAAATGTAGCATATACGCCCGTTGCTATGTTAGTCCATGTGGCCAAATCCTGTTCGGATCGTGCTAATTTTGCCAAATGGCTAACCGCTTCAGTCGCCTGGCCTGTGTCGCCTAAAATTTCATAAAAATCATCAAATGTTTTTTGGGCTGTTTCTGCTGAAAACCGTGTAATCGAAAATGCTGTCTCTACTTTGCCCATTTCCAGGCGCATTTCCCGCGTATTTTCGGATAACGTTCTAAATCCCGATACTAATGAACTTAGCGCCGTTGATGCTAAATTTGCTATTGTGCCTTTTAGGATTGTAAAACCGCCGTCTAGCTGTTTAACGTCATCGGTGGCATGTTTGGCATGTTTGCCCATGTCCTGTAATACATCCGATACGCTTTTACCGCTTTTGGCTGCCTCATCTTCGGCCTTTTTTACTTTTTTTAGCTCATCGCTAAATTTAGCAAAATCCTTTTTTGCTGCTGCAACCCGTCCCTGTTGGTTTAGTATGGTTACATTAAGTTTTTGGGCCTCTTTTTCGTTGCTGGCCATTTCTTTTTCGACGGCCGCTAATTCTTTTGCATATTTTTTCGCTTCGGCGGAATTTTTGCCGTATTGCGCTACTGCCTCGGCGTGTTTTTTTCGTAATTCTTCGGCACTTTTCGCATTTTGTGCCTGTTTTTTGGTTACTAATTCTAATTGTTTTTTATAACTATCTAGTTTTTCATTTTCGGCTGCCAAAATGGTTTCTAATTGCTTTAATTTTGCTTTTAATCCGTCGCTGGATTGGCCCCAATTTTCCATGCCGGCCGCCGCTGCCTTAAACTCTGCGTTTGCCAATTGTATGTTTTTATTTGCATCTGTAATACCGATTTTTAGGTCACTAATGTCGGCATTAAATTTTATCGTAAAATTTTCATCCCGTGGCATTGTATCCCCCCTCTTGATGCTTTGCGGGGGTTAAAACCAATCATCCCCCGCTGGTTTTCTTACAATTTGTTTGCCTTGATTTGTTTTTTTGTTAAGTCGGTTGTATTCGTTTAATCGCTTTACGATCAAAAATACTTCCCTGGCCGGCTTCCGCCGTATGTCAAACGGGCTTAGGCAATTAAAACGGTCGCATATATTTACGTTCATTTCGAATAGTAATTGATATACCGTTTTTTGTTGATCTGCAAAACTAGCATCTTGCGTTTTCCCGTTTGACAATGTTTCTATTCAATTTAGGGCATTTTTTAAAATAGTCATAACCACCGTTACGATTTCTTTTACTTTGGTGCGTGTTAGTTCTTCGTCCGTTAGTCCCGGAAATACGTCCATTAATAACGGGCGTAACTGTCCGCAACATTTTCCTACATTTCTAGCTATTTGTAGCATCAAATCAGTATCATTTTTTGCATCGCCCACGTTCATTAAATTCAAAATATCTTCTACTGTTCCAAACATTAAATCAAATTCCGTGGCTTCATACGTTTTTTCGATTATTTTCGATCCATTTTCGTTTTTATAAATATTTAATTTAATCATCCTAATGCCCCCAATTTCCTAATTATTTTTAATGGGACGGATACCCCGCCCCGTAAATTATTAACCGGCTGTTTTTGCTTTTATCGTATCCGGCGTTGTTACTGTTTCGAAAAATGTCGATATATCGGCCTTATCGTAACGTGTGTCTACTACTACGGCCTTTGCTGATCCACCTTTTGCAAATGCGTGCGTGGTCATAATGCCGGTATATGTTAACGTCATATTGTTGGCATCTGTGCCCGCGTTTTCGGTCGCGTTGGTTTCGTCCGGTATTCCTATGCTGCCTTTCAAACGCCATACATAGCGATATTTGCCGTCTGTTCCCTTGGTGCGATATCCAATCGCAAAATATTTAGGATTACGGATAGTATCAATCATTGATCCCGTTGCTTCGTCATACATTTTTCCGGTAATATCCGCTAATGTTTGTAATTCTAACGGTGCGCATGTGATTGTTATTGTATCTGCGCCCTCGGAATTTATGACTAGCATAGGTTTGTTATCGTAATATTTTGCCTCGCTACTGATTTCTGTGGTTTTTCCGATTTCTGCAACCGGGGCCAATGTTTTAACATCGCCGGTTGTGTAATTTTCTGCATCATCTTTTATAACTTCGGCGTATACCAAATTGTCTACGCCGCGATATTCAAAAATATCCATGGTTTTACCCCCTAATAAATTTCTAAATAATACGCTGTTAGCATACTGCCTGTATGCGTTATTGTGTCGCTGTTTGCGCTGGTTGGTTTACCTTGCAAGCTGTACCCATTGTCTTTTAGTAGTTTTTTTGCCGCCAATGGTACGCTGGCAACCAATTCGGGGTCGGATGAATAAAAATATATCCAAAATCCCCATGTGCATGCATATGGCTCATTGTTATAGTGCATCAATTCATCGGATTCAAAATCCCAAAAAGTGAAAAATGATTCCGGGTATTCTGCGCCCGACAAACTGCCCTGTAAAAACACCGGGTAACCTAACGTTTCTAATAGCTGGATTAATTGCGATTTCATGGGCCGCCCCCCTCTTCTATAATTTTTTTAATAAATACATTTTGCTGTAACTCTGCAATTTCCTTTCGGGTTTTTGCACCAAATACGGCGTTATATAACCCCTTGTCCGGTGCAACCCTGGGCGTGCCGTGTACCGTAGTACCATGCATTAAAAATATTGACGGTAAACCGCCACCCGCTATGTCAAAACCTACCGGTACACTAGCCGTGCTGCCCTCCCACTCAATGTTTGCATCGCGCTGCAATGATCCTTTTGTTTTCCCGGTACGGCTAAAATTGTACCGGCTACTTTCCATTGCATTTTCAATTTTGCTTGTAACGTGGGCGTGTGTTTGTTTTAGTGCTTCTTCTGCTGTTTCTTGCACTGACAAATTCATTTTTTCTAGGCGTTTCGCCATTTCTGCTAGGCCGTCAAATTCTAACTTAAATTTGCTCATTATGCCCCACCCTTTAGGCGTTCTACCTTAAACTGCAAATATTGATTACGCATGTCTATGTTTTCCGGCTCGCTAATAATGTCATACACTACATAGTTGCCGTTATGATTAACCGCCACCCGGCAACTGCTGGTAATATCCGGCCTGTAATGCGTGTCTATTATCGCCGTAACCATAATGCTGTACACGTTGTTGTTTGTTACTTCCGTGCCCCCAAATGTGCGGTAACTGCCAAAAAATTGCGCACCGTCTTCGGGCTTCGGGTAGGTTTTAGTAACTACCCCGTTTATTTTGTTTGTTGTCGGCGTTAATAGGCGCATTTCGACGTTATATGATTGTGGTGGTTTATATGCCATTAAATCACCTTTTCCGGCCGTATTACGCGTAATTCGATAACTGTGCCCGCTGCTACCGGTTTAGTTAATTTGATGTATGCGTTGTAATCAACATAATCAGTTTTTTCAATTAGTTTAAAACCGTTAATATATACGTCTAACACCTCGGTGGTTTGGTCATACCCCGACACACCCACGGGAATAGTGGTTTCATCCGGGTCAACGGTGGTGTAGTTATATGTGTATTCCACTAATTTAATCAATTCGTCCTCATCCTCTCCCGGTGCCGGTATCGGTGGTACATTTTGGCCATTTTTGCACGCCAATTGTATTATGCGTTTTTGGGTTAGTGGGCTGAACTCTGCCGCCCCGCCCACATTGTCCCACATGTCTGTTACCATGGATGTGATACAACCCAAAACTGCGGCACTATCAATTATTTCCTCCGACACACCGCTGTCACGCAAAATCAATATGGCATCTGCTATGTATCCCAATAATGTGCCGTCGTGGTATTCACCCGTTATATTTTTACGGTTTTTGACTTCCGACAATATCACGTTCGCATCTGCCACGTTGTATCACCCCTTACCGCGCTAAATTTAATTCAATTAATAGTTTCGCGCGTTTTTCATTTACGGTTACCGTTTCACCTATAACCATTTCGCGTTTTAGTTCCTGGTCATAGTACGGCTCGATTACCGTTAATGTGCGTTTTGTTTTTGCTGTCTTTGCTGGCTTAACTGCCTTTTCCTCGGCCATTAGATCACCCCGTTAATTAGGCTGTTGCGGCCAATGTTACTACTACAAATCCGTCTTTGTGGGTTACGTTTCCGCCTACCATTACCTCACCGCGGATAGCTAAGAGGCCCTCGGCAAATTTGTAATCCTCGGATACGTTTACTTCGTAATCTCCAAATAGGCCCAATTTGTAGCATGCTGGGTTGCCGTAAACCATAGTTTTAATGGCTTTTGTGCCGCGTGTAGATGCTGACAATGCTGTTAATGCGCTGTTAATGCAATATTTTACGGTCAATCCACCGTCTTTAATTACACCGGTATTCGGGTTAGATCCGTCGGGCTCGATTTCATATACTGCGCCTTTTTCGTTGGTGCCGCGCACGTCACCAAATGCAATTAAATCCTGTTTGTTGAGGTAAAGTACTGCATCGCCGGCAATTTCTTCATCTGTACCATATGCAAATACAATATTTCTTAATGTTTTTTCATTGATTTCGCTGTTTTCAACTGACAATGTTTTGGTCATTGATGCCGGTGCGCTGTCGGTATTTACTGCGTTTGCAATTCCGTAAATGGAGTTTGTGCCGTTTCCGTTTACAATCCATTCACCGACTTTTTTTCTAAGTGCAATTAATGCGCCTTGTTTTACTTTTTCCTCGTATTGGAGTGGGGTTTGTTTTCTGATTTCGCGCGATACATAGGTTACGGTATCTAGCAAAAATGGATTAATTGCAACTGTCTTAAATGTTGGGTCGGACGGCGTGGATGCTGTACCCTCGGTTGCGTGTCCGGCTGATTGCCAACTGTCTACATATGCCTCTTTATATGCACCGATTCCGGTCATATCTTCCACGGTTACCATGTCAACGATAGATGATACCGCTGTTCCTGGCTCATTAATTCCACCTACCTGGGTTGGGGTTGCGATTTTACCGGATGATAAAAGCACGCTGCGTGCCTCTGCGTTTGCAATTTTCATGCGGCCGGATGCTGCAAATTCCTTAGCCCTTTTTTCTACGCCATTTCCTTTTCTTTTTTCTGCGCCCATTGCTGCCATAACATTAAACCTCTTTCCTCTTGATTTTCTTGCAAGTTCGTCTAACAAAATTTCTTCAACCGCTGCCGGGACTTCTGACTCTGCTTTTTCGCCGTCAATTACTTCCTCAACGATTTCGGCTACTGCTTCGGCTATGTCTGCTACTTCCTCGGCTGTAATTTCGCCCTCTGCTGCTGGGGTTTCACCCTCAACGGTTTCCTCTCTGTGGGCTTCTTCTGCCGGTTGGTCGGCTTCGGCGTACATTTCTTTTAATGCTGCCAATTCATTGATAATTACGTCTAAGTCCTCGCTAATGGAACGTAATTCTTTTACATCTTCGGATACTGCTGATCTTTCCTTAAGCTTTTTTACTTGTGCCTCTTTTTCGGCAATCATTTTTTTAATTTTTGCTTTCATCTTTTTTCCTCCTAAAAAATTTTTGCTTGAATTTGTGCTCTAAGGCGTAGCGCCTCAATTTGTTTGTTGCGCTTCGCGGTCTCCACCGTGGCTTGGTTGGCCTCCGCCAACTTTTTGCACCGCGCATATATAGATGTTTGATCGTAGGCCGGTACGTCTACCACGCTTACGTCAAATAATCTATCGATTTTAGTAATAATGCGTTTTGCTACACCGTTTTCGGTTTCCTCGCTGATTTCGTCGGCTACCGTAAATGCAAAACTCATCTTGTCTAATAGTCCGGATTGTACCATTTTGTATACATCCCGGTTGGTGCTGGTATCTATTAATTTAGCTCGGATATATAACCCCTTGTCATCCACGGTTAATTCCAGGCTGTCATTACGCGTGCGCGCTAAAATCAAAAAGCTATCATTGTGGTTGTATTTTAGTGGCACATCTTTTAAGTTTGCGCCGTCAAATGCGCCCGGCGCGACTTCTTCATAAAATCCATAATCGTCACTGCCTATATATGTTTGTGCGCCAAATACTACCGCATAGCCCTCTAATATCATTTCGTCGCTGGCTGTTTCATCGGCTGCGCGCGTTTCAAATGTTGCAAAACGTAGTTCTTTTTCGCTACGATTCTGCGTTGCTGGTTGGCTGTTCATCGTCATTTTCCCCCTCATTCAAAATATCTTGATCCAGCGAATTATACGCCCGTGGGTATTCTTCGCCGTTTTCCATAGGTGGTAGTCCCACAAATTCACGGATTTCGTTTTTGTTGACCGCCCCCGCCGGTGCTGCTATTGATAGATAACTAATTTTTTCCGTCATGGTCATAAAATTGATGCGTGCCGGATATAACACAACCTCATTGCCAAAACTACTTTCACGGGCGCTAAATAACGTGTTACTCATGGCCTGGCCTAAACTAATTACGTCAGCTTCTAACGCGTGCTCGTAAAATGCCTCTTTTTGCGTGGCTGTATAGTCACCGTTTAAAATGGCTACACTAACACCAACATTTCGCAAAATTGTTTCATAAAAAAAGTTTAGCGTGTCTTTGTCTACTAGTTTTATGTCACGTTGCACCGGTATGTATTCGGATTTTAGATCCATTACTGCAATACCGCTGTCCCCGTCCCTTAGTGCTTGCTCAAATTTCGCACGTTCCAGGGCCATTGTTTCTTCGTTTAAAAACGTGCCGTATTTCATGATGCCGTTAATATTCATGCTGCACTTTACGCTCTGCGCGATCGATTGAATTAATGTGTCGTATGAACTTAGCATTTTTAGTAGTCCGGCCTCGTCGTGCCCCGCAATACCGCCGCCAAAATAATCATTAATTCCATAGTCTTTACGCCAATGGATAACCTCATCTTGTGGCAACGTCACCGTGTACCCCGTGGGAAATTGGAAACGTATGTATAATTTATTGTCTTTGGCATCCGTCAAATATTCTACTCGGCTGGCGCGTAGTGGATATAATCCCGTGTAATATTTGTAGCCACCTTTAGTGACGTAATAGTCCGGGTAGATATATACGTTTTTGTTTAGTTCCAGCAAAATCATAATTTTTTCTAGAAAATCCGCCGTTGTCATCCAATTGTTAGGCCGTTTTAGCAGCCTGGCAATTGAGCTATCCGAAATAACTGATTGTTTCCCGTCATCCGTTTTTATGTGCCTGGGATTTAATTTTTTAAATTCGTTTGCCTTACATCTGATCGCCTGGACTATAATGTCGGATGCGTAGATGTTATCGCCAAAATCGGTAAATGTCGGCGTATATGCTGCCATTGTCGGCGCATACTTATACGTTGCATCCTTTTTGCTGTCTTTTGGTTTTTTGAAAAAATCAAATAATCCCATATTTACCCCCTTATGTTGCGTGTTTCTTCTAGCAATACGTTTGTTTCGCTATTAAAAATATGTGTATCTCTTATACTTTTAAAAATTTCGCATAGCACGTTTACTACAATGCTATTCCCCGCCATTTTGTATAATTGCGTGTTTGATATTTTGTTTTTTATCAAAATTTCAATATCACTATCGTCAAAACCCATTAATCTAAAACATTCTTTAGGTGTCAATTTACGATTCGTTTTTGAAATAGTAGACCATATACTAGGGATATGCCCCCCGCCGGCTGCTGTCCTAATCGTCGGCGCATATTTATCAAATACCCGGGGTTTTGTTTCCCCAAATCCACCGTAAATATTATGTAAAATCGGTAAAACTGCATCGGATTCCAATATGTTTTCTAGTGTTTCCCCGGTTTTTATAGGCTGTGGGAATTCAAATTTTTTGTTGTCTATGTCATTCCTAATGCTAACGACAAACACCCGTTCCCGATTCTGTGGCACCCCGTAATCCTTGGCGTTTAATACTTTCACGTAATTGTTATATCCGGCAATTCGTAGCGAATTTAAGACTATTTCAAATTCATTTTTAAATCGTTTGCCTGTTAAATTCTTCACATTTTCGGCTATAGCTATTTTTGGTTTTACGGCCTGGATAATCCGTAACGCATCAAAAAATAAACCGCTTCGGGTTTTTTCCCCGTCAACTATAAATCCTTTTTGTTTACCGGCTGCCGATATATCTTGGCACGGAAAACCATATGTTATTAAATCAATGTTTTTAGGCAATAGTGATTCATTGATTTTTGTAATATCGCCTAAATTCATATTTTCATTAACGCCGTGTATTAATGCGTATGCTTTTGATGCATATTTATCAATTTCACTATATCCCACTAATTCAAAATCAATATTTAAATTTTTTAGTGCCTTTTCAAACGCGCCAATGCCGCTAAATAAACTTAATAATTTTATTACGTTCACCCCCGGATATAATTCATGTATTCGCTTCGATATCGCCGGTACATTTCATACAAAATAATATTTGTAACCGCCCCGTCTATTCTGCGCGCTGCCTGGTTATTGATTTTCACGGCCATACAATTGCCTAAATTGTCAATTTCGATTGATGCGTTGCCAAAACACCATTTATCAATTTCGTTTTCGTTATAGTTGACGTGCTGGCCCTTTAAATCTGCCTCCAATAGTTTCATGGCGTTTGATAGTGTCAATTTATTTTGTATTACCATTTCACATTCAAACCCATATTGGTCCATTCGATTTAGAAAATCCCGCGCAAAACGCTGATCGTACCCGCATTTTAAAATTTTTATTTTATGGTTTTTGTATAGTTCGTAAAACCAATCTGCAACCATTGATAAATCTGTTTCGTTGCCCTCGCATACTGTCAAAATGCCTTGCTTGGCCCATTCCCTGTATTTTGCGCCGCTGCTAATATCGGCCGATTCTGTCAATTTACTTTCCGGGATAAAATACATAGTGTGAATATACTTTGTTTTATCTTCCGGCCGCATTAATAGGATTTTCGCGCATGTTAGGTCGGTTGTTTCTGCTAAGTCTACCGCGCCAATTGCCACGCACCCGTTAAATTCGTGTATGTCATACGTTGCCGGGTAGTCATAATCCTGTAGCGTTAACCATGCTTGGCTATTAGATTGCTTAAAATTAAAATCTTTTGACATAACAAATACTCGGTCGGTCTTATTTTTGCGTGCTAAATCAATTTGTTCGCGTAAATAGTCCCATTTTTTCACTATGCCTAATGTTGGGTTACTTTTTTGCCAACTTTTTTCGTTTTGCCACACTTCGTTTTCACTGTCCTGGGTATATAACCACGGTAGTGTGCGTTCGGCTGCAATCCCGTCGTCCTCGCCGTTGATTATTCGCCGGCAATCTTCCAATAAACTATCTAGCACCCCGTCATTTACAAAACCCTCGGTGGTGATAATTATTAGTTTCGGGTTTTCTTTCAAACTCTGCGACTGCTCAATTGATTTTAAAATCACGTTGTCTCTCATTTCATGGACTTCGTCGATTACACTATAATCGATATTTCGGCCCTCTTTGTTCCGGGTCCGGTCTGATAATTTAAAAATTTTACTGCCGTTTAGTAGGCACTTTATGCCTTTTTGGTTGCGCCATGTATCGACATTTTTCGGGTCTATCATTACGCGCATTGTATCTGTAGCCTGGTACAAAATATCGGCCTGGGTATCATCGTTACTGCTTAGCACTATATCCGCGCCCGGTTTGCCTAAAATTAATTCCGTCAATGCTAGGGCGCTGCATGTCTCGCTTTTGGTGTTTTTCCGCGCTATCAGTAATATCACGCGCTTAAATCTGTCTAGGCCGCTATCTGCCATTTTAAAACTGTACATTACCTCAATTAATGCTTTTTGCCATAACATTAATGTCATAGGTTGCCCGTAAAACGGCGATTTTGTTAGTTTGATGCAATTCTGCATAAAATCCATACGCATTTCAGCATCTGCCGTGTCGTATATGTACCGTGGGTTGTCTAAATCATCAATTAACCGGTCTAATTCCATGATTAATTCTTGTCCGGCTACTATTTCGCCGTCTTTTATGGCCTGGCGGTATTTATATAACCATGTTTCCTTTTTTTCGGGCCTCATCCGCCCCGCCTCTCGATGCTTTTTAAATATGCCCTTAGTGGGCTTTCTTCCTCGGCGCCCTTTTTACCTAATAGCGCACATAGCGCCTTGAAAATATTCGTTTTTTGCTGCAAATACTCCCGGTATTGTTTGCCGGCCGCTGTTTGGCGCTGTTTTTTAGGATCTTTCGGGTGCACCTCTATGGACGGTAGCGTTTTTAGCATGTCTAATTTACCGTGTATGTATATGTACTCATTAATCATGGACCGTACTAGTGGCTTTAAATCATCATCTACGTTATCAATTAGTTTTAGTATTTCTTGCATCTGTTTTACCTACCTTTTGGTGCTTGCTTATGCACTTCATACACATCGCTTTCATGTTTGGCGATTTTAATTTTGTCTGTGTGTATAGTTCCTTTGGAGTCCATGTTTTGCCGGTCTTGTCTTTCATTTCCACAAACGGCGCCCCGCATATTTCGCACTTATAGCCTGGGTTTTCTTCTTCCGGCAAATCTTCACCGGCATATATGTATAGTCCTAACCCGAACATTGATATATTTTTTGTTAAACACCGCATAATTGCCTTGTTTATATCAAACATCGTGGCTGCATCAACATTTTTTTTGATTTTATTACCTGTCTTGACTTTTTTGTTGTTTTGCCAAACATACTCATCAATTTCATATTCATATGGCTCGTTTTTCATTGTCTTATTTGCTGTGTCTATTACTGGCAACCACATTTCATGCGTTAAATCGTTAATTGTTACTGACGTAAATACCATGTATCCTGTATTTTCATCAAATACATACGGCAATTGTTTTTCGCCAAACTTATGAATTTTGTACGTTGCACTTGGAAAAATTTTTTTCAGTTCGCCCCACGCATACGCCCAACTTAGATAAGTCAAACCATTTTTCTTTTCAACTTTTTCATTTACGTTGATTCCGTTTAACTTTTTAAAATAATTTTCCGTATTTACCCCTCCCACACCCTAATTCGTTCATATTTTCGTTTTAAGCGCTTTTTTTCTTTCTAGGATTAAACACCTTACCTACTTTAAAAAAATTAAATCTCGGGCATTCTGTGGCCTCGTTTTTTCATCCTGGTCTATCATTATTCTGAAATAGTAAAAATTCAAAATATTGGCCAATCAATTCCAAAAAATTTAAAATTTTTCCGCGCTGTGAAAGAAAGG
>JAZUPW010000066.1:0-1921 GCA_045605385.1 Acutalibacteraceae bacterium
GTGAATATGGTCGGCGAGCAGGGCACGTATTGGGTGGCGAACAACTTTATTTGGGGTTGGTTGTTACTCCCTGTATTGCAACTTGGCGAACTTATCAAACGTGAAACGGCGACGGATGAAAACGCTGTTAAAAATAACTCGCTTGGATATTTCGTTATCACGTTGGCGATTTGCGTGTTGTGGTGTATCACTATTCCGCTTTGGAAACCGTTTATGGCGCACGTTTTGAATTTTAGCGACGTAGATAAATTGTTTGAACTCGTTATGGTGTTGCTCGGATTTTATATGCTTTACGCGTTCCAAAACATGTTCGATTCCACGTTCTACGGGCTCGGCAAGACCAACTATATGTTGTTTGAATCGGTGGTGACGAATACGATTTACTACGGAATAGCGTTTATCCTTTATCTTTGCGGAGCGTGGCAACCGACGCTTATCGGCATAGCGTTATTGTTTGGTATCGGCAATGCGTTTGATGCAATCGTATCGCTCGTGGCGTACGTGTTCTTGCTCAAGAAAAAGAAAATCAACGTTTTAGACGTGGAATAAAAATTTCATACGACAACAAAAATCTTTACTTTTCAGTTCAAAGCGACTTATAGAGTAAGGGTTTTTGTTTTTAAGGCGACCTATTAAAACGATTGAAAAAATTTCTAAAAAAAGGTATAATAATGTAAAGGAGTATTTCAATATGAAAATCGTAATCGTAGGTGGGGTTGCAGGTGGTGCAACGGCGGCAGCAAGAATAAGAAGATTAGACGAACAAGCGGAAATTGTTATTTTCGAGCGTTCTGGTTTTATTTCATACGCAAACTGCGGCTTACCCTATTATATCGGCGGTGTTATCGCGGACAAGGCAGATTTGACCTTACAAACGCCTGAAAGCTTTTACCGCCGTTTCAAAATCACGGCGAAAGTCAATCACGAAGTAACCGATATCGATACGCAACACAAAACCGTTCACGTAACTGACCTAAAAACGGGAACGAGTTTTACCGAGAAATACGATAAACTTATTTTATCACCTGGGGCAAAACCGATTTTGCCAGATTTCTATACTGAAAATGAAAGGACTTTCACTCTTCGCACCGTAGAAGATACGCTTAAAATTCGTGCCTTTATAGAACAAAAACAGCCTAAAACGGCAGTTGTTATAGGTGGTGGCTTTATCGGTCTTGAAATGGCAGAAAACCTTGCCGAACTTGGCATTAGAACTACTATCGTGCAACGCTCTAACCATCTATTGCCGACGGTTGATTGTGATATGGCGTCGTTTATACACGCAAACTTTCGTCACCACGGCGTACAATTGTTACTAAACACTAACACAAATAAAATGAGTATTACAGGCGAACAAGTTTCGCTTGACTTTGATAACGGCTCAAGTATAAGCACAGATATGGTTGTGCTTGCAGTTGGCGTTACGCCCGAAAATTCGCTTGCTAAAAAAATTGGTTTAGAACTCGGTGTTAAAGGAGCAATTAAAGTCAATGCTAAAATGGAAACTTCAATTCCCGATATCTATGCAGTAGGGGACGCAGTAGAAGTAAAACATTTTATAACCGATAAAGATTCAGTAATTTCACTTGCAGGACCTGCAAACAAACAAGGTCGTATTGTTGCCGATAACATTTGCGGGATAAATAGCGAATATAAAGGTTCTCAAGGCTCTTCGGTTATCAAGCTTTTTGATATGACGGTTGCTACTACTGGCATTAACGAACAGCAAGCCAAAGCAAACGGCATAGAATACGAAAAAGTTATTTTAACGCAAAACTCACACGCTGGCTATTATCCAGGTGCAACCGCAATGACCGTTAAACTCATTTTTGAAAAGGCAGCCTATAAAATTTTAGGAGCACAAATTGTCGGCTATGACAGTGTTGATAAACGCATTGACGTTATTGCAACGGCAATTAGG
>JAZUPW010000067.1:0-16801 GCA_045605385.1 Acutalibacteraceae bacterium
CCACATATTATGGTATTCGCCAATAATCCATCTGCCGTCGGCGCTTCTCTGCCAATCCTTTAAATGCGCTAACTGCTTATAGTTGTCCTGCGAAATGGTAAGTTTGTTAAGCACAAAGGGGAAAGGTTCGGTTTCCGGTATATTTTCTGTTGGAAGCGGTTCGTGGTAAACGTGAGAAATAGGATAAAAACCCATATAAAAGCGGTCGGGGTTCTTAAGATTTTCTTCACGCGGCGCCCATAAAGTATCCTGATAAGCCAGAACGCCTATACGCTGAGTAAGACCTTCTTGAGTCATTCGCTCATCTACATAGTTAAGCACTCTGATAACCAAATCACTCATTCTGTGGTCTTTGCAGTTTTCGCATTCACAAGCGGTATTAATGTTATCGGACAAAGCAAACTTTATAATGGAAACATCGGGATTTTCCTTGCAGTATTTTATCATATAGTCTGCCATTTTTTCCTGAACTTCCTTTTGTGAATAACAAAGGTTAGAAAGGAAAGGAGAATCACCCACCAATTCGCGCTTTCCTTTATAAAGCGCAAGATAGGGTTTAGACGCTTCTACTGCTTCTTCAGGAATTTTGCCCCAACCGTCGGGGAAAAGTCCAACGGGATATGCTGTCCAGCCGTGTCCCATTGTCTGAAGTTTGAGTCCGCGGCGAACAACTTCTTTCTTAAGTTTTGCTTCGCCTTCTAAAAGAACTTCTTCGCTTACCTTTTCATCCTCTTTGAAAGGATTATTTGCATGGGTAAACCAACGCTTATAAAAAGGTGTTGAAAGTAAAAACTGGAATTCATAACCGTTAAGACCCAC
This sequence comes from Acutalibacteraceae bacterium, assembly GCA_045605385.1. Classification (GTDB taxonomy): domain Bacteria; phylum Bacillota; class Clostridia; order Oscillospirales; family Acutalibacteraceae; genus SIG607. The sequence continues at coordinate 820 of JAZUPW010000067.1, forward strand.
CTTAGGGCAGAATTCTATCATATTATAAACGTTTTCAAACTTACAAGAGCCTTCAATAATCATTGTTCTCTTTTCGCTTGTTGCTTTTTCGTTTACAAAAACAGTCTTATCTAAAAGTGTGGTAGAAGGGATATAATCTCCGTCTTTACCTGGGCGGATAAAACGCGCGCCGCACTCTTTTAAGAAACGGTACATAGCAATAACAACACTGCAGGGATTAGAACCGGTAATAACACCCTTGCCGTTTTTTACGTCTATGTATATTTCATCTTTCCATTCGTCAAGTTCAACTTCACTGTTCTTTGGAAGACCAATATAAATTTCATTTTCACCGCTGAAATCGGTAAACATTTTCTTTGCAAACTTTTCATATTCTTCGTTTGCAAAATCGGTTACCATTTTAATGTTTTCTGTGCTGAAAGTTTTCATAACGACACCTCACTTGTTTCTTCATTCATTGTACCACAAATATGGCTGAACAACATAAATTTTATGTTACGTTTCTTTGATTTTATGCTAAAACACAAAATATGTCAATGTAATTATGTTAGGTTTTGTTATACATTTTTTCGTTTTCGTTGGCACATAAAAACCGCCTTTGTTTATGCAAAGGCGGTTTTTTAAAATATTTCGTTGTAAAGTTGTGCTAACTGTTCCATATTAAGCGCTTCGCTTCGTACTGCTTCATCAATACCCAAATTCATAAGCGCTTGTCTTACCTTTTCTTTTTCAACTTTGGTTGTGTTAGAAAGGCTGTTTAAAAGAGTTTTTCGCCTTTGAGCAAAACAAGATTTAACAAAACCGAAAAAGCCTTCTTCATCTTTAACAAAAACGGGCGGTTCTTTTCTTATATTAAGTTTAATTACCGCCGAATCAACGTTTGGCGCGGGTACAAAACTTTCTCTTTCTACCTCAAAGAGTATTTCGGGCTGTGAAAAATAACTTACGTAAACGCTTAACGCGCCAGCTTCTCTTGTTCCAACCTCGGCGCAAATGCGCTCTGCCGCTTCCTTTTGCACCATAACGGTAAGACTTTCTATATTAAGGCGGCTTTCAAGCAGTTTTATAACAAGCGGAGAAGTTATATAGTAAGGCAGGTTTGCGCAAACTGCAACTTTTTCGCAGTCATTAAACTTTTCGGCAATAAGCGCGTTTAAATCCATTTTTAACGCATCACCGAAAACCACTTCACAGTTATCAAACTCGGCCAAAGTTTTTGCTAAAACGGGTTTTAAGCGTTCATCAAGTTCAACCGCCACAACACGCTTTGCCACAGCGGCGCATTCAACCGTTAAAACACCTATACCCGGACCGATTTCAAGCACACCCGTATTATTATCGGCAGCGCTTTCTGCCATAGCAGGACAAACCGAAGAATCTATTAAAAAATTCTGACCTAAACTCTTTTTAAAAGAAAAACCGTTTTCGCCAAGAATTTTTTTAACTGTATTAATATCGGAAAGATTCATATTACAAAGCGCTTCTTAATTTTTTGCTATGCTTCATTTCATTACTGAAGTTAAGCACCTGAGTATAAAGGCTTGGGCATTCTGCCGTTAATTCTTTAAAAGTTTCAAGCAATGCTTTATCTTCATAAACAGCAGCGCTTAATATAGCAACAATAAAGGGAACTGTTTCGGCATCGGCTGCTATAAACATATCGGTCATAGCATCGTAAAACTTCTTTATTTGTCGTTTATTTGCGCTTCTTACCAACTCTTTAACCGAAGGAATAAAATATTCATGGCAAAAATCTGCCATAAGCAATTTTCCGTATTTAGCCACGTGCGCTTTATAGGTTTCCTTATGCTGTGGGAAAACAGCAAGAAGTTTTTGTGTAAGACCGCCAACGCCGACTTTATTTCCGCCGAGTTCATCGGGCAGTTGTACGTTTTCTACCCTGCTTCTTTCCTTTTTAATGCCAAATGCCTTTTGAAGCGTATCGGTAAAGTCAATAGCAACCGATTCAATATCTTTTTCGGTCTGGCTTTCATCAAAAAGATAGGCTGAAAGTAATTTTTCATTTTCTTCCTGTGTTAAATAAAGTTCGTAAAGTTTTTTCTCGTTATTATAAACAATTCTTACCTTTTTGTCTTCATTAACAAATACGTCTTCTGCCTGTTCAAAACCTTGCTGAGTTAAAAACGGCAAAAGTTTTTCAATTAGTTTTTCGTAAAACATTTTTATACCACCATAAGTTTATTTTTCAATTAGTATACCACGAAATTACCGTTTTGTAAACAACAAAAAACTGCCCGAAAAATTTCGGACAGTTTTGTTTTAAATTATTCTTTGTTTTCTTCTATTACCTTTGCAGCAATATGTGACGGGAGTTCTTCATAACGTTCAAACTCTACGGTAAAGGAAGCGGTACCGCCCGTAATTGAACGCATAGCGGTTGCGAAGTCTGCCAATTCAGCAATAGGCGCTTCGGCAAGAACTTCCTGCATTTTATTTGCAAGAGGATTCATACCAATAATTCTGCCGCGGCGTTTGTTAACTTCACCTATAACGTCACCAAGTTGTTCATCGGGCGCAATTACGCAAAGTTTGCCAAACGGTTCTAACAATACGGGTTTACACTGCGGAATACCGTCCTTAAATGCAAGAGAAGCGGCTGTCTTAAAGGACATTTCAGAAGAATCTACAGGATGGTAAGAGCCATCATAAAGTGTTGCTTTAACACCAACCATCGGGAATCCTGCAAGAACACCCTTAACCACTGAATCACGAAGACCTTTTTCAACTGCGGGGAAGAAGTTCTTGGGAACTGCGCCGCCAACAACTCTTTCTTCAAAAATTAGTTCTTCGCCATCGTGCGGTTCAAATTCAATCCATACGTCACCGAACTGACCGTGACCGCCCGACTGTTTCTTATATCTACCCTGAACCTTTGCCGACTGGCGGATTGTTTCGCGGTAAGCAACTTTCGGATTTGTAAGTTCAACATTTACGCCGAACTTTGAAGCAAGACGTGAAACAACAACGTCTATGTGCTGTTCGCCAAGGCCCGAAATAACCGATTCAAGAGTTTCTTTGTTATATACAAAGGAAATTGTGGGATCTTCTTCGGCAATACGGTTAATGCCTGCAGCAACTTTTTCTTCCTCGCCCTTGTTCTTGGGATAAACAGCCATAGAAAGACAAGGATTCGGGAACTTAGGCATAACTGCAACAGTACCGTCGGCAGATAACGTATCGCCTGTTTTAACATCGCCAAGTTTAGCAACACAGCCAATATCTCCCGCTACAATACTTGCGGCATCTTCCTGTTTGCCCGCTTTTATGTACATAAGTTTAGAAAGTTTTTCATCTTCACCCGTGCGGCTTACTTTAAGTTTCATATCGCCCTTAACTTCGCCGGATAAAACTTTAAAGTATGAAAGTTTACCAACAAACGGGTCGGCAACTGTTTTGAAAACAAGTAAAGATACAGGTTTTGCGGTATCGGGAAGAACAGATTCTGTTTCTTCGCCCTTAACAATTTTATACTCGGCTTCATCTGCGGCAGGCATAAGTTCAAACAAAAGTTCTGCACACATAGGAATAGCATCGCCCGTTGCCTGAACACCGCACATTACGGGACAAATATCACCCGATGCAATACCTTTTTTAAGCGCAGCAGTAATTTCTTCGCTTGTAAAGGGAACGCCTTCAAAATATTTTTCCATTAATTCTTCATCTATACTTGCAACTGCTTCAAGCATAAGTTCATAAAGGCGCTTTGCTTCATCCGACGGTTCAAAAACGGTTTCTTTGGCATTAATGCCGTCGTACTTGTACGCTTTATTTTCAATAAGATTCCAATAAGCAATAACCGTTTCATTTTCAACAAGCGGAACAACAACAGGGCATATAACTGCGCCGTAGTTAGCGGTAAGAGCCGATACAACACGGTAATAATGAGCGTGTGTAGAGTTCAATTTACCAACAAAAAAAGCAACGGGTTTTCCTGCGGCACGGGCTTTATCAACACTTTGTTTTGCGCCAACCGTAAGGCCCGATTTACCCGATATAACAACCACTGCGCTGTCGGCAGCAGCAATACCGCTTACAACCTCACCCGCGAAGTCAAAAAGGCCCGGTGTGTCAATTATATTTATTTTCTTGTTGTCTGTTTCTAACGGATAAACCGATGTGTATACCGAAGAAGAACGCTTTTTCTCTTCTGCATCAAAGTCCATAACACAGCTTCCGTCTTCGGTTTTGCCGATACGGTCTACCTTCCCGAACGAAAACAGCAATGCATCGGCAAGCGTGGTTTTACCGCTTCCGCCGTGGCCCAGAAGGGCTATATTTTTAATTTCATTTGGTTTGTACTGTTTCATATTAGGGGACACTCCTTTTAATTTTGCTGTTATGTAGCAATTATATCACAGGTTTTTGTAATATTCAACATATATTTTTAAAAATTTTAATCCTTTTTGTTAATTTAGCACATTGTAACCATTTTGAAACTTTGTAACCAAATTGTAATCAAACTGTAATCATTTTGAAGTGGAATTTATTTATTTTTAGTATATAATAAAGTTAGAAACTAATCGAAAGGAAAGTGAATTTTATGAAAAGATTGTTATCCGTTCTTTTAATTTTAGTGCTTTTGTTTACAACAGGCATTGTTTCGCTTTCCGCTTACGGTACCAACGAAACCGCCACAGAAGAAGAAAAAAACACACAAGGCAGTATTATGGCATCGCGTTTTGAAACCATGCTAAATAATAACTATGCTTATGCTAACGATTTTAGTTCTGTTTCTGCTCTTATGAACAGCGCGGTTATTTCGCTTCTTCCCCTTGCGAAAGACCAAACGTTGGAAAACAGCCGTTTAATTGATTTTATGAAAAATATGTACGGTGTAGACCCAACAGAAATTGCCGATGAAGCAAAAGAACCCATAACTAAAGACGGCATTACAAAAATATTACCCGTTGGTTTCTTTAAATACGAACACACCGTTAATGACGTTAAACTTAATGAAGACGGCACTTACACCGTTTATTCAATCGCTAAAGGTTATGAATATGAAAACGAAGTTGAACTTGAAGCAATTTCTCGTTTCGTTCCTTCTTCCGACAGCAGTTTTGCTTATATTCTTGCTTCCTGCGAATTACTTTTACCCGAAGAAAACACAGAAAATATAGAAATTTAAAAATTTTAAAATATAAAGCAATAACCCTTGCCAAAAAGCAAGGGTTATTACTTTTAAGGGGTTTGAGGAGAGATCGTTCTTAAAAAAGAACGAAATATGCTGCAGTTTTGCGGCTAACTGACAGCATATTTAATATACACCGAAATTTTGTTTATATTATGAATATTTTTTAAATATTTTTTAACAAGTATATTTTTATGTATTTCAGCCAACACTTTTTGTGGAGGCGAAATACAGTGAAATACTATAAAAATAAAACTGCAAAATTTTTCAACGGCACAGGCTTTTATATTGTTATGGCTGTTTGTATGATAGCGGTAGGCTTTGCGGCATACAGCGCTATGGATGCTGCAAGAATGAACAATAACTCAAACGACACAAGTTATTACGAAGAGCCTGAAAATACGGAAAACCAAGACGATAACGTTATTTTAGAACCCGTTAACCCAACAAAGGAAGAACCGCTAATAACCGAAAACGAACAACCTGCCACAGAAGACGTTGGCAACGAAGCAAAAGAGCCATACTTTGTGCCGCCGCTTAACGACGCTCAAATTTATAAAGAATACAGCGAAGATACTTTGCAATATTCACAAACTTATAATGATATGAGACTTCACACAGGCATTGACCTTTTATCTTCTGAAAATCTGCTTGTTTTAAGTTGCTCAAGCGGAACGGTTGCAAGTATTGATGACGGAACAATAATGGGCTGTGTTATTACAATTGACCACGGCAATAATATTTTTATTCGTTACTGCGGCGTTAAAAACGTTAAAGTAGAGATTGGAAGCAGTGTTGAAGCGGGTACTGCTATTGCAGAAATAGGCACGGTAAATAATGAATGTGCCGATGAAGCGCATTTACACCTTGAAGTTTTAAACAACGGCACCCCCGTTGACCCAACAACAATAATTCCATTAAAATAAGTAAAAACTGCAGAAGATGTATAAACATTAAGTCCGAGGATTTTCTCCTCGGGCTTTTTCGCACCCTAGTTTTATTTCAGGTTTAAAAAATACTCACACAAAAAAGGCAAAAATAAGTAATTTGCAAATTCTATTTACCATTTTTGAAAATATGTTGAAAATGGTAAACTTTGTGATATAATAATGTATGTGAGGTGATGTGCTATGAAAATTATTACTCGAAATCACTATTTAGAAAAACTTATCAACGTGCTTGGGACTCCGGATATCAAGGTCATCACGGGTGTTCGCCGTAGCGGAAAATCAAAGTTGCTTGAATCTTTCAGAAACTATATAGAGCAGAACGTACCAAACCATAACATCATTCAAATAAATTTCAACTTACCGGAGTTTGAGCACTTGCTTAAATACAGACCTTTATACGACTATATCAATTCTCAGTATATGATTGGCAAAGAAAATTTTGTTTTAATTGACGAAGTACAGATGTGTGAAGATTTTGAAAAAGCAATCAACGGTCTTCATGCCTCAGAAAAATTTGATATTTATATTACCGGTTCGAATGCATTTCTTTTAAGTTCCGACCTTGCTACGCTGTTTACGGGAAGAACTTTTGAAATTAAAGTATTCCCGTTCTCGTTTGGTGAATATATGCAGTATTTTGGCTACACAGACAAATATAATGCCATAGATAAATATATTATTGAAGGCGGTATGTCCGGTTCCTACCTCTATAATGATCAAGAAGCAAAGTATGATTATATTGCCGACGTTTTCAACACCTTGATTGTCCGCGATATTCGCAAAAAATATAAACTTCGCAATATGCAGTTGATGGACCGACTTGTTGATTTCTTAATGGATAACGTTTCTAATCTGACTTCAGCGCGAAATATTGCAAACACTTTTAAGGTATTCAAGGAAAAGGTCAACCACGTTACCATCAGTTCATATATTCAGTATTTGTGCAATGCCTTTGCTTTTTATAAAGTCCGCAGATATGACATAAAGGGGAAAAAGTATCTATCCAGCAACGACAAATATTATTTAAGTGATCACACTTTTCGTTATGCCAAACTCGGTACAAAAAATATGGACTATGGCAGAATTCTTGAAAACGTGGTTGCAATAGAGTTACTCCGTAGAGGATATGAAGTCTATGTGGGTGTGCTTTACAAAAAAGAAATTGACTTTGTTGCAATTAAGCGCAACGAAAAAATTTATATACAGGTTTCTGATAATATTAGTGATAACAAAACCTTTGAGCGTGAGGTTTCACCATTACTCCAAATAAAGGATGCCTATCCAAAAATGGTCATTGCACGCACCCGACACGATGAATATCAATACGAAGGCGTAAAAATTGTTGATATTGCAGACTGGTTGTTGACTTGATTTTTTCAAAACACAGGGAATAATAATTAAAAGTTAAGTCCGAGGAAAAAATCCTCGGACTTATTTTATACTATTCTGTTTTGGTGTTCGCCGCCGAAGAAACATTTTATGTTTTCGGCAATTATTTCTACACAGCGCATTCTTGATTCATAAGCGCCCCACGCCATGTGCGGAGTAAGAACAACGTTTTCATTTTCAAGAAGACTGCTGAACGGATGAGCATCATTAAACGGTTCAACCGAATAAACGTCAACGCCTATTCCGCCTATCTTTCCTGCCTTTACCGCATTTGCAAGCGCTTCTTCATCGGTAACGGCGCCGCGCGCGGTATTTATTAAAATTGCATTACTTTTCATTTTTGCAATTCGCTGTGCGTTTATAAGATTTCTTGTGGAATCATTCAGCGGAATATGAAGCGAAATAATATCGCTTTTTTCAATTAAGGTATCAATATCGGCAAGTGTAAACTCGCCCTCTTTTTTTCTGCGGCACATAAGCACGTTACAGCCAAGCGCCTTTGCAACTTCGGCAACACGGGTTCCTATTCCGCCGCCGCCCACAACACCCCACGTCATACCCGCAAGTTCGTGGTAAACGGGAATAAGATAATTTGCAAGTCCCAAAGCGGTATACTTACCCGAATTAACAAAATCTCTGTAAACGCCTATTTTGTTTACAAGATAAAGCGCCATAGCAACCGAAACCTGAGCCACGCTGTTGGTGGAATAACCCGGAACGTTGCACAAGGCAATACCTTTTTGTTTGCAATAATCGGTATCTATATTATCGTAACCCGTTGCCGCAACGCATATAAGTTTTAAGTTTTGAGCGCTTTCCAAGTTACTTTTGTTAAGTTTTAATTTGTTTGTGATAACTACGTCGGCAAAACGGACTCTTTCTTCAATTTCGTTTGGCAAACTTGTTTCATATTCAGTTGTTTCACCAAGTAAATGAATGGGTGAAAGGTCAATATCCGCGCCCAAAGTAGATTTATCAAGAATAACTATTTTCATAAAAACTCCCGTTATTTAATATCAACCCCGCCAAAAGCACAGTTTACGTTTATATGTACACGGGTTTTAAATGGCGTACTTATTTTTTCTCTTTTATCGGAAACACCGCCAAATAAACAATGGGAAGATATTTCTACGTCAACATCATCGGGTAAAAATATATCAACACCGCCAAATGCAACAAAAACGTTTATATAAAGTTCTTCGCCTAAAATTGCATTTTTTAAATCGCAGTCTATTCCGCCGAAAAGCGCGGTAAGATTGCCGCCTTCAAAGGACTGAAAATCATATTTTATTTCCTGTCCCGAAAAAATTGCCGTTGTACTCTTCATAAAAATACCGCCTTATTTTCTGTAATAAGTATAGTAAACAACTATATCTTCATATTCGCCGTTTATGGAATTAACTCCCGAAACGGTTATTCCGTTACCTGAAAGCAAAACGTAGTAGGAGGCTTCTTCTGCCATACAGCGAAAAACGTCGTTTTCGCCGCACAGCACACGGATTTCACCTTCTATTGCCACAATACGGCCTCTTTTGCCCATTATTTCCTCTTTTACGTTGCCCTCATCATCTCTTACACGACGGGTTACGTATTTAACCTCTCTGCCGTCCATAGATTCAAGCACAGGGTCTTTTTTCTTGCGTTTTAAAAAATCAAACATATTTATTTTTCAGCAAGGCGCTGTGCAAAATCACGCAGTTCTTCATCGCTGTAAAATTCAAGAGTAATAGTACCCTTTCCTTTTCCCGTTGATTTAATTGCAACCTTACGGTGAAGTTCCTGTTTTAAAGAAAGCGCAACTTCGGTGTAAAAATTGTTTTCTTTAGTTACCTTTTTTGCGCTGTCGTTTGATTTTGGTTCCTTAGAAGCAAGTGCTTCAATTGTTCTTACCGAAGCGCCCTCTAAACACAGTTTAAAAAGGTATTCTTGCTGTTCGGGTGTTTTTGCCGAAAGCAACGCGCGTGCGTGACCTGCGCTTATTTTGTTTTCTTTAAGCGCTTCTAAAATATTATTTGGAAGTTTTAAAAGGCGAAGCGCATTTGCAACAGCCGCGCGTGATTTACCAACACTTTGCGCAACTGCTTCCTGCGTAAGCGAGAATTTTTCCATTAACGAATTATAGCCAAGCGCTTCTTCAACGGGGTTTAAATCTTCACGCTGAAGATTTTCCACCAAAGCAATTTCGGCTAAGGTCTGCTCGTCCATTTCTTTTATAATAACGGGCACCTTGTCAATTCCTGCAATACGGCAGGCGCGCCAACGGCGTTCACCCGCAACGATTTCGTACATACCGTTAAATTTAGGTCTTACAATAATCGGCTGCAAAAGACCGTGTTTTGCTATACTTTCTGCCAAAGAGGAAATTGCTTCTTCATCAAATTCCTTTCTCGGCTGTTCTCTATTAGGCTCAATTTCATTTAATTTTAATTCAACAGCACCTTTGCTGTCGGTAGCGTTTTCATCAAACAGCGCGTCCAGACCTTTTCCAAGTCCGCCTTTTTTAATAGCCATTTTGTTTACCTCTTATTTCTTTTTATAAATTCCTTTGCAAGCGCATCATACGCCAACGCACCCTTACTTCTTTTATCGTAATACTGAATGGGAAGTCCATAACTTGGTGCTTCGGAAAGTCTTACACCGCGCGGAACGGGTGTTGCATAAAGTTTTTTATCAAAAAACTTTTTAATTTCGCCAACAACCTGTTGGGTAAGATTCAATCTGCCGTCGTACATTGTAAGCACAACGCCCTCTAATTCAAGGGTATCATTATATAGTCGTTTTATTTGTCTTACGGTAGACATTAACTGTGAAAGCCCTTCCATTGCATAATATTCACATTGAATGGGAACTAAAAAAGTATCGCTTGCGCAAAGAGCGTTAATGGTTATAAGTCCCAAAGACGGCGGACAGTCAATAAATATGTAATCATAATTTTCTCTTACTGCCGCCAAAGCAAGTTTTAATCTTTCCTGTCGGTTTTCAAGTTCAATAAGTTCAATTTCTGCCGCCGCAAGGTCCATACTCGACGGTATAACGTCTACATTTTTAAATTGAGTTTTAATAATGGTCTGAACAGCCTTTGCTGTGCCGTTTAATATATTATAACTTGAAAATTCCACACTTTTTTTATTTATACCGTAACCGCTTGTGGTATTTCCCTGAGGATCGGCATCAACAAGCAGAACTTTTTTACCTAAAAGCCCTATGCCCGAAGCAAGATTAACGGCAGTTGTAGTTTTGCCCACACCGCCCTTTTGGTTAACAACCGATATTATTTTTCCCAAATATTCCACTCTCCAAAGATACTTTTATACATACTTTACATTATTATATCAAAAAATTTCTCCTTTTTCAATCCATGATTGAAAATTGATAAAAAATATGTTATACTTTGTCTGTAAATATTGAATTGGAGCAGATAAAATGAAAAAAACTCTTTTTATATTTTTAATTTTACTTTTAATTATCGCCTCTCTTTGCGGCTGCGGTGAAAAAGATTTTGTTAAAGCCAAAGACGGTGATTTTTCGGTAACACTTCCCCCTGAAGTTATAAGCGGACTTGAAAATAATTCTTCCGGCGAGGGTGAACCTCAGGTTTCTGCCGAGGAAGCAGACTTTGTGGGCGTTTGGAAACTTAACGAAATATCCGACCGCGGTGCTACCACCACTTATAACAACTCTTATTTCATTTTTTCCGATGACGGCAGTTATTCACTTGCTATTTCGGGCGATACAACTTCGGGCAGATTTTCTGTTAAAGATGATACTCTTTATCTTGGTAACACGCCTGTTAAATATAAATTCGAAGAAAATAATCTTACACTTTCCACAAGGAACAATAAAACACATAAATTAACAAAAATAGAACAGGCAAACGGTTGATTTACAACTTACCCTTAAGAATGGAACGCCTAAAAAGCAATTTTTTGCGGTCTAATACGTTAAAAAGGCACGGTGATGCTCAGCATTACCGCGCCTTTTCGTTTTTTATTCAACTAAAAAATTTATCCTTAATCGCAACTGACTAACGGTTGGCTATTTCTTTTCCTTTGATTTGAAAATAAAACTTGCAAGAATAGCCGAAACCATTGCCGCTGTTATTCCTGCCGCCGTTGCGGTTAATCCACCCGTTAAAATTCCGATAGCGCCATCTTTTTGTACTGCTTTTTCAACGCCGCTTGCTATTGAATAGCCAAACCCCGTAAGCGGTACACTTGCGCCGCATCCCGCAAATTCAATAAATTTATCGTATACGCCTATTGCGGTTAACATAACACCTGTTATAACGTAACCAACAAGTATTCTTGCAGGGGTAAGTTTTGTGTAGTCTATAAGCAACTGACCGACAGAGCAGATTATTCCGCCAACAAAAAAAGCAATTATATATTCTTTTATCATTTTTTCTCACCGTTATTATTATTTTACTAAAAACAGCGGTTTATACAAAAAACAAGGCGGTTTTACTGCCTTGTGCGTTGTTAGGGATTAAATCCCTAACAACACACATTTTTTATTCTTTTAAAAAGTCTATATATTCTTTAAATTTTTGTTCGGTTTTGTTATCCCCGAACTTATAGTATTTTACGTCTTTTATTTCATCGGGAAGGTATTGTTGGTTTACATAATGTTTTGGGTAGGTATGGGGATAAAGATAATTCTGCCCTTTTACAAGCGCATCTTCACCGTCAAAATGCTTATTCTGCAGTTGCCGCGGGACCGAATATACCGCCCCCGCTTCCACGTCTGCCATTGCGGCCGAAATTGCGGCGTCCCCTGAATTTGATTTAGGCGAATTGGCCACCAATATAACAGCATCGGCAAGCGGAATTTTAGCCTCAGGCAAACCTACCGCATTTGCAATATCCACCGCCGCCTTAACAATGGGTATTATTTGCGGATAAGCAAGTCCCACGTCTTCACAGGCGCAAACCATAAGTCTTCTACAGGCGCTTGGCAAATCACCCGCCGCAAGAAGCCTTGCAAGATAGTAAAGCGCCGCGTCTGCATCGCTTCCGCGCATTGATTTCTGATAAGCCGAAACAATATCGTAATGTTCATCGCCCTCGCGGTCATATCTTACGGCATTGTGAGAAAGCACCTGTTCAGCAAGTTCCCTGTTTATCACCTTTGTTTCACTGTTTTCAAGGGTAATAAGGCACAGTTCCAACATATTAAGCGCTCTTCTTACGTCACCCGCGGCAGCCTTTGCAAGAGTATTGGCTACAGATTCTTCAAAACTGTATTTTGTTTCGCTTTCTTTATTTATTTTCGTTAAACTTTTCTCTAAAAGTCCGCTTATATCTTCCGATTTCAACGGTTTAAACTCAAAAACGGTAGAACGCGAAAGAATAGCATTATAAACGTAGAAAAACGGGTTTTCGGTGGTTGAAGCAATAAGCGTTATATCACCGTTTTCTATGTAAGAAAGCAGTATTTGTTGCTGTTTTTTATTGAAATACTGAATTTCATCAAGATACAAAAGTACACCGCCGACACATTCAATTGTATCAAGCGAATTAATAATGTCTTTAATATCTTGTGTAGAGCACACAGTTGCATTCAAGTGGTAAAGTTTTTTACCGCATTTTTCAGCAATAATGTTTGCAACGGTAGTTTTTCCTACCCCCGAAGGCCCGTAAAAAATAAGATTAGGAAGTTTTCCCGAATTTATTATTTTACGAAGGATTTTGCCTTCGCCCAGTAAATGCTGTTGCCCTGCAACGTCTTCTATTTCGGTAGGTCTTAACCTATCGGCTAACGGTCCTGTCATTTATTTCTCCTATCCATTGGGTAACAGAATTCGAACCTGTCACGCCTGATAAATAATAATTTTTCATTTTTTCTTGCCTCATCATTTGCAATACGACAGTATTACTGCATTCTTCGGCTTCGCCTCTCCAAAAAATTATTTATTTAGCAGGTCGAGAATTTCTCTCTGCCACATTTTTTTGAAAGGCGCAGTGTGAAATTTGCAGTAAGGCTGACGCCTTACAAAAATAAGCGCAAGAAAGGCAACAAAAGGTGGCGAGCGAAATCGTAACCGGTTCGATTTCTGTCACCCAAAAAGTTTAGAACCTTCAAGTTTGGTGGTTTGCTCTTGTTCGTTTTTGTTTTTATGTTCTAAAAACCATTTATATACTTCATCGTTTAAATATGTATCGGTCCAGGCATCATGTGTGTTTTCGGGATAAATTGTAAGTTTTGGATTTCCTCCCGAACTCTTTATTTTATCAACCATTTTAATTGATTCTTCAACAAAAACGGTTTGGTCTTTTGCGCCGTGGAACGCCCATACGGGAAGTTTTTTAAGTCGCCACGCATTCCAATACATACCGCCGCCGCAAATAGGCACTATAGCGGCATAATAAGACGGCATACTCATAGCCATTTGCCAAGTACCGTAACCGCCCATACTTGCGCCGATTCCGTAAACACGGTCGGAATCTACGTAACTTAAAGTTTTTATATATAAAGCAAATTCTTTTAGTGTTTCCCAAATATCAAACCAGGTATCAGCGTGGCACTGCGGAGCTATTATAACAAACGGAAAATCTTTTTTATCAGCAGTTAAGGTAAAAAAAGGATTTTTCCTTAAAACACTTATATCATTACCGCGTGATCCCGCCCCGTGAAGAAACAAAACGGTTGGATATTGCACGTTTTCTGCGTAATTCTTAGGCAAACGCACCAAATAGTGAATTCCCTTAAAAACGTATTCCTTAATTTCCATTGTTTTCACTCCTTTTGCATATTAAATATAACACAGTATAACCTAAGTTACAAGCAAAAACTCATATAAAACAGGTTTTTTTCATATTATCTTTTGAAAGGATGTTATGTATGAAAAAGACACTGTTTATTAAAAACGCCGCAATTCTTACTTTTACAAGCATTGTTCTGCGCGTTTTGGGAATTGTATTAAAAGTTTGGCTTGCCGCTGTTATAGGTTCAGAAGGTATTGGACTATACCACCTTATATTTTCGGTTTTTGTGCTTTGTACCGCCTTTGCAAATGCGGGAATACCCACTGCAGTTACAAGAATGATTGCTGAAGCTTTTGCAAAAAACGATACAAATGGCGCTTTTCGCATTATTAAACGGGCAATAGGCATATCTCTTGTTTTTTCGCTTATAAGTTTTATTATTCTAAACGTGTTTTCGGGGTTTATATGCAATAACGTTCTGCACGACGAAAGAGCCTTTATTTCCCTTAAAATAATGTGTTTTTCATTTCCGTTTCTGGCTTGTTCGGCGGTTTTTAAAAGTTATTTTTTTGCAAGAAGAAAAATTACCGTTAATTCGGTTTCTATTATTTTAGAACAGGTTTTAAGAATTATTTTGTGCTTTTTGATTGTTTCAAAATTTGTAAAAAACGGCATAGCAGCAGCCGCCGCAGGTATTGTACTTTCCGATACCGCCGCAGAAGTTATTTCCTTTGTTTTTATGCTTATTTGTTTTGTTTTAGACAGCAAAAAACATACGCTGAACAGCGATACCCCGCAGAAAACGGGCGAAACAAAAGAACTGCTGAGAATAAGTTTTCCTTTGCTTCTTTCACGTTACTGTACTTCGGTTTTAAGAACAGGAGAAAACGTTTTAGTGCCTAAAACACTTATTATGACGCTTTCGTACAGCACCGCGCTATCGCGTTTTGGCGCTGTTAAGGGTATGGCTCTGCCGGTACTTTTCTTTCCGTCTTCAATACTTAACGCGCTTTCCGCCTTGCTTTTGCCCGAAATGTCGGAAGCCGTTGCAAAAAACAAACCCTTTATAATAAAAAATGCCGTAAAAAAGACCTTACAGACAACCTGGTTGCTTGGCGTTATTTTTTCAGCAATATTTTTCTTTTGCGGAGAAAACATTGGCAGAATAATTTATAAAGACACCGTTTCGGGCGAACTTATAAAAATTCTTTCGGTAATTGTTCCGCTTATGTATTTAGACAGCATTTGTGACGGCATTTTAAAAGGTCTTGACCAACAAAAATTTACCTTTTTTACCGCCGTTTCCGATTCTCTGTTGCGTATTGTTTTAATTATTATATTTGTACCGCGCTTTTCTATGAACGGTTTTTTGGCAATTATGATTTTAAGCAACGCTTATACTTGTTTTCTTCACGTTGGCAAACTTTTAAAATTAACATCAATTAAACTAAAACCTATAAAAGATATTATTTTACCCATATTTTACGCTGTTGTTATTTGTTATATTTGCAACCGCGCATTTGCTTTTTTATCGCACCCTATTTTATTTACTGCTGTTTTTACACTGTTTTCCTGTGTTTTGTTTGCGGCAGTTATTATTGCCTTTAAAATTGTTGACATTCACGATTATATATAAAAAAGACCGAAACGGGTCTTGTCCTTAGGGATAAATAGGTTTTTCTGATAAATTTGAACGCTTTCTTGTTTTAAAACACAGTAAGACACAAAGTATTACTGTATTTTTGCAACTTCGAAATCGAATCAAATTTATTCATACAAAACTGCAA